>NZ_JACCCN010000009.1:0-1694 GCF_013410075.1 Xanthomonas sp. JAI131 | reverse complement strand
GTAGCTCATGGCGGCGGACACGGACGGATCGACTTCGCAGCGTGCGGTTTGCTGGCCTCGTGCGTTATAGGTCCATGCGCTCTTGGCCGCCGTGGCACCGGCGGCATCGAGCACGATCCGGGTCAGCGGCACGCGTAGGCTGGTATTCCACGTGGTGTTGGTCGTGCGCTGCTGTGCCGTGCCCGAAGCGTCGATCTGCTGGGTGAGCAGGCCACCGGCTGCATAGGTGGTCTTGGTGATGTTGCCCTTGAAGTCGGTCGTCGAGGCAGGGTAGCCGTTGGCATCGTAGGTCAACGACTTCCACGGCTGGTTGCATTGCTCGCCGCACGCCACACTGGCACCGGTCGGCTTCAAAGCGCCATAGCCGCTATCGGTGTAGCTCAGGAATACCTTTGTGCCCAATGGCGAGGTGACCGTGGCCGGGATGCCCCAGTTCTGGGTCGAGGCCGCGTATTCGACCGTCGTGGCGTCGACATTGCCAGCGAAGCTCGACGAAATCGCCTTGCCGCCGCTGGCGTAGCTTGTGCTCTCGAAACGAACGCCCTTCTCGTCGATAACCCCGGTCAGGGCCGTGGGCAGGTTGGCCTTGGAGGTGAGCGTTTGCTCGTTGTAGACGTATTGGCGCGTCTTGCCATCCGGGTATTGCACGGAGGTCAGGTTGCCGGTGGTGTCGTAGCCGTAGGTCAGCGTGCCGCCATCCGGCAAAGTGACCGTGCTCAGGCGGCTATTGCTGTCATAAGCGAAGCTCAGCGAGCGGCCACCCGCGTCGGTCACCCGCTGCAGCAGGTTGGGTGGGGTCTTGGTGCCGGGCACCGTCGGCGGATCGCTGTAGTCCAGGGTCAGCACCGTCTGACCCATGCGGTCGAAGACCGAGCGCAGCAGGCCAGCACTGTCGTAGATCTCCGTCTGCTGCGTGGCCCTCACATCCAACGCAAAGCCCAGCAACAGGCCTGCGCTGTCCCGGCGCTCGGTGAGGATGTCGGGCATGTCCGGATCTGTCGTCCACACCCCGTTGCTCAGGCGGAACCGTTCCACGCCGCCATCCGGACGCCGCGCCTCGACCCGGCTGCCGCCGTTGGCGACGCCAGACAACATGACGTCCAGCGTGCGCTCGAACGAGTGGCGCCACTGCTTGCCCAGCGCGACCGAGGTGACGAAGGTCTTGCTGTTGTAGAAGCGGCGCAGCGTCAGCCAGGTCGGCGAGTCGTAGTCGGTGTCCTGGCGGAACATGTTGCCGGTGGCGGTGTTGATCGGGTCGCCTTCGAAGGAACTTCCCCGATGCACGCCACCCTGCTTCAGCGCCGCGTCGCCGCTGCTGCCATGCGGGCCCGTGTTGTCGCCCTGCTGGCCCAGGCCGCCGGTGCACATGGTGTTGCAACTGCCCGCATTCTTGGCTGGCGACCCCTGGCCTGCGATGTTGTCGTTCGCATAGACCCGCCCCCACTCTCTCCCGTTTGAATAAACATAGGCAGCAGTGAAACCGTCGCTGTAGGAATCGGTAATGACAGGCGGGTTGACGCAACCTCCCGTGCCGCTTTCACACAGCCGCATGATCCCGTCATGGATGAACTGCACCGCTTGACCAACCGTCGGAAAGGCGGCCGAGCCGCTCGTAGAGTTGGCCGAATAGGGTGGCCCGTATTGCGGCTGCGGCGCCGCGTAGCTCAGCGGCGAAACCAGCATCCCGGCAAGCA
>NZ_JACCCN010000008.1:0-5289 GCF_013410075.1 Xanthomonas sp. JAI131 | reverse complement strand
GGTATTGACGGCAACAAAAAAGCCGCTATGATGGGCGGCTCGGTTCAGCGAAAAGCCTTCGGGGTTTGAGCGGAACCGGCGGCAAGACCTCCGAAACGAGGTGTTGACGGAAAGAAAAAGTCCGCTATAATGGGCGGCTCGCTACGACGGAAACGTCGCGGTGAAACGGGAAAGGCGCTGAGGCCGGCCCCAATGTTCTTTGACAGTGTGCGCAGGTAACTTGTGAGGGCGCCTGCAGGTGGAAGTATGTCCATCTTGCAGACGTTCGAATCAAGAGCAACAAATCAATTGCTAAGCAAGCGATACGTAAGCTTGGTTTGAACTCTGCATATCAAAGTATTGACCTTCGGGTCTGTAATTTTAAGTGAAGAGTTTGATCCTGGCTCAGAGTGAACGCTGGCGGCAGGCCTAACACATGCAAGTCGAACGGCAGCACAGTGGTAGCAATACCATGGGTGGCGAGTGGCGGACGGGTGAGGAATACATCGGAATCTACCTTTTCGTGGGGGATAACGTAGGGAAACTTACGCTAATACCGCATACGACCTTAGGGTGAAAGCGGAGGACCTTCGGGCTTCGCGCGGATAGATGAGCCGATGTCGGATTAGCTAGTTGGCGGGGTAAAGGCCCACCAAGGCGACGATCCGTAGCTGGTCTGAGAGGATGATCAGCCACACTGGAACTGAGACACGGTCCAGACTCCTACGGGAGGCAGCAGTGGGGAATATTGGACAATGGGCGCAAGCCTGATCCAGCCATGCCGCGTGGGTGAAGAAGGCCTTCGGGTTGTAAAGCCCTTTTGTTGGGAAAGAAAAGCAGTCGGTTAATACCCGATTGTTCTGACGGTACCCAAAGAATAAGCACCGGCTAACTTCGTGCCAGCAGCCGCGGTAATACGAAGGGTGCAAGCGTTACTCGGAATTACTGGGCGTAAAGCGTGCGTAGGTGGTTGTTTAAGTCCGTTGTGAAAGCCCTGGGCTCAACCTGGGAATTGCAGTGGATACTGGGCAACTAGAGTGTGGTAGAGGATGGCGGAATTCCCGGTGTAGCAGTGAAATGCGTAGAGATCGGGAGGAACATCTGTGGCGAAGGCGGCCATCTGGACCAACACTGACACTGAGGCACGAAAGCGTGGGGAGCAAACAGGATTAGATACCCTGGTAGTCCACGCCCTAAACGATGCGAACTGGATGTTGGGTGCAACTTGGCACGCAGTATCGAAGCTAACGCGTTAAGTTCGCCGCCTGGGGAGTACGGTCGCAAGACTGAAACTCAAAGGAATTGACGGGGGCCCGCACAAGCGGTGGAGTATGTGGTTTAATTCGATGCAACGCGAAGAACCTTACCTGGTCTTGACATCCACGGAACTTTCCAGAGATGGATTGGTGCCTTCGGGAACCGTGAGACAGGTGCTGCATGGCTGTCGTCAGCTCGTGTCGTGAGATGTTGGGTTAAGTCCCGCAACGAGCGCAACCCTTGTCCTTAGTTGCCAGCACGTAATGGTGGGAACTCTAAGGAGACCGCCGGTGACAAACCGGAGGAAGGTGGGGATGACGTCAAGTCATCATGGCCCTTACGACCAGGGCTACACACGTACTACAATGGTTAGGACAGAGGGCTGCAAACTCGCGAGAGTAAGCCAATCCCAGAAACCTAATCTCAGTCCGGATTGGAGTCTGCAACTCGACTCCATGAAGTCGGAATCGCTAGTAATCGCAGATCAGCATTGCTGCGGTGAATACGTTCCCGGGCCTTGTACACACCGCCCGTCACACCATGGGAGTTTGTTGCACCAGAAGCAGGTAGCTTAACCTTCGGGAGGGCGCTTGCCACGGTGTGGCCGATGACTGGGGTGAAGTCGTAACAAGGTAGCCGTATCGGAAGGTGCGGCTGGATCACCTCCTTTTGAGCATGACAGCTACGCCTACAGGCGTCCTCACAAGTAACCTGCATTCAGAGAGTTCCGCCACAGGGCGGGGCACCCCGATTTCGGGGCCATAGCTCAGCTGGGAGAGCACCTGCTTTGCAAGCAGGGGGTCGTCGGTTCGATCCCGACTGGCTCCACCACTGAACTGAAGACTTTGGGTCTGTAGCTCAGGTGGTTAGAGCGCACCCCTGATAAGGGTGAGGTCGGTGGTTCGAGTCCTCCCAGACCCACCACTCTGAATGTATAAGCACACTAAGAATTTAAGATGCGCCAGCAGTGAGGCTGGGGTATGTTCTTTTAAAATTTGTGACGTAGCGAGCGTTTGAGATCAAACTATCTTGACGTGTCGTTGTGGCTAAGGCGGGGACCTCGAGTCCCTAGAAATTGAGTCGTTATAGTTCGCGTCCGGGCTTTGTACCCCCGGACTCAGCATAACTTGGAGGCAACTTCAGGTTATATGGTCAAGCGAATAAGCGCACACGGTGGATGCCTTGGCGGTCAGAGGCGATGAAGGACGTGGCAGCCTGCGAAAAGTGTCGGGGAGCTGGCAACAAGCTTTGATCCGGCAATGTCCGAATGGGGAAACCCACTGCTTCGGCAGTATCCTGCAGTGAATACATAGCTGCTGGAAGCGAACCCGGTGAACTGAAATATCTAAGTAACCGGAGGAAAAGAAATCAACCGAGATTCCCTAAGTAGTGACGAGCGAACGGGGACTAGCCCTTAAGCTGGTATGGTTCTAGAAAAACAACCTGGAAAGGTTGGCCATAGAAGGTGACAGCCCTGTATTTAAAAGGGCCATTCCAGTGAAGACGAGTAGGGCGGGGCACGTGAAACCCTGTCTGAATATGGGGGGACCATCCTCCAAGGCTAAATACTCCTGACCGACCGATAGTGAACCAGTACCGTGAGGGAAAGGCGAAAAGAACCCCGGAGAGGGGAGTGAAATAGATCCTGAAACCGTGTGCGTACAAGCAGTAGGAGCTCGCAAGAGTGACTGCGTACCTTTTGTATAATGGGTCAGCGACTTACTGTTCGTGGCAAGCTTAACCGTATAGGGGAGGCGAAGGGAAACCGAGTCTGATAAGGGCGCATAGTCGCGGGCAGTAGACCCGAAACCGGGTGATCTAGTCATGCCCAGGGTGAAGGTCAGGTAACACTGACTGGAGGCCCGAACCCACTCCCGTTGCAAAGGTAGGGGATGAGGTGTGATTAGGAGTGAAAAGCTAATCGAACCCGGAGATAGCTGGTTCTCCTCGAAAGCTATTTAGGTAGCGCCTCGGACGAATACTGCTGGGGGTAGAGCACTGTTATGGCTAGGGGGTCATCGCGACTTACCAAACCATTGCAAACTCCGAATACCAGTACGTACTATCCGGGAGACACACGGCGGGTGCTAACGTCCGTCGTGAAAAGGGAAACAACCCAGACCCACAGCTAAGGTCCCAAATTCACTGCTAAGTGGAAAACGATGTGGAAAGGCACAGACAGCCAGGAGGTTGGCTTAGAAGCAGCCACCCTTTAAAGAAAGCGTAATAGCTCACTGGTCGAGTCGGTCTGCGCGGAAGATTTAACGGGGCTAAGCAGTGAACCGAAGCTTGGGGTGCATCGCGATAAGCGATGCGCGGTAGAGGAGCGTTCCGTAAGCCGTTGAAGGTGGATTGAGAAGTCTGCTGGAGGTATCGGAAGTGCGAATGCTGACATGAGTAACGATAATGCGGGTGAAAAACCCGCACGCCGAAAGCCCAAGGTTTCCTTGCGCAACGTTAATCGGCGCAGGGTGAGTCGGCCCCTAAGGCGAGGGCGAAAGCCGTAGTCGATGGGAAGCAGGTTAATATTCCTGCACCTCGCGTAAGTGCGATGGAGGGACGGAGAAGGTTAGGTGTACCGGGCGTTGGTTGTCCCGGGGAAAGGCGGTAGGTTTGGATCTTTGGCAAATCCGGGATCCTTTAAGACCGAGCACCGAGACGAGTCTTTTAGACGAAGTCACTGATACCACGCTTCCAGGAAAAGCTCCTAAGCTTCAGCTTACGCAGACCGTACCGTAAACCGACACAGGTGGGTAGGATGAGAATTCTCAGGCGCTTGAGAGAACTCGGGTGAAGGAACTAGGCAACATGGCACCGTAACTTCGGGAGAAGGTGCACCCTTTTTGGTGGCTCATGCGAGCTATAGCTGAAGAGGGTCGCAGAAACCAGGCCGCTGCGACTGTTTATCAAAAACACAGCACTCTGCAAACACGAAAGTGGACGTATAGGGTGTGACGCCTGCCCGGTGCTGGAAGGTTAATTGATGGGGTCAGCCGCAAGGCGAAGCTCTTGATCGAAGCCCCAGTAAACGGCGGCCGTAACTATAACGGTCCTAAGGTAGCGAAATTCCTTGTCGGGTAAGTTCCGACCTGCACGAATGGCGTAACGACAGCGGCGCTGTCTCCACCCGAGACTCAGTGAAATTGAAATCGCTGTGAAGATGCAGCGTTCCCGTGGCAAGACGGAAAGACCCCGTGAACCTTTACTATAGCTTTACACTGAACGTTGAGTTCGTCTGTGTAGGATAGGTGGGAGGCTATGAAACTGTGGCGCTAGCTGCAGTGGAGCCATCCTTGAAATACCACCCTGTCGTGCTTGACGTTCTAACCTAGGTCCGTAATCCGGATCGGGGACCGTGTATGGTGGGTAGTTTGACTGGGGCGGTCTCCTCCTAAAGAGTAACGGAGGAGCACGAAGGTACGCTCAGCGCGGTCGGACATCGCGCACTGTGTGCAAAGGCATAAGCGTGCTTGACTGCAAGATCGACGGATCAAGCAGGTACGAAAGTAGGTCTTAGTGATCCGGTGGTTCTGTATGGAAGGGCCATCGCTCAACGGATAAAAGGTACTCCGGGGATAACAGGCTGATACCGCCCAAGAGTTCATATCGACGGCGGTGTTTGGCACCTCGATGTCGGCTCATCACATCCTGGGGCTGTAGTCGGTCCCAAGGGTATGGCTGTTCGCCATTTAAAGTGGTACGCGAGCTGGGTTCAGAACGTCGTGAGACAGTTCGGTCCCTATCTGCCATGGGCGTTGGAAGTTTGAGAGGGGCTGCTCCTAGTACGAGAGGACCGGAGTGGACGAACCTCTGGTGTTCCGGTTGTCACGCCAGTGGCATTGCCGGGTAGCTATGTTCGGAAGCGATAACCGCTGAAAGCATCTAAGCGGGAAGCGCGCCTCAAGATGAGACTTCCCGGGGCACAAGCCCCCTTAAGGAACCATGTAGACTACGTGGTTGATAGGTCAGGTGTGTAAGTGCAGCAATGCATTGAGCTAACTGATACTAATGATCCGTGCGGCTTGACCATATAACCTCAAGTTGCTTCCTCAA
>NZ_JACCCN010000007.1:0-16433 GCF_013410075.1 Xanthomonas sp. JAI131 | reverse complement strand
GAGATGGTGATGCCGGGCGACAACGTGAAGATGGTGGTCACGCTGATCAACCCGGTGGCGATGGACGAAGGCCTGCGTTTCGCGATCCGCGAAGGTGGCCGCACCGTCGGCGCCGGCGTGGTGGCCAAGATCATCAAGTAATGCCCGCTGCGGCGACTTCGGTCGCCGCAGTTTGACGATGTGCAGGCGGCTTCGGCCGTCGGGTTCAGCGAAGGGCGGGCCGGAACCTTCGGTCCGCCTTCGCCGTCTAAGGGAAGTGCAGTCGTTCTTACTACACGCCAGTAGCTCAATTGGCAGAGCAGCGGTCTCCAAAACCGCAGGTTGGGGGTTCGAGTCCCTCCTGGCGTGCCAATCTGCCGCACCCTATCCAGTGACCTTGGTCGCATAGCCGCAAGAGTCGGATGAACAGCAAGATCGAGCATTCCAAAGGCACCGCCGCTTCCTCCGGTGGCGATATCGTCAAGTACGTCATCGCTGCCTTGTTGGTGGTTGCGGGCCTGTTTGTCTGGTTCTGGTTCGGCGAGCCGAGTCGTGCGACGCAGCTGGGTAGCTGGTCCGGGCCGCTGCGTGGCCTGGCGGTCATCGTCGGCCTGGTCGCGGCCGCCGCGGTGTTCCTGCTGACCGCCAAGGGGCGCGAGTCCCGCGAGTTCGTGTCCGAGTCCCGGTTCGAGCTGCGCAAGGTGGTCTGGCCGACCCGTCAGGAAGCGATCCGCACCACCTGGGTCGTGATCGTGGTGGTGATCATTCTGAGTCTGCTGCTGGGCGGGTTCGATTTCCTGATCCAGAAGCTGATGCAGTGGTTCGTGAGTCGTTGAGGAGAGTGCAGCAGTGAAGCGTTGGTATGTCGTTCACGCCTATTCAGGCTTCGAGAAGTCCGTGGCCCAAGCGCTGCGCGACCGCATTGTGCGTGACGAGATGCAGGAGCGCTTCGGTGACGTGCTGGTGCCGACCGAGGAAGTGATCGAAATGCGCTCCGGCCAGAAGCGCCGTTCCGAGCGCAAGTTCTTCCCGGGCTACGTGCTGGTGCAGATCGAGACCCACGAAGAGGCCGGCATCCCGCGAATCGACAACGAAAGCTGGCACCTGGTGAAGGAAACCCCGAAGGTGATGGGGTTCATCGGCGGCACCGCCGATCGTCCGCTGCCGATCCGCGACGAAGAAGCCGATGCGATCCTGCAGCGCGTTCAGGATGGTGTGGAGAAGCCGCGTCCGAAGGTGCTGTTCGAGCCGGGCCAGATGGTCCGCGTCACCGATGGTCCGTTCAATGACTTCAACGGCGTGGTCGAGGAAGTCAACTACGAGAAGAGCCGCCTGCGCGTCGCGGTGCTGATCTTCGGCCGGTCCACCCCGGTGGAGCTGGAATTCGGCCAGGTCGAGAAGGCCTGAGCCCCGCGCCGGCGCAGCTGCGCCGGACGCCAAAATCTCTGCTATACTGCGCGGCTCGCTGTCCAGGCTCGCCGCCTGGCAGGACCGGAAGCCGCCGCAAGGCGGCTTTCTGCGCACTTCAAACGTGATGGCGGGACACGTGATTTTCCCGTCGCGATGGGGAGCCTGCAAGTTGGGCGCTAGCACCCGGAGACCACTGAAATGGCAAAGAAAGTAGTCGGTTACATCAAGCTGCAGGTGAAGGCCGGTCAGGCCAATCCCTCGCCGCCGGTCGGTCCTGCGCTGGGTCAGCGCGGCCTGAACATCATGGAATTCTGCAAGGCGTTCAATGCCGCCACGCAGAAGCTGGAGCCGGGCCTGCCCACTCCGGTCATCATCACGGCCTATTCGGACCGTACCTTCACCTTCATCACCAAGAGCACCCCTGCGAGCGTGCTGTTGAAGAAGGCTGCAGGCGTCACCTCCGGTTCCAAGCGCCCGAACACCGAAAAGGTGGGCAAGGTCACCCGCAAGCAGCTCGAAGAGATCGCCAAGGCGAAGGAAGCCGACCTGACTGCAGCCGAGCTGGAAGCGGCGGTGCGTACGATTGCGGGTTCCGCCCGCAGCATGGGCCTGACGGTGGAGGGTTAAGCGATGGCACAGACCAAGCGACAGAAAGCAATCCGTGCTGCCGTGCAGCCGGGCAAGGCGTATTCGATCGACGAAGCGCTGAAGATCATCAAGTCCACCAGCAAGGCCAAGTTCGTCGAAGCCGTCGACGTGGCCGTGCGCCTGGGCGTGGATGCCAAGAAGTCCGACCAGCAGGTGCGCGGTTCCACCGTGCTGCCGGCCGGTACCGGCAAGAGCGTGCGCGTGGCGGTGTTCGCCCCGGCCGGCGCCAAGGCTGACGAAGCCCTGGCCGCTGGCGCCGAAGCTGTCGGCATGGACGACCTGGCCGAGAAGATGCAGGCCGGCGACCTGAACTACGACGTGGTCATCGCCACCCCGGACGCGATGCGCGTCGTCGGCAAGTTGGGCACGCTGCTGGGCCCGCGCGGCCTGATGCCGAACCCGAAGGTCGGCACCGTGTCGGCCAATCCGGCCGAAGCGGTGAAGAACGCCAAGTCGGGTCAGGTGCGCTACCGCACCGACAAGGCCGGCATCATCCACTGCACCATCGGCAAGGCCAGCTTCGAAGACGATGCGCTGAAGAACAATCTGCAGGCGCTGTTGATGGACCTGGTCAAGGCCAAGCCGGCTACGTCCAAGGGCACCTACCTGCAGAAGATCTCGGTGAGCTCGACCATGGGTCCGGGCGTCACCGTCGATCAGGCTTCGCTGTCCCTGAAGTAATCGCGAGACGGCGGCGCTCCGCGAGGCGCGCCGCCGGTTCCACCCTTTTGAAGGCGTCGCCGAGGGGCAACCCGGAGCGAAGCCGTCAAAGACCGCAGGCGCGGTCGGCGCATACCGACGACGGGCACGGAAGCTCGATATGGCAAGGAGTCGCCGTCGGTACAGCGGGATCGCTTAATCCAGTCCCCTCGGGGACGCGCCGGCGTAGATGGTGCCGCCTTTCTGGAGTTTTTCTGGTTCAGGCCAGTTCGGGATTTCCCGAGCGCGCTCACTCCAGGTCTGGAACGGCCACCAACTGGGATGCCATTCGGCGTCCCCGGCATCCAGGATGGAGGCCGCCCAGGACCGCAAGCGGCAGGAGCCGCAAGCGGAGTATGTTTGAAGCAGGGATTCGGGATTCGGGATTGGAGATTGGCAAGAGCGCATCACGGCTCCTGCGACTCTCGAACCATCGGCCTCGAGCCCAGCTTTAACGGAGGAGTGCAATGGCTCTCAATCTGTCCCAGAAGCAAGAAGTCGTCGCCGAACTGGCAGACGTTGCCGCGAAGGCTCACTCCTTGGTTGCTGCCGAGTACGCCGGCATCACGGTCGCCCAGCTGACCGCGATGCGCAAGAAGGCGCGCGAAACCGGTGTGTACTTGCGTGTTGTCAAGAACACCCTGGCCGCGCGTGCCGTTGCCGGTACCGAATACGAGTGCGTCCAGGACGCGCTGGTCGGTCCGCTGCTGTATGCGTTCTCGACGGAAGAACCCGGCGCTGCCGGTCGTCTGATCAAGGAATTCGCCAAGGGTAACGACAAGCTGCAGACCAAGGTCGTGTCGATGGGTGGCCAGCTGTATCCGGCCGCTCACCTCGAGGTGTTGGCATCGCTGCCGACCCGCGAGCAGGCGCTGGCCATGCTGGCACGCGTCCTCGCCGAGCCGGCGAGCATGTTTGCACGCGCGGTCAAGGCAGTGGGCGACAAGCTCGGTGGTGGCGAAGAAGCCCCCGCCGCAGCGGAAGAAGCCCCGGCCGAAACGGCTTAAGTTCGCGACACCTGAAACGGTTCACTAGAACCTCATCCAGAAAAAAATTCCAAAGGTAATCACAATGTCCCTGTCTAACGAACAGATCGTCGACGCAATCGCCGAAAAGACCCTCATGGAAGTGATGGAGCTGGTCAAGGCCATCGAAGAGAAGTTTGGCGTCTCCGCCGCCGCCCCGGTCGCCGCTGCCGGCCCGGCCGCTGCTGCCGCCCCGGTCGAAGAGCAGACCGAGTTCAACGTCATCCTGAAGGCTGTCGGCGAGAAGAAGGTCGAAGTCATTAAGGCCGTCCGCGCCATCACCGGCCTGGGCCTGAAGGAAGCGAAGGACCTCGTCGAAGGTGCTCCGCAGACCGTCAAGGAAGCCGTGTCGAAGGAAGATTCCGAGAAGTTCAAGAAGGATCTCGAGGCCGCCGGCGCGACCGTCGAAATCAAGTAATCGGCATCTTGCATCGCCAGCGTGTCAGGTGATGCATCGAAGGCTGGGGACGCAAGTCCCCGGCCTTTGGCCGTTGTTGCAAAGCCGGGATTAGAGATTCGGCATTGGAGATTCGGTGGCGGGCGAGTGGCCCATCCCGAATCCCGTCATCCCCAATCTCGGCCTTACCGAGTTGGTAGTTGGAAGTAGCAAGAGAAGGCGTGCTGGTGCCGGCAATACCAGCGACTTCCAACTGACAATTTATGTTCACTCAGGGTCGCGGACGCGCGGCCCGCACAGCCAAGGTGATACCTCATGACGTCTTATTCGTTCACCGAAAAGAAGCGTATCCGCAAGGATTTCGGCAAGCAGCGCTCGATCCTCGAAGTGCCGTTCCTGCTGGCGATCCAGGTGGATTCCTACCGCGAATTCCTGCAGGAAAACACCGATCCGAACAAGCGTTCGGACCACGGCCTGCACGCGGCCCTGAAATCGGTGTTCCCGATCTCCAGCTACAGCGGCAACGCGGCCCTGGAGTACGTCGGCTACAAGCTGGGCGACCCGGTGTTCGACGAGCGTGAATGCCGCCAGCGCGGCATGAGCTACGGCGCCCCGCTGCGCGTGACCGTGCGCCTGGTGATCTACGACCGCGAGTCCTCGACCAAGGCCATCAAGTACGTGAAGGAGCAGGAGGTCTACCTCGGCGAGATCCCGCTGATGACCGACAACGGCACCTTCATCGTCAACGGCACCGAGCGCGTCATCGTCTCGCAGCTGCACCGTTCGCCGGGCGTGTTCTTCGACCACGACCGCGGCAAGACCCACAGCTCGGGCAAGCTGCTGTACAGCGCCCGCATCATCCCGTACCGCGGTTCCTGGCTGGACTTCGAGTTCGACCCGAAGGACGCGCTGTTCACCCGTATCGACCGCCGCCGCAAGCTGCCGGTGTCGATCCTGCTGCGCGCGCTCGGCTACTCGAACGAAGAGATGCTGGCCGAGTTCTTCGAGATCAACACCTTCCACATCGACCCCAAGGAAGGCGTGCAGCTGGAGCTGGTGCCCGAGCGCCTGCGCGGCGAGACGCTGAACTTCGACCTGGCCGATGGCGACAAGGTCATCGTCGAGGCCGGCAAGCGCATCACCGCGCGCCACGTCAAGCAGCTGGAAGCCGCCGGCGTCGCCGCGCTGGCCGTGCCCGACGAGTACCTGGTCGGCCGCATCCTGTCGCACGACGTGGTCGATGCCTCCACCGGCGAACTGCTGGCCAGCGCCAACGACGAGATCAGCGAAGATCAGCTGACCGCGTTCCGCAAGGCTGGCGTCGATGCCGTGGGCACGCTGTGGGTCAACGATCTGGATCGTGGTCCGTACCTGTCCAACACCCTGCGCATCGATCCGACCAAGACCCAGCTGGAAGCGCTGGTCGAGATCTACCGCATGATGCGTCCCGGCGAGCCGCCGACCAAGGACGCCGCGCAGAACCTGTTCCACAACCTGTTCTTCACCTTCGAGCGCTACGACCTGTCCACGGTCGGCCGCATGAAGTTCAACCGTCGTGTCGGCCGCAAGGAAGTCACCGGCGAGTCGGTGCTGTACGACAAGAAGTACTTCGGCGAGCGCAACGACGAAGAGTCCAAGCGCCTGGTCGCCGAGCATGCCGACAGCTCCGACATCCTGGAAGTGATCAAGGTCCTGACCGAGATCCGCAACGGTCGCGGCGTGGTCGACGACATCGATCACCTGGGCAACCGTCGCGTGCGTTCGGTCGGCGAAATGGCCGAGAACGTGTTCCGCGTCGGCCTGGTCCGCGTCGAGCGCGCGGTCAAGGAGCGCCTGTCGATGGCCGAGTCCGAGGGCCTGACCCCGCAGGAGCTGATCAACGCCAAGCCGGTGGCCGCCGCGATCAAGGAGTTCTTCGGCTCCTCGCAGCTGTCGCAGTTCATGGACCAGAACAACCCGCTGTCGGAAGTGACGCACAAGCGCCGCGTTTCCGCGCTGGGCCCGGGCGGCCTGACCCGCGAGCGCGCCGGCTTCGAAGTGCGCGACGTGCATCCGACCCACTACGGCCGCGTCTGCACCATCGAGACGCCGGAAGGCCCGAACATCGGCCTGATCAACTCGCTGGCGGTGTATGCCCGCACCAACCAGTACGGCTTCCTGGAGACGCCGTACCGGAAGGTCGTGGACGGCCAGATCACCGACGACGTCGAGTACCTGTCGGCGATCGAAGAGAACGAGTACGTGATCGCGCAGGCCAACGCGCTGCACGATTCCAAGAGCCGCCTGACCGAGCAGTTCGTGCCGTGCCGCTACCAGGGCGAGTCGCTGCTGAAGCCGCCGGCCGAAGTGCACTTCATGGACGTGTCGCCGATGCAGACCGTGTCCATCGCGGCGGCGCTGGTGCCGTTCCTGGAGCACGATGACGCCAACCGCGCACTGATGGGCGCGAACATGCAGCGCCAGGCCGTGCCGACGCTGCGTGCGCAGAAGCCGCTGGTCGGTACCGGCATCGAGCGCGCCGTGGCGCGCGACTCGGGCGTGACCGTGAACGCCCGCCGTGGCGGCGTGATCGAGCAGATCGACGCCGGCCGCATCGTGGTCAAGGTCAACGAGGAAGAGATCGGCGGCGGCACCGATGCCGGCGTCGACATCTACAACCTGATCAAGTACACGCGTTCCAACCAGAACACCTGCATCAACCAGCGCCCGCTGGTCAATGTGGGCGATGTGATCGCGCGCGGCGACGTGCTGGCCGACGGTCCCTCGACCGACATCGGCGAGCTGGCCCTGGGCCAGAACATGCTGATCGCGTTCATGCCGTGGAACGGCTACAACTTCGAAGACTCCATCCTGCTCTCCGAGCGCGTGGTGGAAGAGGATCGCTACACCACGATCCACATCGAAGAGCTGACCTGCGTGGCGCGCGACACCAAGCTGGGGCCGGAGGAAATCTCCGCCGATATCCCGAACGTGTCCGAGCAGGCGCTGAACCGCCTGGACGAGTCGGGTGTGGTGTACATCGGCGCCGAAGTGCGCGCCGGCGACATCATGGTCGGCAAGGTCACGCCGAAGGGCGAGAGCCAGCTGACCCCGGAAGAGAAGCTGCTGCGCGCGATCTTCGGCGAGAAGGCCTCGGACGTGAAGGACAGCTCGCTGCGCGTGCCGCCGGGCATGGACGGCACCGTCATCGACGTGCAGGTGTTCACCCGCGACGGCATCGAGAAGGACAAGCGCGCCCGCCAGATCGAGGAAAACGAGATCAAGCGGGTCAAGAAGGACTTCGACGACCAGTTCCGCATCCTGGAAAGCGCGATCTATGCGCGTCTGCGCACCCAGCTGATCGGCAAGGTCGCCAACGGCGGCCCGAACCTGAAGAAGGGCGACGCCGTCACCGACGCGTACCTGGACGGGCTGAAGAAGTCCGACTGGTTCGCGCTGCGGATGAAGGACGAGGAGCCGTCGGACGCGATCGAGCGCGCGCAGAAGCAGATCCAGGCGCACGAGAAGGAATTCGAGCGTCGCTTCGCCGACAAGCGCGGCAAGATCACCGCCGGCGACGACCTCGCCCCGGGCGTGCTGAAGATGGTCAAGGTGTTCCTGGCGGTGAAGCGCCGCATCCAGCCCGGCGACAAGATGGCCGGTCGCCACGGCAACAAGGGTGTCGTGTCGATGATCCAGCCGATCGAAGACATGCCGTACATGGCCAACGGCGAGACCGTGGACATCGTGCTGAACCCGCTCGGCGTGCCGTCGCGCATGAACATCGGCCAGGTGCTGGAAGTGCATCTGGGCTGGGCCGCCAAGGGCCTGGGTCGCAAGATCCAGAACATGCTCGAGGCCCAGGCCAAGGTCGCCGACCTGCGCAAGTTCCTGACCCAGATCTACAACCACGACCAGAAGCTGGGCGAGGACCGCGTGGACCTGGATCAGTTCAGCGATGCGGAGCTGCTGGCGCTGTCGAAGAACCTGACCGACGGCGTGCCGATGGCCACCCCGGTGTTCGACGGTGCGACGGAAGCGGAGATCAAGCACATGCTCGAACTCGCCGACCTGCCGATCAGCGGCCAGACCCAGCTGTACGACGGCCGCACCGGCGAGGCGTTCGATCGCCACACCACGGTCGGCTACATGCACATGCTGAAGCTGAACCACCTGGTCGACGACAAGATGCACGCGCGCTCCACCGGTCCGTACTCGCTCGTCACCCAGCAGCCGCTGGGCGGCAAGGCGCAGTTCGGCGGCCAGCGCTTCGGCGAAATGGAAGTCTGGGCGCTGGAAGCCTACGGCGCGGCCTACACCCTGCAGGAAATGCTGACGGTGAAGTCCGACGACGTGCAGGGCCGCAACCAGATGTACAAGAACATCGTCGACGGCGAGCACGAGATGGTCGCGGGCATGCCGGAATCCTTCAACGTCCTGGTGAAGGAAATCCGCTCGCTGGCCATCAACATGGAACTGGAAGACTGATCGCGCAGGCGCGGATGCCCAACGGCATCCGCGCCGCCGCAGCGCTCTGACAGCCCATCGACACGTATTCCTCCTTTCGGAGAAACACCATGAAAGACCTGCTCAACCTCTTCAACCAGCAGCGCCAGACGCTGGACTTCGACGCGATCAAGATCGCGCTGGCCTCGCCGGACCTGATCCGCTCGTGGTCCTTCGGCGAAGTGAAGAAGCCGGAAACGATCAACTACCGTACCTTCAAGCCCGAGCGCGACGGCCTGTTCTGCGCCGCCATCTTCGGCCCGATCAAGGACTACGAGTGCCTGTGCGGCAAGTACAAGCGCATGAAGCACCGTGGCGTGGTCTGCGAGAAGTGCGGCACCGAAGTGACCCTGGCCAAGGTGCGCCGCGAGCGCATGGGCCACATCGACCTGGCCTCGCCGGTCGCGCACATCTGGTTCCTGAAGTCGCTGCCGTCGCGCATCGGCCTGATGCTGGACATGACCCTGCGCGACATCGAGCGCGTGCTGTACTTCGAAGCCTACGTGGTGACCGAGCCGGGCCTGACCGCCCTGGAGCGCCGCCAGCTGCTGACCGAAGAGCAGTTCCTGACCGCGCGCCAGGAGCACGGCGACGACTTCGACGCCGCGATGGGCGCCGAGGCGGTGTACGAGCTGCTGCGCACGATCGACCTGCAGTCGGAAATGACCCGCCTGCGCGAAGAGATCGCCGGCACCGGTTCGGAAACCAAGCTCAAGCGTCTGACCAAGCGCATCAAGCTGGTCGAAGCCTTCCTCGAGTCGGGCAACCGTCCGGAGTGGATGGTGATGACCGTGCTGCCGGTGCTGCCGCCGGATCTGCGTCCGCTGGTGCCGCTGGACGGCGGCCGCTTCGCGACCTCCGACCTGAACGACCTGTACCGCCGCGTCATCAACCGCAACAACCGCCTGCGCCGCCTGCTCGAGCTCAACGCGCCGGACATCATCGTGCGCAACGAAAAGCGCATGCTGCAGGAATCGGTGGATGCGCTGCTGGATAACGGCCGCCGCGGCCGTGCCATCACCGGCACGAACAAGAGGCCTTTGAAGTCGCTGGCCGACATGATCAAGGGCAAGCAGGGCCGGTTCCGCCAGAACCTGCTCGGCAAGCGCGTCGACTACTCCGGCCGTTCGGTCATCGTGGTCGGCCCGACCCTGCGCCTGCACGAGTGCGGCCTGCCGAAGAAGATGGCGCTGGAGCTGTTCAAGCCGTTCGTGTTCGCCAAGCTGCAGCGTCGCGGCCTGGCCACCACCATCAAGGCCGCCAAGAAGCTGGTCGAGCGCGAAGAAGCCGAAGTCTGGGACATCCTGGAAGAGGTCATCCGCGAGCATCCGGTGCTGCTGAACCGTGCGCCGACCCTGCACCGTCTGGGCATCCAGGCGTTCGAGCCGGTGCTGATCGAAGGCAAGGCGATCCAGCTGCATCCGCTGGTGTGTACCGCGTTCAACGCCGACTTCGACGGCGACCAGATGGCCGTGCACGTGCCGCTGTCGCTGGAAGCGCAGCTGGAAGCGCGCGCGCTGATGATGTCCACCAACAACATCCTGTCGCCGGCCAACGGCGAGCCGATCATCGTGCCGTCGCAGGACGTGGTGCTGGGCCTGTACTACATGAGCCGCGCCCTGGAGAACAAGAAGGGCGAGGGCATGGTGTTCGCCAACATCGCCGAAGTGAAGCGCGCCTACGACAACCGCGTGGTCGAACTGCACGCCAAGGTCAAGGTCCGCATCACCGAGACGGTGATCGACGAGGACGGCAACCGCAGCAAGAAGACCTCGATCGTGGACACCACGATCGGGCGCGCGCTGCTGGCCGAAATCCTGCCGGAAGGCCTGCCGTTCGCGCTGGCCAACACCGAGCTGACCAAGAAGAACATCAGCCGCCTGATCAACTCCAGCTACCGCCAGCTGGGCCTGAAGGACAGCGTCGTGTTCGCCGACAAGCTGATGTACACCGGCTTCGCCTACGCGACCCGCGCCGGCGTGTCGATCGGCATCGACGACATGCTGATCCCGTCGGAGAAGAAGGGCATCCTCGGCGAAGCCGAGCAGGAAGTGCTGGAAATCCAGGAGCAGTACCAGTCCGGTCTGGTCACCGCCGGCGAGCGCTACAACAAGGTCGTGGACATCTGGTCGCGCACCAACGAGCGCATCGCCAAGGCGATGATGGACACCATCGGTACCGAGAAGGTCACCAATGCCAAGGGCGAGATCATCGACCAGAAGTCGATGAACTCCCTGTACATCATGGCCGACTCCGGCGCGCGTGGTAGCCAGGCGCAGATCCGTCAGCTGGCCGGTATGCGCGGCCTGATGGCGCGTCCGGACGGCTCGATCATCGAGACCCCGATCAAGGCCAACTTCCGCGAAGGCCTGAACGTGCAGGAGTACTTCAACTCCACCCACGGCGCGCGTAAGGGTCTGGCCGATACCGCGCTGAAGACCGCCAACTCGGGTTACCTGACCCGGCGTCTGGTCGACGTGGCGCAGGACGTGGTCATCACCGAGCCGGATTGCGGCACCAGCGACGGCCTGACCATGACCCCGATCGTGGAAGGCGGCGACGTGGTCGAGCCGTTGAAGGATCGCGTGCTCGGCCGCGTGGTGGCCGAGGACGTGTTCCTGCCGGGCAACGACGAGGATCCGATCGTCACCCGCAACACGCTGCTCGACGAGCAGTGGGTTGCCAAGCTGGAAGAGGCCGGCGTGCAGACGCTGAAGGTGCGCTCCACGATCACCTGCGAATCCTCGTTCGGCGTGTGCGCCCGCTGCTACGGCCGCGACCTGGCGCGCGGTCACCTGGTCAACATCGGCGAAGCCGTCGGCGTCATCGCCGCGCAGTCGATCGGCGAGCCGGGTACCCAGCTGACCATGCGTACCTTCCACATCGGCGGCGCGGCCTCGCGTGCGGCGGCGGTGGACAACATCACGGTCAAGACCACCGGTTCGATCAAGTTCAACAACCTCAAGTCGGTCGAGCACGCCAACGGTTCGCTGGTGGCGGTGTCGCGTTCGGGCGAGCTGTCGGTGCTCGACGGCCACGGCCGCGAGCGCGAGCGCTACAAGCTGGCCTACGGCGCCACGATCACCGCGAAGGACGGCGACGCGGTCAAGGCCGGCCAGTCGGTCGCCAACTGGGATCCGCATAACCACCCGATCGTATCGGAAGTGGCCGGTTTCATCCGCTTCATCGACTTCATCGACGGCGTCACCGTCATCGAGAAGACCGACGATCTGACCGGCCTGGCCTCGCGCGAGATCACCGATCCGAAGCGTCGCGGCACCCAGGCCAAGGACCTGCGCCCGATCGTGCGCATCGTCGACGGCAAGGGCAACGACCTGACCATCCCGGGCACCGATCTGCCGGCGCAGTACCTGCTGCCGCCGCGCTCGATCGTCAACCTGCAGGACGGTGCGGCGGTGGGCGTGGGCGACGTGGTCGCCAAGATCCCGCAGGAAGCGTCGAAGACCCGCGACATCACCGGTGGTCTGCCGCGCGTGGCCGATCTGTTCGAAGCGCGCAAGCCGAAGGATCCCGCGATCCTGGCCGAGCGCTCGGGCATCATCAGCTTCGGCAAGGACACCAAGGGCAAGCAGCGCCTGATCATCAAGGACACCGATGGTTCGGAACACGAAGAGCTGATCCCGAAGTACCGCCAGATCATCGTGTTCGAAGGCGAGCACGTGGCCAAGGGCGAGACCGTGGTCGACGGCGAGCCGAGCCCGCAGGACATCCTGCGCCTGCTCGGCGTGGAGCCGCTGGCCGCCTACCTGGTCAAGGAAATCCAGGACGTGTATCGCCTGCAGGGCGTGAAGATCAACGACAAGCACATCGAGGTCATCACCCGGCAGATGCTGCGCAAGGTCGAGATCACCGACCAGGGCAACAGCAAGTTCCTCAACGGCGAGCAGGCCGAGCGCCAGCGCGTCATCGAGGAAAATGCCCGCCTGGCCACCCGCAACGAACTGCCGGCCAAGTACGACCCGGTGCTGCTGGGCATCACCAAGGCCTCGCTGGCCACCGAGTCGTTCATCTCGGCGGCATCGTTCCAGGAAACCACCCGCGTCCTCACCGAAGCGGCGGTCCGCGGCACAAGCGATACGCTGCGCGGCCTGAAGGAAAACGTGATCGTCGGCCGCCTGATCCCGGCCGGCACCGGCCTGGCCTACCACAGCCTGCGCCGTCGCAACTCCAGCGGCCTGACCGAGTCGGAGATGCAGACCCTGTCCGGCGGCAACGCCGAGCCGGCGGTCGAAACGCCCGCACCGGCGGCTGCCAGCAGCGAAGAGTGAGCCCGATCGGCCCCGTGCGCGGGGCCGGTCGTACCAAGCGAAAGGGGGCGCAGCGGATGCGCCCCGTGTTCCGGTCCGGGAGGGACCAGCAAGTTAAGTTTCCGTTGAGTTGACGGAGCTTTTACTTGCCCGCTATACTTTCCTGTCTCGGCAGGCCGTCCTTCGGCCTGCCTTCGTTTTCACGCATCCAGGCCCCACGGCCTCAATCAGAAGAATCCACTGATGGCGACGATCAACCAGCTGGTCCGCAAGCCGCGGCAGGCGACCACCTACAAGAGCGCCTCCCCGGCGCTTGACAAGTGCCCGCAGCGCCGTGGCGTCTGCACGCGCGTGTACACCACCACCCCGAAGAAGCCGAACTCGGCCCTGCGTAAGGTCGCCAAGGTGCGCCTGACGAACCAGGAAGAGGTCATCAGCTACATCGGCGGCGAAGGCCACAACCTGCAGGAGCACTCCGTGGTCCTGATCCGCGGCGGTCGCGTCAAGGATCTGCCGGGCGTGCGCTACCACACCGTGCGCGGTTCGCTCGATGCCGCCGGCGTCGCCAAGCGTCGCCAGGGTCGTTCCAAGTACGGCGCCAAGCGTCCGAAGAGCTAAGGGAAAGCACACAAATGTCTCGTAAAGGTTCTACTCCGCAGCGCACCGTCCTGCCGGATCCCAAGCACGGCAGCGAAACCATCGCCCGGTTCATCAACATGGTGATGCTGAGCGGCAAGAAGTCGGTCGCCGAAAAGATCGTCTATGGCGCAATGGACGTCATCGGCGAGAAAAGCCCGAACGCGGTCGAGCTGGTGCAGAAGGCACTGGACAACGTCGCTCCGGCGGTCGAAGTCAAGTCGCGTCGCGTCGGCGGTGCCACGTACCAGGTGCCGGTCGAGGTGCGTTCCTCCCGTCGCATGGCGCTGGCCATGCGCTGGCTGATCGACTCGGCGCGCAAGCGCGGCGAGAACTCGATGCCGCGCAAGCTCGCGGCCGAGCTGGTCGACGCCTCGGAAAACCGTGGTGGCGCCATCAAGAAGCGTGAAGAAACCCACCGCATGGCGGAAGCGAACAAGGCGTTCGCGCATTACCGCTGGTGACCTTCCGGGCCTTGGAAACAGGGCCCGTCAGCACAATCTGTATGTGCTGCTAGCGGCGCCGCTGAGCGCTGCACAAATCCGAAGGCCGCCGCAAGGCGGCGTTCGGCCATCCGCAATCCAAGAATTCTGAGAGGCTCCCTGTGGCCCGCAACACTCCCATCGAGCGTTACCGCAACTTCGGCATCATGGCCCACATCGATGCCGGCAAGACCACCACCTCCGAACGCATCCTGTTCTACACCGGCGTCAGCCACAAGATCGGCGAGGTGCATGACGGTGCCGCGACGATGGACTGGATGGAGCAGGAGCAGGAGCGTGGCATCACCATCACCTCCGCCGCGACCACCGCGTTCTGGAGCGGCATGGACAAGTCGCTGCCGCAGCACCGCTTCAACATCATCGACACCCCCGGGCACGTCGACTTCACCATCGAAGTCGAGCGTTCGCTGCGCGTGCTCGACGGCGCGGTGTTCGTGCTGTGCGCGGTCGGCGGCGTGCAGCCGCAGTCCGAGACCGTGTGGCGCCAGGCCAACAAGTACGCGGTGCCGCGTCTTGCCTTCGTCAACAAGATGGACCGTACCGGCGCCAACTTCGACAAGGTGGTCGAGCAGCTGAAGTCGCGCCTGGGTGCCTACCCGGTGCCGATGCAGGTGCCGATCGGCGCCGAGGACGGCTTCGAGGGTGTGGTCGACCTGCTCAAGATGAAGGCGGTCCATTGGGATACCGCTTCGCAGGGCACCGTGTTCGAATACCGCGAGATCCCCGCCAACCTGGCCGACAAGGCCGTCGAGGCGCGCGCGTTCATGGTCGAGGCCGCGGCCGAAGCCAACGAAGAGCTGATGGACAAGTACCTCAACGAGGGCGAGCTGTCCGAAGAGGAAATCGTCAGCGGCCTGCGCGAGCGCACCCTGAAGGTGGAAGTGGTGCCGGTGTACTGCGGCACCGCGTTCAAGAACAAGGGCGTGCAGGCGATGCTCGACGGCGTGATCCAGCTGCTGCCGTCGCCCAGCGACCGTCCGCCGGTCAAGGGCATCGACGAGGACGACAAGGAAGACAGCCGTCCGGCCACCGACACCGCGCCGTTCTCGGCGCTGGCGTTCAAGATCATGACCGATCCGTTCGTGGGCTCGCTGACCTTCTTCCGCGTCTACTCCGGCACGCTGAACTCCGGCGACCAGGTGTACAACCCGGTCAAGTCGAAGAAGGAGCGCGTGGGCCGCATCCTGCAGATGCACTCCAACAATCGCGAAGAGATCAAGGAAGTGCGCGCGGGCGACATCGCCGCGGCGGTGGGCCTGAAGGACGTCACCACCGGCGACACGCTGTGCGCGCAGGATCACATCATCATCCTGGAGCGCATGGTGTTCCCGGAGCCGGTGATCTCGATGGCGGTGGAGCCGAAGACCAAGTCGGACCAGGAAAAGATGGGTATCGCGCTGAGCCGCCTGGCCCAGGAAGATCCCTCGTTCCGCGTCAACACCGACGAAGAATCCGGCCAGACCATCATCCGCGGCATGGGCGAGTTGCACCTGGAAATCATGGTCGACCGCATGAAGCGCGAGTTCAACGTCGAAGCCAACGTCGGCAAGCCGCAGGTGGCCTACCGCGAGACCATCCGCAAGGCGGTCAAGCAGGAAGGCAAGTTCGTGCGCCAGTCCGGCGGTAAGGGCCAGTACGGTCATGTCGTGCTCGAGATCGAGCCGCAGGAGCGTGGCCTGGGCTACACCTTCGAGAACGCGATCGTCGGCGGCGTGGTGCCGAAGGAATACATCCCGGCGGTGGACAAGGGCATCCAGGAAGCGGTGGCCAACGGCGTGATGGCCGGCTACCCGATCGTGGACATCAAGGTGCGCCTGATCGACGGTTCGTACCATGACGTCGACTCCTCGGAAATGGCGTTCAAGATCGCCGGCTCGATGGGCTTCAAGGAAGGCTTCAACAAGGCCAGCCCGGTCCTGCTGGAGCCGATCATGAAGGTCGAAGTGGTGACCCCGGAAGACTATCTGGGCGACGTGATGGGCGACGTCAGCCGTCGTCGCGGCATCCTGCAGGGCCAGGACGACAGTCCGTCCGGCAAGGTGATCAACGCGATGGTGCCGCTGGGCGAAATGTTCGGCTACGCCACCACGCTGCGCTCCATGTCGCAGGGTCGCGCCACGTTCTCGATGGAATTCGACCATTACGCCGAAGCGCCGGCCAACATCGCCGAATCGGTCATCAAGAAAAGCTGACATCAGTGAGACGGGATTCGGGATGCGGGCATAGCCAGTCCCGCATCCCGCTCCCTTGTCCCCCATTACGAATTACAAGGTAAATACATCATGGCAAAGGGTAAGTTCGAGCGCACCAAGCCGCACGTCAACGTCGGCACCATCGGTCACGTCGACCACGGCAAGACCACGCTGACCGCGGCGCTGACCAA
>NZ_JACCCN010000006.1:0-385737 GCF_013410075.1 Xanthomonas sp. JAI131 | reverse complement strand
GCGAGAGTAGGTCATCGCCAGGGGCTTTACCCCAAATCCCCGTCCGCAAGGACGGGGATTTTTTATTGGCCGCGAGATACACAAACACCACGCCCCTCAGTCCACCTCCGCGCTCACCACCCCTCCATCCGTCGGGTCCGCGTAGAGCTCCACCCGCTGACCCGCCGCACTGTGCGCACGTGCTTCCCACAACCCCTCGTCGTACTTCAGGTCGTGGACCTGCGTGTACCCCGCCGCCGTCAGCGCCGCCCGTATTTCCGCTTCGCTCAGCTTCGACGGCACTCCTTCCGCGTAGATGCGACCGCCGCGCGCACCCACACGCACATCGCCGCGCTTGCCGTCGCCGCTGGTGGCTTCGGTCTTCCAGAGACCGTCTTCGAATTTCAGCTTGTCCAGCTTGGTATAGCCCTGCTCGCTCAGCAGGGCTTTTACCTGCGCCTGGGTCAGCGCCGGGCCACCCGGTGCCGGCGCTTGCGCATGGGCACTGCCGACGGCCAGCGCGAGCGAAAGCGACATGGCCAGCAGCGGCCGCGACAGGATCTTGTTGGTGTCGTTCATGACGTTCTCCGTTCGACCAGAATCGTCATGCTCCCAACCGGGGGTTCTGCAGCAAGTGAACATGCACGCGCTGCGTTCAGGTTGCGCCGTGGCGGTCAGCGTCCGGCATCCAGCAACCAGATCTCGACCCGTTCGTTGCGCGCCTTGGCCGCCGCATCCTCGCCGCCGACCAGGGGGCGCGCCGCGCCCAGCCCGCGCGCGCGTTTGACCACGATGCCGCGCTGAGACAGATAGGCAGCGACCACGTCGGCGCGGTCGTTGCTGGCGATGGTCGGATACAGGCGGTTGGCCGTGTCCGGCGTGGCGAAGCCGATGATGCCCAGGGCGCGGCCGCGCATGGCCGGCTGATGCATGTAGGCGATCAACCGGTCCAGGTCCTGCGCGCTGCGCGCCTCGAACATCGAGTTCAACGACTGCAGGCTGAAACGCAGGGTAGTGGTCAGGCGCTGCGCGCCGGCGCCGGCCTGCAGGTAGGCATCGGCCTGGCGCGTGTCGGGGCTTGCCTGGGCCGCGTGGGTCGGATCGGGCGCGATGGCCATCGGGATCGGTCCGATCCGGCGCACGACCTGCTGCGCCTGCGCGCCGACCGAATACAGCGCCAGGCTGCGGCCGAGCGCCGACATCATCTGCCCGCCGTACAGGCTGTAGCGCTGCACCAGCGGATAGTCCTCGCCACGGACGCTGGCCGGCGTGGGCAGTACGGCGATGCCGCCGTCGGCGATGGCGAGCGCACGGGTGCCGGCCGGCAGCGGCGTGGTCAGCGCGACGATCGCCAGCGCCGCCGGGTGTTCGGCCACGGCTTGCGCCGCTTCGACCAGGCTGGGATGGATCTGTTGCGAGGCGGCCCGCGCGGTTGCCGGCAGCGGCAGGCGTTCGCGCAGGAAGTCGCCCAATCCGCTGCGTTCCGCATTGCGCTGCACCTCGATCGGCAGGTCGGCGCCGCCGAGTTGCGACCAGCGCGTCAGCCGCCCGCTGAGGATGTCGCGCAATTGCGCGACGCTGAGCGAGGCCAGCGGATTGTCGGCGGCGACCAGGACGCGCGCGCCGTCCAGGGCGAGGACGAAGTTCTGGTCCGGCGAGGACAGATCGCCAAGCTGCCAGGCGGCATCGCGTTCGCGCGCGTCGGGGGCCCGCGCCAGCATCGCCAGCTCGGCGTCGCCGCGGACCAGATCGGCGAAGCCGGCGGCCGAACCGGCGCTGCCGATCTCCACCACCAGCGGTGCGTCGTCGCGCAGTGCGGAGATTTCCAGCGTCGCCGCATCGACGCGGCGTCGCTGGATCTGCCGATAGCCGATGCTGTGCAACCAGGATTCGACCAGTGCCGGCATCAGCTGTGCGCCGACGCTGTTGGAGCCGTGCACGCGCAGGCGTTCGGCCTGCTGCGCGGCGGCGGACGGGATGGAGCACAGCACTGCGGCACCCAGCAACAGCAGGTGCAGGATGAAACGCGACATCGGATCCCCCCAGGATCTGGACAGGCGGCAGTGTTGGCGACAGGCGTGACATGGCAGTGACTGTGAGCGCGGTCACGCGATGTGGGGGGCGTATGAAGTGTCGCGATCGCGCGTGCGCCATATCTTTCCGCGGCTGGGCGGACGACGCTGCTGGCCGCAGCCGCCTAGCGGATCACGGGTCGTGCGGACGTGTCACGCAGTCTGCGCAGGTCCGCTGCTATCGCGTTTGCTCGAAAGCGAAGCGAGGGTGAGAAGAAGCGCTCAGGTCAGTGCGATGAAAAAAGCACTTGGAGAAGGTCACTGCGAAGGGCAGAACCCACGCGGTAGGTTGGTTCCTTCCTGGAACCATGCGTCCGGCCCGGGCCTGCCGGCGTCCGGACACCGCCGGGAGCATTCGACTTGGAGACGCCACCAGTTGGGAGCGGTTCCGGATGGCAGCGCAGCAAAATCGCGACGGGCATTCTAGGTAATGCGCGTCGCGACTGAAGTCGCTCCCACAGGGGTTCCCACAGGGGGCCAATGGCCTGGAGAAACGCTCGCAGCCGCTCAGGCCGACGGCAGCGCCCGCTTCGCCGCCGCCTGCGCCCAGCGTGCGGCGACCAGGGGCGAGGTGATGCACACCGCGCTGTCGGTCACCGTGGTCACCGCGCGCTCCAGCAACTGGATGTCCGCCTCATGCTGGCGCGCCACGTGCGGATCCTCGAAGAAGATCGCGCGTTGGCAACGCCGTTCCAGCACGCGGTCGGCGATCTGCGCATCGCCGCCCATCGGCCCGCTCTGGTAGCGGTGCACCCAGTCCTGGCCCTGCGGCCAGCCGCGGCTCCAGGCCAGTTCGTTGAGGCGCTGGCCGGTGGTGCCGGTGGCCACGCGCTCGGCGAAGCGCGACAACAGGTCGAAATGCTCGCTGGCGAAGGCCAGCATCTGCGGCTTCATCGCATCGTGCGCGATCAGCGCCAGGGTGTGCCGCTCCAGCGCATGCAGGTCGTCGGCACCGGCATCGGCGGCCAGCCCGGCGTGCACGCGCTCCATCTCGATCCAGTCGCGGGCGCTGGCCACGGTGGAGATGAAGGGCTTGCCGTGGATCACGCACTGGCGCTTGAGCGCGATCGCTTCGGGAAAGATCGAGGACGGATCGACCGGATCGATGAAGTAGATCGCCCCGTCGAGGGTGCGTTCGGCGCCTTCCAGGCCCACCACTTCGGCGACCAGCTTCATCAGTCCGCCTTCGCGGCCGAACGGATAGCGCTTGAGTTCCGCGTAGCCCGACAGCCAGCCGGCGCGCGCGATCGCCTCGTGGGTGCGGCCGACCGCGTGCAGGCCGAGCTGCAGTTCGCGGATGCCGGCCTCGCAGGCGCGTAGCCAGCGGAACAGGGCGGCATCCTTGCCCTGGTGGTGCAGTCGGTTGGCGGCCAGGCCCAGGCGCATACGTCGATCCGTGCGGAAGAGGAGCGACAGTCTGCGCCCGATCGCGGTACGGACTCAATCGCCCGCTATCGCCATCGACCGAAGTCCGACGCCGCCGAACCGAGCCGCTCCGCGCTCCACCAATCCCGCCATCCCGAATCCCCGCTACTGAACGATCTCCCGCGCCCGCGCCGACAGCACGCTCATCTGCGGCTTGTCCGTGCCGTCCTGGTTCGGCTGCAGGTTGAACGCGTAGTCGGTCTTCCACCAGGCGCCGGCGGCCCACGCGGTCCAGCCCAGCCACACGTCGGCGTTGTCGTGCACGTAGCCGAGCATGTCGTCGAGCGCGGCCATGCAGGTGGCGTTGCTGCTGGCGCCGAATTCGCCGAGGAAGCCCTTGTAGCCGTTGGCCCGCAGCCACTGGGTGAAGGCCTGCAGCTTCTCCGAGCCGATGCTGGCGCTGACGCAGTCGGCGCTGGTGCCGCTGTAGTCCTGGTCCAGGTACTGGTGGACCTCGAACACCAGGTTCTCGACCGGATCCTCGATCGACACCAGCGATGCCGCGTTGGACACGCCGTACCAGGTGCTGTTCCAGCTGTGCGCGCCGGTGTACGCGGTGCCCGGCACCATGATCAGGTTGTAGGCGCCGGCGCCGCGGATCGCATCGATCGCCAGTTGCGCGGCGGCGGTCCAGTCGCCGGAGGAAATGCCGTTGGGCTCGTTCATCAGCCCGAAGATCACCGCGTCGTCGTTGCCGAACACGATCGCCAGGCGCCGCCACAGGTCGGCCAGCACGCTGGCGGGCGTGCCGTCGCTGCCGATCCGCGCACCGTCGTACTTGGCGTAGTTGTGCAGGTCCAGGATCACGCGCAGGTTGTGGCTTTTGGCGCGGCTCACCGCGGTCTGCAGATAGCCGAGCTGGGTGGCGTCCAATTCGCCGTTGGCGGTGGGTTGCAGGCGTTCCCACAGGAACGGCAGGCGCACGATGTTCATGCCTTGCGCGGCGACGTAGGCGTAGTCGCTGTCGCGCGGATACAGGTAGTCCTTGAAGACCACACCCGGCTTCTTGGCCGAGTTGAATTCGGCGCCGGCCAGGTTGAGGCCGGCGTAGTGCGCGCCGTCCTGGGCGAGCGCGGTGCAGGTACTGGTGGCCAGCAGCAGGCACAGCGCTGCGCGCAGCAGCCAGCGTGAGGGAGCAAGCAGGAGGGAGAGGGAATTGCGTCGCATGGGATTGCCTTCTTCGTGGGGGGAAGAGCGAATGGGCGCCGCCGCGCACCAGGTGTGTGGCGCGGGCTGTTCCCATCCGTTGCAATCGGCATGCCAGCGATTTGCGTGCGTGGCGCCGACGCGTTGGCGCCACGCATGCCGTCGCCGACGCTCAGGCCTTGTTCGACCCGCGCTGCGGTGTTCTCGCTCGCAGGAAACGCGGTGTCAGCGCGCGATGCGCTTCGCCCTGGCCAACAGGATCGACATCTGCGGTTTGTCGCGGCCGTCCGCACCGGGTTGCACGTTGAACGGATAGTCCGCGCTCCACCAGGCGCCCCCCGCCCAGTAGCTCCAGCCCAACCACACCGCGCTGTGTTGCTCGATGTAGCCGAGCATGCCGTCCAGCGCCTGCCGGCATGCGGCATTGTCGGCAGCACCGAACTCGCCGAGGAAGCCGATGTGTCCGGTCGTGCGCAGCCAGTCGGTGAAGCCGACCAGGCGTTCGGCACCGATGCTGCCGCTCACGCAGGTGGCGCTGGTGCCGCTGGAATCGATGTCCAGATACTGGTGCACTTCGATGGCGGTGCGCCGCAGCGGGTCGTACAGCGCCGCCAGCGCGGTGGCGTTGGATTCGCCGCCGACGGTCGAGTACCAGCTGTGCGCGCCGCTCCACAGCGCGCCCGGCACCAGGATCAGGTTGCGCGCGCCGGTGACGCGGATCGCATCCACCGCGGCCTGCGCGGCCGCGGCCCACATTCCGGGCGCGATGTTGTTCGGCTCGTTCATCAGGCCGAAGACCACGGCGTTATCGTCCTTGAACTCGAGCGCCAGGCGCTGCCACAGATCGCTGAAGGTCTTGATCGGCACGGTCGCGCTGCCGATCTTGTCGCCGTAGTAGCTGGCGTAGTTGTGGATGTCCACGATCAGGTGCATGCGCTGCGCCTTGGCCTGCTTCGCCGCGGCCTTGATCAACGCCAGCTGCGCCGCGTCCAGCCGGCCCTGCGGGCTGGGCTGCAGGCGTTCCCACAACACCGGCAGGCGCACGATGTTCATGCCCTTGCCGGCGAAATACGCGTAGTCGGCATCGCGCGGATAGAAGTAGTCGACGTTGAGTACGCCGGGCTTCTTGCTGGAGCTGATCTCCGCGCCGGACAGATTGACGCCGGCGAATTTCAGCACGCCTTGCGCGTGCAATGGTGGCAGCACGGCGAGCAAGGACAACAACAGCGCCAGGCGCATTGCGCGCAGGCACGGCGAGGCATGGACCATGGGGAGCCTCCTTCTGCATCAGCGGGGGGAGACTCGGCCAGGCGGATCGCGGGTTGGCCGAGCTGATGACAAACGGTGTGTTTGCTCGCACCGTAATGCATTCCCGGTTGCGCCACTACGACCGGCATGCGTGCATGCGCGGATCTGTGCAGGGCTTGGCATGGCCAACGCGCACTGGTTCTCTGTCGGCCATCGCCGCCGCACTGCATGCGGCGGCGTATGCGATGCTTTTCTGCGCGGCCGCGACCACGCGTGCAGGAACGGCGCGCCGGGCGATCGCCCGGCAGCGCCGGTGCGCTTACTTCCCGGTCACCTTGCGCGCGTGCTTGGACAGGATCGACATCTGCGGCTTGTCGCTGCCGTCCTTGTTCGGTTGCACGTTGAACGGATAGTCGTTCTTCCACCACGCGCCGGCCGCCCACCAGGTCCAGCCGACGATCACGTCGTTGTTCTGCTCGATGTAGCTGAGCAGGCCTTCCAGGGCCTGGTTGCAGACGGGGGTATCGGCGGTGGCGAACTCGCCGATGAAGCCGACCTTCTTGTTCTCGCGCAGCCAGCTGACGAAGCCGGCCAGTTTCTCGGCGCCGGCGGTGGCGCTGACGCATTCGCCCTTGGTGCCGCTGTTGTCCTTGTCGAAATACTGGTGCGCTTCGAAGGCCATGCGGTTGCCCGGATCCGTCAGCGGCTGCAGCGCCACCGCGTTGGAGGTGCCGTAGTAGGTGCTGCGCCAGCTGTGCGCGCCGGTGTAGGCGGTGCCGGGGACCAGCACCAGGTTCTTGGCCCCTGCCTTGCGGATCGCGTTGATCGCCGCTTGCGCGGCCGCGGCCCAATCGGTGGAGGACACCGCGTTGGGTTCGTTCATCAGGCCGAAGATCACCGTGTCGTCGCCCTTGAATTCGGTCGCCAGGCGTCGCCACAGGTCGGCGAACACCTCGGCCGGCGCGCCGTCGCTGCCGATCAGCGCGCCGTTGTACTTGGCGTAGTTGTGCGGGTCCAGGATCAGATGCAGGTGGTTGGCCTTGGCCTGCGCCACCGCCTTCTTGATCTGCGCCAGCTGCGCGGGATCGAACTCGCCCTTGGCGGTGGGCTGCAGGCGTTCCCACAGGAACGGCAGGCGCACGATGTTCATGCCCTTGCCGGCGAAGTAGCTGTAGTCCGCCGGGCCCGGATAGGTGTAGTCCTTGTACAGCGTGCCCGGCTTCTTGCCGGAATTGAATTCGGCGCCGGAGAGGTTGACGCCGGCGTACTTGAGCACGCTCTTGCCGTCCTGGGCGGATGCGCCGAAGGCGAGGGCGAGCAGGAACACGGCGGGAGCGACGGGGCGTAGCCGCGACGACCAGAGAGAGGAAAGCGACATGGGGGAGCGTCCTTGGGGGAGGGGAGGATGCGGTTGTGCCATCGGGGGAAGCCGCCGGCGGTGCAAGGGTGCGCGGATCGCACGCGCGCGGCCAGCCTAGGCGTTCGTGCGTTAGCGCCTCATTCACTCGTGCGAAAAACGGCGTTGCGTGCGTGGCGATTCAGGTGCAATCCCCGCTTTGTGGCGCATGGATGGTCGGCCTGGTTTGAACGGCCTGCGTGGGCGCATCCACCGGGCGCTTTTGCAGGAGGGGCTTCAGCCCCGACAGAGCGCCGAACCAGGCGGATTGCGACTCCGCTCGTCGCGACTGAAGTCGCTCCCACAGGGGCTTCCATGCCCGGTGCGTGCACTTGCGGATCGGGATTTCAGCCCTGGCAGATGGCCGAGCCGCGTGGTTTCCGACGCCGCTCGTCGCTCCTACAGGGGGCTTCCATGCCCGGCGAGTGCACTTGTGGGATGGGTTCTCAGCTCTGACAGATTGTCGAGCCGCATGGTTTCCGGCTTCGCTCGTCGCGGCTGAAGCCGCTCCTACAGGGGGGGGCTGCGGTGCCTGAAGGGCGCACTTGTGGGAGGGACTTCAGTCCCGACGCGACCATGCCGGCGTCGTGGGGCGCGGCGGATGCCGGGCCCAGGACGAGTGCCGCTGCATCGCCGTCAATCCGCGCAAACCTTCTGCCCGGCCGCGCGCAGCCGGGCATGCAACGACGTCGCTTGGATGCGGTCGATCCCGCTCAGGCCGCGGCCTGGGTGGTCACCGGCAGGCGGTTGCCGATCCATTCGGCGATGCTGGCGGCCGCGTCGCGGCCTTCGGCGACCGCGGTCACCACCAGGTCCGCGCCGCGTACCGCATCGCCGCCGGCGAACAGCTTGGGGTTGGTGGTCTGGTACGGCAGGCGGCCGCTGCCGTCGGAGTCGCTGCCGCCGGCCAGGATGCGGCCATTGGCGGTGCCTTCCACGCCCTGCGCGGCCAGCCATTCCGGCACGCTCGGCGAGAAGCCGAAGGCGATGATCACCACGTCCGCATCCAGCAGCGATTCGCTGCCTTCGATCGGCACCGCGGCCTGGCGGCCGCGCGCATCGGGTTCGCCCAGGCGGGTCTGCACCACGCGCACGCCGGCCAGCTTGCCGCTGGCATCGGCTTCCACCGCCAGCGGCTGGCGGTTGAACAGGAAGCGCACGCCTTCCTCGCGCGCGTTGGCCACTTCGCGCGCCGAGCCGGGCATGTTGGCTTCGTCGCGGCGATAGGCGCAGGTGACCTTGGCCGCGCCCAGGCGGATCGCGCTGCGCACGCAGTCCATGCCGGTGTCGCCGCCGCCGAGCACCACCACGCGCTTGCCGCTCAGGTCCGGCAGCGCGATGGTGTCTTCCCAGCCGGCGATCGGCCGACCCCACGGATCGTTGCCGCCGACGATGCGGCTGTTCTGCACCAGGAACGGCAGCGCCGGCAGTACGCCGGGCAGGTCCTGGCCGGCCAGGCCGCCGTCGGTGTAGCGGTAGGCGCCGGTGCCGAGGAACACGGCGTCGTATTCGCCGAGCAACTGCTCCAGGCTCACGTCGCGGCCGATCTCCACGCCCAGGCGGAACTCCACGCCCATGCCTTCGAGCACCTCGCGGCGCTTGCCGATCACGCTCTTGTCGAGCTTGAAGCTGGGGATGCCGAACTGCAGCAGCCCGCCGATCTGTTCGTAGCGGTCGTAGACCACCGCATGGATGCCGGCGCGGACCAGGCGGTCGGCGCAGCTGAGTCCGGCCGGGCCGGCGCCGATCACCGCCACGCGCTTGCCGGTGGCCTGGACCTGGCTCAGGTCCGGGCGCCAGCCGTTGTTGAGCGCGGTATCGACGATGTACTTCTCCACCGCGCCGATGGTGACCGCGCCGAATTCCTCCAGCGTGCAGCTGCCTTCGCACAGGCGGTCCTGCGGGCACACCCGGCCGCACACTTCCGGCAGCGGATTGGTGCTGTGGCACAGCGCCGCGGCTTCCTCGATGCGGTTCTCCTGCACCAGCTGCAGCCACTGCGGGATCGCGTTGTGCACCGGACATTTCCAGCTGCAGTACGGATTGCCGCAATCCAGGCAGCGCCCGGCCTGGTACTGCGCGTCGGCCTTGTCGAACTTGCCGTACAGCTCGTTCCAGTCGCCGGACGTACGCAGCTCCACCGGGATGCGCTGCGGCATCTGCCGGGGCAGGTCGAGGAACTGGAAGGCTTGTTTGCGGCTCATAGGGGCAGGGATTCGGGATTGGGGATTTGGGATTCGAGAAAGCGAGGGACTGGCGTCGGATCCGATGCGGGCTTGCTGTTCCCAATCCCGAATCTCGAATCCCCAATCCCTTCGCTGCGACGGGCCGCCATCAGGCGGCTCGGCGCAACGATTCGGTCAGCGACTCGATGCTCGCCGCCTTCGGCTTGACCAGCCAGAACTTGCCGACGTAGTCGCGGAACTCGTCGAGGATCTGCTGCGCCCAGATGCTGCCGGTCAGTTCGCGGTGGCGGCTGATCAGTTTGTGCAGGTGCTGGCGGTGGCTTTCGAAGCCTTCGGCGGAGATGCGATGGATGTCGATCAGCTCGTGGTTGTAGCGGTCGACGAAATCGCGGTCGACGTCGAGCACGTAGGCCAGGCCGCCGGTGAAGCCGGCGCCGAAATTCAGCCCGACCTTGCCCAGCACCAGCACGATGCCGTCGGTCATGTACTCGCAGCAGTGGTCGCCGGCGCCTTCGATCACCGCCAGCGCGCCGGAGTTGCGCACGCCGAAGCGCTCGCCGGCGCGGCCGGCGGCGTACAGCTCGCCGCCGGTGGCGCCGTACAGGCAGGTGTTGCCGATGATCGCGGTGCTGCGCGCCTCGAAGCGCGCGCCGCGCGGCGGACGCACCACCAGGCGGCCGCCGGCCATGCCCTTGCCGACGTAGTCGTTGGCCTCGCCTTCCAGCTCCAACTGCAGGCCGCCGGCGTTGAACGCGCCGAAGCTCTGCCCGGCCGAGCCGCGGAAGCGCAGGGTCAGCGGCGCGTCGTCCATGCCGTGGTTGCCGTGCACGCGGGCGATGGCGCCGGACAGGCGCGCGCCGATCGAGCGGTCGGTGTTGTGGATCAGGAAGCGATGGTCGCCGCCGGTCTTGTTGGCGATCGCGTCGGCGAGCAGGCCGTCCATCTGCGTGGCCAGGCTGTCCGGCGATTCGTACAGGCGCTGCGCCGCGCAATGGCCGCCGTCGTAGCGCACGTCCTTGAGCAGCCGCGACAGGTCCACGCGCACGCCTTCGCGCGGCGACACGTCCAGTTGCTGCAGCAGCTCGGTGCGGCCGATGATCTCGTCCAGCGAGCGCGCGCCCAGGTACGACAGCCACTGCCGCACTTCTTCGGACAGCAGCTTGAAGAAATTCTCCACCCGCTCGGGCAGGCCGGTGAAGTAGTTGGCGCGCAGCCGTTCGTCCTGCGTGGCCACGCCGGTGGCGCAGTTGTTGAGGTGGCAGATGCGCAGGTACTTGCAGCCGAGCACGATCATCGGGCCGGTGCCGAAGCCGAAGCTGTCGGCGCCCAGGATCGCGGCCTTGATCACGTCCAGGCCGGTCTTCAGGCCGCCGTCGGTCTGCAGGATGGTGCGGTCGCGCAGGTTGTTGGCGACCAGCGCCTGGTGCGACTCGGCCAGGCCCAGTTCCCACGGCACGCCGGCATAGCGGATCGAGCTGACCGGGCTGGCGCCGGTGCCGCCGTCGTGGCCGGACACGGTGATCAGGTCGGCGCCGGCCTTGACCACGCCGGCGGCGATGGTGCCCACGCCGGCATGGCTGACCAGCTTCACCGACACCAATGCGGTCGGGTTGACCTGCTTGAGGTCGTAGATCAGCTGCGCCAGGTCCTCGATCGAATAGATGTCGTGGTGCGGCGGCGGCGAGATCAGGCCGATGCCCGGCTTGGCGTAGCGCAGCCGCGCGATCAGCTCGTTGACCTTGTGCCCGGGCAGCTGGCCGCCTTCGCCGGGCTTGGCGCCCTGCGCGACCTTGATCTGCAGCACCTCGGCATTGACCAGGTACTCGGGAGTGACGCCGAAGCGGCCGGAGGCCACCTGCTTGATCTTGGAGCGCTTCTCGGTGCCGTAGCGCGCCGGGTCTTCGCCGCCTTCGCCGGAGTTGCTGCGCCCGCCGAGGCGGTTCATCGCGATCGCCAGCGCCTCGTGCGCCTCGGGAGACAGTGCGCCCAGGCTGATCGCGGCGGTGTCGAAGCGGCGCAGCAGGTCGGCGGCCGGGGCGACCTCGTCCAGCGGGGTCGGCACCTCGGCGCGCTTGAGCTGCAGCAGGTCGCGCAGCGCCGACGGCGGACGCGCATGCACCGCCTCGGCGTACGCGGCCCAGTCGGCCTGCTCGCCGCTGCGCGTGGCGCGCTGCAGGGTCATGACCACGTCCGGGTTGTACATGTGGTACTCGCCGCCGTGCACGTACTTCAGCAGCCCGCCCACTTCCGGCTTGAGCAGGTCGTTCCAGGCGCGCGCGGTCAGCTGCCGCGCCTCGGTGTCCAGCCGCGCCAGGTTGACCCCGCCGATGCGCGAGGCGGTGTCCGGGAAGCACAGCTGGACCACGTCCGGATCCAGTCCGACGATCTCGAACAGCTGCGCGCCGCGGTAGCTGGCGATGGTGCAGATGCCCATCTTGGAGATGATCTTGGACAGGCCCTTGTAGATGCCCTTGCGGTACTTGCGGCCGATCTGCGCCTGTTCGCCGCCCTTCTTCAGCAGCAGGATGCCGCGCCGGCCCAGGTCGAACAGGGTCTGGTAGGCCAGGTACGGATACACCGCGGTGGCGCCGAACCCGAGCAGGCAGGCCATGTGGTGCGGATCGCGCGCGGTGCCGGTCTCGATGATCAGGTTGGCGTCGCAGCGCAGGCCGGCGCGCGACAGATGGTGGTGCACCGCGCCGGTGGCCAGCAGCGCATGCGCCATCGGCCGTTCCGGCACCGGGTAGCGGTCGGTCAGCAGCAGCATGACCTTGCCGTCGCGCACCGCCTGCTCGGCCTCGGCGCAGATCCGTTCCAGGCCGGCCTTGAGGCCCTCCTCGACGCTGTAGGACAGGTCGATCTGCGCGTTGCGGGTCTGGTACTGCTCCATCTTCAGCAGCTGGCGCAGCTTGCGCTGGCTGAGCACCGGCGAATTGAGGATGACGTGGTTCACCGTCTCCGGGCCGGCATGGAAGATGTTGGTCTCCTTGCCGAGCTGGGTGGTCAGCGACATCACGCAGTCTTCCCGCAGCGGATCGATCGGCGGGTTGGTGACCTGCGCGAACGCCTGGCGGAAGTAGTCGTACAGCGGCCGGGTGTGGCGGCTGAGCACCGCCATCGGGGTGTCGTCGCCCATCGAGCCGGTGGCTTCCTGCTCGGTCTCGGCCAGCGGCCGCAGCACCTGCTCCACTTCCTCGGTGCTGAGCTGAAACAGCTTGTGGTAGCTGCGCAGGGTGCGCTCGTCGAACGGCTCCTCGACCAGCGACGGATCGATCAGCTCGGTCTGCAGGTAGGTCACGCCCTGCTGCAGCCATTGCTTGTACGGAGCGCGGCCGCGGTTGATGCGGTCGATCGCGTCCGAGTCGAGCAGGTCGCCGCGCTTGAGGTCGATGGCCATCATCTCGCCCGGGCCGAGCTTGCCCTTGCGGGTCACGCGCTCGGCCGGCAATTCCCACACGCCGGCTTCGGAGGCGACCAGGAAATGGCGGTCGGAGGTCAGCATCCAGCGCGCCGGGCGCAGCCCGTTGCGGTCGAGCATGCACGCCGCATAGCGGCCGTCGCAGGCGACGATGCCGGCCGGGCCGTCCCACGGCTCGGTATTGAGCCCGTAGAACTCGTAGAACGCGGCCAGGTCGGCGTCCTTGAACTCCAGCGACTGGGTCGCCGGCGGGACCAGGATGCGCAGCGCCTGCAGCAGGTCCATGCCGCCGGCGACCAGCAGCTCGAGCATGTTGTCCAGGCTCTGCGAATCGGAGCCGTGCATCGAGATCACCGGGTCGAACTCGGCGATGTCGAAGCGTGGGGTCTTCCACACCTTGCTGCGCGCCTGCGCCCAGTGCCGGTTGCCCTCGATGGTGTTGATCTCGCCGTTGTGCGCGAGCAGCCGGAACGGATGCGCCAGCGGCCAGCGCGGCAGCGTGTTGGTCGAGAAGCGCTGGTGGAACACGATCGCGCTGGAGGCCAGGTCGCTGCGCTGCAGGTCCGGGTAGAAGGTGCTGAGCTTGTCCGGCAGCACCATGCCCTTGTAGCTGATGCCGTTGGGCGAGAGCGTGGTGACGTAGAAGTCGGCGATGTCGCGCAGGCGCTGCTCGGCGCGGCGGCGCGCCAGGAACAGGGCCAGGGCGAAACCGTCTTCGCTGTGCTCGGCGCCGGCATCGACGAACACCTGCTCGATGTGCGGCAAGGTGTCCTTGGCCAGCTGCCCGCACACCGAATCGTCGGTGGGGGTGACCCGCCAGCCGCGCGGCTGCGTGCCGGCGCGGAGCAGTTCCTCTTCCAGCACCTGGCGGCAGCGTGCGGCACCGTCCACGTCGTCGCGCGGCATGAACACCTGGCCGGCGGCGAAGCGCGCGCCCACCGCGATGCCGGCGTCGCGCGCCAGCGCACGCAGGAACGCATCGGGTTTGCGGATCAGCAGGCCGCAGCCGTCGCCGGTCAGCCCGTCGGCGGCGACGCCGCCACGGTGGGTCATCCGCGACAGCGCGGCAATGGCGGTATCGACCAGGGCCCGCGAGGGTTGGTCATCGAGTTGCGCGACCATGCCGAAACCACAGGCATCGCGCTCATCTTGGGGGTCGTAGAGCCCGTGGCGGTTGCGGGGGGCCATGTCTGCCTCTGAAAAGCGATCCGAAGGAACGCGGCGACACTCGCCCCCGCTCTATCCTGGAGCGCATCTTGAGGTCACCGGAACATCGACTAAAGCACATGTTGGTGCGGTGCCGCAATACACGGTTGCAGCTGCAACCGTAGTGGCGGCAACCGCCTCGCTGCCGCAACCGCGCACGGCGCCTGCAGGTGCCGCCGGACGGGCCTCAGCCGCAGCGCACGCCGGTGATCTGGTTCTTGGCATCGACCTCGATGTTGAGCCGTTCGCCGTCGAACTCCATGGTCACCGCCTGGTTCGGCTTGAGCACGCGCACGCTCTTGGCGCCGGTGTCGCTGCGCGCCTGGTCCAGCAGCGCCTGTTCGGCGGCCTGGCCGACCAGGCCCTGCGCCTGCGAGGCGTCGCAGGTGCCGACCGGCGGCGGCTCCGGGGCGCTGGCCGGATCCGGCGCGGCGGCCTGCTGCGCGGCGGCCTGGGCCTTGGCCGCCACCTGTTCCTGCTCGTCCGGCGGCGGCGCGGTGCACGCGGCCAGTGCCAGCGCCAGGCATGCCGTGCCGAACAGGCCGGCACGCGCGGACGCACGAGAAGAAAGGAAAGTGCTCATCGGGGCTCCTGATGGGTGGAGGGAGGACGGGTCCAGCATAAGCGCAGAAGAATCGGACAAGTCGCGTTCGCCACACGTTAACCGGCCGCCGTTGACGCGGCCTAGGCAGCGCGCTGCCGACAATCGCCGCTCCCCAACCGCTGGCGTCCCGATGTCCAACGCGTCCCGTCCCACCGCCGCCACCGAGGCGGCGCGCGCGCTGCAGGCCAGGCAGGCCGCCAGCAGCGCCGGCCTGGTCTATGTCAGCGACGACCAGCCCGGCATCGCCCGCCGCCGCGCCGGCAAAGGCTTCGGCTACCGCCTGCCCGACGGCAGCGCGGTGCGCGACGCGCCGACCCTGCAGCGCATCCGCCAGCTGGCCATCCCGCCGGCCTATACCGAGGTGTGGATCTGCACCAAGGCCAACGGCCACGTGCAGGCCACCGGCCGCGATGCGCGGCGGCGCAAGCAGTACCGCTACCACGCCGACTGGGCGCAGGTGCGCGGCGACGGCAAGTTCGAACGGATCATGGCCTTCGGCCAGGCCCTGCCGCGGCTGCGCCGACGCCTGCGCCGCGACCTGGCGCTGCCCGGCTACCCGCGCGACAAGGTGCTGGCGATGGTGGTGGCGCTGATGGCCGAGACCCTGGTGCGCGTCGGCAACGCCGAATACGCGCGCAGCAACCGCTCCTACGGCCTGACCACGCTGCGCAACCGGCACCTGGCGTTCGTCAAGGGCGGCCGCGCGCGGCTGAAGTTCCGCGGCAAGGGCGGGCAGGAGCACGACATCGAGGTCGACGACGTGCGCCTGGTCAAGCTGATCCGCGGTTGCCAGCAATTGCCCGGGCAGGCGCTGTTCCAGTACCGCGACGACGACGGCCAGCTGCAGCCGGTGGACTCGGGCGAGGTCAACGACTACCTGCGCGAGGCGATGGGCGAGAGCTTCACCGCCAAGGACTTCCGCACCTGGGGCGGCACCCGCGCCGCGCTGCAGCGGCTGGCGCAGCTGCCCCTGCCCGAACCCAGCAGCGAGCGCGCGCTGAAGCTGGCGCAGAACGCGGTGATCCGCGAGGTGGCCGATGCGCTGGGCAATACCCCGGCGGTGTGCCGCAAGGCCTACATCGACCCGTGCGTGTTCGCCGGCTGGCGCGGCGGCGAATTGCACGGGCTGTGCGAGCGCGTGCGCGGCGAGCGGCAATGGGACCTGGCCACGCTGAAGTACCTGGCGCGGGCGCGTGCCGCGACCCGCAAGGCGACCAAGGCCACGCCAGCCAACAGGAAGACGGTCTCGAAGGCGGCCGAAACCAAGTCGACGAAGTCCACGCCGCCGCGTCGGGCCGTCAGCGGCGTGGTGGCCGGGAACGCCGCGCGCTCGCGCGGCCGCGCCTGAGCGCAGCGCTGGCGCGGCTGCGCCTGCAGCGCGCGTCGCGACACGGTCGCGGCAGAACCGCGCCGCCTGCGTCGCTCAACCGGCGGCGCGCGGCATCAACCGCAATACAGCGTGGTGATGTTGTTGTACGGGCCGACCTCGATGGTCAGGCGATCGCCGCCGCTCTCGCCGGCACCGCGCGATGCGCTGTCCACGCCGCTGGAAGTGGCGCCGCTGTGGCCGACGCTGCTGTTGACCACCTGCACCTTCAGGCTGTCGCTGTCGACGCGGGCGCGTTCGACGGTGGTATGCGCAGCGGCCAGGCCGGCGGCGCCGCGCACCTTGTCGATGTGGCACTGGCCGGAGATGACGCCGTCGATCGGCTGCACCTCGGCGATCTGGGTGGTGCTGCACGCACCGAGCAGCAAGCTGGCGGCGAGGGGAACGGCGAGGGCGAGCGGATGGCGGATCATGGACGGTTTCCTTCTGCGGATAAGGCGAGCGTGTCGCGGCGGATGTTTGCGCTGCATGAAGAGATCGGCGGCCGGCTTCACCCGACGTGGCCGTGGGCTTGGCCAGACTGCGGTTTCCCAGCCAACCGGAGCCTGACCATGGCCACCTGCGATGTCTGCGGCAACGACTACGACAAGGCCTTTACCCTGACCCAGGGCGCCCGCAGCGGCACCTTCGATTCGTTCGAATGCGCGATCCACGCCTTCGCCCCGCACTGCAGCCACTGCGATTGCCGCATCGTCGGCCATGGCGTGGAAGCTGGCGGCCGCATGTTCTGCTGCGCGCATTGCGCCCAGCATGCCGGCGTCGAAGGCGTCGCCGGCCGCGCCTAGCGCGCTTGCGCCCGATCGCCCACGTCCGTCCATCCACACCCGATGCGGCGCCATGCAGCGCCGCGTCCCGCATTCCGGAGCAATGCCGATGGCTTCCAGCAACAAGCGTCCTGCCGCATCCACCAAGACCGCTCCATCCAAGCCGGCGGCGTCCCGATCCGGCGCCGCAGCCGCCAAGACCGCACGCCAACAGCGCGCCTTGCAGCGCGCGACCGATGCCGACGAGGCGCAGTCGAAAGCCAAGGCCAAGCCGTCCGCGCCGACCCAGGCCGGGCTGCGCAAGCAGCCGGAGAAGATGCCTAGGCAGCACTTGCGCAAGCCGGGCAAGGAAGGCGACCTGGCGCTGCAACCGCGCTTCGAGGCGCCCGAGTACGTGGGCAGCGGCAAGCTGCGCGGCATGAGCGCGATCGTCACCGGCGCCGACTCGGGCATCGGCCGCGCGGTGGCGGTGCTGTTCGCGCGCGAAGGCGCCGACGTGGCGGTGCTGTACCTGGACGAGCACGAGGACGCGCAGGTGACCCGCGCGCACGTGGAGAAGGAAGGCCGGCGCTGCCTGACCATCGCCGGCGACGTGAAGGATCCCAGGTTTTGCGAAGACGCTGTGGCGCAGACCGTGCGTGCCTTCGGCGGCCTCGACGTGCTGGTCAACAATGCCGCCTTCCAGTTGCATTGCCATGCCCTGGAAGACCTCAGCGACGCGCACCTGCAGGAAACCCTGCAGACCAACATCGGCGGCTACTTCCACATGGCGCGCGCGGCCTTGCCGCATCTCAAGCGCGGTGCGGCGATCATCAACAGCGGCTCGGAGACCGGCCTGTTCGGCAGCAAGTCGCTGCTCGACTACTCGGCCACCAAGGGCGCGATCCACGCCTTCACCATGGCCCTGGCCAGCCAGCTGCAGCCGCGCGGGATCCGCGTCAACGCGGTCGCGCCGGGCCCGGTGTGGACCCCGCTGAACCCGGCCGACAAGTCCGCCGAGGACGTGGCCGAGTTCGGCAAGAGCAGCGCGATGGGCCGCCCGGCACAGCCGGAGGAACTGTCGCCGGCCTATGTGTTCCTGGCCTCGCCGATCACCGCCAGCTACATCAGCGGCGCGATCCTGCCGGTGATGGGCGGTCCGCAGGGCTGAGCCGCAGCCTGCACGACGACCGGGTCGTTGCGACGGGAGCGACAGCGGCAAACGGCCAGCGCGGGCCGTTGCCGCTGGCCGTGCTCATGGTCCGCGCGCAGGCGAGCGGATGAGGTCCACCCTGCAGAGGCCACGCATTCACAGTGGCGTGCCGATTGCGTTGTTGTCTGCATGCAGCCAGCCGCAATCGGAGATCGGCCGTGAACTACTACTACATTCCGCAGAATGCCTGGGGTCTGGTGGACGCCGGCGAAGAACGGAACACCGGCTTCTATTCCCGGCCGGGAGGGCCGTGCTCGCCGGTGGCGATCTGGTGCAAAGCCACTGCGCGCGCGGCCTATACCCATTTCGATGGCTATGCGCAGGCGGTCGATACGGCGCTTGCGGACTGGCTCGCCGACAACGGGGCGCAGAACGGCCTGAGCGTGCACGGGTACGACCAGCCGCACCTGGACGAGATCAAGGCGCAACTGGAAGTGGCGTTGCAGGGCGCGCAGGTGACGACGCTGCGCGACGATCCGAATCAGTACTGGGCATTCATGATCGATACCGATGCAGGCCAACCGGTCTGGGTGAACGAGGATGACGTGCCGGACGAGGCGCTAGTCCCGCTGCCGGACAGCTGGCACGACTATTGGGCGGGCGCGCCGGACTGGAGGTATGGCCCCACGTTCACCAGTGCCATCAGCGATGCGCTCACCGGTTTCATCGCCAACTACAACGGCAGGTTCTATTTCGATTTCGGCTGAGCCGCGCGCCTGCGGAGCCGCGGCTCGCGCCGCAGGCGCCATGGCCAGCCCTGTCGGCAGGAGGGGGCCAAGCCAGTGACCGACGGCCTATTGACTACAGATGTCGCCACGGGTAGCTTTGGCGACACGTGTAGTCACTGGAGCGGGCGGATGCGACGCAAATCGATCGGGGACCAGGAACTGGCCCTGCTGCAGTACATCGGCGAACAGGGCGAGGCCAGCGTCGGCGAAGTCGCCGCCGGCTTCGGCGAGACCCGCGGGCTGGCCCGCTCCACCGTGCTGACGATGATGGAGCGGCTGCGCGCCAAGGCCTATCTGCGCCGGCGCCAGGTGCAGGGCGTGTACCGCTACGCCGCCACCAGCGGCCAGGACGACGTGGTGCGCAGCGCGGTCGGCAGCTTCGTCGAGAAGACCTTGCAAGGCTCGGTGTCGCCGTTCGTGGCGTGGATGTCGCAGCGCGCCGAGGTCAGCGACGACGAACTGGCCGAACTCGAGGCATTGGTAGCCAAGTTGCAATCGCAGCGGCGGGAGGACTGAGGCATGGACACGATCTTCGGCACGACGTTGTTCGAGACCCTGTTGTCGCGGCTGCTGGCGACCAGCGTACAGGCGGCGATCCTGGTCGCGGCGATCTGGGCGCTGTGCCGCTGGTTGCCGGCATTGCCGGCGGCCACGCGCTGCCGGCTGTGGTGGCTGGTCGGCGCGCAGACCGTGCTCGGCCTGCTGTGGGCCGGTGCGCTGCAGCTGCCGGTGTTGCCGGCTGCGCCGGCACGGACCGCCATAGCCGCGACCGCATTGCCGGCCGCATCGCTGCAGGATGCGGGCGCTGCGACTGCCGCGACTGCCGCATCGCCGCATGCCGCCACGCAACAGGCCGCTGCCGCCGCGCCGCTGTCCTGGGCGCAGGCGCTGGTCGCGCTGTGGCTGGCGGGCGTGCTGCTCGGCGCACTGCGCAGCGGCCATGCCTACCGCGCCAGCCGGCGCCTGGTGCGCACCAGCACGCCGTGCACCGATGCCGCCTTGCTCGGCGCCTTGCGCCTGGCCGCCGAAGCGCACGGCCTGCGCCAGCCGCCGCAGCTGCGGCTGTCCGCGCAGATCGATTCGCCGCAGCTGATCGGCCCGTGGCGGCCGGTGCTGCTGCTGCCGGCGCGGCGCCTGGCGGCGATGCATGCCGACGATCTGGATATGGCATTGACCCACGAGCTGGTGCATCTGCAGCGCCGCGACCTGTGGTGGGGCCTGCTGCCGACGCTGGCGCAGCACCTGTTCTTCTTCCATCCGCTGGTGCACCTAGCGGTGCGCGAATACGCACTGGCCCGCGAAGCGGCCTGCGATGCGGCGGTGGTCGCCGGGCACCGGCACTGCCGGCACAACTACGCGCGGCTGCTGGTACAGCTCGGCGTGGCGCCGCGGCCGGCGGCCGGCGTGGCCAGTGCCTCGCCCAGCTTCGTCAGCCTGAAGCGGCGGCTGCTGATGCTGCAGAGCACCGCCTCCTTCTCGCGCCTGGGCGCCGGGCTGATCACCGCCGCGATCGCGCTGGCCGGGGTCATGCCGTTGCGCCTGGTGGCCAAGCCGGCGCCGGCGAACGCGGCAGCGGTGGCTGCGCCGGCCGCCGCTCCGGTCGTAGCGGCCGCACCCGCCGCCGCCGCGCCTGCGGCGAAGGCGACCTCGATCGTGGCCAGCGTGCTGGCACGGCCCGCACCCGCGGCGCCGGCGAGCCCCCCGGAGCCGCCGACGGCGCCGGTGCCGCCGCCCGCACCCGCGGCGCCGCCGGAAACCGATGCGCCGCTGCTCACCCAAGGCCGCATGTCGCTCTCGCCGCACAACGACCAGGACGCCTACGTGCTGGTGCAGGACGGGCACAATCTGATGGACGCCTCGCTGGACGACCTGCGCGAAGCGCGTCGCCTGGCCGGCAACGACGGCGAGATCCTGTGGTTGCGCCATGCCGGCCATCGTTACGTGGTCCGCGATCCGGCGGCGCTGGCGCGCTTCCAGGCGCTGCACGCGCAGACCCTGGAGTTGGCCGATGCGCAGGCCGAGCTGGGCGACCAGCAAGGCGATCTCGGCGAGCGCCAGGGCGACCTGGGCGAACGCATGGCGGAACTGAGCGCGCAGATGGCCGAGAGCGCCGCGCGCCAGGCCGAGGCGGCGGTCGCCGCCAGCCGTGGCGCCGCCAGCCAGGCGCAGATCGAGCGCATGGCGGCACAGCGCGCGACCGAGCAGATGCGCCGGCAGGACCTGGGCAAGAAGATCCAGGACCTGGCCAGGCAACAGGCGCAACTCGGATTGGAGCAGTCCCGACTGGGCAAGCAGCAGGCCGATGCCAGCGCACGCGCGCGGCAGCAGGCCGAGGAACTGATCCGCGAGGCCATCGCGCAAGGGCTGGCCACGCCGATCGGCGGCTGAGCGATTCCCCGCAGGCGGCGCCCGCGCGGATAATCGCCGCGGACGCCGACAGGAGGGGCAAGGACGATGGCCGTTTGCAAGGTGGTGGTGCTGGGCGGCTACGGCCATTTCGGCGCGCGCATCGTGCGTGCGCTGGCGGCGACGCCGACGCTGCAGGTGATCGCGGCCGGACGCCATCCTGGCGCTGCCGCCGCCAATCTTGCCGGCGCGGACCTGGGCGGCGTCGCGGTGTGCCGCCTGGATACGGCGGCGGCGGATTTCCCGGCGCAACTGGCCGCCACCGGCGCGGACATCGTCGTGCACACCGCCGGGCCGTTCCAGGGCCAGGACTATGCGGTCGCGCATGCCTGCCTGCGGGCTGGCATGCACTACATCGACCTGGCCGACGGCCGCGCGTTCGTGCGCGACTTTCCCGCCGCGCTGGATGCGCTGGCGCGGCAGGCCGGGCGCAGCGCGATCAGCGGCGCCAGCACGCTGCCGGCGCTGTCCAGCGCGGTGGTCGATGCGTTGCGCCCACGCTTCTCGCAGTTGCACGACATCGACCTGGTCATCGCGCCGGCGCAGGCCACGCCGTTGGGCATGGCCACGGTGCGCGCGGTGCTGTCGTATTGCGGCCTGCCCTTCGACTGGTGGAGGGATGGGCGCTGGCAGCGCACGCTGGGCTGGGCGGCACCGCAGCCGGTGACCTTCGCGCGGCTCGCGCCGCGTCTGGCCGCGCCCTGCGACGTGCCCGATCACGACCTGCTGGTGGCGCGCTATCCCGGCGTGCGCAACGTGCGCTTCCGCGCGGCGCTGGAACTGCCGTTCCTGCAGCGCTGCCTGGCCGCGCTCGCGCGCCTGCGCGGACTCGGCGTGCCGCTGCCGATGCGCCCGCTGGCGGCGGTGTTCGCGCGCGCCGGGCGCTGGTTCGATCGCTTCGGTAGCGACCTGGGCGGCATGTCGGTGCAGCTGCGCGGACTGCGCGATGGCCGCCCGCACGCGGTGTGCTGGGAACTGACCGCGCCGACTCTGCATGGCCCGGAGATTCCGTGCCTGGCCGCGATCCTGCTGGTGCGCAAGCTGGCCAGCGGCGCGGCGCTGCCGGTGGGCGCGCAGGCGTGCATGGGCCTGCTGAGCCTGGCCGAGTTCGAAGGCGAGTTCGCCGCGTGGCGGATCGAGACGGCAGTGCGGGAGATCTAGGGCGGTTGCCGAGAGCCATCGGCATTGAGGCGGCCGGGCTACTACGCATCATGGCTGTTCCTTCTCCCACCGGGAGAAGGTGCCCCGCAGGGGCGGATGAGGGTACGGGCGCAGCCTCGTGCATCCAATCGAGCACCGCGCCTGGCGCCGTACCCTCACCCCAACCCCTCTCCCGGGGGGAGAGGGGCTAAAGCGCTGCAGCTGTTCCTTCTCCCATCGGGAGAAGGTGCCCCGCAGGGGCGGATGAGGGTACGGGCGCAGCCTCGTGCATCCAATCCAGCACTGCGCCTGGGGCCGTACCCTCACCCCAACCCCTCTCCCGGGGGGAGAGGGGCTCAAGCGCGGTGCTACGGCGCTTCCACGAACGGCACGACCTCGCGCTCTTCGGCTTCGGCGTCGACCAGGCGCTGCAGCAGCAGCGCCAGTGTCACCACGTCCTGGTGGTTGTGCGCGGCGACGCGGCGCAGGTTGCGCGCGCTGCCGCCGCGCAGGTAGCTCAGCCATGCCGCCGGCGCTTCGGAGCCGGGCAGGTCGTCCTCGCGCACGATGCGCAGCAACTGGCGTTCGATCGTGGCCAGCTTGCAGTTCTCCCAGGTGCCGCGGTAACGGCGGCGGGTGGGATGCAGCAGGTCCACGTGGTCCAGCGCCGACAGCGGGTCGGCGCAGCGCGCCAACCGGTAGCGGGTCTTCAGCAGCGGCGCGTCGTAGCAGCGGCCGTTGTAGCTGGACAGCACCGTGGTCGGCGCCAGCCAGGCGCGGAACGCTTCGAGCATGGCCTTTTCCGCGCCCATCGTGGCCATCATCAGCTGGCGGATGCGCAGGCCGGGACCTTCGACGGGATGCAGGTACCAGTCGGCCGCGCCGATCATGAAGGCGCGGGTACCGGTGCCGCCGGCCAGGCCGGTGGTCTCGGTGTCGAAGAACAGCAGGTCCGACGGCTGCACCGCGTCCTCGCGGCGGGCGAAGGCCAGCGACAGCGCGGCGGCGGGGATCGGTTGCGGCAGGAACGCTTCGATCAGGTGCAGGCCGGGTGCGATCTCCACGCCGGGCAGGTGGCGGTCGGCCGCCTGCGGCTTGCGCGGCGCCGCGGCCGGCGCCACCGCGCGCTCGCGCATGCCGAGCAGGCGCCGCAGCGAGGCGACGTCGGCACCGCGCCGGTCGAATGGTTCGATCGCGATCGGCGGCGCCACGGCGACGGCGGTATCCCCACCGCGCGCGGGCATCGGCGTGCGCGGCGCAGGCGGAGGGGGCGCCGCATCGGTGTCGCGCGGTGGTTTGCGCAGCAACGCGGCCCGGCCTGCGGGCGATGCCGCCCGTGCAGGCGCGGTCGCCGACGCGGGAGCGCCTGCAGCCACCGCATTGCCTGCCTGCCGCGCGCCCGGTGCCGGTGCACGCGGCGTATCCACGTTTGGATCGCCGGCCTGTTTGCGCAGCGCGCGCAGGCGCTCGAGGCTGATGCTCATGCGCGCTGCTCCGGCAACGCGCCGGGATCGGTGCGGACCGCGGTCGATTCGTTGCCCAGCAACGCGCTTCCCGGCGGCAAGCGCAATGCGCGCAGGCGTTCTGGCTTGATGCTCATGCGCTCCGTTCCGGCAACGCGTCGGGATCGATGTGGATCGCGGTCGATCTGTTGCCCAGCAAGCGCAGCGCGTACAGGTGCTTGAGGGTGTTACTCATGCACTCCACTCCGGCAACGCGTCGGAATCTGTGTCGATCGTGGTCGATGCGACGTCCAGCATCGCATGCTGCAGAAACGCGCACGTCATGCGCAAGCACGCGTGACCGATCCTCATGCGCTCCACTCCGGCAGCGCATCCAGCTCGCTGTCGATCGCGGTGGTTTCCTCGTCCAGTGCTGCGCCACCTTCCAGCAACAGGCGCAGCACCTGCTGCGCCAGCGCCTTCGGCGTGGTCGCGCTGTCCTCCTGCGCGGCCAGCACCGGGCCGACGCAGGCCGGGCAGCCGGCCACGCAGTCGCAGCGCTGCACCAGTTCGCGCGCGCGCTGCACCAGCTCGGCCTGGCGCTGCCACAGCGGTTCGCTCAGGCCCACGCCGCCGGGGAAGTTGTCGTACAGGTACACGGTGGGGACGAACTGCTGCAGCTCCACGCCGACCGGTTCGCCGTTGTCGCCGCCGCGCAGCTGGCCGTGGCCCTTGGCGTCGGCCATCGCGAACCAGGCGCCGTCGCCGTCGCCCACCGCTTTCTGCAGGTCGCGCGCATCGGCCATCACCGCCACCGTCGCCACCACGTGCAGCGCGTAGGCCGCGCCGAGGAAGCCGTCCAGCGCGTCCTGCTTGGCCGCGAACGCCTTCAGCAGCGTGGCCTGCGGCAGCTGCCACCACACCGCGGTGGTATGCAGCTCCTGGTCGGGCAGGGTGACCGGGCCGTAGCCGATGTTCTCGTGGGTGTAGTAGCGGATCTTCTTGTAGCCGGCCACGCGCCGCACCACGTGCACCTCGCCGTGGTGGCTGTCGCCGCGCCCGGCCGCGCCGCCGTCGAAGCGGTCCAGCACCTTGAGTTTGGTGAAGTCGATGCTGTCGGTGTAGTAGTCCACGTGGGTACTGGTGACGTAGGCCTTGCGCCCTTCCCAGTCCAGCTTCTCCACCTGGTACGGCGTGCTCTGCACCATGTGGATCGCGCCTTCGTACAGGGTGAGCGCGGCGGCGGAATAATCCACCTCGGCGATGATCTGCTGCTTGCCGTCGGTCTTGTCCACCACCACGAAATTGCCGTCGGCCACCGAGCGCAGGCTCACCGCGTTGGCCGGATAGCTATCGGCGATCCACTCCCAGCGGTCGCCTTCCTGGTGCACCACCTCGCTTTCGGCCAGCGCTTCCAGGAACACCGCCGGATCGACCGGGCCGAACGCCTCGCCGGCGACGAAGGTCAGCTCAAACGCGGCGCAGCGGATGTGGTCGAACAGGATCAGCGGCTGGTCCGGGGCAATGCGCGCGTGTTCGGGCGAGGCATCGGCGAAGAAGTCCGGATGCCGCACCACGTACTGGTCCAGCGGCTGCGAGCTGGCCACCAGCACGCCCAGCGACGGCTGCTGGCGGCGCCCGGCGCGGCCGAAGCGCTGCCAGGTCGCGGCCACGCTGCCGGGGTAGCCGTTGAGCACCACCACGTCCAGCGAGCCGATGTCCACGCCCAGCTCCAGCGCCGAGGTGGAGACGATGCCGTCGATGCTGCCGGCGCGCATCGCGCGCTCGGCCTCGCGGCGCTCGGTCGGCAGGTAGCCGCCGCGGTAGGCGCGGATGCGCGGCGGCTTGCGCGGGTCGTGGTCGAAGATGTCCTTCAGGTACTTGGTCAGCACCTCCACCATCAGCCGGGTCTGCGCGAACACCAGCGTTTTGAGCCCGGACTTGATCGCGATGCGCGCGATGCGGTTGCTCTGCGAGCGCGCCGACGCGCGCAGGCCCAGGTCGGCGTTGACCACCGGCGGATTCCACAGCAACACGTGCTTGTCGCCGGACGGCGCGCCGGACTCGGTGATCGCATGCACGCGCTGCTCGATCAGCGCTTCGGCGTGCGCGCGCGGATTGCCGATGGTGGCCGAGCACAGGATGAATTGCGGATTCACCCCGTAGAACGCGCAGATGCGCTTGAGCCGGCGCAGCACGTTGGTGACATGGCTGCCGAACACGCCACGGTAGGTATGGATCTCGTCGATCACCACGTAGCGCAGGTTCTCGAAGAACTGCGCCCACTTGGTGTGATGCGGCAGGATCGCCTGATGCAGCATGTCCGGGTTGCTGACCACGATGTCGCCGTGCAGGCGGATCGCCTGCCGCGCATCGCCCGGGGTGTCGCCGTCGAAGGTGAAGGCCTTCACTCCCAGCTCGCCGGCGCGGTTGAGTTCCAGCAGCTCGGCCACCTGGTCCTGCGCCAGCGCCTTGGTCGGGAACAGGTACAGCGCCTTGGCCTGCGCGGTCATCGCCGCGGCCACCACCGGCAGCGTGTAGCACAGCGACTTGCCCGAGGCGGTGGGCGTGACGATGGCCACGTGCTCGCCGCGCTGCGCCGCGTCCCAGGCCTCGGCCTGATGGCTGTACAACTGCTCGATGCCCCGCGCCTTCAGCGCCGCGACCAGCGCCGCCGGCACGTCGTCCGGGATCGGCGCATAACGGCCCGCGCGGCCGGGGATCATGAAGCTGCCGGTGATGCGGTCGTGGTAGCGCCGCTCCAGCCGCTCGGTCAGCAGCGCGCCATCGCGCGAAGGCTCGCCGCCGGTGGTGGACAGGGCGCGCTCGGCGTCCTCGGTGCGGCGGGCTAGGGCGTGGGCGGGCATCGGGACGGCTCTCAAAGCGGGACAGGGAAGCGGAAACGCGTCTCAGGGTATGAGACAGCGGCCGACCGGGCGAGGGCAGCTGGCTGAGCGGATTCAGTCAGCGCGGTGGAACATGCCCGTGACCCCTATAACGGATTGCGTTATATAGCGGATGGCGTTATGGTTGCTGCGTGATCCGGAACTTCGTCGACAAGGAAGCCGATAAGATCTGGCAGGGCACGCCTTCCCGGCGATTGCCGGCCGATATCCAGGCCGTGGCTCGGCGCAAGCTGCGTATGCTCAACAGCGCGGCCACGCTGGACGACTTGCGTGTTCCGCCGGCTATCGCCTGGAAGCGTTGAAGGGGAACCGCAAGGGCCAATACAGCATCCGGATCAACGATCAATGGCGCGTGTGCTTCCAATGGAAGGACGGCGATGCGCTGGACGTGGAAATCGTCGACTACCACTGACCCATCGAGCCGTCATGAAGACCCTGCCCAACATCCACCCCGGCGAAGTCCTGCTGGAGGAATTCCTGATCCCGCTGGGCATCAGCCAGAACGCACTGGCGCGTGCCGCCGGCGTGCCGCCGCGCCGCATCAACGAAATCGTGCTCGGCAAGCGCAGCGTCAGCGCCGACAGCGCGATCCGGCTGGCCGCCGCGCTCGGCACCAGCGAGCGCTTCTGGCTCGGCCTGCAGGCCGACTACGACCTGGAACAGGCGCGGCGCGCGCTGGGCGCGCAGGCCCGGAAGATCGAGCGCATCGCGGCGTAGACCGCGCAGGTGCGTCGCCGCCGTCGCGATGCCGGCCGGCGACGGCGCGCGCGGGCCGACAACGCTGACCTGATCGTCGCGGCCAGCGCGTATCCTGTGCTCCCCCCTCGCGCAGCGGCGCCGTCCCCCGACGCGTCGAAGACTCGCCTTGTCCGTGCCCGCTCTCGCTCCCGCCGCACACTACAAAACCGCCGGTGCCCGCCGCGCCGACCTGATCGTGCACGCCGCCGGCCTGCTGCTGTCCATCGTCGGCGGCGCCATGCTGGTCTGGCGCCCCCACGCCAACCACGCGCTGCTGCTGGCCACCTGCGTCTACGCGCTGGGGATGCTGGTGATGTTCGCCTGCTCGGCGGCCTACAACTTCGCCCCGCCGCAGCGCCAGCCGATCCTGCGCAAGCTCGACCACGCCGGCATCTTCGTGATGATCGCCGGCTCCTACACGCCGCTGTTCGTGTTGGCGCTGTCCGGCGCCTGGGTCTGGTCGATGACCCTGGCGGTGTGGGGTGTGGCGCTGTTCGGCGTGTTCGCCAAACTGTTCCTGCCCGGCATCAGCAAGGGCTTCTGGGTGGCGATCTACCTGCTGCTGGGCTGGGCCGGCATCGTCGCGATCAAGCCGCTGATGGCCAGCCTGGACAGCGCCGTGCTGTGGTTCATCGCCGCCGGCGGCATGTTCTACACGGTGGGCGTGGGCTTCTACGTGCGCAAGTCCATGGTCTACAACCGCGCCATCTGGCACGCGCACGTGCTGGGCGGCGCGCTGTCGCACTGGTGCGCCATCTGGTTGTGCCTGCAGCCGTTGCAGACGGCCTGAGGGCCTGGCAGAAGCGAGCGTTGCCAGAGCGGCGTGCGCTGGTCATGCCGCCGCGGTGGTGACGTTCAGCCGCCGACCGTAAGCTCGGCACCTGCCATGGCGATGCATGGAAAAGGACCGACCCCGATGTGCAATGCCGCGCGTTTCGTCGTTGCCGCCGCGCTGCTTGGCGCGGCCGCGCAGGCGCATGCCCAGCAGGCCGAGCCCGCGCCCGCCGCGCCCAGCCCGCCGCAACAGGACATCCAGACCCTCGACGAAGTGCGCGCGTTGCCGCCGGACGTGGAGCAGCCGCTGGACCTGTACCGCTTCAAGAACCCGGTCAGCGCCCAACCCAACCGCTTCGACAAGGATTGGCGGCCACCGCCCTCGGTGGAACAGGTCAGCCAGGGCGGCGGCTACATCGCGCTCGGCGTCTATTACGTTGCCGGCAAGGTCGCCAAGGGCCTGCACACCCTCACCGGCGCACCGGACCAGATCCAGGCGGCGGTCGCCCGCCCACCGCCGTTGAGCGATGCGCAGATCCGCCGCGCCGCGGAACTGTGCGACGCGCAGAACGCGGACTGCGCTGGGCAGCAGTGAGCGTGTCCGGGCTGATGCAGCCACTGGTCCGAGCCGCTCGCCGGGCGAGGCCGCTGATCCCGTAGAAGATTGCGCTGCTGCACTTCGGTATTCGTCCAGGCTCGCGCGCTTCGCGCTCACCCGGCATCGAGAAGCCTGCTCCGCCTTCTGCGCGGCTTGCGCAGAACGCGGGCAGGCGCTTGCCGCCTACAGCGAGCAGCGCAGGCGGCGGCCGCGGTGGACGAAGGTGTCGGTGCGCGCGTCGTAGCTGCGGTAGCGCTGCTGGCAGGCGCGCACGTGGCGATACCAATCGTCGTGCCGCGCGCGGTGCGCGGGCGGGTTGCCCGGACGCGGGCCCCACTTGGGATCCCAGCGGCCATAGCGCCTGTCGTCCGGGCGGTCGTCCCTGCGGTGGTCGTCGCGGTGGTCGCCGGGCCGATCGTCGCGGCGGTTGTCGTGCCGGGCTTCGTCGTGGCGGGCGGGGGCGAGTTGGCCAGGCCGCGGCGGGTCGTCATGACGCCGGTCGTCGTCGTGACGGTCCTGGGGCGGGACCTGGTCCGCGCCTGCAACGGCGGGAAGGCCGGCGGCCAGGGCGCAAGCGATCACAACTCCAAGCATCTTGTTCATTCGATTCTCCATGTGCGGGTAACGCACTGCGTGCGATCCGGCGTTGACGCTACGCGCACCGGTACGGTGACGCCGTGATGCCGGCCGTCCGCACAGGCGGCCGGCCGCCTCGAGACCTTGGGCGATCAGCGAATGCAGCGTGGCTGGCGGGTAGCCATGGCCGAATGGCGGCCGGGATGCCGGAAGGGGCCGCCGCCGGGTGACGGCGGTCGCCGGCCAGGTGTCAGCGCGCGAGGATGGCCTGGGCCAGTTGCAGGTCGCTGGCCTGGCGCGCGCCCGGGTCGCGTTCGCGCAGCGAGCGCAGCGCCGATTCCAGTTGCGCGCCGCGGATGCGGCCGTCGCTGGCGACGAAGCTCGCGGCATCGTCGCGCGCCTGCAGCACCACTTTGTCGTCGCCGGAGCTGCTGCTGCCGGCCGAGGACGCGCCGGCGGAGGTGCCGGCGAAGCTGGAGGCCTGGGCCAGCATCGGCAGGGAAAGGCTCGCCAGCAACGCGCCGGCCAAGATGATCTTGTTCATGGATATCGCTCCAGGGTGGGTGCAGCGTCTTCCCGGCGCTCGGCGCCGGACGTTCCGACATCGCCGCAGCGGATTGCCGCAGCGATCGCATCATCGCGTCGAATGGCGCTGCGCGCTGCAGCGCTCCGATGCGCACCGCACTGCCGGCACTGGCCCGCACTGCCGATGCGGCGTCGCTCGCGTGTGCGGGCGCATGCGCCGCGCTACCGGCGCATGCGCGTTCAGTCGCGCCGGCCGCAGCGGCCCGAGCCACTGCGCGACAGCAGCGCCGCGATCGTGTGCAGGCGCCGGCTCATCCAGCCGGCTGCCGGGCGCACGCGCGCCGACGGGATCTCCGGAAGATCGAACAGCGCCTGCTCGCCCGGACGCAAGGCGGGCGAGGAAGCGGAAGGCGTGGGATGGTGCGGCTTCATGGGGAGAGGCCTGGCGGGGTGGCAATAACATTGGGGGGGAACGAACGGCACGATGCAGCATTGTTGCTACGCGGCGGCGACGGGTCAGCCCTGTCGTCGTTGCCTGCTCGGAACGCTATCTCGAACAGCTTTGTATAAAAACCAAACTGTACGGTTCTATTATTGGGTGGCTGTCTGTTGTTGTCAACACGAAAGCCAGGAAGCAGTTCAGCTCGCGGTGACCATTCGATGCGCCGCCTTGCCCGTGTCTTCCCGCTACGCCGAAATCGATGCGTCGCCGGCGTTGCGCGATCGTCTGCGCTGCACCAGCCGCTACAGCCGACACACGCAGCGCATCCGCCGCCAGGCCGATCTAACCGTCCGCGTCTTGCATGCCTTCCAGCAACGCGGCGATGCGCGCGGCGTCCTGCGTGGTGGACGCGGTGTACACCACCAGGCCGAGGTCGGGCTGGCCATCGACGGCGAAGGCGGAGTATTCCAGGCAGATCGGTTCGCGGCCGGGCTTGTGGATGGTCTTGCTGCCTTCGCCATGGCTGCGCACGTCGCGCTCGTTCCAGAGTTCGCGGAAGCGCGGGCTGGCCTGGCCGAGTTCGGCCACCAGCTGTTCGGCGCGTTGGGCGACGGCGGCACCGGCGCGCGCGGTCTCGGCGCGGAAGGTGGCCACGGCGAAGCGCGCGACCCGTTCCCAGTCGGGCATGGTCTGCGCCGCAACGGGCCGGCAGAACACCAGGCGCAGGATGTTGCGCTCGGCCGGCGGCAGCTGGCCGTAGTCGGTGAGCACCGCGCTGGCGGCGCGGTTCCAGGCCAGCACGTCCCAGGCGGCGGTCTTGACGTAGGCCGGACTCAGCGGCAACGCGTCGAGCACGCGCCGCAATCGCGGGGTGACCTGCGCCGGCACCGGCCCGTGCGTGCGCGGCGGGCGCTGCTGCGCCAGCAGGAACAGGTGCTCGCGCTCGTCTTCGTTGAGATCCAGCGCGGCCGCGATGCGTTGCAGCGCATCGGCCGAAGGCGCGCCGCCGCGGCCCTGTTCCAGCCAGGTGTACCAGGTGGCGCTGACGTGGGCGCGCTGCGCCACTTCCTCGCGGCGCAGGCCGGGCGTGCGCCGGCGCGCGGCGGGCAGGCCGAACGCGGCCGGGTCAAGGCGCGCGCGCCTTTCGCGCAGGTAGTTGCCGAGTGGATTGTGCTCGCTCACGCCGCTGTCCTGCCTGTTAGTGGCCATACCGGTATCGCGCCTCGGCTGCAGTGCCGCGGCGGTCTGCGACAGGATGCACCGCATTCCATCCTCAAGGAGATTGCCATGCATGTGTTCGTGACTGGCGCCACCGGCTTCGTCGGCTCGGCCGTGGTGCGCGAGCTGTTGGATGCCGGGCATCGGGTCACCGGCCTGGCCCGTTCCGACGCGTCGGCTGCGGCGCTGCAGGCGGCCGGTGCGCAGGTGCACCGCGGCGCGCTGGATGACGCCGACAGCCTGCGTCGCGGCGCGGCAGCGGCCGATGGCGTGATCCATACCGCCTTCATCCACGACTTCGCCCATTACCTGGACAACTGCCAGGCCGATGGGCGCGCGATCGCCGCGTTGGGTGCGGGGCTGGCCGGCAGCGACCGCCCGCTGCTGGTGACCTCGGGCACGGCGGTGTTGCCGCAAGGCCGCCTCGGCATCGAGGCCGTGCGCGCCGATCCGGCGAATGCGCCGCCGCGCGCAATTTCCGAGACCGCGGCGCTGGCGTTGCTGCCGCAGCGGGTGCGGGCGATGGTGTTGCGGCTGCCGCCGTCGGTGCATGGCGAAGGCGACCACGGTTTCGTGCCCATGCTGATCGGCATCGCCCGCGACACGGGCGTGTCCGCCTACGTGGGTGACGGCACCAATCGCTGGCCGGCGGTGCAGCGCACGGATGCGGCGCGGCTGTACCGGCTGGCGCTGGAGCGCGGGCAGGCCGGTGCGTGCTATCACGGCAATGCCGAGGAGGGCGTGGCGTTCGGCGAGATCGCTGCGGCCATCGGCCGGCACCTGCAGTTGCCGGTGCGCGCGGTACCGGCCGAGGCAGCGCCGGCGCAGTTCGGCTGGATGGCACGGTTCGCCAGCCAGGACGTCCCCGCCTCCAGCGCATGGACGCGCGAACGGCTGGGCTGGCAGCCGACCGGCCCGGGCCTGCTGCAAGACTTGGACGGCGCCGGCTATTTCGCCGGTTGAGCCGCCCGCGGGTGACGTTTACCCGTGTTGCCGACCTCAGCCGCAGGCCCAGTCGAATTGCATGTCCTTGAAGTCCAGTTGCGCATTGCCGCCGCCGAAGTTGTAGCCGCCGAATTCTTCTTCGAACCCGATGTAGTACGGGCTGAATTCCGGCACGTTCTGCACCGGGCGCATGGTGCCGCCGAGGTGGTTGGCGGCGTGGCCGGCGGCCCAGTCGTGTTCGCGGTAGTTCTCCGTCGCGATCTCGCCGTCCAGCCAGTAGTGGAACGGCTGGTAGTCGCCATCGCCGGGCGTATCGCCGAAGTATTCCCGCGGCGGCTTGCCGGCGTTGGGATCGTTGGCGCGCGCGCTCAGCTTGAACGGGCGATGGACGGTGTGCGGGTCGCGCGCTTCCGGCAGCGGCATCTCCCGCCGCTCCCACGCAGCGAAGCCGGCCGCCGCCCCGGCGCCGAACCACTGCGGCACGGCCAACACGTGCTGCAGCGGACTGTCCACCAACGGTGGCGGTGGGCAAGGCGGGCCATCGGCTTCGTCCTGGCTCAGCAGGATCACCGCGTAGGCGCAGCCCAGGATGTCGCGCATCCGCGACAGCCGCGGATGCGCCTGCCGCGCGCGTTCCCAGAAGGGCAGCAGCGCCGCGTCGTCCGGCGGCAACGGGCTTGGCGCATCGACCACGTCTTCCATGCCGTCCGGCCCGCCGATCGGCCCGCCGTCGTTGTGATCCAGCGAAGTGGCGAAGAACGACAGCGCCACCACGTCGGCACCATGCACGCGATAGTCCGCCGGTAGCCGCAGAGTGAAGCCGTGCAGCATCGGATAGCCGCTGTGCGGATCCAGCGGCCACTGCGCCGGGCGAATCCCGGGCGGCAGGCCGAAGCACCAGCCATCGCTGTCGCGCGTCGGTGGGCCGCTGCGCCAATCGTCCAAGGCGATGTCGTATGCCTGCATGCGGTCGTTCCCGGTTTACGGATCGATGAGATGCGCCGCTGCCGCCTGGACGGTGGAAGGACGCCTGTAGGAGCGGCTTCAGCCGCGACAGGAAACACGGTGAAGCACATGCCGTCGGGTCCTGTCGCGGCTGAAGCCGCTGCTACAGGATCCGGCGGCACGTCGCGCCACCTTGCAGGCGCGACGTCGCCGCGCGACGTTCGACCTGCTGTCACGCGTGGGCCAGTTCAGCGTGCCGCGCCCAGATATTTCTCCAACTCGTCGGCGCGCGCGCAGAGCCGCCACAGCGCCGCTTCGGCGCGCTGCAGGCTTTCCGCCTGGGTGCCGCCGTAGAGCGAATTGTCCAGATCCTTGGCCTGAGCATTGGATTGCTCCCAGGCGTACTGCGCGTCCATCAAACGCGAGCGCGCATTGCCGTCGAGCTCGTAGCGCAGCCGGTCGTAGACTCGCTCCAGGCGATCCTCCTGCAAGGTCTGCTCGCGCTCGATGCAGCGCTCCTGATCGACCCCGCCGCGCGCCTGCTTGCGGCAGCTCAGGTAGGTGGCCGACAAGCCCCTGGGTGCGCCCGAGTTTTCCTGCGGCGGAGGTTGCTGCTGTTGCAACTGCTGAAGTTGTTGCAGTTGCTGCTGCATCAGCTGCTGCTGCTGTTGCATCTGCTGTTGCTGCAGCAGCTGTTGTTGTCCCTGCTGCTGCGCACCGGCCTGGGCACTGGCGGCCGCAGCGCCCAGCAACACGACCCACAACAGCCAGCGGCGCTTGTTTTCCCTGGTTCCCATGCGTCCTTCCCCTTGCATCGTTCCATTTGCGAAGACAGCTTTACAAGCCTGCAGTTAATGTTTTGCTAAGAATACGCGGCACGCAGCGATCCTGGCAGTGTCGACCCGCAATGCGATGCCCGGAAAAACCTGAAATGGCAAGGCCGCAGAGATGGGCAGCACGGATCGCACGGCATGTCGGGGCTATACTCCGACCGCTTCCTCATCTCGCGACATCGATCTGCCCAGAACCATGGATCGGTTCGCGCGCTCTCACTGGACGAGTCCCTGGAGTGCCATGACTTCCAAGCTCTTGCCATTCGTGTTGGCCACCGCGCTGCTGGCCGCTTGCCAGCCCGAACACGGCTCCGCGGCGGCATCTGCCGCGGCTGCGCCTGCCACCGCCATCGCCGACCCGAAGCCCGCAGCGCCGGCAAGCGCAGCGGTGGCGCCTGCGTCGGGCGACGCCACGCCTGCCCCGGCATCCTCGCTGCGCGCGGCGCTGACGGTCCTTGCTGCCGCGCAGCCGCCTTCCTGGGCGCAGGTGAAGGCGATTCCCGGTCTGGGCGAACTGGCGCCGGCAGACGGGGTACGGATCTACCCGGTGGCGGTCCGCGGCAAGACCACCCTGGCCGGATTCGGCGAAACGCCGCTGCCGGACGGCAAGGTGGGAGCGGATGCCGGAACGCGCACGGGCAACGAAGGCGAGGCCAGCGTGACCTTCGCCGGCGATGCGGCGACGGCGTTGCTGCTGGTGGTGCGCAAGTTCTATCCGAGCACCGACTACGCCAAGGTCTTGCGCGCGCAATTGCGTGCCGGCGACCGGGTGGTGCGTCGCGATGGCGTCTGCGACAGCATCCCTTCGCCTGCGCCGGCCGCCATGGAGTATTGGGTGGCGCTGGAGGGCGCCGAGCGGCCGCTGGCGGTCACCGCCTCGACGGTCGATGGCGGCAACAACGGACCGGGCTATACCGATTTCGAATTCAGGCGCGGCGGCGCCCATGTCACGCTGGCGCAGTGCGGTCGCTGAGGCGATCGGAGCGCGAGGACTGATCCCGGGGGCGACATTACCCGACATCGGCCTTTGGGCCGATCATTGCAAGGAGCAGCGAAATGGACGACAAGCGCAGCGAAAATTCGGTCGCGACCGCACGTGCGTGGACGCAAGGCAACATCGCCGGCCTCGACGACAGCATGACCCGGCGGTTGGTGGCATCGACGGTCTATACCGAGAGCAACGGCGGCGATCTGGCGATCACCAATGACCAGGGCTATGTGGGCCGCTATCAGGCCGGCGCCGGGTGGCTGGCCGATGCCGGCCTGGTCGATCAGGACCGCTATCGGCAGGCGCTGAAGGATTCCGGCTATACGCGCGAGTGGGACTGGGCCGTGTCCGGTGGCATGACCCGGTTTCTGAACAACCCGGAAAACTGGAACAACGGCCTGAGCCTCGAGCAATACAAGGCCTCGGCCGATGTGCAGGACGGCGCTTTCAAGACCATCAGCGATGCGGCCTACCAGCAGGCCATGCGCACCGGCGTGCTGCACGAGGGCGATACGCCCGAACATATCGCCGGCATCTTGAAGGCGCGACATATCTCCGGTGCCGGCGGCGCGGCGCAGGTGGTGCAGGGCAGTTCGGTCGCAGACTCCAACGGCACCAGCAACGCCGACTACTACAACGACATCGCCATCAACCAGGATCGGCTGGATGCCGGCATGGGACTGGATCCGGCGCGCGAGCGCAGCGTGCTGATCCGCGGTGCATTGCAGGATGGGCAACTCGCGCCGGGCGAGAAGGGCGAGGGCGTGCGCCAGCTGCAGGAAGCGCTGGCGGCACAGGGCTATACCGTGGGGACGCCGGACGGCAAGTTCGGGCCGAACACCGAACGCTGCGTGCGCGAGTATCAGCAGGCCCACGGCATGCCGGTTACCGCGACGGCCGACGCGGCGATGCTGGCGACGCTCGGCGTCGGCCAGCATATCCGGCAGATGCCCGATGGCGCATTGCGCGACGGCCGCCTGGAGCACGGCGAGAAAGGCGATGCGGTGCGCGCCTTGCAGCAGGCGCTGCGGGACAACGGCGAGCAGGTCGGAGTCGATGGCGATTTCGGATCCGGCACGCAACGCGCGCTCAAGCACTACCAGGAAGGCGCGGGTTTGCCATCTACCGGGGTCGCCGACAGGGAGACGTTGCAATCGCTGGAACTCGGCGCGTTGTTGCAGCAGATTCCCCAATCGCCGTCGCCGTCTTCCGCAACCCCGCAACCCGCCGCGGCTGCGCCGCCGCCGCCGTCAGCGCCGCCGTCCACCGCTCCCACGACAGCAGCGGCAGCGGTCAGCATGGCCGATCCCGGGCATCCGGAGCACGCGATGTACGCCGCCGTGGTCGGCAAGCTGGAGGCGCTTGGGGATCGCGGCGCATTCCAGGGGCGCGAGGCGCTGGAGCGCGCGGCCGGCCAGATCGTGGTCGAGGCCAAGGTCAGCGGCCTGCAGAAGGTGGACCACGTGGTGCCGAGCAACAACGGCGGTTTCATCGCCGTGGAGGGCGGATTGCAGGATCCTGCGCATCGCCGTGTCTACGTCGATCAGGCGCAGGCCGTGAACCAGTCGGTCGAGCAGAGTTCGCGTCAACTGGAAACGTTGAACGCCGACGTGCAGCGTTTGCAGGCGCAGGAGCCGGCACAGAATCAGGCGCGCGGCATGCCGATGTGATCGGTGCCGGCGGCGCTGGCGCAGGGATGCGCGGGTCGCCCGCCAGCCCGCCGCACGGGGCCCGCCCTGGTCCAGTCGATCAGGTGCCCGAGCCGGTCGGCCCTGGCGCATTCGGCGCGGGCCACGCGAACGCCTAAGATGCGCGCTCGGCAACGTTCAAGCCGATACGCCCGCCCCTCTCCCCACTTGCCTCGCCCATGACCTCAAGACGTCTGCTGGTCCGCACCCTGTTCGCCCTGGCGCCGCTGTTCGCGGCCACCGCCCATGCCAACGACACCAGCTTCGGCGATGCCAATGGCACCATCCAGCTGATCCAGCAGCCGGATATCCGCATGAGCAAGGAGGCCTTGTTCATCAGCGAGGATCTGGTGCGGGTGGACTACGTGTTCACCAACACCAGTACGCGCGATCTGGTGGTGCCGATTGCGTTCCCGATGCCGCCGATGTACTTCGGCATGGCCGACCACAGCGAACTGACCGAGTTCAAGCTGTGGGTGGACGGCAAGCCGGTCCGCACCGAGCGCAAGCTGGTGGCGCAGCTGGAGAATGGTGCCGACGTCTCGCGGCAGTGGGCCGCCAGCGGCTGGAGCAGCGACGACCTGGCCAGCTACGTCGAATCCGGCGAGACGCCGAAGGGCCGCAAGCCGCTGCCCAAGGGCTGGTTCGACCCGGATGGGCAGCCGCTTTTCACGCTCAGCGAGTATTTCACCTGGCAGCAGCCTTTTGCCGCGGGCAAGGCGGTGTCGATCCGCCACAGCTATGCGCCGAGCCTGGCGACCGGCGTGCCGCAGCCGGCCAGCGAGCTGATCCGCGACTACGCCAGGGACACCTGCATGGACGCCGGCGCGCAGCAGAGCGCACGCCGCCGCGAGGGCGAGCACGGCCTGCAGTGGAGCAACCTGCGCTACATCCTGCTGACCGGCAACAACTGGAAGGGGCCGATCCAGGACTTCCACCTGACCTTGAAGAAGCGCGCGCCGAGCGACATGCTCAGCCTGTGCTTCGACGGCGCGCTGAAGCGGACCGATCCGCTGACCTTCGAATTCGTGCAGAAGGATTTCGTGCCGAAGCAGGATCTGAACGTGCTGTTCCTGCGGTAGTCGGCTGGCGCTACGCGCCGGCCGAAGCCGACGTCCCGCTGAACGCGAGCCGGACTGCGCCGGCCATCATGGTCGCTTGCGGTAGCGGATACGCAGGGCAATCGGGCAGCATGCGCCAGCGCCGACGGTCGAGGCTGTCGGCGACCCTTTTCGCCGGTGCATGCCCATGCTCGATCCTGCCGCCGCTCGTTCCGATTCCGTCGCGCTGGTGGCGGCGCGCATCGATCGCCTGCCGGCGACGGCCACGCTGTGGCGTCTGGTCGCGCTGCTGGCGCTGGGCGGCTTCTTCGAACTGTACGACCTGTTCCAGACCGCCTACATCAGCCCGGGCCTGCTGCGCGACGGCATCTTCGCCACCGGTGCGGCGGGCGCGTTCGGCATCGCCGACCAGGCCGCGTTCGCTTCGGCCACGTTCCTGGGCCTGTTCCTCGGCGCCAGCCTGCTCAGTCCGTTCGCCGATCGCTTCGGGCGCCGTCCGGTGTTCGCCTTCGCCCTGCTCTGGTACACCGCCGCGACCGTGGCGATGGGCCTGCAGAGCACGGCGCTGGGCGTGATCGGGTGGCGTTTCGTGGTCGGCATCGGCCTGGGCATCGAGCTGGTCACCATCGATACCTATCTGTCCGAGCTGATGCCCAGGCACATGCGCGGAGCGGCCTTCGCGTTCGCGTTCTTCGTGCAGTTCCTGGCGGTGCCGGCGGTGGCGGTGAGCGCGTGGGCGCTGGTGCCGCATGCGCCGCTCGGGGTCAGCGGCTGGCGCTGGGTGGTACTGCTCAGCGGCACGTTCGCGGTGGCGATCTGGTGGCTGCGCCGGCGCCTGCCGGAATCGGCGCGCTGGTTGGCGGCACAGGGCCGACACGCCGAGGCCGACGCGGTGCTGCGCGATCTGGAAGCGCGCTGTAGTGCCGATCTGGGGCGCGCGCTGGACACGCCGCAGCCCGAACCGCAGGGCGTCTCCACCGCGACGCAGGGGCGTTTCGCCGCGCTGTGGAAAGCGCCCTACCGGCGCCGCGTGGTGATGCTGGTGGCGTTCCATGTGTTCCAGGCGATCGGCTTCTTCGGCTTCGGCAACTGGCTGCCGGCGCTGTTGTCGGCGCAAGGCGCGGACAGCGTGCATGGGCTGGGCTATGCGTTCGCGATCTCGCTGGCCTATCCGCTGGCGCCGCTGCTGTTGCTGCGCGTCGCCCAGCGCTGGGAGAACAAGCGGCAGGTGGTGTGGTCGGCGCTCGGCGCGGTGCTGTTCGGCACGCTGTTCGCCTGGCAGACCCAGCCGCTTGCGATCATCGCCTGCGGCGCGGCGATCACGTTCTGCAATGCCTGGATGAGCTTCGCCTACCACGGCTACCAGGCCGAGCTGTTCCCGACCGCATTGCGCGCACGTGCGGTGGGCTTCTGCTATTCCTTCAGCCGCCTGTCCACCGCCGGCAGCAGCCTGCTGATCGGGCTGTTGCTGGAGCGTGCCGGCAATCGTGGCGTGCTGGCCTTCATCGTCGCCAGCCTGCTGGCGGTGGCCGGGATCATCGGCATCTTCGGCCCGCGCACCCGCAACCGCACGCTGGAGCAGATCGCGGGCTAGGGCGCCGCGTTCCCGGTTTCGTCATCTGCCCTCGACAGCATCGCGGCGGTGGCCGGTGCATGCTGTGCGCTCCCACGCCACGACTCCTGGCCATGACCTCCAATCTCCCCGTTCCCGCCATGGATGCCGCCGATCACCGCGATCTGGCCCAGGCGCACGCGCTGCTCGAACATCCCGGCCTGGCGGCGAAGATCGCCAATACGGTCGGCGCGCCGATCGAGGATCTGCTCAGCAAGCGTCTGCCGAAGGCGCTGTCCTCGCGGATCGACGCCATCAGCCATCGCGCGCTGCGCATCGCCTTGCGCTCGGCGCTGCTGACCCTGCGTGCCCAGGCGCCGGGCGCGGCGCGGCCGCGCCTGCATGGGGTGGCGGTGGCCGCGACCGGTGCCGCCGGCGGTTTCTTCGGCCTGCCGGGGTTGCTGGTCGAACTGCCGCTGACCACCACGCTGATGCTGCGTTCGATCGCCGACATCGCCCGCGCCGAGGGCGAGCGGCTGGACGATCCGGCCACCACCCTGGCCTGTCTCGAAGTGCTGGCGCACGGCGGGCGCAGCGCGCGCGACGACGGCAGCGAGTCGGGTTATTTCGCGGTGCGTACCGCGATGGCGCAGCAGCTCAGCGCCGCCGCGCAGTACATCGCCGCGCACGGCATCGGCAGCAAGGGCGCACCGGCGCTGGTGTCGCTGATGTCGCGGATCGCGGCGAAGTTCTCGATCACGGTCAGCGAGAAGCTGGCGGCGCAGGCGGTGCCGCTGGTCGGCGCGGCCAGCGGTGCGCTGCTCAACACGGTGTTCATGGCCCACTTCCAGGCGATGGCGCGCGGCCACTTTATCGTGCGCCGGCTGGAGCGGCGCTACGGCGAGGCCGCGGTGCGGCAGGCCTACGAGGCGTTGCCGGCGGCGACGTGATGGCCTTGCGGCGTCGCATGCGCGTCGGCACATGCGCCGTTCCGGTGGCGATGCGCGCGCCGCCGGGAGCGGACGCGGACGCCGTGTTCTAGCCCACTTCCCGCATCACTTCGATGAACGCCTGCAGCCCCGCCGGCACATGGCGGTGGCCCGGGTAGTACAGGAACAGCCCCGGCAGCGGCGGGCACCAATCGTCGAGCACGCGCACCAGCGCGCCGCTGTCCAGCTGCGCCTGCACCGCCACTTCCGACAGGTAGGCGATGCCCATGCCGGCGATCGCGGCATCGGCCATCAGCCCCAGATGATCGAGCGTGAGCGGGCCGCCGACGTCCACCGCCAACTCCTGGCCGTGGCGCGCGAATTCCCAGCGATACGGCTTGCCGCTGGGCAGGCGGAAGCCGATGCAGATGTGCTGCGCGAGTTCGTCGGGCGTGCGCGGCGGCGGGTGGCGCGCCAGGTACGCGGGCGAGGCGGCGGCGATGAAGCGCTGCGGGCCGCCGAACGGCACCGCGATCATGTCCTGCGGCAGCGCTTCGCCCAGGCGCATGCCGGCGTCGAAGCCGGCGGCGACGATGTCGACCAGCCGGCCTTCGCTGACCAGGTCCAGCGCCATCGCCGGGTAGCGCTGCAGGAAGCTCGGCACCACCCGTTGCAGCAGCAGGCGCACCGCGGTCTCGTTGGCGTTGATGCGCAGCGTGCCGCTGGGGCCACGCCCCAGGCTGCCGACATCGTCCAGGGTCTGGTCCAGTTCGCGCAGCAGCGGCTGCAGCCGCGCGACCAGCCGCGCACCGGCTTCGGTCGGCGCGACGCTGCGCGTGGTCCGGTGCAGCAGGCGCACGCCCAGCCGCGTCTCCAGGGTGCGCATCATGTGGCTGAGCGTGGACGGCGACAGCCCGAGTTCGTCGGCGGCCTTGCGGAAGCTGCGATGCGCAACGATCGCGGCGAAGGCGCTGAGATCGGTCAGGGCGGGCCGCTGACTCATGGGTAATTTTCACTGGTGCATGCGGGATTGGACGGATAGTAACAGCGATGCGCGAGGCCTAGTCTGATCCTGACCGCCACGCTTCCGTGGCCTTTGCGAGAGGGCAAGCCCATGAACCGCACGCATTTCATTACCGGGACCTCGTCCGGTTTCGGCCGCCTGCTGACCGAACAACTGCTGGCGCGCGGCGATCGCGTCGCCGCCACATTGCGCCGTCCCGAGGCGCTGGACGATCTGAAGGCCGAGTACGGCGAGCGCCTGTGGGTGGCGGCGCTGGACGTGACCGACGCCGCAGCGGTGCGCGCCGTGGTCGGCCGCGCCTTTGCCGACCTCGGACGCATCGACGTGGTAGTCAGCAATGCCGGCTACGCGGTGTTCGGCGCCGCCGAGGAAGCCAGCGACGCGCAGCTGCGGCGGCAACTGGACACCAATCTGATCGGCTCGATCCAGCTGATCCGCGCGGTGCTGCCGCATCTGCGCGCGCAGGGCGGCGGACGCATCGTGCAGGTGTCCTCGGAAGGCGGGCAGATCGCCTATCCGGGTTTCAGCCTGTACCACGCCAGCAAGTGGGGCATCGAAGGCTTCGTCGAGGCGGTGGCGCAGGAAGTGGCGCCGTTCGGCATCGCCTTCACCCTGGTCGAGCCCGGCCCGGCGGCGACCGATTTCGGCCGCGGCCTGGACCGCACCGAGCCCAGCCCGATCTATGCGGACACGCCGGTGCAGGCGCTGCGCCGCGCGCTGGAGGATGGCGGCTTCGTGCTCGGCGACGCGCGCAAGATGGTGCGCGAAATGCTCGTCTCGCTGGACGTGTCCCCGCCACCGCGGCGCCTGCTGCTCGGTGCGCAGGCGTATGCGCAGGTGCGCGCGGCGCTGCAGCAGCGGCTGGTCGAACTGGACGCGCAGCGGGCGATCGCGCTGTCAACCGAGAGGGATGCGGCATGACGCGCGGCTCGCGCTGACCTGGCGCCGGCGTCGCGATGCCGGACAGGCTGGCGGCAGCGCGTGCGGCGGGATCGTGCAAAGCCGCGCGCGTGCGGCGCCGGTATCCTTCGCGTTCGATCGCCGCCTGGGAGGGCATGCACGTGACGGGATACCTGCGAATGATGACGCCGGCAGCGCTCGCGCTGCTGGCGAGCCTGGCGGCTCCGGTCGCGATCGCCGCCGATGCGCCGGCGCACGACGGCGTCCGCCACATGCCGGCGTTCGACCTGCCGCTGTCGCCGTTCCTGAGCGCGCAGGCGCAGGCGGCGGCGCGCGACGGCATGGCCCATGGCGATCCGTTGGCGAAGATGGACAACGCCACGCTGGCGCGCGAGCTGCCGCGCATCCGCGCCGAAACCGAGGCTTGGGCCAAAGGCGTGGTGGAACCGCTGCGCGAGCGCTACGGGGTGAAGATCAGCACCGCGACCTGGAACGGCGTGCCGGTGACGCTGGTGCAGCCCCGCGATGCTTCGCCGGCGCAGCGCCAGCGGCTGTTGATCGAACTGCACGGCGGTTCGTTCGTGATGGGCAGCGCCGCCTCGTTCGGCATGATGGAGGCGATTCCGGTGGCGGCGATGACTGGCGTCACCGTGGTCAGCGTCGACTACCGGATGGGGCCGGAACACAGGTTTCCCGCCGCCAGCGAGGATGTGGCCACGGTGTACCGCGAAGCGCTCAAGCACTATGCGCCGCAGCATATCGGCCTGTTCGGGTGCTCGGCCGGCGGCGTGTTGACCGGCGAGTCGCTGGCCTGGTTCGCCAAGGAAAAGCTGCCGATGCCGGCGGCAGCGGGCATGTTCTGCGCCGGTGGCGATGCGCGTTACCGCGGCGATTCGCGCTACGTGGTGGCGGCGGTGAACGACGCGCCGCTGCCCGATGCGCAGGGCGTGCTGCCGATCATGGAAGACCTGTACTACGGCCCCGCGGTGGATTTCCACGATCCGCTGGTGTCGCCGGTGTTTTCCGATGCGGTGCTGGCGCAGTTTCCGCCATTGCTGTTCATCACCGGCACGCGTGCGGCCGAACTGAGCAATGTCGCCTACACCCATTCGCGGCTGGTCGATCTGGGCCGCGACGCGGATCTGCACGTGTGGGACGGCATGGGCCATGCGTTCCATCTGAACGACGCGCTGCCCGAAAGCCAGCAGGCCCTGCGGGTGATCGCGCGCTTCTTCCGCAAGCATCTGGAGTTGCCGGAAGCGCCTGCCGCTACGCGCTGAGGCGGTGCGCGTGCGGCAGCGGGCGCGGCGGCGCCGAGCGAAAGTGCGGCTGCAGCGTGGTCCGATGCGGCGCGCATGATGCGATGACCTGGATGGCGTTCGCTCGCCGGCGAAGCGACCGCCGTCATTCGGCAAGACTGGCCGCCGCTGCGCCGGAGTGGCACAGTGGCACACGGCGCCGAGCGCGCCAGCGTCACCGCGCTGCGCTCCCGCCGACGCTTCCGTTTCCACGCAGGTCCCCGCCATGAAAACCCGTTCCAGATCCGAGACCGACGACGACCAGCCGCGCCTGGCGGTGCTGATCGATGCCGACAACGCGCAGCCGTCGGTGATCGAAGGCCTGCTGGCCGAAGTGGCCAAGTACGGCGTGGCCAGCGTCAAGCGCATCTACGGCGACTTCACCAGCACGCGCATGACCCAGTGGAAGCAGGCGCTGCTGAAGCATTCGATCAGCCCGGTGCAGCAGTTCGCCTACACGAGCGGCAAGAACGCCACCGACAGCTCGCTGATCATCGACGCGATGGACCTGCTGTACACCGGCCGCTTCGACGGCTTCTGCCTGGTCTCCAGCGACAGCGATTTCACCCGCCTGGCGCAGCGCCTGCGCGAGGAGGGGCCGACCGTGTACGGCTTCGGCGAGCGCAAGACGCCGGACGCGTTCGTGCAGGCCTGCGACAAGTTCATCTACACCGAAGTGCTGCGCAGCGAGGCGGGCAGCGCCGAACCGTCCAAGCCGGCTGCCGCCGCTGCCAAACCGGCCACCAAGGGACGCAAGACGCCACAGGTTGCGCAGGCTGCGCAGACGACCAAGCCCGAGACAACGGCTGCAGTGGCCGCGACCGCGGCGGCGCCCGCTGCGCCCGCCGATGCGAAGCTGTCCGCACCGCTGAAACTGCTGCGCCAGGCGATCGAGGAAGCCTCCGACGACCAGGGCTGGGCCGGACTCGGCAGCGTCGGCAGCTACCTCAACAAGGTGCGCCCGGATTTCGATCCGCGCCTGTACGGGCACAAGAAGCTCAGCGACCTGCTGCGCCGGCTGTCGGCGCAGTTCGAGCTCGAGGAGCGCGGCAACGAAGGCGGCAGCAAGCGCATCTTCGTGCGTTCGCGCAGTTGACCGCGATACGCCTCCGCCAAGCCGTGGCGCATGCTGCGGCCGCCACCAAGCGATGAGCGATGAACGATAGACCCTACGCACCGTCCTGCGACCGCAATCGCGCGCCGATCCTGCAGGTGCTGCAGCGGCATTTCGCCGAGCGCCGCCATGTGCTGGAGATCGGCAGCGGCACCGGCCAGCATGCGGTGCATTTCGCCGCCGCCTTGCCGCAATTGACCTGGCAGTGCAGCGAGCGTGCCGAGCACCTGACCGGCATCGCGCAATGGCTGGACGCGGCGGCATTGCCGAACACGCCGCCGGCCTTGGCCCTGGATGTGCAGCAAGGGCCATGGCCGGCCGCCGGCTACGATGCGGTGTTCACCGCCAATACGTTGCACATCATGGGCTGGCCCGCGGTGCAGGCGTTCTTCGCCGGTGTCGGCGCGCTGTTGGCCGACTGCGCTGACGGCACGCTGGCGGTGTACGGGCCGTTCAACTACGGCGGCACCTTCAGCAGCGACAGCAACCGCGAGTTCGACGCCTGGCTGAAGGCGCGCGATGCCGCGAGCGGGATCCGCGACTTCGAGGCGGTCGCCGCGCTGGCGCAGGCGCAGGGCCTGGTGCTGCAGGAGGACGCGGCGATGCCGGCGAACAATCGCTGCCTGGTGTGGCGGCGCGGCTGAGTCCTGCCGCGCCGCGGCGCCTGCGCAGCGGGCACGGCGGTTCCCCGGTATAGTCGCGCTGCGATTTCAGGGACGCTGCCGTCCCTTCCCGTTCGCGTGCGCAGGCCATGTCGTCGTGCGCGGCGCGGGCCATGGACGCCTACCGGGACTTGTTCGATGTCGATGCTCATTGCCGCGCGCAGCGCCCTGATCCTGGAGACCAACAACCTGCGTGGCGGGGACGCGGCGGCGGTGCGCGCCGAGGCGAGCCTGCAGCGGGTCATGCGTGCGCTGGCCGCGCAGAGCGTGCCGCTGGACGCGCTGGGGCAGCTGATCGTGACCCACGATGGCTTGAGCGAAGCGGCCTGCGCGGCGCTGGTCGCGATCGCCGGGCGCCCGATCGGGTTCGTGCGCATCGACGCGGCGACCGGCTATTACGACGCCAAGAACGCCGGCTTCGCCGCCACCGATCCGCATCGCTGCGACTATGTGGTGTTCGCCGACGCCGACTGTCTGCCGGATCGCGAATGGCTGGCCGCACTGCTGCAGCCGTTCGCGCAGCAGCCCGCGCCGGCGGCGGTGGCCGGCCGCACCAGCTACCGTGCCGATGTGCTCGGCACCGCGCTGACCACGCTGGACTTCATGTACTTCCCCAGTCCGCTGCAGGCGCAGGCGACGCGGAATTTCTATGCCAACAACGTCGCGTTCCGGCGCGCGGTGTTCGCCCAGCACGGCTACCAGCCGCTGGACGGCGTCTATCGCGCGCACTGCCAGGTGCTGGGGCTGCGCCTGCAGGCGGCCGGGGTGGCGGTGCACTACGCGGCACAGGCGCATACCGTGCACCGGCTGCCGGATACCCGCCGCGAGGCGCTGCAGCTGCGCTGGTGGCGCGGCCAGGACACGCTGGGACTGACCCCGCATCTGGTGCGCGCCTACCTGCCCGACGCGCTGCAGTGGCTCGGCCGCAGCGGGCCGCTCGGGCCGTTGTGCGTGCTCGCCTCGCGCCTGTGGTTCAGCGCGCGCGCGTTGAACCGGCAAGACCTGCCGCCGCTGCGCGGCCTGCGCTGGTGCGCGGCGCTGCTGCTGATCGCCGGCTTCTCCGCGGTGGACATGGCCGGCGCGCTGGCGCGCGGACTGGGCTGGCGCCGTGGCGGCCAGGCCGATGCGCAGGCGCTGTCCTATCACCGCGCGTGAGCGGCAACCGGTGACGGCACTGCCCGCGGGCGAGGGTGCCACGCTCGCCACGCTGCGCGACCTGGAGCCGCCGCCGCTGCGCGGCTGGCTGCGCTGGCAGGCGTGGCTGGTCGATCGGATCAAGCGCGCGGCGCTGCGCCAGTTGCATGCCAGCGTCGCCGGCGAACGCCTGCTGCTGCGCATGTACCTGATCGGCGAGGAAGCCACCGAGTTGGCGTTGCAGCGCGAAGTGCCGGTGCAGCGGCCGGCCTGGCTGGTGCCGCTGATGGACCGGCACCTGCAGGAGGAGCAGTGGCATGCGCAGGCGTTCGCCGCCGCGCTGGCCGCGCGCGGCGACCTGCAGCCCACGCGCCGGCCCGACCGCCTGAGCCGGCGCAAGATCGCGCAGTGGCATCGCCTGGCCGAGCGCCATGCCGGCGCCTTCGCGCAGGGGCTGCTGGTGTCCGCGTTCGCGATCGGGCTGTGCGCCGAGCAGATGGCGTCGCGGGTGCTGCGGCGGCATTGCGCGACCTTGCCCGCCGACCATGCGCTGCAGCCGTTGCTGAGTCGGGTGCTGGGCGACGAACAACGGCATGTGCGGCAGTGCCGGCAGATCCTGCAGCGGCTGGTGAGCGCGCAGGAACAGCCGGCGTTGAGCGCGCTGCTGGCCGAGGTGCGGCGCATCGACCGTGCCTTCGGCGTCAGCGGCGCGCTGGGCATGTACCTGGCCGGCGTGGTCTTGCGCGTGCGCGGCGCAGTGTGGCGCTGAACCCGCCGCGCCTGCTGTACCTGGCCACCGCCGATGCGCGCGGTCATCTGATGCGTGCGCAATTGCTGACCCATGCGCTGCGCGCGCAGGGGGCGCACGTCGATGTGCTGACCACCTCCGCGGCGGGCGTGCAGTTCCTGCGCCGCTTCGGCATCGACGCCACGTTGCTGTCGCCGCGCTACGCCGTGCAGTTCGATGCGCGGCAGAACATGCGCGCGGCCGCGACCGACGCCAATGTCGCCGCCTACCTGCTGCATCCGGCGCGGATGCTGCGCGACATCCTGCGGCTGCGGCGTCGCCTGCGCGACGTCGACCTGATTCTCAACGATTCGTTCCATCCGGCCCTGCTGGTGATGGGGATGCTGCCGGGCTGGCGGCGCAAGATCGTGCATGTCTATGGCGCCAGCCTGCGCGCGGCGCTGCAGGGGAATTTCGACGGCCGCCTGCCGCGGCCGGTGGCGGCCTTGTTCGCGCGGCTGATCGGCTGGCAGATCGACGCGGCGGCGGCGCAACTGGAGCACGATTTCGCGCAGCCGCGGCTGCAGGCGTGCGGCCGCCGTTTCCGCCTGCCTACGCCGGTCGCGCTGGCCGCGCCCGCCGCGCCCGCCGCGCCGCCGCAGGTGCCGACCGCGGTGGTGTACCTGAATCCGCACTTCCGCGATCCGGCCTTGGCCCAGGCGCTGGAGCAGGGCCTGCAGCGCGCAGGCCTGCACAGCCACCGGGTCGGCGAAGGCTATGCCGATCGCGCCGGCTGGGTAGCCGAGGATCCGCAGTGGATCACCTGCGCCGCCGCCAGCACGCTGCTGGTCTCGGCGCCGGGCATGGCCGCGCTGTCGGTGGCGCAGGTGTATCGACGGCCGATCCTGCTGCTGCTCACCGAGCAGCCCGAACAGCAGCGCAATGCGCGCCGCGCCGCCGCCTGCGGGCTGCCGCACCGGACGGTGGTGTGGCGCGGCGATGGCGAGGCGTTCGCGCATTCGGTGGCAGCGGCGTGCCGTGCGCTGCAGGCCGAACCGCCGCCGCCCGCGCCGGAGCCGGCCCCGCTCGATGCGCCCGCGCGGTTGCGGCTGTGGGTGCACCTGATCCTGGCGCTGGCGCGTGGGCAATGCGCGCCGAGCGCCGATGCGATCGTTGCCGCACCCGCTCCTATGCCGGTGCGGCAGGAGCAGGGCGCATGACCGCCGCCTTGCCGCCGGCATTGCGGCGGCTGAGTCCGTGGCGCAGCGCGCTGGCCTTGGCATCGGACTGGGCAATGATCGCGCTGTGCTTCGCCGCGGCGATCCGCTATCCGCATCCGCTGGTGTATCTGCTGGCGGCGCTGCTCGTGGCGCGCACCCAGTTGGCGCTGGCGGTGATGATGCACGAGGGCGCGCACGGCCTGCTGGCGCGGCGGCAGACGCACAACGACCTGCTGGCGCAACTGTGCGCGGCCGGGCCGTTGTTCCTGTCCTTGTTCGCCTATCGCCAGGGCCATCTGCAACACCACCGCGCGCCGATGGCCGACGACGATCCGGTGGCGATCGTGTTCGGCATCGCCGATTACCCGGTCTCGCGGCGTCGGCTGGCGGCGCGCTTGCTGCGCGATGTCACCGGCATCGGCTACGCGCTCGCGGTGCGCGATGCGCTGCGGCGGCGGCGCGCGCATGCCCCCGAGTCCGGCGCGCCGGCGCCGGCCGGCCATCTGCCGTTGGTGCTGGGCTCGATCGCGGTCAGCAACGGCGTGCTGCTGGGGACGCTCGCCGTGCTCGGCCACGCAGGCCTGTACCTGGGCCTGTGGCTGCTGCCGGCGCTGACCTTCCTGCAATTGTTCGCGCGCATCCGTGCCATCGCCGAACATGCCGGCTATCCGGCGTGCGAAGACCAGCGCCGCAACGCCCGCAGCATCGTCCGCCGCAGCTGGCAGACGTTCTTCTGCGGGCCGCACGCCATCCACTACCACATCGAACACCACCAGTACGTGCGCGTGCCGTTCTATCGGCTGTCGGCGGTGCATCGCTGGATGCGCGCGCACGGGCAATTGCCTGCCGCCAACCTGTACCGCGGCTACGGCGCGGTGCTGCGCGAGGTCAGCCGCGGCCCGACGGCCTGATCGGTGCGCTGCGGTGCATGTGCCGCAGCGTGCCGATACGCCCGCTGCGAGCGCCGCCTACAGCGGTTCTGCCGTGCACAACGCACGCATGCTGGCCGAGCCCACGGTCTGCCGGTTGGCATCGGTGACCAGCACGTTGGCGGTGATGTAGCCGCTGGCCCTGGGGCAGTAGAAGCTGCAATAGACCTGATTGGCACAGCTCGCCGGATAGATCACGTTCAGCCCGTTGGAGTTGAACGACCAGGCGTAGGTGTAGGCGCCGGCCGGCGTCACGTCGGCATAGCAGAGGTTGCTTCCGGTACAGTCGAGGGTGACGCTTTGGGCGCGTGCCGATGGCGCGATGCCCAGCGAGGCGGCAGCGACGAACAGCAAAGCGGCGAGTGTCGAAACGGCCTTGTTCATGGACATGTCCTGGCTGAAGATCCCCTGCGTCGGCGATGCTGCCAGATCGTTCGGGCGAAGACGCGATGTCCATCACCGTCCACGAAGCGCGGCAGGTTGCCACGTCGCGACGTGGCGCATTTGGGATTGATTTCTCGGCGTATCGGGAGATCGACGGCCACGCTTGCATGGCGCCGGCCGGCAAATGGATGCACCGCAGCATGGCGTTGCCGCGCCGGCGTCTGCCGAGGCGCGTTGCGGGTACGTGAGGACAAGGACGTGCAGCCTCATCGCGCGCTCACTCCGGTGGCACGGGGGATTAACCGGACGTTCGCCACTGTGCGATCACCACGGGCCGATGCAGATGGCCGGTGATCCCAATCACTGCGGAGCGTTCCCAATGAGCAACAACGAAGCACGCGATCTCAATCGCGATCCCATCTCCGGCACGCCGGGCTCGCATCCGGTCGGCGTCGGCGTCGGCGGCACCGCGGGCGGCGTCGCCGCCGGGGCGCTGGCCGGTACCGTGTTCGGACCGCTCGGCACGCTGATCGGTGCTGCGGTCGGCGTCGTCGTCGGTGCCGCCGCGGGCAAGGGCGTGGCCGAACGCATCGACCCGACCGGCGAAACCGAGTACTGGCGCGAGGAATACCGCAACCGCGACTACGTGAAGTCCGATTACGACTACGAGCGCGACTATGCGGCGGCCTACGGCCTCGGCCTGCAGGCGCGCGAGCAGTATCCGACCCGCAGCTGGGAAGAGACAGAAACCGAGCTGTCGCGCGACTGGGGCACGCGCCGCGGCGAGTCGCGCCTGGAGTGGGAGGATGCCCGCCTGGCGGCGCGCGACTCCTGGCAGCGTGCCGACACCACGTATCGCACCTACGAAGACAGCGACCGCTACTACGCCGAGCGCTTCGACAGCGTGGATTACCGCGACGCCGATGCCGGCTACGACGACTACCGCCCGGCCTACCGCTACGGCATCCAGGCGCGCAGCCGCTATCAGGACCGCGACTGGGACGACCGCCTGGAGACGGACCTGGAAAGCGGTTGGGAACGCGCCAAGGATCGCTCGCGGCTGACCTGGGCGCAGGCCAAGGCGGCGGTGCGCGAGGCCTTCCATTCGGATCGCTACCACGGTACGGGTCGCGGCACGCCGCCGGATCCGCGCGTCTGACCCGGCGCATCTCCAGGCCACGGGGCCCATGCCTAGTGCCTGGCGATGCGTGCTTTCAGAACATGAAAGCGGAAGCCTGCTGTCCAACCTGTAGGAGCGGCTTCAGCGACATGCGCCATCAGTCGCCCATGTCGCGGCTGAAGCCGCTCCTACAGAAATCGGCGCCTTGCACACGAGGCGTTGCCGGTTGCTCCTGGACTCGGACCAGCCCTGCCACTCACATACTGACACTTTTGGGAGCGACTTCAATCGCGACGGGGGCCTTCGCCCATACGTCCCGTCGCGACTGAAGTCGCTCCCACATTCGTCATGTCTCGCCCTGCATGCCAGCAATCGTGCGCGCATTGCAGGAAGCAGTCTGTCGCTGGACGCCTCTCCGCCAAGCAAGCGCTGTTCTCCAGCGGATACGGCACGGCCGCAACCGCGCGATCCGCGACCGCTATCGCTCAAGCCGCCTGCACGATATGCAGCGCCTTCGGATTGCGCCAGGTCGCCAGCAGCCGCGCCTCGCGCTGCTTGGCCTCGTGCAGGTGCGCTTCCTTGACGTGGCCGTAGCCGCGGATGTGTTCCGGCACGCTGGCGATCTCCACCGCCAGCGCCAGGTTGTCCGCCGCGAGCCGTTCCAGCAGCTCGCCCACGGTGCGCTGGTAGTCGGCGATCAGCTGCCGTTCGCCGCGGCGTTCGGCGCTGTAGCCGAAGAGGTCGAACGCGCCGCCGCGCAGCACGCGCAGCTTGGCCAGCCACTTGAACGCGGTGAACATCCACGGCCCAAACTCGCGCTTGAGGGCGCGGCCTTGCGCGTCCTTCTTGGCCAGCAGCGGCGGCGCCAGGTGGAAACGCAGCGAATAGGCGCCGTCGAACTGCTGCTGCAGCTGGCGCTGGAAATCGCCGCTGGTGTACAGCCGGGCCACTTCGTATTCGTCCTTGTAGGCCATCAGCTTGAACGCGTAGCGCGCCACCGCCTCGGTCAAGGCGGTGGAACCGGCGGCGACGCGCTGCTCGGCCTCGCGCACGCGTTCCACCAGCGCGGCGTAGCGCGCGGCGTAGGCGGCGTCCTGGTAATCGACCAGGAACGCGCGGCGGCGCGCGACCAGTTCGTGCAGCGAGCGCGACAGGCGGGTGTCGTCCAGCGGCGCATGGCCGCTGTCGCCGGCATCGCCGGCGGCGGGCAGGTCGCGTGCCTGGCGCGCGTTGTGCGGATTGCGCGGCGCGGCGCTGGCGCCGCCCTCGTGGCCTTCCCACTCGCCCGGCGGCAGCTGCTGCAGCCGTTGCGCGCCGGGTACGGCGCCGGCCGCGACGCTGCCGGGCATGCCCGCGGCCTGCTGCACCGCGGCCAGGTCCAGCGCCGCCAGGCGGCCCCAGGCGAAGGCCTGCTGGTTCATCGCCACCGCGGCGCCGTTGAGTTCGATCGCGCGCATCAGCGCGTCGTGCGACAGCGGCACCAGCCCCTGCTGCCAGGCGTAGCCGAGCATGAACAGGTTGCTGGCGATGGCGTCGCCGAGCAGCGCGGTGGCCAGTTGCGTGGCGTCGAGCAGCAAGGGCTCGCGCCCGCCCAGGGCCAGGCGCACGCCGGCGACGATGTCGGCGGCGGGGAACTGCATGTCCGGGTGCGTGGTGAAGGTGCCGGGCATCGCCTCGTAGGTGTTGAGCACCACCTGCGAGCGGTCGCCGCGCACCTTGGACAGCGCCCAGTAGTCGTTGACCACCACCATGTCGCAGCCCAGCACCAGATCGGCCTCGCCGGCGGCGATGCGCACCGCGTGCAGGTCCTCGGGCTGGCGCGCCAGGCGGATATGGGTGGTGACCGCGCCGCCCTTCTGCGCCAGCCCGGTCTGGTCGAGCACGCTGGCGCCCTTGCCTTCCAGGTGTCCGGCCATGCCCAGCAGCGCGCCGATGGTGACCACGCCGGTGCCGCCGACGCCGGTGATCAGGATGTTCCAGGGCTGCGCCAGGTCGCTGCGGAACACCGGCGGCGGCAGGTCCTGCAGCAGCGTGGCCGCGTCGGCCTTGCGGCCCTTGCGCAGCGCTCCGCCATGCACGGTGACGAAGCTGGGGCAGAAGCCGGAGACGCAGGAGTAGTCCTTGTTGCAGCCGGACTGGTCGATCTGCCGCTTGCGCCCGAACTCGGTCTCCTTCGGCAGCACCGACACGCAGAAGCTCTTCTCGCCGCAGTCGCCGCAGCCTTCGCAGACCAGCGAGTTGACCAGCACCCGCTTGGCCGGATCGGGCAGCTTGCCGCGCTTGCGCCGGCGCCGCTTCTCGGTGGCGCAGGTCTGGTCGTAGATCAGGATGCTGGTGCCCTTGACCTCGCGCAGGCGCTTTTGCACCGCGTCCAGCTCGCTGCGGTCGTGGAACTCGACGTCGCTGGGGAACTGCTCGCGGCGCCGCGTCCACTTGCCGATGTCGTCGCTGACCAGGGCGATGCTGTGCACGCCTTCGGCACGCATCTGCCGGGCGATGTCGGGCACGCTCAACGTGCCGTCCACCGGCTGCCCGCCGGTCATCGCCACCGCGTCGTTGTAGAGGATCTTGTAGGTGATGTTGACGCCGGCGGCGATCGACTGCCGGATCGCCAGCGAGCCGCTGTGGAAATAGGTGCCGTCGCCCAGGTTCTGGAACACGTGCGGGGTGTCGGTGAACGGCGCCTGCCCGGCCCAGGTCACGCCTTCGCCGCCCATGTGGGTGAAGGTGTCGGTGGAGCGGTCCATCCACGTCACCATGTAGTGGCAGCCGATCCCGCCGAGCGCGCGCGAGCCCTCCGGCACCACGGTGGAGGTGTTGTGCGGGCAGCCGGAGCAGTAGTGCGGCACGCGCGGGAAATTGGCGCGCGGCAGGGCCATTTCCGCTTCCTTGGCCTCCATCCAGCGCAGCCGCTGCTCGATCGACTCGGTATTGAAGAACCGCTGGATACGCTTGCCGATCACCGCGGCGATGGTCGCCGGGGTCAGTTCGCCGGTGGACGGCAGGATCCACTCGCCGGCCTCGTCGTACTTGCCGACGATGCTCGGGCGCGGACCGGCGCTGGCCGGCCAGTTGTAGAACTGTTCCTTCATCTGCCGCTCGATGAAGGCCTTCTTCTCCTCCACCACCACGATGTCGTCCAGGCCCTGCGCGAACGCGGCGATGCCGATCGGCTCCAGCGGCCAGGTCATGCCGACCTTGTACACGCGGATGCCGATGTCGCGGCAGGCGCGTTCGTCCAGGCCCAGGTATTCCAGCGCCTGCAGCACGTCCAGGTAGCTCTTGCCGGTGGTGACGATGCCCAGCCGCGCATGCGGCGAATCCATCACCGTGCGGTCCACGCCGTTGGCGCGGGCGAAGGCCTGCGCGGCGCGCACTGCGTAACGGTGCAGGCGCATCTCCTGGTCCAGCGGCGGATCCGGCCAGCGGATGTTGAGCCCGCCCGGCGGCAATGCGAAATCCTCCGGCAGCACGATCTGCCGCGCGAACGGATCCACCTCCACCGAGGCCGAGGATTCCACCGTCTCGGCGATGGTCTTGAAGCCGATCCAGCGCCCGGTGTAGCGGCTCATCGCCCAGCCGAGCAGGCCCAGGTCGAGGATGTCCTGCACCCCGGCCGGGTTGAGCACCGGCATCATCGCGCTGACGAATTCCTCCTCCGAGCCGTGCGGCAGGGTCGAACTGCGGCAGGCGTGGTCGTCGGCGGCCAGCGCCAGCACGCCGCCGTGGCGCGAGGTGCCGGCGGCGTTGCCGTGCTTGAACACGTCGCCGCAGCGGTCCACGCCCGGGCCCTTGCCGTACCACATCGCGTACACGCCATCCACGCGCGCGCCGGGGAACAGGTTGGTCTGCTGCGTGCCCCACACCATGGTCGCGCCCAGGTCCTCGTTGAGGCCGGGCTGGAACTTCACGTTGGCCGCATCCAGGTGCTTGCGCGCGCGCCACAGTTCCAGGTCGAAGCCGCCCAGCGGGCTGCCGCGGTAGCCGCTGACGAAGCCGCCGGTGTTGAGTCCGGCGGCGCGGTCGCGCAACTGCTGCATCAGCGGCAGGCGCACCAGCGCCTGCACGCCGGACAGATAGATGCGGCCGTCGGTGCGGGTGTACTTGTGCTCCAGGGTGTAGCCGCTATCCACGCTGTCGGCGGCCGGTGTGACGAGGGAGGACGGCGGACGCGGATCGGCGATGCGGTTCATGGCTTGCCTGGAGATGGAAGGCTGGCGCGCGCCCGGCGCAGGCCAGGCACGATCCCCCGATTGTATCAGCGGCATTTTGTGCGCCCGCCCCTCGCCCCCGGCGGCGGACGCGGTTAGGATGCGGATGGGGGAGGGGACCACCTCCAAGGGGTTGTCAGCAGTGAATGCACATAAATACGCACTGGCCGCGATGCTGGCCTGGGTGGGCATGGCCGCGGTCGATGCGCACGCGCAGGCCTTGCCGGCGCCGAAGGAGTTCTATTTCGACCAGGACCGCAGCACCACGCGGCCGGTGACGGCGATCGCCGGCAGCGGCGAGGCGCTGGTCGATCGCCTCGCCAGCACCGTGCAACGCGATCCGAACGCGGTCGAGGCGCGCGCGCAGCTGGCGGCGATCGCGATGGCCGGCGGGCGCCGTGAGCTGGGCGAAGAGCTGTACCAGACGGCGCTGCGCGCGCTGAGCGCCGGCGCGCAGCGCCGCCAGATCGAGTGGAACTACGGCTGGGACCTGTTGCGTGGCGGCGACCCGGCGCGCGCGCTGGCGCAGTGGAGCGGCCTGGTCAACGGCCGTCCGGCGGCGCCGGACTGGGTGCCGCCGACGCTGGCGCTGGTGCTGTGGCGGCTGGACCGCAAGGACGAGGCGGTGAAGTGGTACGCCGCCGCCGTGCGCACCTGGCCGGACCAGTGGGGCGCTGGCGCCGACTTCGCCAAGCTGCTGCCGGCCTGGCGCGACGACGAACGCGCCACCCTGGCCGACGTGCAAGCCGCCTGGCAGGCCAAGCCGCCTGCCTGGCCTTGAGTTGCGCTTGTCCTCGAGCTGTAGCCTGAGTCGCCGCCGCTGCAGCTAGCGATGGCGCGGTTGGGCTGCTGCGGGAGGGTCTTCGGCCCCGACGCTGTGCGCGGTCGTCGGGTGCATCGCTCCGTTCGTCGCGGCTGAAGCCGCTCCTACAGGGGCTTGCGCGAAGCCGGCCGGATGCACTGTGGGAGGGGCTTCAGCCCCGACGCGGGACCGCTGCATGCGCCAGCGCCGCCACGCCGCGCTCCACCGCACGGGCATATCCGAAACCGAAGGTGCATCGCTCCGTTCGTCGCGGCTGAAGCCGCTCCTACAGTGGCTTGCGCGAAGCCGGCTGGGTGCACTGTGGGAGGGGCTTCAGCCCCGACGCAGGAACGTTGCAAGCGCCAGCGCCGCCGCGTCGCGCGCAGCGGTGCATGCGATCGACCGGCCTGCCCGCACGCGCATGCGATGATGCCGGCGTACCCGCCAGATTCCCGTTGTACCGATGGCTTTCGACGCGTTCGCCCTGATCCTGGCCATGTTGGCGCTCGGCAAGCTGTTCGCGCGCCTGCGCGTGTTGCCGGCCAACACCACCGAAGTGCTCAACGGCGTGGTGCTGTACCTGTGCCTGCCGGCCTCGGTGCTGATCTACGTGCCGCGCCTGCAGTTGAACCTGTCCCTGCTCGGGCTGATGCTGACCCCGTGGCTGTTGGCCGGCGTCACCGTGCTGGCGGTGCTGGCGCTGCGCCGGCCGCTGCGCCTGCGCCGCGAGGAGCACGCGGCGCTGCTGTTGTGCGTGGGCCTGAGCAATTCCAGCTTCATCGGCTATCCGATGGTGCGCGCGCTGCTCGGCGAGACGGCGCTGCCGTATGCGGTGGTCTACGACCAGTTCGGCACCTTCGTGCTGCTGTCCAGCTTCGGCCTGTACGTGCTGGCCCGCTACGGCGGCGAGACCCCGCCGTCGCTGCGGCAGACGCTGCTGCGCATGGCCCGCTTCCCGCCGCTGTGGGCGCTGGCGTTCGCGCTGACCCTGATGCCGGCGCAGCCGCCGGCGTGGATCGCCTCGGGCCTGCAGCATCTGGCCGATGCGATGCTGCCGCTGGTGATGCTGGCGGTGGGCTTCTCGATCCAGTTGCGGTTGCCGCGCGAGGAACTCAAGCCGCTCGCCGCCGGCCTGCTGCTGAAGCTGCTGCTGTTGCCGGCGCTGGCCTGGCCGCTGTCGTGGGCGCTGGGCCTGCGCGGACAGGCGCTGCAGGCCAACGTGCTCGAGTCGGCGATGCCGACGATGATCACCGCGGCGGCGCTGGCGATCTCGCACCGGCTGGCGCCGCGGCTGGCGGCGGCGTTGGTCGGTTACGGCATCCTGTTGTCCCTGGCCACGCTGCCGGCGTGGGCGTGGCTGCTCGGGGCGCTGGGCTGACGCTTCCGTTTCGCGCGATCGCGCGTGGAGCCCCGTAGCGGCGCTAAGACGGCACTACCGGCAAAACCCCCGATCGAGGGCGAAGCACCTCCCGCAGCGAAACGGAACCCAGCCGGACACTCAATCCGCCGGCACCGTGCGCTCGCGCGCCCACTCGCGCAGCGCCTGCACCTGCTCGGCCATCACCACCGACAGCGGCCGCGTGCCGCGGAGTTCCTGCATCAGCAGTTCGGTGTCCAGCGGCCGGCTCTCGGCATGCGCCGCATACAGGCCGGAGACGATGGCCTGCTCGATCTCGGCGCCGGAAAAGCCGTTCGCCGCGGCGGCCAGCGCCGGCAGCGCGAAGTCGTCCTCGCGCAGTTTGCGCCGCGCCAGGTGCAGGCGCAGCAATTCCACCCGCGTGTCGGCATCGGGCAGGTCGACGAAGAAGATCTCGTCGAAGCGGCCCTTGCGCAGCAGTTCCGCCGGCAGTTCGTGCACCTGGTTGGCGGTGGCGACGATGAACACGCCGCCGGCACCGGCTGTGCCGCCGCGCTCGGCCATCCAGGTCAGCAGGTAGCCGAGCACGCGCCGCGACACGCCGCCGTCCTCGCCGCCGCTGGCCAGGCCCTTCTCGATCTCGTCGATCCACAGCACGCACGGCGCCAGCTGTTCGGCCGCGGCCAGCGCCCCGCGCAGGTTCTTCTCGGTCTCGCCGTGGTACTTGTCGTACAGCGAGCCGAAGTCCAGGCGCAGCAGCGGCACGCCGAAGCCGGCGGCGGTGGCCTTGGCCAGCATCGACTTGCCGCAGCCCTGCACGCCCAGCAGCAGCACGCCCTTGGGCGGGTCCAGCCCGGGCGGGGCGGTGCCGGCGAACACCGCGCGGCGCTGCTCGATCCAGCGCTTGAGCCGGCGCGCGCCGGCCACGTCGGCGAAGCGGGTGGCGTCGTATTCGTAGTGCAGGTGGCCGCTGCGGTTGAGCAGCTCGAACTTGAGCCTGGCCAGCTGCGGCAGGTCGGCGGCGTTGAGCGCGCCGTCGGCGTAGATCAGCTGGCGGGCGATGCGGCGCGCGTCGATCAGGCTCAGCCCCTGCAGGTTGCGCACGACCTGCTTGACCGCCTCGCCGTCCACCTCGACCCGGCGCCCGCCGAACTCGCGCGCGTAGCCGGCGGCCTCTTCCTGCACCATCTTCAGCAGCGCGTTGGCGTCCGGCAGGCGCGGGTTGAAGCGCGTGGCCAGCGCTTCCAGCTCGGCCGGCAGCTCGACCCTGGCGCCGATCAGCACCAGCACGTGCGGCTGGCAATGGCGGCGCTCGACGATGTCGCGCAGCAGGCGCTGGTGGCTGGCGTAGCCCAGGTACGGCACCACGTCCAGCAACAGGTAGATGCCGCGCTGGTCGGCCTGCTTGATCGCCTGCAGCACCGCGCTGGCGTCGGGCGGGCCGCTCGGCTCGTCCTCGCGGTCCAGGTCGATGCGGCGCAGGCCCTCGGTGATCGACCAGCGGTGCAGCGCGCGCCAGACCTGCATCAGCGCCTGCCGGAACAGCGCCACGATGCGCGCCTCCTCCTGGGTCTCGATGACGATCAGGGGGGTGTTGGCGCGGATCAGCGCGGTCAGGTCCTGCAGCTCGCTCATGGGCGATCCGTTGCCGTGGGGCCGCCACGATAGCAACGCGCCGCCCCGCCCGCTACGCGTTGACTACCGGCCAACATGGGGCCGGTGTACGCTGCGGCCTCTTCTTCCGGAAGCGAGGCGCGCATGAAGACGATCCTGGTGGCCGGCTCCAAGGGCGGCGTGGGCAAGACCACGATTGCCACGCACCTGGCCGCGTACTACGCGCTGGCCGGCAAGCGTACGGTGCTGGCCGATGCCGATCCGCAGGGCTCCTCGACCCGCTGGGCCGAGCGCCGCGCCGGCCTGGACAGCGCGGTGCTGCCGATCGACGCCAGCCGCAAACGCAACTGGCGCGCGGCGCTGCCGGACGACACCCAGCGGGTGATCATCGACGGTGCCGCCGGCGCCATGGCCGAGGACCTGGCCCAGTTCCTGGACGAGGCCGACGCGGTGGTGGTGCCGGTGATGCCCTCGGCGCTGGACATCGAGGCCACCGTCGGCTTCCTCAACACCCTGGCCAAGGTGCCGCGGGTGCACCAGCGCAAGCTGCCGGTGGGGCTGGTGATCAACCGCAGCAAGCCGTGGACCCACGCCGCGCAACAGGCGCTGGAGATGCTCGGCGGCTGGCCGTATCCGGTTCTGGCGCAGCTGCGCGACAGCCAGGCCTACGTGGTGCTGGTCGGCCTCGGCCGCAGCCTGTTCGACTACCGTTCCGCTCAGGTGCGCGATCACCAGCAGGACTGGGAACCCTTGCTCAAGTGGCTCAAGAAGGCCTGACCGATGACCATCGTCCTGCGTGAAGTGATCCTGCTGCGCCATGCCCATGCCGAACCGGCCGACACCGGCCAGGCCGATTTCGACCGGCCGCTGTCGCCGCACGGCCTGGCCGAGGCCGAGGCCGCCGGGCGCTGGCTGCTGGAGCAGCGGCTGGTGCCCGACCGCGTGCTGTGCTCGCCGGCGCGCCGCGCGCGCGAGACCCTGGAAGCGGTGCTGGAACTGACCGGCTATGCCGAGCAGCGCCTGGAACCGCGGATCTACGAGGCCACCTCCGGCACCCTGGCCGCGCTGATGGACGAGCATCGCGACGTCGAGCGCCTGCTGCTGGTCGGCCACAACCCGGGCCTGGAGCAGCTGGCCGCGCTGATGCACAGCGGCCAGTCCGGCGACTACCGCGGCATGCCCACCGCCAGCGTGGTGGTGCTGACGGTGCCGCAGGACGCGGCGATCGAGCCGGGTGTCGCCCGACTGACTGCGTTCTGGTGGCCCTGAACGCACCGCGCCGGCGCCTGCGCCCGGCGCTGTGCACCGCGCTGCTGTCGCTGTGCCTGTTGCCGGGCTGGGGCAGCGCGCAGGCGCCGCCGCTGTCGCCGGGGGAGCATGCCTTCGACCCGGCCCAATCGCGCTTCGGTTTCGAGATCCGCACCCGTTTCGGGCAGCGCATCGAGGGCTTCTTCCCGCGCTTCGAAGGCACCGTGGAGATGCTGCCCGACGGCCGCCACCAGGTGCGCCTGCGCCTGTTCACCGCTTACGTGCAGATCCCCGGCAAGCCGCGCTACACCGGCTGGATGCGCGGCGAGGATTTCTTCGACGCGGAACGCTTTCCGACCGTGTCCTTCGATTCGCAACCGTTCTCTCCGCAGCTGCTGACCAGCGGCGGCGCGCTGGTCGGCACGCTGAGCATCCGCGGGGTCGGCCATACCGAGACCCTGACCATGATGCCGTCGGCATGCAGCCGCCCAGGCTATGATTGCGATGTGATCAGCCGCGGTACGGTTCTGCGTGGACGTTATGGAATGGACAAGTGGGATCTGGCCTTGAGCGATCGGGTCACCTTCGTGCTGCGCGCACGGCTGACCGGAGCGGACGCCCGGTGACAGCGTGGTTGAGGGTCCTGGTGCTGGCGGCGATGCTGCTCGGCAGCGGTTGCGCGAGCCTGTCGCAGGCCCAGCACGGCCGCGCGGTGGCGATCGCCGAGGCGGCGCGCGATGGCCGCGTCGATTGCACGCAAAGCGACCACTGCGCGCTGGCCTCGCCGCTGCGCGCGCTGGCCGGCAAGGCCTTCGCCGCATCCGGCGACGCCGCCCCGCGCCACTACGCCACCATCCTGGACCACGGCGAGGAAGCGCTGGTGGCGCGGGTCAACCTAATCCGCAGCGCCAGCCGCAGCATCGACCTGCAGACCTACATCTTCGACAAGGACGACAGCGCGCGGCTGGTGATGGACGAGCTGCTGGCCGCGGCGCGGCGCGGCGTGCAGGTGCGGGTGCTGATCGACCAGCTGTCGGCGATCTCCGACCTGCAGATCCTCGGCGCGCTGGCCGGCGCGCACCAGAATTTCTCGCTGCGCATCTACAACCCCACCTTCGGCCTGGCCAAGCCCAACTACATGCACTACGCCGCCAGCGTGCTGTGCTGTTTCCGCCGCTTCAACCAGCGCATGCACAACAAGCTGCTGGTGGTGGACGACGCGATCGGCGTGGTCGGCGGGCGCAACTACCAGGACGACTATTACGACTGGGACAGCGAGTACAACTTCCGCGACCGCGACGTGCTGGTGGCCGGGCCGGTGGCGCGCAGCATGGCCGCCAACTTCGACGCGTACTGGGCGGCGCGGCGCAGCGTGCCGGTGGCGCGGCTCAACGATGTCGGCAAGCTGCTGCTGCGCGACGGCGTGCCGCAGATGCCGCCGGCGCAGTTCCTGCGCCCGGAGCGGGTGCAGCGGGTGAGCGAGGAGGCCGCCGATCCGGCCTTCGTCGAGGACGCCTTCGTGCTGCCGGCGCTGCCGGTCAGGCACGTGGACTACGTCGCCGACCTGCCGCAGAAGCACCGCCGCGAGCACGGCCCCAAGGCGATCTCCACTGCGCCCAGGCTGGACAGGCTGATCGCCGATGCCAAGCAGGAGATCATCCTGCAGACGCCGTACCTGGTGCTGTCGGATCCGGCGCAGGAGATCTTCCGCGACCTGCGCAAGCGCGCGCAGCCGCCGAAGGTGATCGTGGCCACCAACAGCCTGGCCAGCACCGACAACCCGGTGGTGTATGCGCTGTCGTACAAGTACAAGCGCCGCAACCTGCGCGAGATGGGCTTCGACATCTACGAGTACAAGCCGTTCCCGCTGGACGCGCCGGTGGACTACGCCAACCTGCTGCCGTCGCCGCTGCAGTTGCCGGACGCCGGGGAGGCCCGCGGCCGCAATCCGCTGATCGGCGGCAGTGCCGCCGGGCGCAGCACGGTGCTCGGCAGCGGCAGCGGCGGAGCCTCCGGCAGCGGCCGTCGCGCCGACGGCAGCCAGGTCGATCGGCGCGTGCTGCGCACCGAGACCCGCCCGTCGTTCCTCAGCCGCCGCGTCGCCAACCGGCCGCTGCCGGTGACCCGCGACGGCGCGCGCATGGGCCTGCACGCCAAGTCGCTGGTGGTGGACCGACGCGTCGGCGTGATCGGCACCCACAACTTCGATCCGCGCAGCGAGACCTACAACACCGAGGGCGCGGTGATCATCGACGATCCGGCGTTCGCGCAGGCACTGGCCGCCAGCATCGGCCGCGACATCGAGCCGGAGAATTCGTGGACGGTGGCGGCGCGGGTCAAGCCGCCGGTGCTGTCGGGCCTGAACTACAGCATGGGCAAGGCCTCCGAGGCGCTGCCGGTGCTGGATTTCTGGCCATGGCGCTACGCCACCAACTACGAATTCCAGCCCGGCCCCGACTGCCCGGCGCCGCTGACCCGGCGCGATCCGGGCTTCCACCGCTGCTACAGCGCGGTCGGCGACTTCCCCGAGGTCAACGTCGGCCCGAAGTGGCTGCTGGTGCGGATGCTGACGGCGTTCGGTTCGGGGTTGGTGCCGATTCTTTGAGTGCCGGGATTGGGGATTGGGGATTCGGGATTGGCAAAAGCGGTAGTACTGTTTGAGGGAGACGCCGCTGGCGAATCCCCAATCCCGAATCCCAAATCCCTAATCCCGGACCCAACATGACCTTCCGCGACCCTGTCGATCTCGATGCCCTCAACGCCGCCGCCCGCGACACTCTGATCGCGCACCTGGGCATCGTCTTCACCGAGGCCGGGCCGGACTGGCTGCGCGCGACGATGCCGGTCGATGCGCGCACGCTGCAGCCGTACGGACTGCTGCACGGCGGCGCCTCGGTGGTGCTGGCCGAAACCCTGGGCAGCAGCGCCGGCAACCTGTGCGTGGCGCCGGACCGGATCTGCGTGGGCCTGGAGATCAACGCCAACCACTTGCGCGCGGCCCGCGCCGGCACGGTCACCGGCACCGCGCGGCCGCTGCACGTGGGCCGCGCCACCCAGGTCTGGGAGATCCGCATCGAGGACGCGGCCGGCAAGCCGGTCTGCGTGTCGCGGCTGACCCTGGCGGTGATCGCACGCAATTAGCGTGCACTCAGCCGTAACCGTCTTCATGCTGACACAATAGGGTGCTTCCCTCCCGGCTTCCGGTACCCTGACCAGAATGAGCGAGTTCTCCTCAACCGCCACGCACCACCACGGTGGGGCGCTGCGCTGGGTCCGTTACGGCTACCGCGTTCCGCTGCTGGCGTTGCACGTGTTGGTGTCGTTGCCGTTCCTGCTGGCGTGCATGGCGCTGTCGCCCGGCCGCGCCGGCGTCGAATCGTTCGGCGACCGCGTGGTGTGCTGGTGGTCGACCTGGTTGCTGCGCATCTTCGGCCTGCGCGTGCGCCGGGTCGGCACGCCGCTGCCCAATCCGGTGCTGTTCGTGGCCAACCACGTCAGCTGGATCGACATCGTGATGCTGCACAGCCAGCGCATGATGGGCTTCGTCGCCAAGCGCGAGATCGCCGGCTGGCCGCTGGTCGGCTGGCTGGCCACGCGCGGCCAGACCATCTTCCACCAGCGCGGCAACACCGAATCGCTGGGCGGGGTGCTGCAGGCGATGCTGGAACGGCTGCGCTCGGGGCGCTCGGTCGGCGTGTTCCCGGAGGGGCGCACCCGCGGCGGCCACGATGTCGGCCCGTTCCACGCGCGCATCTTCCAGGCCGCGGTGGAGGCCGAGGTGGCGGTGCAGCCGGTGGCGGTGCGCTACGGCGCCGGCGGTTCGGCGCAGACGGTCATCGCGTTCGGCCCGCACGAGAGCTTCTTCGCCAATTTCCTGCGCCTGCTGGGCGAGCCGGGCCGGGTGGCCGAGGTGCACTTCCTGGAACCGATCCGGCTGCAGGACGTGGAAGGGCGCCGGCGCATCGCCGAGATCGCGCGCGCGCGCATCGTCGCGGCGATGGCGCAACGCTGAACCATGGAACACTGCGGTCCGGGCGATTTGACCTATTGCTCCAATCGCCCGGCGCAAGCTCGCTGCCGATGATGAATGCCGCCGACTACCTCCCCCCGCGTTGGCTGCGCAACCCGCACCTGCAATCGGTGCTGGGCTCCAGCGCGCTGCGCGTGCGCCGCGGCGAACAGCTGCTCGCCGCCAGCGGCGCGACCACCACCTCGCACATCCTGGATGGCGGCGACGGCGTACGCCTGCAGGGCTGGCTGAGCGTGCCGGCCGGCGTTGCCGAGCCGCGCGGCACCGTGTTGCTGCTGCACGGTTGGGAAGGCAGCGCCGACTCCAGCTACATGCGCCTGACCGCGGCGCAACTGCTGGCGCGCGGCTACCAGGTGTTCCGGCTCAACTTCCGCGACCACGGCGGGACCCACCACCTCAACGTGGACCTGTTCCACTCCGAGCGCCTGGACGAAGTGGTCAACGCCGCCGGCGACCTGTGGCGGCGTTTTCCGGCGCCGATCCTGCTGGCCGCCGGCTATTCGCTGGGCGGCAATTTCGCGTTGCGCCTGGCGCTGCGCGCCCCCGACGCCGGCCTGCCGCTGCAGCACGTGGCGGCGGTGTGCCCGCTGCTGGATCCGGCCACCACCATGCATCGGATCGAGCATGGCCCGCAGTTCTACGACTGGTATTTCCGCCGCAAGTGGCGCGAATCGCTGCTGCGCAAGCGCGAGCTGTTCCCCGACCGGCACGGCTACGACGATGCCACCCTGGCGCTGGACATGCGCGAGTTGATGGGCTGGCTGGCGCAGCGCCATGCCGGCTTCGCCAGCCTGGATGCGTATTTCGAAAGCTATTCGATCGCCGGCGAGCGCTTGCGCAACCTGAGCGTGCCGGCCGACATCCTGATGGCCGAGGACGACCCGGTGATCCCGCTGGACGATTTCCGCAACCTGCGCCTGCCGGACCTGGCGCGGCTGGAAATCGCGCGCTGGGGCGGGCACTGCGGCTTCATCGAGAATGCGCGCGGCGACGGGTTCGCCGAGCGCTGGGTGGCCGAACGCCTGACCGACGGCCTGCCTGCCTGAGCTAGGGTCTGTCGCCGTTTGCAGGGCGGGCCGCGCCGTGCGTGGCCCTGCCGGTGGGACCTGGCAGACCGCCAGCCGGCACCGCGTCGCTTGACCCGACCGGCGTCGCGCCACGCAGCACCAACCGACGGCCTGCCAGACCCAACGCGGCCTGCGCGCGAATTGGTGACGCGTCCAGCGCGCCCAGGCGCAGGCCGGCCGGGCGCTCCCGTTACAATGCCGGTTTGCCCAGAGCCGGACCCTCATGCAAGAGCAAATTCTCGACGCCCTGCGCCGCCAGGCCAACGCCGACGCGCTGCGCATCGCCCAGGCCTGGGTGGCCGACGCCGCCGCCGACGCGCAGGCGCACCGCTGGCTGGCGCTGGCGCAGCAACAGAACGGCGACACCGCCGCTGCGCTGGTCAGCATCGACCAGGCCATCGCGCTGGCGCCGGAAGACGCCGGCCTGCACCTGCTGCGCGCCGGCATGCTGCTCAGCGCCAACGACCTGGCCCAGGCCGAGGACGCGCTGGCACGCACCGCCGCGCTGGATCCCAACCAGTTCCTGGCCTACGTGATGCGCGCCCATCTGGCGCTGGGCCGCGGCGATCTGGACGAAGTGGAGCGGCTCAGCCGCACCGCCGCGCGGCTGGATCCGGAACATCCGCAACTGTTGGGCCTGGACGGCATGCTGGCGCTGCGCCGCGGCGATGCCGACCGCGCGCTGGCGCTGCTGTCGCGCGCGAGCAAGGCGCTGCCCGACGATCCGCGCTTGCTGTACGCGCTCGGTTTCGCCTACCTGGACAAGCAGCACCTGGCATTCGCCGAGACCGCGTTCCGCCGCGTCGCCACGCTGACCCGCGGCACCAGCGCGCTGATGGCGCTGGTCGCGCAGCTGGCGTACCGCCAGGGCCGCCTCGACGACGCCATCGCCGCGCTGGACGCGGTGCTGGCCGATCCGGTCAGCGACACCGCCGGCATGCGCCGGCTGGCCGGCGAATACGCCTTGCAGGCCGGGCGCCCGGCCGATGCGCTGGAGCACCTGCGGCGCGCACTGGGCGCCGCCCCGGCCGACCGCCGCACCCTGCATGCAGCGTTGATCGCCTGGCAGCGGCTGGGGGCGGTCGAGGATGCCCGCGCCACCCTGGAAGCGGCGCTGGCCACCACCACCGATGCGCACGACCTGTGGCTGGCGCGGCTGGCGCTGGAGCCGGTCGGCGGCGCCGAGGCGCGCGCGCTGATCGCGCGCTGGCAGGCGGCGATGCCGGGCCACGTGCCGGCATTGGAAGCGCAGCTGCGGGTGCACGACATGGCCGGCGAACGCGATCAAGGCGAGGCCGTGGCGCAGCGCATCGTGGCCCTGGAGCCGGGCCGCATCAGCGGCGAGGAGCGCCTGGTCGAAGCGCTGCTGGAGCGTGGCGAGCACGACGCCGCCATCGCCCACGTGCGTGGCCTGATGCAGCGCATGCCCGAGAACGAGCAGACCACGCTGCGGCCGTGGCTGGCGGCGGTGCAGGACCGCGCCGGGCACTCGGCCGAGGCGCTGGCGACCTGGCTGGCGTTCCAGCAGGAGCAGCTGCCGCATCGCCTGCCGCTGCCGCCGCTGGGCCAGGCCACGACGGCGTGGCCGGCGTTGGCCGAGATCGATCCGCAACAGCCTGCGCGGCCGCTGTTCGTATGGGGCGCGCCGGGCAGCGGCGTGGAGCGGGTGATCGCGGTGATGGACGCGACCAGCCAGGTGCTGCGCAGCGACCGCTTCGGCGTGCAGCCGCCCACCGACGGCTTCCAGCGCTACCGCACCGTCCCCGAGCTCGACAGCGGCGAACTCGACGGCGCGGCGCTGATCGCCGAGTGGCGCGCGCAGCTGCCGGCACGCGGCATCGACGACGGCAACATCGTCGATTGGCTGCTGTGGTGGGACAACGCGCTGCTGCGCGCGCTGCGCCCGCAGCTGCCGGAAGGGCGGCTGCTGATCGCGCTGCGCGACCCGCGCGACATGCTGCTGGACTGGCTGGCCAACGGCGCCCCGGCGCCGCTCGGCCTGGCCACCCCGGAGACCGGCGCGCGCTGGCTGGCGGCGGTGCTGACCCAGGTCGCCGACTTGCACGAGCAGGACCTGTATCCGCACCGCCTGCTGCGCCTGGACGGCATCGAGGCCGATCCGGCCGGGGTGGCCGCGGCGCTGCAACAGGCCTTCGGCATTCCGTTCCCGAGCGTGCCCACGATCGGTCCGCCGCGCCTGCCGTCCGGCCACTGGCGCGCCTACGCCGCGCCGCTGGCGGCCGCGTTCGCGCTGCTCACGCCGGTGGCCGTGCGCCTCGGCTACGCCGAAACCTGATTCCCCCCACAGGAGTTTTCGCATGCGTCTTCGCAGTGACAGCATCCAGCCCGGCCAGCCGATCGCCGCGACCTACGCGATGGGCCAGGCCGACGGCTTCGCCGCCAATCGCAATCCGCACCTGGCCTGGGACGACGTCCCGGCCGGCACCGCGGCGTTCGCGCTGCTGTGCATCGATCCGGACGTACCGACCGTGGCCGAGATGGTCGGCCGCGAGGACGTGCAGATCCCGGTCGAGCAGCCACGCACCAATTTCGTGCATTGGGCTGCCGTTGATCTTCCGGCCGACCTGCGCGAGATCGCCGAAGGCAGCGCCAGCGACGGCGTCGTGGCCAAGGGCAAGCGGCAACCGCCCGGCCTGCCTGGCGCGCGGCAGGGTTTGAACAGCTATACCGACTGGTTCGCCGGCGACGCGCAGATGGGCGGCGACTACTACGGCTACGACGGCCCGTACCCGCCGGCCAACGACCTGCGCCTGCACCGCTACTTCTTCCGCCTGTTCGCGCTGGACGTGGCTACGCTGGACCTGCCGGCGCGCTTCACCGCCGCCGACGCGCTGCGCGCGATGCAAGGCCATGTGCTGGCCGAGGCCAGCCTCCATGGCACGTACAGCCTGAATCCCAAGCTTGCCTGAAGCCCCTTTCCCGTCGGGGAGAGGGGTTGAGGTGAGGGTCCGGCGCGAAGCGTCTCGCGGAGTTGGGGTGCGCGAGGCTGCGCCCGTACCCTCATCCGGCCCTGCGGGCCACCTTCCCCCGATGGCAGAAGGGAGCAGCCGCTAGCCCCTCTCCCGTCGGGAGAGGGGTTGGGGTGAGGGTACGGCGCGAAAGCGACTCGCGGAGTTGGGTGCGCGAGGCTGCGCCCGTACCCTCATCCGGCCCTGCGGGCCACCTTCTCCCGATGGGAGAAGGGAACAACCGCTAGCCCCTCTCCCGTCGGGAGAGGGGTTGGGGTGAGGGTCCGGCGCGAAAGCGACTCGCGGAGTTGGGTGAGCGAGGCTTCGCCCGTACCCTCATCCGGCCCTGCGGGGCACCTTCTCCCGACGGGAGAAGGAACAGCCGCTAGCCCCTCTCCCCTCGGGAGAGGGGTTGGGGTGAGGGTCCGGCCGCCAGCCAACCAGCCCTCAGGCCGCCGGCAGCCACAGCAGCAGCGCCGCACCGAGCACGATGCGGTACACCGCGAACGCAGTGAAGCGGTGCGACTTGATGTAGCCCAGCAGCCACTTCACCACGATGAAGCCGGTCACCACCGCGGCGGCGAAGGCGACGGCCACGTCGCCCCAATCCTCGCTGCCCACCGCGCCGTTCTTGTACAGCTCCAGGAACGAATAGCCGCTGGCCGCGAACATGGTCGGGATGCCGACCAGGAACGCGAAATCGGCCGCGGCCGAGCGCTTGCTCAGGCCCAGCAGCATCGCCAGGAAGATCGTCGCGGCCGAGCGCGAGGTGCCGGGAAACACGCCGGCCACCACCTGCGCCAGGCCCACCGCGATGGCCACCTTCCAGGTCACCAGCTCGCGCTCGGGCATGCGCGCGGCGAAATGCTCGGCCACCAGCATCCACACGCCGCCGATCACCAAGGCCCAGGCCACCGGCTGCACCGTTTCCGGCAGCTGCCAGCCGGCCTTGCGCACCGCCAGGCCGACCACCGCGGTGACCAGGAACGCGGTGCCCAGCTTGAGCACGTAGTCGCGGTTGGCGCGGTCGCCCAGCCCGGTGGCCAGCGTCCATAGCTTCTGCCGGAACACCAGGGTGGTGGCCAGGATCGCGCCGGCCTGGATCACGATGTTGAAGAAGTCCGAGCGGCGGCCGAGCCATTGCTCGGCGATCAGCAGGTGGCCGGTGCTGGAGACCGGCAGGAATTCGGTCAGGCCTTCGAGGATGCCCAGCAGCAGGGCGGAGAACATGTCGCTCATGGGGGGAGGGTTCGGCTTGTGGGGAGGAAAGCCGGGCAAGGATAAAACATTGCCTCGAGCACCATTTTGGTGCTCTCAATCGCTATCGAACTATTTTGGTGCATGGATTTCGCCCCGTTGGCGTGCTCCCTTCACCAAAATCAAGGACTTGTGAACCGGTCACAGTTGGCACGGCGATTGCTGTTACTGGGCAAGTCATTCACCAACCCGAGGTTTCATCGATGTCTGCGGAAAATATTGAGAAGCTGGTCAAGGACAACAAGGTCGAGTTCGTCGACCTGCGGTTCGTCGATATGCGCGGCGTGCAGCAGCACGTGACCTTCCCCGTGAGCATCATCGAGCCGGCGCTGTTCGAAGAGGGCAAGATGTTCGACGGCAGCTCGATCTCGGGTTGGAAGGGCATCAACGAGTCGGACATGGTCCTGCTGCCCGACGCCGACACCGCGTTCATCGATCCGTTCATGGCCGACCCGACCCTGGTCCTGACCTGCGACATCCTCGATCCGGCCACCATGCAGAGCTACGACCGCGACCCGCGCGGCGTGGCCAAGCGCGCCGAGGCCTACCTGAAGTCCAGCGGCATCGCCGACCAGGCGTTCTTCGGCCCGGAGCCGGAATTCTTCATCTTCGACGGCGTGCGCTTCGGCAACGAGATGGGCCACACCTTCTTCAAGATCGATTCGGAAGAAGCGGCGTGGAGCAGCGGCAGCAAGATCGAAGGCGGCAACAGCGGCTACCGTCCGGCGGTCAAGGGCGGCTACTTCCCGGTGCCGCCGACCGACTCGCTGCAGGACCTGCGCGCTGAAATGTGCAAGACCCTGGAGCAGGTCGGCATCGAGGTCGAGGTGCACCACCACGAAGTGGCCACCGCCGGCCAGTGCGAGATCGGCACCAAGTTCAACTCGCTGGTGAAGAAGGCCGACGAGCTGATGATGATGAAGTACATCATCAAGAACGTCGCCTACCGCAACGGCAAGACCGCGACCTTCATGCCCAAGCCGATCGTCGGCGACAACGGCTCGGGCATGCACGTGCACCAGTCGCTGGCCAAGGGCGGCACCAACCTGTTCTCCGGCGACGGCTACGGCGGCCTGTCGCAGATGGCGCTGTGGTACATCGGCGGCATCTTCAAGCACGCCAAGGCGATCAACGCCTTCACCAACTCCGGTACCAACAGCTACAAGCGCCTGGTCCCGGGCTTCGAGGCGCCGGTGATGCTGGCCTACTCGGCGCGCAACCGCTCGGCCTCGTGCCGCATTCCGTGGGTGTCCAACCCGAAGGCGCGCCGCATCGAGATCCGTTTCCCGGATCCGCTGCAGTCCGGCTACCTGACCTTCGCCGCGCTGATGATGGCCGGCCTGGACGGCATCAAGAACCAGATCGACCCGGGCGCGCCCAGCGACAAGGACCTGTACGACCTGCCGCCGGAAGAAGAGAAGAAGATCCCGCAGGTGTGCTCCAGCCTCGACCAGGCGCTGGAAGCGCTCGACGCCGACCGCGAGTTCCTCAAGGCCGGCGGCGTGTTCAGCGACGACTTCATCGACGGCTACATCGCGCTGAAGATGCAGGAAGTGACCAAGTTCCGCGCCGCAACGCACCCGCTGGAATACCAGCTGTACTACGCCAACTGAGTTCCACGCGCGGCGATGGCGAAGGTTACCCCTCCCTCCTTCGTCATCGCCGCCACCTACTCGGCTGGGGAGCCGTGCCGGTGGTCCGCGCCCGAATCAGTCGCAACAGCCGGTTTTCCAGGGGATGCACCACGAAAGACAGCGCTTGCGTGCCGTGGGCCACGCTCCCTCCCACGTCGCCGTTGCCGTCGCACTGCCGTGCGCCGCGCCACGGCGTGATCCGCGGGACGCACCGCGCAGCAGGACGGCGCCGTTCGCGGCGCCGATGACATGCAAACCGCCGGCCGGCGTTCGGCGGCCGGCTCCTTCCACCAACGGGGTATGCGCATGAAACTGATCACCGCCATCATCCGGCCATTCAAGCTCGACGAGGTCCGCGAGGCCTTGTCGCAGGCAGGCGTGTCCGGCATCACCGTCACCGAGGTCAAGGGCTTCGGCCGGCAGAAAGGCCACACCGAGCTGTACCGCGGTGCCGAGTACGTCGTCGACTTCCTGCCCAAGATCAAGATCGAGACCGTGGTGACCGACGAGCGTCTGGAGGCCGTGGTCGAGGCGATCCAGACCGCGGCCGGGACCGGCAAGATCGGCGACGGCAAGATCTTCGTCACCGCGATCGAACAGGTCATCCGGATCCGCACCGGCGAGATCGGCGCAGATGCGCTCTAACCCCACCCTGGAGCCCCTCATGAAGACAGGTCTTTTCTCCGGGTGGAAGGCCCGGTTCTACGCGGTATGCATGCTGATGCTGGTCAGCGCGATGGCGATGGGCGTGCCGGGCACGGCCTTCGCCCAGGCCGAAGTGACCCCGGCGCCGACGCCGGACGTGGTCACCGAACAACTGACGCCGCCGGCGCCGCCGGCCGCCGCCGCCGCGCCCGAAGCCGCCGCGCCGGTGGTGGACAAGGGCGACGTCGCCTGGATGCTGACCTCCACGCTGCTGGTGCTGCTGATGGTGGTGCCGGGGCTGGCGCTGTTCTACGGCGGCATGGTGCGCTCCAAGAACGTGCTGTCGGTACTGATCCAGGTCGGCGTGGTGTTCTCGCTGATCGCGGTCCTGTGGGTGCTGTACGGCTACAGCCTGGCCTTCGCCGATGGCGGCCCGTTCGTCGGCACGCTCAACAAGGCGCTGCTGCACGGCGTGGATACCACCACGCTGGCCGATACCTTCTCCAAGGGCTTCAAACTGCCGGAATACGTGTTCGTCGCCTTCCAGCTGACCTTCGCCGGCATCACCGGCGCGCTGATCGTCGGCGCCTTCGCCGAGCGCGTGAAGTTCGCCGCGGTGCTGCTGTTCGTCGTCATCTGGTTCACCTTCGGCTACCTGCCGCTGGCGCACATGGTGTGGGCGGCGCCGGGCTTCCTGTTCACCAAGGGCGCGCTGGACTTCGCCGGCGGCACCGTGGTGCACATCAATGCCGGTATAGCCGGCCTGGTCGGTTCCTACTTCGTCGGCAAGCGCCTGGGCTTCGGCCAGACCGCGCTCAAGCCGCACAACGTGACCCTGACCTTCGTCGGCGCCTCGCTGCTGTGGGTGGGCTGGTTCGGCTTCAACGCCGGTTCGGCGCTGGAAGCCAACGCCACTGCGGCACTGGCCTTCCTCAACACGCTGCTGGCCACCGCCGCCGCGGTGCTGGCCTGGTCGCTGGTCGAGAAGCTGGTCAAGGGCAAGTCCTCGGCGCTGGGCGTGGCCTCGGGCATGGTCGCCGGCCTGGTCGGCATCACCCCGGCTGCCGGCACCGTCGGCCCGTTCGGCGCGATCGCCATCGGCGTGGCCGCCGGCGCGATCTGCGTGTGGGGCGTGACCGGGCTGAAGAAGCTGCTCAACGCCGACGACACGCTGGACGTGTTCGGCGTGCACGGCGTCGGCGGCATCGTCGGTGCGATCCTGACCGGCGTGTTCACCGACAAGGCCCTGGGCGGCGCCGGCTATGCCGAAGGCGTGACCATGGGCCATCAGGTGCTGGTGCAGGCCACCGGCGTCGGCGTGACCGTGGTCTGGATCGGCGTGGTCTCGGTGGTCGGCTTCCTGGTCGCCAAGCTGGTGTTCGGCCTGCGGGTGTCGGAAGAAGCCGAGCGCGAGGGTCTGGACATCACCTCGCACGGCGAAGCCGCGTACGAGTCCTGAGCAAGACCGGCCCGCGACCTCGCGTCGCGGGCCGCTGCGGCAATCCCGCCTGCGGCCGGTATGCGCCGGTCCTGGCGGTCAGTGGCCATCGCCGGCGCTCCATGGGGCGGAACGACGGCAGTTTTCTTAGCGATCTGAGGTATTCCCGCGTGGCCGCTAGCCTCGCCCGACCCCCACTCATTGGTTCCCCCGTTGCCCGCGGCGCCTCGTGCCCGCCGGCCGCGGTGGCTGCGACAGGCCGCGCCTCGGTGCCGGCCGACGTTGCCGGCAGGTTCCGGCAAATGGCCCGCCCGGCCAGGCGTTCAGCGCCTTCCGGCAGCCTTTGCACTACATTGGTGCAATGCAGATGACGTCGCCTCCGCCCCCGCTCGACGCGCTCGGCACCCCGGTGGTTTGGGCCGATGCCGACGGCCGCCTGCTCGGCGCCAATCCGGCCTTCGCGCGCTGGCTGGGCGTGAGCGTGCGGCGCCTGCTCGACCAGCCGCTGGCCTCGCTGGAAGTGCAGGGCGACGCGCTGGCGCGGTTCCTGCTCAACGACGAGCGCGACGTGCTGCGCCTGCACCGCATGGCCCTGGCCATTCCCGGCGAGACCCCGCGCTTCGCCGAGGGCTGGCTGTCGCGGATGGACAATGGCGGCTGGCTGCTGGAAGCGCATCCGGTCGACGAATTCCCCACCCCGGATCCGGCCCAGGCGTTGCCCAACGCGCTCGGCGCGGCGTTGAAGGGGCTGGCCCACGAACTGCGCAATCCGCTGGCCGGACTCAAGGGCGCAGCGCAGCTGCTGGCGCGGCGCGCGCAGCATCGCGACGAGGACGAGCGCGAGCTGATCGACCTGATCGGCGCGGAGATCGAGCGCCTCAACAGCCTGCTCGACCAGTTGCTGTCGCCGGCGCCGGCGCGGCCGCACGCCATGCTCAACATCCACGCGGTGCTGGAACGGGTGCTGCGCCTGGCCGAGAACGAAGGCGGCTGGTCGGTGCGCTTGCAGCGCGACTACGACCCCAGCATTCCCGAATTCCTCGGCGACGCCGACCGCCTGACCCAGGCGGTGTGGAACCTGGTCCGCAACGCGATCCAGGCCGGCGCCGCGCAGGTGACCCTGCGCACCCGCGTCGAGCACGCCCAGCGCATCCGCGACCGCGTGCATGCGCGCGGCGTGCGCCTGGAGATCGTCGACGACGGCCGTGGCGTGCCGGAGGAACTGGCCGAGCACCTGTTCCTGCCGCTGGTCAGCGGCCGCGCCGAAGGCAGCGGCCTGGGCCTGGCGCTGGCGCAGCAGGTGGCGCGCGAGCACGCCGGTTCGCTGACCTTCCGCTCCCGCCCCGGGCATACCGTTTTCACCCTGCTGCTGCCGCAGGCCGCAGCGGACCCCGAATAGGAGCATTCCGATGACCGAATCCCTGGAAGGATCGCAACGCATCTGGGTGGTCGACGACGACCGCTCGGTCCGCTTCGTGCTGTCCACCGCCTTGCGCGACGCCGGCTACAGCGTGGACGGCTTCGACAGCGCCGCCTCGGCGTTGCAGGCGCTGGCGCAGCGTCCGCTGCCGGACCTGCTGTTCACCGACGTGCGCATGCCCGGCGACGACGGCCTGGTGCTGCTGGACAAGCTCAAGGCCGCGCATCCGCAACTGCCGGTGATCGTGATGTCCGCCTACACCGACGTGGCCAGCACCGCCGGCGCGTTCCGCGGCGGCGCGCACGAATTCCTGTCCAAGCCGTTCGACCTGGACGACGCGGTGGCGCTGGCCGCGCGCGCGCTGCCGGAGGCCGGCGGCGTCGCCGAGGTCGCGCTGCCGGTGTCCAGCCAGGGCAGCGCCGAACTGATCGGCGATACCCCGGCGATGCGCGCGCTGTTCCGCGCCATCGGCCGCCTGGCGCAGGCGCCGCTGTCGGTGCTGATCAACGGCGAAACCGGCACCGGCAAGGAACTGGTCGCGCACGCGCTGCACACCGAGTCGCCGCGCGCGCGCAAGCCGTTCGTCGCGCTCAACACCGCGGCGATCCCGGCCGAGCTGCTGGAAAGCGAACTGTTCGGCCACGAGGCCGGCGCCTTCACCGGCGCGCAGCGGCGCCACATCGGCCGCTTCGAACAGGCCGACGGCGGCACCCTGTTCCTGGACGAGATCGGCGACATGCCGCTGCCGCTGCAGACCCGGCTGCTGCGCGTGCTGGCCGAGAACGAATTCTTCCGCGTCGGCGGCCGCGAACTGATCCGGGTCGACGTGCGGGTGATCGCCGCGACCCACCAGGACCTGGAGGCGCTGGTCGAACAGGGCCGCTTCCGCGCCGACCTGCTGCATCGGCTGGACGTGGTGCGGCTGCAGCTGCCGCCGCTGCGCGAGCGCCGTGCCGACGTGCCGCAGCTGGCCGAGAACTTCCTGGCGATGGCCGCGCGCAAGCTCGACACCCCGCCCAAACGGCTGTCGCCGGCGGCGCTGGACGCGTTGCGCGGCTACGCCTGGCCGGGCAACGTGCGCGAACTGGAGAACGTGTGCTGGCGGCTGGCCGCGCTGGCGCCGGCCGAGGTCATCGACGCGCACGACGTGGACGGCGCGCTGCTGCGCGGCAGCCGCCGCGAGCGCAGCGGCGAGGGCGGCGAATGGGATGCGCAGTTGTCGGCCTGGGCGCAGCAGCGCCTGACCGACGGCGCCGAGGGCCTGCACGCGGAAGCGCGCGACCGTTTCGACAAAGCGCTGCTGGAAGTGGCGCTGCGCTTCACCCAGGGCCGCCGTGCCGAAGCCGCCGCGCGCCTGGGCGTGGGCCGCAACACGGTCACCCGCAAGCTCGGCCCGGGCCGGCGCCGGCGCTGAGTGCGGCCGGGACCCGGGACTCGGGACCGGGGACCCGGAAAGCAACGGGCCTTGTCTGATTTCTCCGCAGACTTCGTAAGCAACCGCTGCGACGCTCTGCCGATTCCCGATTCCCGATTCCCGATTCCCGAATCCCGAATCCCGAATCCCGATTCCCGAATCCCGAATCCCGAATCCCGAATCCCGAATCCCGAATCCCGAACCGGCGCGCAGCGCCGGTTTAGACTTGCCCGCCGGGCGCAGCCTTCATGAGCTGTGAACGGCCACCTCTCTAGTTTTCGCTGCACAAGGAGCCAATGCCGATGCGTTACAGCTTGCATGCCATCGTGGGAAGCGCGTTGCTGATACTGGCCGGCTGCAGCAGTGCGCCGCCGGTAGCGCCGCCGCCGCCGCCGCCGAAAGCGCCGCCGATGCCCACCAGTGGCACCGCACAGCAGGCGCAGGCGGTGCTCGCCCCGGCCTCCGGCAGCCTGGTCAGCGGCAAGCTGTCGCTGGTCGCCGCGCCCGGTGGCGTGCGCATCACCGGCACCCTCGGCGGCCTGCAGCCCAACCGCGCGTTCGCGTTCCACGTGCACGAGCGCGGCGATTGCAGTGCGGCCGACGCCAGCAGCGCCGGCGGCCACTTCAATCCGCTCGGCGGTCCGCATGGCCGGGCCGGCAGCGGTCCGCACCATGCCGGCGACATGGACAACCTCAGCGCCAACGCCGACGGCGTCGCCCAAGTGGATGTGCTGTTGCACGGCGTGGTGCTCGGCGGCGGCGCGGCCAACGACATCGCCGGCCGCGCGCTGGTCGCGCATGCCGATGCCGACGACTACCGCAGCCAGCCGGCCGGCAACGCCGGCGCGCGCGTGGCCTGCGGCGTGATCCGCGTGTTGCGCTAACCGATCATCCGCCCGGAGCGTGCTCCGCGGCGAACGTCCGCATTCCGCGGCCCCTCAAGGAGAACCACCATGCGTACGCTTCCCACCGTCCTGTTCCTGGCCACCACCCTCGCGCTCGGCGCCTGCAAGCGCGAAGCGCCTGCCGCTGCCGACGCCCCCGCTGCGGCCGCGACGCCCGCCGCCACCCCGGCACCGGCCGCAGAACCCGCGCCCGCCGCCACGCCCGCCCAGGCCGCCGCCAGCGCCGCACTGAGCCCGACCCAGGGCAACCAGGTCGCCGGCGAGGTCAAGTTCGACACGGTCGATGGCGTCGTGCACGTCACCGGCACCATCACCGGGCTCAAGCCCAACAGCGAGCACGGCTTCCACATCCACGAGTTCGGCGATTGCAGCGCGCCCGACGGCAGCAGCGCCGGCGGCCACTTCAACCCGGCCAAGTCCGAACACGGCCAGGTCAGCGCCGACCCGCACCACGGCGGCGACATGCCGAACCTGAAGGCCGACGCCGACGGCAAGGCCACGATCGACGCGCCGGTATCCAACAACGTCAACATCGGCAAGGGCGACGGCTTCGACATCCTCAACCATGCGGTGATCGTCCACGCCGACGCGGACGACTACAAGACCCAGCCCACCGGCAACGCCGGCGGCCGCCTGGCCTGCGGCGTGATCAAGGGCAACGCGACCGCGGCCGCCCCGGCGGCACCTTCCGCGCAGTAAGCGGCAGGTCGTCGTACGCCGATGCAAGCGCGCCGCCGGTGGCTTCGGGCCACCGGCGGCGACGCGCTCTGACGTCGGCAAATCCGCCGACTTTGGAGCCGCCAGTCGGGATTGAAACCGCTTCTACAGCCCTGGTGCAGGCCGCCAGAGCCTGCCTGTGCAGGAAATGCGTCCGCTTGTGTAGGAGCGTCTTCAGCCGCGACCACCGAAGTGGGGAAGTTGGCCGGCTTCGGCAGCAGTCGGGACTGAAGTCCCTCCCACGGTGCACCCAGCCAGCGCGACGAACTCCTGTGTGGGAGCGACTTCAGCCGCGACGAGCGAAGCCGGGAAGTCGGCTGGCTTCGGTGCCTATCTGGGTCGATGGCGCGAGGCGGGATCTGCCGGGAGGCTGCCGGCTTCGGCACAGGTGGGGTTGAAACCCCATCTACAGAGCGCTCAGCGCCCAGCCGCCACTCCTGTGGGAGCGACTTCAGTCGCGACGCACGAAGCGATGGACGCAGGCGGCGTTGCACAGCCTCGGCGCCGACGCGCTAATCGCAGGACCACGCGGCCAGAGCGCCGCAAGTTCGCTTGCGCGCCTCAGTCGCCGTGCCACCCCACGATCAAACCCGATTCACGCCGCCAGCAACGCCTGCCGCGCGTCCTCGCCGGCCTCGCAATGCACGTACAGCACCGGCATGCCGTGCGCTTCCAGCACCGCGGCCAGCTGCCGCTGCCGGGCCAGGTAGTGTTCGTAGACCCGCTGCAGGCGCTCGCAGTCCTGGCGGTCGTGGGCGTAGTGCGCGCACCAGCTGGCCGGGTCGAACAAGGCCATGCGTACTTCGCCGCCGCGGTAGCGCAGCAGCGGCTCGGGCGGGCTGGCCAGCCATTCCTCCTGGTCCGGCGCGAGCAACGCGGTCTCGATCAGCGGCCACAGCGGCGCCAGGCCCTGGTTGTCGTACTGCATCGACATCATCGCGGCCAGGTCGTTGACCGTCAGATAGCGTGCGTGCTCGATCTGCGCGCCGAACGCCTGCTGCGCCAGCAGTGCGGTGTCCGGCTGCGCCATGCCCTGTGCCAGCAACACCTCTTCCAGCGCCTCGGCGACCGGTTGCAGCGTCTCGGCCGGGCCGCTGAGCAGGAACGGCACCACCCGCAGCGCGCCGCCGAGCAGGGCGGTGTCGGCCTGGAACGGCAGCGGCACGGCGCCGTCGGCATCGGCGCCGAACGCCAGCAGGCGCGGGCCGGCGTCGCGGCCGGGCGCGCGCGCGCGCAGTTCGTCCAGGCGGCGGTGCATCGGCCAGCCCGGGCGCAGCACCTCGGCGGGGTCGAAATGCGCGCCGGCCAGGCTTAATTCCAGCTCGCGCACCGCCGGCACCAGTTGCGCCAGGTCGCGGCCGACCTTCTCGGCCAGCTCCGCGGCCAGGGCGTGCGGCAGCGCCGCGTGGGCCGGGGCGAGCCCGGCGGACAGTTCCAGGGCGATCACGCCGCGGGCATTCATGCTGGCAATGGCTTGGCTCATGGCTTGGCGGTTGGCCCGTCGCGGGCGCAAAGCTACACTCGCTTCATTATGCCTGCGCTAACGTGCAGGCCATGTCCCCGACCCCTCGCGCGAGGTAATCCCATGCCAGTAGCCCGTCCCGTCGCCATTCTCGGCGGCGTCCGTATTCCGTTTTGCCGGCAGAACACGGCGTATGCGGATGTCGGGAACCTCGGCATGTCGGTGCGCACGCTGGGCGCGCTGGTCGAGCGCTACGGCCTGCACGGCCAGCAGCTGGGCGAGGTGGCGATGGGGGCGGTGATCAAGCACTCCAGCGACTGGAACCTGGGCCGCGAGGCCGCGCTGTCGTCGGGGCTGTCGCCGCTGACGCCGGGCATCACCCTGCAGCGCGCCTGCGGCACCAGCCTGGACAGCATCATCACCGTGGCCAACAAGATCGCGCTGGGGCAGATCGAGTCGGGCATCGGCGGCGGTTCGGACACCACGTCGGAAGTGCCGATCGTGTACGGCAAGAAGCTGCGCGCGCGGCTGCTGGCCGCCAACCGCGCCAAGACCACCGGCGACAAGATCCGCGCGCTGACCCGCAGCTTCAAGTTCGCCGAACTCAAGCCCGAGTTCCCCGGCGTGGCCGAGCCGCGCACCGGCAAGAGCATGGGCGACCACTGCGAGGACATGGCCAAACAGTGGAACATCGCGCGCGATTCGCAGGACGCCTGGGCGGTGTCCTCGCACCACAAGCTGGCCGCGGCCTACGAGCGCGGCTTCTTCGCCGACCTGATCGCGCCGTTCCGCGGCGTGGAGCGCGACAACATCCTGCGCGCCGACACCTCGCTGGAAAAGCTCGCCACGCTGAAGCCGGCGTTCGACAAGACCAGCGGCCGCGGCACCCTGACCGCGGCCAACTCCACGCCGCTGACCGACGGCGCCGCCGCGGTGCTGCTGGCCTCGGAGGAATGGGCGCAGGCGCACGGCCATGTGCCGATGGCGTACCTGCGCGATGCGCAGGTCGCCGCGGTGGACTTCGTGCACGGCGAAGGCCTGCTGATGGCGCCGACCATCGCCGTGCCGGACATGCTCAAGCGGCACAACCTGAGCCTGCAGGACTTCGATATCTACGAAATCCATGAGGCCTTCGCCGCGCAGGTGCTGTGCACGCTGCGCGCCTGGGAGAGCGAGGACTACTGCCGAACCCGGCTCGGCCTGGACGCGCCGCTGGGGCAGATCGATCCGGCCAAGATCAATCCGCTGGGGTCCTCGCTGGCCACCGGCCATCCGTTCGCGGCGACCGGCGCGCGCATCGTCGCCACGGTGGCCAAGCAGTTGGTCGAACGCGGCGGCGGGCGGGCGCTGATCTCGATCTGCACCGCCGGCGGCATGGGCGTGGTGGCGATCGTCGAGCGCTGAGCCGCGGCATGCGGCCAGCGCGCCTGGGGCGCCGGGCCGCGAAAGCGCGCAGGGCGATAGCGCCGGGCCCGAAGGCGCCGCTCGACGCGGCCACGACCGCCGCATCGTCGAATAGGTTTTTCCCCCGCCATCGCCCGCCAGCAGCGCTTGCCGCTGCGCTACCATGCGCGCCGATCCGCCTGCACGATGCAGGCCGAACGGCGCGCAGGGGGCGCATGCCATGAACCAGCTCGACAGCTTCAATCCGTATCAGGCGCCCGACGCCGCCATCCAGGCCACCACCATGCCGCCGCTGCCGGGCGAGACGCTGTGGCGCGACGGCGACGACCTGCTGTGCCTGCGCGATACGCCGTTCCCGGCGCATTGCGTCAAATGCGGGGTGGCGTTGCGCAACGACGAACTGAAGAAGCGCACGTTCTACTGGCACGCGCCGGGCTGGTACGTGCTGATCCTGGTGAGCGTGGTGATCTATGCGATCGCGGCGCTGATCGCGCGCAAGCGCAGCAGCCATGTGCTCGGCATGTGCGCGGAGCATCGGCGCCGGCGCAACCGCTTCGTGCTGCTCACGGCAGCTGCGTTCGTGGTCGCGCCGCTGCTGGGGTTTGCCGTCGGCGACGAAGCCGGGCTCTGGCTGGGCCTGGGGCTGTTCCTGGCCATGCTGGTCGCCGGCCTGCTCGGCGCGCGCATCCTAGTGCCGCGGCGCATGGACGAGCGCTATGCGCGCTACAAGGGTGTGGCGCCCGCATTCCTGGCGCGCCTGCCGGCGCTGCCGGCCGCGTTGCGGCGCTGAGCCGCTTGGTTCGGCCGGCCTGGCGCTGGCCTCGCCATCGTTGAATGAGAAAGCCGGCGCCGGCTGCAGCCGACGCCGGCCTCGGTCAACGGTGCGTCATCCCTGCTGCCGCACTCATTCCTGCAGGCGCGGGAACCCGTGTTCGTCGCGGCGTTCGTCGCTGCCCGGATCCGGGTCGATCGGCACCACCGGCGCGCTGGTCGCAGGCAGCGGCTGGGCCAGTTCGCCGCGTTGCACGCGCAGCGCGTTGGCGTAGCAGCGCTGCGCCATGAAGGAGTCGCCGGCCTCGGCATGGCCATCGCCGAACGCCTCCCAGGCCTCTGCGCCGGCGCCCAGCGCCAGCGCGCGATGCAGGAATTCTTCCGACTGCGGCCATTGCTGTTGCTGATGCGCCAGCCGCGCCAGGGTCAGCAGCAGGCCCGGGCTGTCCGGATGGCTCTGCAGCCAGCGCTGCGCGCTGGCGCGGCGCGAATCGTATTTCTCCACCGGCAGGCGCCCGTACAGCGCCGCCAGGCCTTCGTCCCAGCGCGTCTCCAGGGCCTGTTCCACGGCGCGCAGCGCCGCGTCGTCCCAGTGCAGCGCGGCGGCGCGGGTGGCATAGGCCTCGACCACGGCCGGTTCGCTGCGCTGCGACTTGGGCAGGCTTTCCCAGCGTTCGGCCAGCGCGTTGGCATCGTCCGCCTGCTGCAGCGAGGCGGCGGCCAGGCGCGATTCCAACGGGCCGATCGCGTCCAGCGGCAAGGCCTGCTGCTGGCGGATCGCACCAAGCTGGCCATAGGCCTCGCCGGCGCGGCCGATGCTGGTCAGCGCCTCGGTGCGCAGCAGCAACCCGCGCGGCGGCAACGGCTGCGCCGCGGCCACGTCCAGCGCATTGATCGCATCGACCGGACGTTGCTGGGCCAGAAGGCGTTCGCCCTGCAGCAGCGCGTGCGCGCCGGCGTCGCGCTCGCTCAGGCGCTGCAGATAGCGGTTGGCCGCCTCCGCGTCGGCGCGCGCATCGGCCACGCGGACCGCTGCGACCAGGGCGATGGCGCTGACGTCGGGATCTTCCGCAGCGGCATTGAGCTGTTTCTCTGCGCGCGCCCACTGGCCGTTGTGCAGCGCGGTCAGGCCTTCGATCAGGCGCGCGCGCGATTGCTTGCGGCGATGCCGGCCCCAGGCGCGGAACGGGAAGCTGAGCAGATTCCACAGCAGCAACAGCACCAGGAAGGCGATCACCAGCAGCAGCGCCGCCTGCGGCAGCGGCGAGATGTAGTCGTTGCCGCCGGCGCGCACGATCACTTCGCCGAGGTCGCCCAGCTTGTCCTGCGCCAGCCACTGCGCGCCGATCACGCCCAGGGCGATCACCACCAGCAACACGATCAGGGAACGGAGGGATTTCATGGTTGGCTCCTTGCGTCGCGCATGTTGCGCAACTGCTGCAGGGTGGTGCCCAGCTCCGGGACGGCCGGGCGCAGGGCGGCGTTGCGCAGGGTCTGCAATGTGGCACGGCGTTCGCGCAGCGGCGCCGAATCGGGCCACAGGCGTTGCAGCCAGGTGCCGGCGCGGGTCAGCGCGCCGCGGTAGCCGCGCGCGTCGCCACGCTCCAGTGCGGCGCGCGCCAGGCTCAGGTCCAGCTGCAGCGCATCGCGGGCGGCGATCCGCTCCGAACGCGCGACCAGCACGCCGCCCTGGGCGGGGCGGATCTTGACCAGCGGCGACAGCAGCCGTTGCCACAGCGGCGCTTGCGTGCGCTCGGGCAGTTGCGTGGGCAATGCCTCCAGGCTGGCGGCGAAGGCGTCCAACTGCGCCGACAGCCGCGCCTGCGGCCCTTCGCCGAGCGCGTCCAGCGCGGTGCGTTCCTGCAGCAGCACCTGGCGCAGGTTGAGATAGCGCGGATCGTCCACGCCTTCCAGCACGCCGCTGGCCAGCGCATAGGCGCGGCGGGCGCCCTGGGTATCGCCGGCCACGTCCAGGCGCTGCTGGCCCTGGCTCAGCAGCAGTTCCACCTCGTCCAGGCGCAGCGCCTGCGCGCCGTGGCGATTGGAGTCGGCGAGCTTGGCGACGTTGTCTTCGAGCAACGCGCTGCGCTGGCTGAGGCCGAGCATCTCGTCGCGCAGCACGCGGTTGGTGCTGGCCGCATCCTGTACCCGCTGCACGGTGGCGCGCTGGTCGCGGCGCAGGGTTTCCAGGTTCTGTTGCAGGGCCTGCAACTGCAGTTGGGTCTCCGATTGCTCGGCCAGCGCGCGCGCGTTGCGCGCCTGCCACCACTCCCAGCCGCGCCAACCGGCCAGCGCGAGCGCAGCCAGCATGGCCAGTACCAGAAGCAGCCAGATCCAGCGCGTGGAGCGGCGGGGCGTGGACGAGATTTCGGTCATCGGCGGGGGCATCCTTATAGCCTGCGTCCCGTCGCGACGATGGCGACGGCCGGACCCACGGCACGCGGGAGCATGGCGTGAGCGGCACCGCGCCCGCAAGCCGGGGGGGCGGCGCGCGTTCAGCGAGGTGGCGAGCGCGTTACGGCCGCGGCGGCGGCGGCGGCCAGTTGCTGCGGCAGCGGACCGGCGGCGCGCGCGATGTCGGCGAAGCCGAGTTCGGCCGCCTGCGCGGCCAGCCGCGCGCTGGCCGCGACCAGCGGCCGCGCGCGCCAGGCTGCGGTCAGGTCGTCGGGCAGGCGGTCCAGCACCAGCCGCAGCGCCTCGCCGCTGCTCAGCGCCAGCACGCCCGGCGCCGCGGCGCGCAGCCGGGCGATGCGCGCCGCGGACAGGGGCACCGGCACCCGGCGGTAGACATCGGCGCGCTGCAGCGGCGTGCCGCGCGCCTGCAGCTGCGCGGCGATCAGGCCACGCCCGCCGGGCGCGGTGACCAGGCCGACGGCGCCATCGCGGGCGGCCAGCTGCGGCAAGGCCAGCAGGCCATCGCTGTCCATCCGTTCCGGCACCGCGACCTCGGCGATGCCATGGCGCTGCAGCGCGCGTGCGGTGCCGGCGCCCACCGCCAGCCAGCATTGCCCGGGCGCCGCCGCCAGCGGCTGCAGCGCCGCGGCCGCGCGCACGGCTGCCGGACTGCTGAAGAGCACCCGCGGCGCGGCCAGCGCCAGCGCCAGCGCGGTGCGCGTGGCGGCGTCGTCGCAGGCGTGCAGGCGCCATGGCGAGACTGCCAGCAGCCGCGCGCCGACCCGTGCCGCGGCGCGGCGCAGCGGCGCGTGCTCGCCCTGCGGGCGCAGCGAGATCAGGGTCCAGGCCGCGGCGGCAACGGTTGCATGTGCGCTCATGCCAGGCATTATGCGAGCCCCCACCGGCAGCACAATCGCACCATGGCAGCGGATCTTCCTTTCGATGCGTTCCTGCAGCAGTTGCAGCGGCAGTTCGATGCGATGCCGCCGGTGGCGGCGCTGCAGGTCGCGCTGCAGGGTTATGCCGATCAGCGCTTGCACGTGGTCGCGCCGCTGGCGGCCAACCTCAACGACAAGGGCAACGCCTTCGGCGGCAGCCTGGGCTCGGTGATGACCCTGGCCGGCTGGGCACTGGTCAATTGCGAGCTGCACCGCGCCGGCCTGCAGGCCGACGTCTACGTCGCCGATACCCAGGTGCGCTACCTGGCGCCGCTGTATGCCGACCTGCACGCGCAGGCCGGCGCCGATGCGCAGGCCGACTGGGACACCTTCGTGCAGACCTTCCGCCAGCGCGGCCGTGCCCGGATCGGCATCCAGGCCCAGGTCGGCCCGGCCGATGCCGCCGCCGCGGCGACGCTGAGCGGGCGTTTCGTCGCCATCGCGAAAGGGTAGGATGCGCGCACCGCTCGCGCCCATCCGGAAACCCGCCATGCACTCGACGTTCCGCGCCCTGGCGCTGCTGCTGGTGCTGGGTTTCGCCGGCACCGCGCTGGCCGCCAGCCGCAGCCAGCAGAACAAGCTCGACGATCTGCAGACCGCCTACGGCACCGCGATCCGCTGGAGCGAGTTCGAGTCGGCCTGGGAAGCGGTGGATCCGGCCTACCGGCAGGCGCACCCGCTGACCGATCTGCAACTGGAGCGCTACCGCCAGGTGCAGGTCTCCTCCTACAAGGTCGGGCGGGTCGGCGCGCTGGACGGCGACGCGGTACGCGACATCGAACTGGGCGTGATCAACCGCAATACCCAGGCCGAGCGCATCGTGCGCTACCGCGAGCGCTGGCGCTGGGACGCGCAGGCCAAGACCTGGTGGCTGCTGGACGGCCTGCCGGACTTGTGGAACGGCCAGTAGCGCCGCCGGCCAGCTGTGCGACAATCGGCGCCCGCTTCCAGCCCCCTATTCCTGTGAACTTCGAAGAACTGCTGGCCTTCGCCGGCCGCAACCCGATGCTGGCCCTGGCCCTGGTCGGCCTGACCATCGCCCTGATCGTCACCGAAATCGCGCGCCTGTTCCGCGGCTTCAAGACCCTGCGCCCGGCCGAACTGACCCTGCTGATCAATGCCGGCAACGCGGTCCTGGTCGACCTGTCGGCCGCGGCCGACTTCGAGAAGGGCCATATCGCCGGCAGCCGCAACGCCACGCCGAGCCAGTTCGGCCCCGAGCACAAGCTGGTGGCCAACGCCAAGTCCTCGCCGGTGGTGCTGGTGTGCCGCACCGGCAACACCGCCGACGCCGCCGCCAAGCAGCTGAAGAAGGCCGGCTTCGAGCAGGTCTACGTGCTCGACGGCGGCATCGCCGCCTGGCAGCAGGCCGATCTGCCGCTGGTCAAGGGCCGCTGATCGCGCGTCCCGGCCGGGCGCCGAGCGCCGCGGCCGGCATGTGATAATCCCGAATCTTTCTGTTACCTGAATCCACCGGAGTCAAGAAATGTCCGACGTCACCAACAACGGCGCCACGGCGCCGGCCGAAGCCGCAGCCGGCCCCGCTTTCACCATCGAGAAGATCTACGTCAAGGACGTATCCTTCGAGTCGCCGAACGCGCCGGCGGTGTTCAACGACAACGTGCAGCCGGAGTTGCAGCTCAACCTCAACCAGCGCGTGCAGCGCCTGAACGAGCAGGCCTTCGAAGTGGTGCTCGCGGTGACCCTGACCTGCACCGCCGCCGGCAAGACCGCCTACGTGGCCGAAGTGCAGCAGGCCGGCGTGTTCGGCCTGGTCGGCCTGGACCCGCAGGCGGTGGACGTGCTGCTCGGCACGCAGTGCCCGAACATCCTGTTCCCGTACGTGCGTTCGCTGGTCAGCGACCTGATCCAGGCCGGCGGCTTCCCGCCGTTCTTCCTGCAGCCGATCAACTTCGAAGCGCTGTACGCCGAAACCCTGCGCCAGCGCGCGCAGCAGGGCGAGACCCAGTCGCTGGCCGACTCGGAGCCGGCCGGCAACGCCTGAGCGCGTCCGCCGTTGCGCATGCGCGATAACCCTGCGAAGAAGATCGCCGTCCTCGGCGCCGGTTCCTGGGGCACCGCCCTGGCCGCGCTCGTCGCCCGGCACGGTTTCCCGACCGTGCTGTGGGGGCGCGACGCCGTCGTCGCCGAGGCGATCCAGCAGCGCCACGAGAACCCGCGCTACCTGCCGCAGATCCCGCTGCCGGCGAGCCTGCAGGCCACCACCGACCTGGCGGCGGCCGTGCACGGCGCCGACTGGATCCTGGTGGTGGTGCCGTCGCATGCGTTCACCGAAACCCTGCACCAGCTGGCGCCGCTGCGCCCGCCGCAGGCCGGCGTGGCCTGGGCGACCAAGGGCTTCGAGCCCGGATCCGGGCGCTTCCTGCATGAGGTGGCGCAGCAGATCCTGGGCGAGGACGTGCCGCTGGCGGTGGTGACCGGGCCGTCGTTCGCCAAGGAAGTGGCGCTGGACCTGCCGACCGCGGTGACCGTGCACGGCGATGCCGCGTTCGCGCAGCAGGTCGCCGACGCGATGCACGGCCCCACGTTCCGCGCCTACACCGGCGACGACATGGTCGGTGCCGAGCTGGGCGGGGCGATGAAGAACGTGCTGGCGGTGGCCACCGGCGTGGCCGACGGCATGGAGCTGGGCCTGAACGCCCGCGCCGGCCTGATCACCCGCGGGCTCAACGAGATGCTGCGGCTGGCCGCGGCGATCGGCGGCAAGCCGGAAACGCTGATGGGCCTGGCCGGACTCGGCGATCTGGTGCTGACCTGCACCGGCGACCTGTCGCGCAACCGGCGCCTGGGCCTGGCCCTGGGCCGCGGGCAGACCCTGCCTGACGCGGTTCGCGCGATCGGCCAGGTGGTCGAGTCGGTGCAGACCGCCGACGAAGTGATGCGCCAGGCCGAACGCCATGGCATCGACCTGCCGATCTCCAACGCGGTGCGCGCGGTGCTGCACGGCGAACTGACCCCGGCGGTCGGCCTGCAGCAGTTACTGGCCCGCGAGCAGAAGCCGGAGTACCCGACCACGCTGTTCAGCTGATCGCGCGTTGTTCCAGACACGAAAAAGCCCGGCCGAAGCCGGGCTTTTTCGTGTCTGCGGCCACTTGGCCCGAACGCCGCGCAAAAAAGAAGCCCGGTCCTGGGACCGGGCTTCGAACCGCGCGCAGCGGAGAGAGACGCGGCGCGCAGCGCTACGCGGTGCCGCTTACCAGCTGAAACGCGGGCCGACGAACCATTCCTTGTCGCCATCGCGGTTCATCTTCAGGTCCGCGCTCAGGCCCCAGTTCTGGTTGAGCTTGGCCTGGGCGCCGAGGCGGCCGTAGAACTCGCCGTCCGGGTTGATGCCGTCCTTCTTGGTGTAGTCCTCGTAACCGCCCAGCGCATACACCTCGAGGTACGGGTTGAACGCGGTACGGATGCCCACTTCGGCGCTGTAGCCGTTGAACTTGGTGCCGTATTCCGGGTCGAAGCGGTTGTAGGCCACGCGGGTCACCAGGTCGGTGCTGGTCGAGATCTCGTGGTTGTAGCCGGCGCCGATGCGCCACTGGTCGACGTCGACGTCGCCGAAATCGGTCTTCTGGCGGTTGAAGTCGCCGAACACGCTGAAGTTCGGGTTGATCGCGTAGGAGCCCTTGATGGCCCAACCATCCGCGTCGCCGCCGCTGGCGTCGGTCTTGATGTAACCGCCTTCGACGTAGTTGTAGGACAGGCCTTCGGCCGCAGAGGCAGCGAACGGCAGAGTGGCCAGGAGGCCGAGAGCGAGCAGAGAAGTCTTCATGATCGGGATACCCTTGTTATTGGTTTAGTCGGCGCTGAGGCGTGGGCCGTTCGCTGCCGATATGTAAATTATCCGTTAGCCACCCGAACTTGCCCTGAATTTCAAACTGACCGGTATATAAATCAGACACCGTGTTCAGGAACTTTCGGAGGCGCGGTTTCGAAGGCGCATGGCCCGCACGGTTCGCGCCGCTACCGGATCACAAGTCGCCGTAGTCCCGGGACGCCAAACCGCCATCGACTCGTTGCCGACAGCGTTGGTCGCTGGCTTCTGGTCGCGGCTACCGCGGCGGGCCGCGTCCGTCTGCTCGTCCGGCGCGGTCGGGGCAATGGCGCGCGCGGTGCGCTTACCAGGTGACCAGCGGCGCGCGATGCAACCAGGCATCGGAGGCCACATGGTCCAGGACGAACGTCGCGACATCCGCCCGCGCGATGCTGCCGCCGCGGAAGCCGGTGAGATCGGTGATCGCGCGGACATCGCCGCGGGCGGGCTTGTCGTTGAGCACGGATGGGCGGACCAGCACCCAGTCGAGGCCGCTGTCGCGGATCAGTGCTTCCTGCCGATTCTTGTCTGCATACACCTTGCGCAGAAGCAATGGAAAGATCAGCTTGTCGAACAGAAATCCGCCGTGTCCTGCGCTGTCGCCGGCCCCCATTCCGGTAATGCCGATCAGGCGTGTGACCTGCTCTGCCTTCATCGCGCTCACGAGCGCCCGCGTCGCGGTGGAGAGCAGGGTGACCTCGCGGCGCGGGCTGGCCGGCGTGCCCAATGCGCTGATGACGGCGTCGCGGTCGCGCAGCGCCTGGCGCAGGATCGTCTCGTCGCGGGCGTCTCCCACGATGAGTCGTGCCCCGCCGAGATGGCGCGCCGCATCGGGCGAACGCACGAGCGCCGCGACGTCGTACCCGCGTGCCACCGCCTGGCCGACGATGAGCCGGCCGGTGCCGCCGGTCGCACCCAGGACCAGAATCTTCGGTCGGTCAGGCGCGATATTGCCGCTGTCGTGCTGTTGCATGTTGGCTTCCTCGGAGGACGGGACGCCTGTTGATAGAGGTCGTCCCAGGGGGATCTCATGTCTCGGCCAGGCGTTTCCTGGCGGAGCCGTTGCGGCGAGAGGCGGACGGTTGTTCAGAGCCTGCCGTCCGCGAGCAGTTCGCGGGTGCGTTTCAGCGTCGATTGCAGCGCCGCCTTGTAGCCCTTGTCGCTGTCGAACTGGGCCTGCTCGGCTTGCTCCTCGGGGCCGCCCGGCTCTTTGCCGCGCAGGCCGAGATAGCAATAGAAGCGCAGCTGCAGCGCTCCGGCCGCGTCCTCGAAAAGCACGTTGACGATCGCGCCTTCGCGCGGGCCGGTGGCCTGGAAGAAGGTGATCTTGCTTTCCGGTTCGAGGACGATGATCTCGCGCAGGTCGGTGCCGGCGATCGTGGCTTCGCGCACGAAGTGCGTCGCGCTTTCCTCCACGACGTCGCAGCGGGTGCACAGGCCCTCGGGCAGGAACAGGCGGGCGTCGCGGGCCTTGAGCAGCAGGCCCTGCCAGGCCTGCGCGCGGGTCAGCGGGAGTTCGCCGGGAGGGTTCACGGCGACGGTGGCGGTCGAATAGATCATGGTGGAGTCCTGGTGGTGTAGGTGCGCAGGCGCTGCTTGTCAGGAGGAGGTCGCGACCCGGGTGGCGAACTCGCGATAGGAGTGGAGCGGGCGACCCAACAGCGTGGTCAGGCGTTCGACGTCGCCGGCGGCGGGGACCATTCCGTCGCTGATGAAACGCTCGCTCATCAGGCGCATGTCGAAGGCCATCCAGCTCGGCATGAACTGGCGCAGGTTCTGCTCGAATGCGGCAGTGTCTTCGCCCGGATAGGAGATCTGGCGGCCCAGCGCGTCGCTCCAGATCGCGGCGACGGCCGCGCCGGTCAGCGTCTCTGGGCCGACCAGGTTGATGCGGTCCAGCGCCAGCGGCACTGCCGACTGCTCGCGGCGCAGCAGTTCGATGGCCGCGACTTCGCCGATGTCGCGCGTGTCGACCATCGCCAGGCCCTTGCTGCCGATCGGCATCGGATACACGCCGTAGCCGCTCACCACGTCCTTGATCGTGAGGTCGTTGTCGATGAAGTAGGCAGGACGCAGGATGGTGGCGTTCAGGCCCATCTGCTCGATCATGCGTTCCACGCCGTACTTGCCCGCGAAGTGCGGCACGTTGACGTACAGGTCGCTGTGGATCACCGACAGATAGACGAACCGCTCGATCCCGGCCTCGCGGGCGACGTTCAGCGCGATCAGGGCCTGGGTGTACTCGTCGGCCACCACCGCGTTGAGCAGAAACAGCGTGGAGACGCCGGAGAAGGCGCCACGCAGCGCGTCGACATCGAGCAGATCGCCCTGGACGACCTCGACGCCTGCCGGCAGGTTGGCCTTGGAGGGGTCGCGGGCCAGCGCGCGGACATCGGCGCCGCGCTTGACGAGGTGTTCGACGACCTGACGGCCGACAGTGCCGGTTGCACCGGTTACGAGAATGGTCATGGTGATGTCCTTGGTTGGGGTTCGGTCTGGGTGTGGGCAAACGATAGGAGGTTCCATATTCAAAACACAGACTCTAAAATATGGACGCCTCGTACCAAATTTGAGACGAAATGGACCTGAACGCCCTGGAAGATTTCCAACTGGTGGCTGCGCACGGCGGCTTCGGCAGAGCCAGCCGCGCCAGTGGCCGGTCCAAAGCGACCCTGTCGCGCCGGGTTGCCGATCTCGAAGACTCCCTGGGCATACGGCTCATCGAGCGAGGCGAGCGCAGCCTGGGCCTGACCGAAGCCGGCCGGATCCTGCTGGCAAGACTCGAGGGGCCGATGCGCGAGGTTGCCGACGCGATCGCGGCGGCGCGGGATGGACTGGCGACCCCGCGAGGCCGGCTGCGTGTCGCAGCGCCGCTGCTGTTCTCGCAAGTGGCGCTGGGACGGCTTGCCGCCGCGTTCCAGGCGCTCCATCCGCAAGTGCAGATAGAAGCCGTCTCCGAGGACCGCGTCGCCGACCTCGTCGACGAGCACTTCGACGTCGCCATCCGCATCAACCCGCGCAAGGACAGCGCGCTGGTCGGCAGGTGTTTCGCCAAGGACCGGTTGGTGCTTGCGGCGGCTCCTGTCGTCGAGATCCCCAAAGGGCGCAAGGGCGAGACGCTGCGCGTCCCGGCCGTGGTGATGCCGTCCTATCGCGACGGCGAGCTGTGGTCCGTCCAGGGCGGCCAGCTCGTGGTCGAACCACAGCCCGTCCTGCGGCTGTCCTCGCTGCTGACGGTCCGCGATGCCGTCACCGCCGGCGCGGGCGCGGCCATGCTGCCGCAGTCGCTCATTGGGCGCCTTCTCGACGAGGGCGAACTGGTCGCGTGGGGCGCGGCCGGCGACGAGGTCGAACTGTGGGTGTTGCACACCTCACGGCGCCTGCAGAGCCCCAAGGTCCGGGCGTTCGTCGAGTTCATATGCGGCCGTTATCCGAGTGGCGTGTTTGTCGTCGACGCATGACCTTGGCCGGCGGCGCACGCCATCCGGATGCGCGGACCGTGCGCCTGCCCCGGGTGCCAGGCATCGCTACGCATCGCCTGGAGCCATCCGCTAACGACCGACCGTGCAGGGGACGGTGCGGCGTGCGGGACAACCCGGGAAGATTCGGCACGGCCGCATCGCCGCGCGCCGCGTCACGGATGCAGGGACAGGCGCTTCGTGGCTTTTTCCACGGCTTTCTTCGGCCCGCGCAACCCGATCCCCACAAGGTTCAGATCGCCCGGGTCTTCCGCGCCGAATGCCTGGCGATTGGCGTCGTCGTGCCCGGTCGCGAACATGGCGAACACATACGGCAGCACGGTGATCTCGCGCTCCAGTCCCACGCGATGCGCGGCCTGCAGTCCGGCGAGGTCGGCCTCGAACACCAGCATCGGTTGCCCGAGCATGTTGCCGTAGCGATGGCCGTTCGCATCGACGTAGGGTTCGCCCATGGCGTCCGGGGCGGCCGATGCGATGCCGGTCGCCAGGAACGCAACGACATTCAACCGTTGCCAGGTCGCCAGGTCGTTGCGGACGATGAGAGCCACTTTGGTGTCGAACATTGGGGAACTCCGTTCTTGCTGGACTGTGGCCATGGTCGGAGCCGCCCAGGATTCAATCTAGAACGCCTGTGCATTGCCGCCTGTAGGCGGCCGGGGTGAGCCGATAGGCGCGCTTGAACCAGCGGCCCAGATGGCTTTGATCGGCAAAGCCGACCTTGAGCGCCACGTCCGCCGGTTCCTGGCCAGTGGCCAGCAGGGCGCGCGCGACGCGCAACCGCAAGCGGACCAGGTACGCGTGCGGCGACAGGCCGAACGTGCGCTGGAATTGCCGGGTGAGGCGGAACCGGTCCATGCCGGCGTAGCCGGCAAGTTCATCGAGGCCGACGTCGCGTTCCATCTGCTCGTGAAGGAAATCCCTGGCCCGCGCCATCCTTGCCGCCGAATCGCGCGCGGGCTGCGCATCCGCGGACAGGTGCGAGGACAGCCGCCGCATCATGCGGTCCAGGCTCTGGTCCCGCGCCAGACGGCCTTCGCCATGATGCACGGCGAGGAACGCCTGCCGTATCGCCGCGCTCAACACCGCGTCGCCGGTCAAGGTGCTCCGGAACACCGGTTGAATCGCGGAGATGTCCCATTGGCCGAGCCGTTGCAGCATCTGCGCCACCCAGGACTGCGGGAGGTAGAGCATCGCGTAGGTGAAGCCGTCCTCCTCGGGCGCATGCCCGTCGTGGACCGCCCCAGGCTCGATCAGGATGGCGCGCCCCGGCGTGCTGGTATGGAGCGATCGATGGCAGTGGAACCGCTGGACTCCCTGCAAGGTGACGCCGACCAGCACTTCGTCGTGATCGTGGGGATCGTAGGCGTGTCCGCGGAAATGCGCGTGCACGCTCTCGATCCCGGTTTCCTGGTCGCGGCGAATCCTGACCCAATCGTCGGTGGTCGTTTTTCGGGAGCTGGAGGTCATAGCGCTACCCTGCAAGCGCGCGGCGGGTAGCGCGCCCGGATCGACTCAGGCGATGTCCCTGACGACCCAGTGTAAGAACGAAGCGTTGCCGACTTCAACCGCAAGCAAAGACGCCGCAATGCACGAGACGCAGCGGCTTTCCGGCGGAACGTCGGCGTGCAGCTTGCGTTCGTTGTCGTGGAGAAGGCCTCATGCCTGCGGCGCCGCCGCCGTGTGCCGGATCGCGTGGCAGTCGTCGTCTGCGTTGCCGCACAGCCCGGCCCGATGGACGTGGCGCCAGCGCCCCGTGCCCTGCCGCGCGTTCAATCCGCGCCGGGGAAGCCCAGCTGCCGCCATGCTTCGAACACCACCACCGCTACCGCGTTGGACAGGTTGAGGCTGCGGTTGTGCGGGCGCATCGGTAGGCGCAGGCGTTGCGCGGGCGGAACCTGTTCCAGCACCTCGGCGGGCAGGCCGCGGGTCTCCGGGCCGAACAGGAACGCATCGCCGTCGGCGAAGGCGGGCGCATCGTAGCGGGTGTCGCTGCGGGTACTCAGGGCGAACAGGCGGCGCGGGGCGATGCTCTGCAACGCGGCGTCCAGCGAAGCGTGGACCTGCAGGCGTGCGTACTCGTGGTAATCCAGGCCGGCGCGTTTGAGCTGCTTGTCCTCGAGGTCGAAGCCGAGCGGCTCGATCAGGTGCAGCTGCGCGCCGGTATTCGCGCAAAGGCGGATGGCATTGCCCGTGTTGGGCGGTATTTCGGGTTGGAACAGCAGGACATGCAGCGTGGGCGTGGCGGTCATCGGCGCAGTTTACGCGCCGGCTCCGGCCTGCGCCGGCGAAGCGTCGCCGGCTCAGCGCGCCAGGCTGGTGGTCAGGTCCTGGCTCAGGTTCTGCAGGCTCGGCTGCAACTGCAGCATCGCGCTGTCCAGGGCGCCGCTGACCACGCTGCCGATCGCGAAGACGCTCTGGGTGTCGGTGCCCGGACGCACCTGCACCGCGGCCAGGGTCACCACGCGCTGGCTGGTCGCCTGCTCGGCATCGCGCTGGGCGATCTGCTCGGCGGACGGACGCACCTGCACCGACGCCAGCGTGGCGATGCGGCTGGACAGTTCGGCATCGCGCTGCGCCAGTTGCTCGGCGGAGGGGCGCACCTGCACCGCGGCCAGGGTGGCGATGCCGCTGTTGCGCTCGAAGGTGCGCTGGGCGATCTGCTCGGCGGAGGGGCGGACCTGCACGCTGTCCAGGGTGGTGACGGTCGGTGCGGCGATGGCCGGCGCGGCGAGCAGGGCGGCGATGGCGAAGGTCAGGGCGAAGGAAGCGGTTTTCATGGCGGGCCTCGTTGGTGTTGTTGAGCAGTGGTGTGGTAGTAATGTAGAACACCTAATCAGGGTGTGCAAGAACTTTCTTCGGTTTTTTCTTTTTATTAAGCTCTCATTCATTATTTGCTTCGACTGCAGTTGTGGCGCCCAGATGCAAAGCAGATCCTGTGCCAACTTCAAGGCATTGTTATTCAAAGTTTTTTTTGCGAGCCGTGTGTCCGCGGGCGGACACCCGGTCGCTTGCGTACGTCCGTCTTCGGCCTGCCGGTCACCGTTGCGGCAGCGGCGTTGGCGCATCGCGTTCAGGATCGGAAGCGCCGGCCACGCTCGGAAACGGGCCGAAAGGCATACGCGGGCGCGGCGGCGGCCCGTTACGATCGAGGCCTGTTGTCCTTCCACTCATTTCTCAAAAGGAACTTGCATGACCGTGTCGATCCGCCCCCGTGGGGCGCTGCTGGCCATCGCCCTGTCCACCGCGCTCGGCGCGCTGAGCTACGCGCCGCCGTCGAGTGCGGCCAGGCCGCCGGCTGCGGCGAAAGTGGACATCGCGTTCGAGCAGTTCACCCTGCCCAATGGCCTGCGCGTGGTGGTGCATACCGATCGCAAGGCGCCGATCGTGGCGGTCAACCTCTGGTACCACGTCGGCGCCAAGGACGAGCCGGCCGGGCGCACCGGTTTCGCGCACCTGTTCGAACACCTGATGTTCCAGGGCAGCGAGAACCACAGCGGCGAATTCTTCGAACCGTTCAAGCAGGTCGGCGCCACCGACCAGAACGGCACCACCAACAGCGACCGCACCAACTATTTCGAGAACGTGCCGACCACCGCGCTGGACATGGCGCTATGGATGGAGTCCGACCGCATGGGCCACCTGGTCGGCGCCATCGACCAGGCCGCGCTCGACGAACAGCGCGGCGTGGTCCAGAACGAGAAGCGCCAGGGCGAGAACCAGCCCTACGGCCAGGCCTGGGACAAGCTGAGCCGCGCGCTGTACCCGAAGGGCCACCCGTACCACCACAGCGTGATCGGCTCGATGAACGACCTCAACGCCGCCTCGCTGGCCGACGTGAAGCAGTGGTTCCGCACCTGGTACGGGCCGAACAACGCGGTGCTGGTGCTGGCCGGCGACATCGACGTGGCCACCGCGAAGGAGAAGGTCGCCCGCTATTTCGGCGATATCCCGGCCGGGCCGAGCATGGCGCAGCCGCAGGTCGACGTGGCCCAGCGCACCCAGTCCACCCGCGAGACGATGACCGACAAGGTGCCGCAGGCGCGCATCTACCGGGTCTGGAACGTGGCCCAGACCGGCACCGAGGACATCGATCGCCTGCAGCTGCTGGCGCAGGTGCTGGGCGGCGCCAAGTCGTCGCGGCTGGATCGGCGCCTGGTGCACGAGGACAAGCTGGTCGACCAGATCAGCGCCGGCGCCTGGCCGTCGCAGCTGGGTTCCAGCTTCGGCATCATCGCCACGGTGAAGCAGGGCGTGGATCCGGCCAAGGTCGAGGCGGTGATCGACGAGGAGCTGCGCAAGCTGCTCGACAAGGGGCCGGACAAGGACGAACTGCTACGGGCCAAGACCGCGTTCCGCGCCGGCTTCGTGCGCGGCATCGAGCGCATCGGCGGTTTCGGCGGCAAGGCCGATGCGCTGGCCGAGTGCACGGTGTTCACCGGCGATCCGGGCTGCTTCCGCACCTCGCTGGCCACGATCGAGTCCACCCGCGCGCGCGACCTGAAGGCGGTGGGCCGCAAATGGCTGGGCAAGGGCGACCACACCCTGGTGGTGGAACCGGGCGAGCGCGTGGCGCTGGCCGAGGAGCCGGCCGTGCAGCCGGCGCCGCTGAATCCGCCGCCGGTCGATCCGAAGTACCGCGTGCTGCCCAGCGTCGTCGATCGCAGCGCCGGCCCGCCCAAGACCACCCAGTTCCCGCAGCTGAAGTTCCCGGCGCTGCAACGCGCCACGCTGAAGAACGGCACCCGGCTGATCCTGGCCGAGCGCCACGACGTGCCGGTGGTGCAGTTCAGCTACGAATTCCCGGGCGGCTTCAGCGCCGACCAGGGGCGCAAGTCGGGCACCGCCAACTTCACCATGGGCATGCTCGACGAAGGCGCCGGCAGCTACGACTCGCTGGGCTTCGCCGATGCCGCCGACACGCTGGGCGCCACGCTCAGCGCCGGCGCCTCGCTGGACGGCAGCAACGCCTACCTGTCGGCCTTGAAGGAGAACCTGGCGCCGTCGCTGGCGCTGTACGCCGACATGCTGCGGCGTCCGCGCTTCGAGCAGAAGGAGATCGAGCGGATCAAGGCGAGCTGGATCGCCGGCATCCGCCAGGAGAAGGCGCAGCCCAACGCGGTGGCGATGCGGGTGCTGCCGCCGCTGCTGTACGGCGCCGGCCACCCGTATGCGATCCCGTTCAGCGGCAGCGGCACCGAGCCGGCGATCGCGGCCCTGGAGCGCACCGACCTGGTGGACTTCCAGCGCGACTGGATCCGCCCCGAACAAGCCACCCTGATCGTGGTCGGCGACACCACCCTGGCCGAGGTGGTGCCGCTGCTGGACGCGCAGTTCGGCGACTGGAAGGGCGAGGGCACGGCGCCGTCGCTGCAGGCGCCGGCGGCGGTGGCGCGTCCGAGCAAGCCGCGGGTGTACCTGATCGACCAGCCCGGCGCGGTGCAGGCCAACCTGTTCGCCGCCGAACTGGTGCCGCCGACCACCGATGCGTCCTCGATCCGCTTCGACACCGCCAACGGCGTGCTCGGCGGCGATTTCACCTCGCGATTGAACATGAACCTGCGCGAGAACAAGCACTGGTCGTACGGCGCGCGCAGTTCTGCCTCCAATACGCTGGGCCAGCGCCCGTGGTCGGCCGCCGCGCCGGTGCAGATCGACAAGACCGCGCCGGCGTTGCAGGAGATGCAGAAGGAGATCAGCGCCTTCGCCAGCGGCAAGCTGCCGCCGACGGCGGAGGAAGTGGCGCGGATCCGCAACATCCAGACCCTGAGCCTGCCTGGCGCCTACGAGACCGCCAGTTCGGTGCTCGGTGCGATCGGCGGCATCGTCCGCTACGGGCGGCCCGACGACTACGTGTTCAAGCGCAAGGCCGAGATCGAGGCGATGACCCCGGCGCAGGTGGCGCAGGCCGCCGCGACCCTGGATCCGAACGCACTGACCTGGGTGGTGGTGGGCGACCTGAAGCAGATCGAGCGGCCGGTGCGCGCGCTGAAGCTGGGCGAAGTGACGGTGATCGACGCCGACGGCAAGCCCCAGGGCGCGGCCGCGCCGGTCGCGCCCAAGCGCTGAGGGTGGCGGCCTGCGGGGCCGGGTGAGGATGCGGGCGCAGCCTCGCGCTCAACTCCGCGAGACGCTTCGCGCCGGACCCTCACCCCAACCCCTCTCCCGGTGGGAGAGGGGCTAGTCGGCTGTTCCTTCTCCCATCGGGAGAAGGTGCCCCATAGGGGCGGATGAGGGTACGGGCGCAGCCTCGCGCGCCCAACCCCGCGAGACGCTTCGCGCCGGACCCTCACCCCAACCCCTCTCCCGGCGGGAGAGGGGCTAGTCGGCTGTTCCTTCTCCCCTCGGGAGAAGGTGCCCCGCAGGGGCGGATGAGGGTACGGGCGCAGCCTCGCGCACCCAACTCCGCGAGACGCTTCGCGCCGGACCCTCACCCCACCCCCTCTCGCGGTGGGAGAGGGGCTTAGGCCGTTCCCTTCTCCTTGCGGGGACATGGCTCCTTTCGGGGGACGGTGGCCCACGGGGCCGGACGACGCATGGCGAAGCTTCGCGCACCGGAGCCGCCGTGGCCGGCTCCGGTGCGCATTGCGGCCACCGGGATCCGGCGGCGTCATTGCCAATTCAGCAATCTGCGGCACAATCCGGGTTCTCTCAGCCTGCGGTCCCTCTCCATGCGTCTACCGATCGCGTTGCTCCTGCTCGCCAGTCTCTCCGCCTGCACCTGGGTGCCGATGGCGCCGGAAGGCAAGACCGTGCGCGTACTGCCGCCAGGGCAGGCGCCGGCCGGCTGCGAGAAGCGGGGCGAGGTGGTGGTGTCGGTGAAGAGCAACGTGGGCTTCTACCAGCGCAACCCGCTGCGGGTGCGCGAGGAACTGGAGACCCTGGCGCGCAACGAAGCCCCCGGCGTCGGTGCGAATACCGTGCAGGCGATGGGCGAACCGGTCGACGGCGACCAGCGCTACGGCGCCTATCAGTGCAGCGTTCGCTGAACCGGTTAAGCCATACGCTCTGTTCCAATTTGTTAAAGATGCGATAAAACCGGGCAACCGCTAGAATTGGCGCCCCTTCGCCTTATCCCGGCGTACATCTCGATGCTCTTCAACAATGTCTCCATCGCGGGACTGGCGCATATCGATGCGCCGCACACGCTGACTTCCAAGCAGATCAACGAACGCCTGCAACCGACCTACGACCGTCTCGGCATCCGCACCGACGTGCTCGGCGACATCGCCGGCATCCACGCGCGGCGCATGTGGGATGCGGACATGCAGGCGTCCGATGCGGCCACCCTGGCCGCGCGCAAGGCGATGACCGACGCGGGCATCGACGCCGGCCAGGTCGGGCTGCTGGTCAATACCTCGGTCAGCCGCGACTACCTGGAACCGTCCACCGCCAGCATCGTCTCCGGCAACCTGGGCGTGGGCGAGGAATGCATGACCTTCGACGTCGCCAATGCCTGCCTGGCCTTCATCAACGGCATGGACATCGCGGCGCGGATGATCGAGCGCGGCGAGATCGACTATGCGCTGGTGGTGGACGGCGAGACCGCCAACCTGGTGTACGAGAAGACCCTGGAGCGGATGACCTCCCCGGACGTGACCGCACAGGAATTCCGCGACGAGCTGGCCGCGCTGACCCTGGGCTGCGGCGCCGCGGCGATGGTGATGGCGCGCGCCGAGCTGGTGCCCGACGCCCCGCGCTACCGCGGCGGCGTGACCCGCTCGGCCACCGAGTGGAACACCCTGTGCCGGGGCAACCTGGATCGCATGGTCACCGATACCCGCATGCTGCTGATCGAGGGCCTCAAGCTGGCGCAGAAGACCTTCATCGCCGCCAGGCAGGCGCTGGGCTGGGCGGTGGACGAGCTGGACCAGTTCGTGATCCACCAGGTCAGCCTGCCGCACACCCAGGCCTTCATCAAGAACTTCGGCATCGACCCGAAGAAGGTGATGACCATCTTCGGCGAGCACGGCAACATCGGTCCGGCCAGCGTGCCGATCGTGCTGAGCAAGCTGCGCGAACTGGGGCGCCTGAAGAAGGGCGACCGGATCGCGCTGATGGGCATCGGCTCGGGCCTGAACTGCTCGATGGCCGAGGTGGTCTGGTAGCGGTACGGAGGCCTGGCGGACGCATAAGACGTGTTAAAAAAAATGGATTTTTAGTACACGTTATTGCATCATGTTCGTTCTCCGAACATGATTGACGCAGCCATGGAAGATGTGTCGACGTTCAAGGCCGAGTTCCCGTACAACGATCTCCCGTTGCTTCCGCCAACGGGAGATATCGAGACCCGCAGCCTGCTCAAGGCCTGCATCGGGGCTAGAACCGCGTTGGCCGAGTTGAAGCAGGCCACGGCGCTGCTGCCAAATCCCACGGTGTTGATCAACACGATTCCGATCCTCGAGGCTCAGGCCAGTTCGGAAATCGAGAACATCGTCACCACGACGGACGACCTGTTCCGCTACGCCGAAGATCAGGACAAGGCGCAGAAGCCTGCGACCAAGGAGGCGTTGCGCTACCGCAGCGCGCTCTACGAAGGCTTCCAGTCTTTGCAGCAGCGCCCCTTGTGCACTGATACCGCGGTCGTCGTCTGCAGCCGCATCAAGGCGGTGCAGATGCAGATCCGCCGCGTCCCCGGCACGGCTTTAGCCAACGACCAGACCCAGCAGGTCATCTATACCCCGCCGGTGGGGGAGACGCTGCTGCGCGACAAGCTGGCCAACTGGGAGCGTTTCATCCATGAGCACACCGACATCGATCCATTGATCCGCATGGCGGTCGCGCACTACCAGTTCGAAGCCATCCACCCCTTCACCGACGGCAACGGCCGTACCGGGCGCGTGCTGAACCTGCTGATGCTCATCGAACAGGGATTGCTCGACTTGCCGGTGCTGTATCTGTCGCGCTACATCATCCGCCACCGCAGCGACTATTACCGCCTGCTGCTGGACGTGACCCGGCATGGCCGCTGGGCCGAGTGGATCCAGTACATGCTCAGCGCCGTGGCCGAGACGGCTGCCTGGACCACGGCCAAGATCCAGGCGATCCGCGGGCTGGAGGCACAGGCGCGCGACTACATTCGCAGTCATGCGCCCAAGGCGTATAGCCGAGAGCTTGTGGAGGTGATTTTCAACCAGCCCTATTGCCGCATCCAAAACGCCGTGGAGGTGGTGGGCGTGACCCGGCAGACCGCTGCGCGTCAGTTGAAGGAGTTGGTGGAGATTGGCGTGTTGCAGGAGCAGCGCCTGGGCAAGGAAAAACTGTTTCTGCACCCTGCTTTTCTGCGCCTGCTTTCCAATGACGACCATCGTTTGCCTGCTTACCATGCGTCTGCGCGCGATGAGGAATCGATGGCGTGATTGGCAAGCACGGTGCGGTCCATCGAGACGGTGGCGCAGTCTTCATGGTGGCAAGTGAGCGCGGCGAGCGCGAATTCTTCTCCCTGCCGAAGTTGGGCGAATGCCTACAAAACGCGGGTTCCTTCGATCTGGATCGGATGCGATTTGCATGAACTACCCCGGCTACCCCTTCACCCCGCAGCGTTTCCAGGTCCGTCCGGGGCTGGCGATGTCCTACCTCGACGAAGGCCCGCGCGATGGCGAGGTGGTGCTGATGCTGCACGGCAATCCGTCGTGGAGCTATCTGTGGCGGCATCTGGTGACCGGCCTGTCGGACCGCTATCGCTGCATCGTGCCCGACCATATCGGCATGGGCCTGTCGGACAAGCCGGACGATGCGCCGGGCGCGCAGCCGGGCTACGACTACACCCTGCAATCGCGCGTGGACGATCTCGACGCGCTGCTGCGGCACCTGGGCATCGACGGTCCGGTAACGCTGGCGGTGCACGACTGGGGCGGCATGATCGGCTTCGGCTGGGCGCTGTCGCACCATGCGCAGGTCAAGCGGCTGGTGATCACCAACACCGCCGCGTTCCCGTTGCCGGCGGCCAAGCCGATGCCGTGGCAGATCGCGATGGGCCGGCATTGGCGCCCGGGCGAGTGGTTCATCCGCACCTTCAACGCGTTCTCCTCCGGCGCGTCGTGGCTGGGCGTGTCGCGGCGTATGCCCGCCGCCGTGCGCCGCGCCTACGTGGCGCCGTACGACAGTTGGGCCAACCGCATTTCCACGATCCGCTTCATGCAGGACATCCCGCTGTCGCCGGCCGACAAGGCCTGGTCGTTGCTGGAACGCTCGGCGCAGGCGTTGCCGTCGTTCGCCGACCGCCCGGCGTTCATCGCCTGGGGCCTGCGCGACATCTGCTTCGACCATCACTTCCTGGCCGGTTTCCGCCAGGCGCTGCCGCAGGCCGAGGTCATGGCGTTCGAGGACGCCAACCACTACGTGCTCGAAGACAAGCACGAGGTACTGGTGCCCGCGATCCGCACGTTCCTGGACAGGCATCCGCTGGGCTGACGCGCCGTCGCCGGCGCGCATCGGTCCGGCGGCGGGCGCGCATCTCGCTGAGGCGCGTCGTTGGCCATGGCGCGCGTCGCAGCGGGAGACGTCGCCGGCTTGTTCGCGAAAACTGCAAACGACTGCCGCTCTGTAATAAACAGGTCTCTGTACAGTGCAGGCGATGCACGCAAGCGGACCGGAGTAAAGACGAAGTGAGAGCGATCGCAATGTCGATGTTGTTGATGTCGATGAGCGCCACCGGCGCGCACGCGGAAGGCCTGACCACCTCCCCCGACGGCAAGCACCTGGCGGTCGGTTTCGGCCAGCCCACCTACAAACAGGTGCTGCACTACCGGAAAATGTACGACAAGAAGCCGTTTCCCGATGCCGAGCTCTATTACTACAGCAACGGCATGTACAAGCTCATCTCGCAAGGCGAGAACCACTACGGCGTCTATGTGCTGCAAGGCAGTTTCGACGACGAGAGCTATACCGTCCGCTTCATTTCCCTGCCTTCCGAGGACTGGGGCAACAAGACCGCCTTCCACCAGTTGACCTTCGTCCGCGGCGAGGACAAGAACATCTTCATCCAGAACGCGATCGTCGACACCGGCGAAGCCATCGCCCAGCAGAACGGCACCTCCTACACCATGGAAAAGAACACCGTGACCAATCCGGTGCCGACCAAGTGGAAGAACCGCTGAAGCGCGTTCATGCTCGGCCGTGGCGCTGGCGGGCGGATGTCGCCGGCGCCATCGGCATCCTGCACCGATGAGAGGACGGTCGTCGGACGGGTTGCGATGCGCATGGGCGGCCTTGCGCTGAGCGCAGCGGCATCGCGCAATCAGGCGTCCGGAAGATTACGCTCGGTCACGCCATCCCAATCGTCCTCGGTCAGCAACGGCAGCCCGTGCGCCAGCCGCGACTTGTCGCACTGCGCGCTGCGTTCGCCGAACTCCAGCGAGGCGGGCACCGCGGCGCATACCGACGGGCGCCGGTCGTGGATCGTGCAGCGGCTGTAGCGGCCGATCTGCGCGTCCAGCGCCACGCAGCGCGGCTGCGCCTGCGAGGTGCCGCGCATCACCCGTTCGTGGGTGCGCAACGGTTCGGTGAGTGCGAACGGGACCCTGCCGCCTAGGTCGGGATCGGCTTCGCTCCAGTGGAAACTGACGCGGAAGTAGGCGCAGCACGCGCCGCAGGTGAGGCAGGGGTGTGCCATGGCAGCCGGGCCTTGCGCGGCAAACAGCGGTGGGGGGCGCGGCATTCTGACCGAACCGGCGCGCGCTGCAAGCGGCGCGGCATTCAGGCGGCGGCGTTTCGTGCGCGATCAGGCCAGTCGCGGCGCCGCATGCTGCTGCAGGAAGGTCAGAAAACTGGCGAGCTTGGGCAGCGGTCGACGGTCCTGCCGGTACAGCGCGTGGACCGGGCGGCTGGACGGCAGATAGGCTTCGAGCAGGCCGACCAGGCGCCCGGCGGCAAGATCCTCGGCCACCAGCACCTGCGGCTGCAACAGCAGTCCCGCGCCGTGCAGGGCGGCCTGGCGCAAGGCGGCGCTGCTGTTGCAGCGCAGGGCGGTCTCGGCCGGCCAGCCCGCGGTCGCGCCGGACGCCTCCAGCTGCCAGGCCGAACGCGGGTTCCAGGCCGCGTGACCGAGGCAGCGGTGCGCGGCCAGGTCGGCGGGCGTGGTCGGCACGCCGTGGCGCGCCAGATAGGCCGGCGCGGCGCAGATCGCCATGCGGTAGTGGCCCAGCGGGCGCGCCACCAGGTTCAGGGCGGGATCCAGCGCGCCGACCCGGATCGCCAGGTCGATGCCGTCTTCGATCAGGTCGACCACGCTGTTGCTCAGGTCCAGTTCGATGCGCACCTGCGGGAACTGCGCCTGGTACTCGGCCACCGCCGCGGCGATCACGCATTCGCCCAGCGTGGTGGCGGCGCTGATCCGCAGCAGCCCGCTCGGCGCGGCGGCCAGGCGCTCGACCGAGCTTTCGGCCCAGCGCAGCTGTTCGAGCACGCGCTTGCCCTCTTCGTAGAAACGGCGACCGGCGTCGGTCAGGCCCTGGCGGCGGGTGCTGCGTTCCAGCAGCCGCGCGCCCAGATGGGTCTCGAGCTGCCGGACCAGCTTGCCGACCATCACCGCGCTGATGTCCAGCCGCCGCGCGGCGGCGCTGAAGCTGCCGGCCTCCACGGCGGCGACGAAGCCCTCGATGCTGCGCAGCTTGTCCACGATTGCGAACCCTGGGTTTGCAGTGTCGGAAATTCTGCGCCATTTTTCGCCGCCCGGTACACGGCCAGACTGCCCGCCTCACACCAGCAGGAGCAGTGGCATGAAGGCAGTCGTCATCGGCGGAACCGGCACCCTGGGCCGGGCCGTGGTGCAGGAACTGGGGCGCGACCACGAGGTGATCGCGGTCGGCCACACGCGCGGCGCGTACCCCGTGGACATCACCGACGACGCCAGCGTGCAGGCGCTGTTCGCCGCGCTGGGGCCGGTGGATGCGATCGTCTCGACCAGCGGCGAACTGCACTTCGGCGAGCTCGCCACGCTGCAGCCGGCGCAGTTCGCGCTGGGGCTGCAGCACAAGCTGCTGGGCCAGGTGCGGCTGGCGCTGTTCGGCCAGCACCATCTCAACGAAGGCGGTTCGATCACGCTGACCGGCGGCATCGTCGCCGACGAGCCGATACGCGGCGGCAGCAATGCCACCACGGTCAACACCGCGCTGGAGGGCTTCGTGCGCGCGGCCGCCTGCGAGTTGCGCGGCGGCCGCCGCATCAATGTGGTCAGCCCGACCGTGCTGAGCGAATCGGCCGAACAGTACGGGGCGTTCTTTCCTGGATTCGAGAGCGTCAGCGCCGCGCGCGCGGCGCTGGCCTACCGGCGCAGCGTGGCCGGGATCCAGAGCGGGCGCACGTTCCGGGTCGCCTAGGGCGCGCCATCAATCCCCGAGCAGCTCGCGCCACTCCCGCGCATGCGTGTTCACGTCAGCACTGGCGCGGCAGCTTGCACGCGCAAGAGCCGCCCTACGGATTGGGCCTGTCAGGCCGCCAGCCGGCACCGCGCGGCTTGAGCTGACCGCCAGTCAGGCGCTGCGCCACGCAGCGCCGGCTGGCGACCTGACAGACCCAGCGCGACCTGCTCGGGAATTGATGACATGCCCTAGGGCAACAGGCCGCGCCGATCCTGCGCACGAACGGGACAAGCAAGAGAGCGGACGTGGACGCGTGTGCAGTCCCGAACCATGACGCGCCCCGCGTACGCGCAAGCGGCCCAGCGGCCTGCGCCACGCGGCTTGAGCCGACCGCCAGTCAGTCGCTGCGCCACGCAGCACCAACTGGCGACCTGACGATCCAACGTGACCTACTCGGCACTGCATGACATGCCTTGGCGGCATGGCGACGCCATCGGCGATAATCGGCCGATGACCACGACCCCCATCTGCAACATCGCCGCGACGCTGCCGCCGTTGGCCCGCGAGCGCCCCGACCAGATCGCCATCCGCTGCCCGGGCGGCCGCGGCGCCAACGGCCTGGCCGCCTACGACGTGACCCTGAGCTATGCGCAGCTGGATGCGCGCAGCGACGCGATCGCCGCCGGGCTGGGCGGCTACGGCATCGGCCGCGGCACCCGCACCGTGGTGATGGTGCGGCCGTCGCCGGAGTTCTTCCTGCTGATGTTCGCGCTGTTCAAGGCCGGTGCGGTACCGGTGCTGGTGGATCCGGGCATCGACAAGCGCGCGCTCAAGCAATGCCTGGACGAGGCGCAGCCGGAGGCGTTCATCGGCATTCCGCTGGCGCAGCTGGCGCGGCGCTTACTGGGCTGGGCGCGCTCGGCGCGGCGCATCGTCACCGTGGGCCGGCGCTGGGCCTGGGGCGGTACCACGCTGGCGCAGATCGAGCGTGCCGGCAGCGGCGCCGGCAGCCAGCTGGCCGACACCGCGGCCGACGACGTGGCCGCGATCCTGTTCACCAGCGGCTCCACCGGCGTGCCCAAGGGCGTGGTCTACCGGCATCGCCATTTCGTCGGCCAGATCGAACTGATGCGCAACGCGTTCGACATGCAGGCCGGCGGCATCGACCTGCCGACCTTCCCGCCGTTCGCCCTGTTCGATCCGGCGCTGGGGCTGACCTCGGTGATCCCGGACATGGACCCGACGCGGCCGGCCAGCGCCGATCCGCGCAAGCTGCACGATGCGATCGACCGCTTCGGGGTGACCCAGTTGTTCGGTTCGCCGGCGCTGATGCGGGTGCTGGCCGACTACGGGCGGCCATTGCCGAACGTGCGCTGCGCCACTTCTGCCGGCGCGCCGGTGCCGCCGGAGATCGTGGCCAAGATCTGCAGCCTGCTGCCGGAGGACGGCAAGCTGTGGACGCCGTACGGCGCCACTGAGTGCCTGCCGGTGGCGGCGATCGAAGGCCGCGAACTGCAGGACACGCGCGCGGCCACCGAAACCGGCGCCGGCACCTGCGTCGGCGCGGTGGTGGCGCCGAACGTGGTGCGCATCATCGCCATCGACGATGCGGCGATCCCCGAGTGGCCGGGCGTGCGCGAGCTGCCGGTGGGCACGGTCGGCGAGATCACCGTGGCCGGGCCGACCACCACCGACACCTATTTCAACCGCGATGCGGCCACGCGCATCGCCAAGATCCGCGAGCGCCTGGACGACGGCAGCGAGCGCATCGTGCACCGCATGGGCGACATCGGCTACTTCGACGCGCAGGGCCGGCTGTGGTTCTGCGGGCGCAAGACCCAGCGCGTGGAGACTGCGCAGGGGCCGCTGTACACCGAGCAGGTCGAACCGATCTTCAACACCTTGCCGTGGCTGCGCCGCAGCGCGCTGGTCGGGATCGGCGCGGCGGGCGCGCAGCGTCCGGTGCTGTGCTACGAACTGCAGGCGGGCGTGGCGCCGCCGGCGCAGCCGGACGCCGTGCTGCGCGCGCTGGCGCAGACGCATGCGCACACCGCCGGCATCGCCGATTTCCTGCGTCATCCGGGCTTCCCGGTGGATATCCGCCACAACGCCAAGATCGGCCGCGAGAAGCTGGCGCTGTGGGCCAAGGACCGAGTGCGCTGAGGCCGCCGCAATGGGCGAGCGCTACCGGCTGGACGACCTGCGCATCGACGTGGCGCGGCAGCGGGTCGAACGCGACGGCGTGGCGCTGGAACTGGGCGGGCTGAGTTTCCGCCTGCTGCATTACCTGCTGCAGCAGGGCCAGCGGGTGGTCGGCTTCGACGAACTGATCGCGCAGGTGTGGGCGCCGGCGCTGGTCAACGAGGAGACCGTGACCCAGCGCGTGCGCCTGCTGCGGCAGGCGCTGGGCGATGCCTCGCGGCAGCCGCGCTACCTGCGTTCGGTGCGTGGCCAGGGCTACCAGCTGTGCGCACCGGTGCGCAGCGACGAAGACGACGGCGACAGAGACGACGCACCGGCACCGCGACGACCGCGTTGGCGTGGCATTGCGATCGTGGCAGTCGTGGCGCTCGGTGCCGGGACGCTGGCGGCGCTGGCGTGGTCATGGTCTGCGCCGCCGCAGGAAGCGGCGGCGTCACCGCTGCTGCAACGCGCCGAGTACTACGCCGGCATCGGCCAGCGCGACGACAACGAACGCGCGATCGCGCTGTACCGGCAGCGTCTGCAGCAAGTCCCCGACGAGCCGCGTGCGTTGCTCGGGCTCAGTCGTGCCTACAGCGCGCGCGTGTGCCAGTACGGCGGCGATGCGCAGTACGTCGCGCTCGCGCGGCGCCTGGCAGCGCAGGTGATCGCGGCGCAGCCGCAGCTGGCCGCCGCGCATGCCGCACTCGGCTACGCGCACGATTGCAGCGGCGAGTACGCGGCGGCGCTGGCCGCCTACGAGCGCGCGCTGCAGCTGGATCCGGGCGCCGATGCAGTGCGCGGCTCGGCTGCGTATCTGTACGAGCGCAAGGGGCAACTGGCGCAGGCGTTGGCCGCCAACCTGCAGGTGCGCGATCCGGCGCGGGTGCGGTTCCTGCCGATCCAGATCGCCAGCAACCTCAACCTGCTCGGCTACGTCAGCGCCGCCGAGGCGCGCTATCGCGACAGCTTCCAGCTTTATCCGGACAGCGCATTTTCCAACGTGGCCTGGCCGAGTTTCCTGTTCGCGCATGGCCGCACCGCCGAAGCGCAGGCGGCATTGGACGAGGCGCTGGGGCGCGGCACCGACTACGCCGGGCTGTATCTGCTGCAGGCGGAACTGGCGTTGGTGCAGGGGGATGCGGCGCGTGCGCGCCAGGCCAGTCTGCATGCGCTGCGGCTGCGCCCGCAGGGCAGCCTGGCGCAGACGCTGGCATGGACGCTGGATGCGCAGCCGCGGCCTGCCGCGCCGGCGCTGCGCGCGCGGGCGCAAGACCTGTTGCGCAGCCTCGCGGGTGGCGCCGACCCACTCGATGGGCTGGATGCGGCGCTGCTGCTGCAACTGGCCGGCGACCCGGACGCGGCGCTGGATGCGTTGCGCCGTGCACAGGCCGCCGGTTATCGCGATGCGGCCTACCTGCGGGTGTCGCCGCTGCTGGCGCCGCTGCGCGCGCAGGCCGGCTTCGCCACGTTGCTGGCGCGCAACCAGGCCGACATCGCCGCCCAGCGCGTGCAGGTGCGCCGCGCCGGCCTGCTGCCGCAGGAAACCGGCGCGGCTACGGCAGCGCCTTGAGCACGTAGTCGGCGAGCAGCGCCTGCGACTGCGGGTGCATCTTCGGCGTGTTGTAGGCGCCGCGGGTGATCACCACCACCAGGCGTTCCTCGGGCAGCACGAACACGTAATTGCCGCCGTTGCCGGACATCGCCCACACCCCGCGCTCCACGCCGCGCACCGGGAAGCGGAAACGCCACAGCAGATAGCCGTAGTCGGCGTCCTCGCGCGCCTGCGCGTGCACCGTGGTCATCGCCCGCACCCAGTCCGCCGGCAGCACCTGCTGGCCGTGCCAGCGGCCCTGGTCGAGCAGCAACTGGCCGAACTTGGCCAGGTCGCGGCTGCGGTAGCGGGTGCCGCCGCCGCCCATGCCCACGCCCTCGGCGGAGCGGCCCCAGTGGACGTCGGTGATGCCCAGTGGCCGTTCCAGCGCCTGCGCGGCGAAGTCTTCCAGGTGCCGGCCGGTGGCTTTCTCCACCAGCGCGCCGAGCAGGAAGCTGCCGGCGGTGCAGTAGGCGAAGGCGCGGCCGTGCGGGCTGTTCTCGGGGCGGCGCATCCATGGCGCGTAGCCCTTGATCGGCAGGTCCAGCGCGAACTGGGTCCAGTCGGCACTGACATACATGCGTTCCTCGTTGCCGCTGGAGAACGCGTTCTCGTCGTCGCACTCCAGCTGCGAACTCATCGTCAGCAGGTCCTCGACGGTGATCGCGCGCTTGCGCGGATCCGGCTGCTGCCAATGGCGGTCGCCGAAGGCGTCGTAGACCTTGGCCTGCGCGCCGGCCAGGCGGCCGCGGTCGATCGCCGCGCCCACCAGCATCGCGGTGACGCTCTTGGTCGCCGAGCGGGTGTCTTGCAGGGTCTGCCGATCGGCATCGCCGAAGTAGCGTTCGTAGACCAGTGCGCCGTCGCGCACGATCAGCACGCTGCTGGTGTCGGGCGCCTTGCCGTCGGCGATGGCCTGCTCCAGTGCCGCGAGCGTGGCCATGTTCCAGCCGGTGGCCCTGGCGTCGGCGACCTTCCAGCCGTCTCCGAGCGCCGGCGGCGCGGTGGCGGTGGTGATGGTGGTGGCGGGCGCGGCATGGACGACAGGCGCGGCGAGGGCGAACAAGGTGCACAGCAGGAACGGGACGCGCGACATGGTGGAACTCCGGAAGGAAGCGGTCCGCGCACTGCGCCAGCACCGTGGATGAAGTGCCTGATGCCACGGTGAAGAATTATGAAGTTCCGAAATATCAATGGTTTGGCGTGCGCAGCGGCGTCGCCCGCCGCCGCGCGGATCGCCTTCCCCGGCGACCCCGGCTATCGTGTGCGCCCTGGTGCGAACGGTGCGGCGCGATGAAGATAGTGGTGACGGGCGGTGGTGGATTCCTGGGACAGGCGCTGTGTCGCGGGCTGGTCGCGCGCGGGCACGAGGTGATCAGCTACAACCGCGGCCACTATCCGGAACTGCAGGCGCTGGGCGTGGCCCAGGTGCGCGGCGACCTGACCGATGCGCAGGCGCTGCACCATGCCGTACAAGGGGCCGAGGCGGTGTTCCACAATGCGGCCAAGGCCGGTGCCTGGGGCAGCTACGACAGCTACTACCAGCCCAACGTGGTCGGCACCGAGAACGTGCTGGCCGCCTGTCGCGCGCATGGCGTGGGCCGCCTGATCTACACCTCCACGCCGAGCGTGACCCATCGCGCCACGCATCCGGTCGAAGGGCTGGGCGCGGACCAGGTGCCGTACGGCGAGAACTTCCAGGCGCCGTACGCGGCGACCAAGGCCATCGCCGAGCGCGCGGTGCTCGCCGCCAACGACGCGCAGCTGGCGGTGGTGGCGCTGCGGCCGCGGCTGATCTGGGGGCCGGGCGACAATCAGATCCTGCCCAAGCTGGTCGAGCGCGCACAGGCCGGCCGCGTGCGCCTGGTCGGCGGCGGCGACAACCGGGTCGATTCCACCTTCATCGACAATGCCGCGCAGGCGCATTTCGACGCATTCGAGCATCTGCGCGTCGGTGCGGCCTGCGCCGGCAAGGCGTACTTCATTTCCAACGGCGAGCCGCTGCCGATGCGCGAGTTGCTGAACAAGCTGCTGGCTGCGGTCGGCGCGCCGCCGGTGACCAAGACCCTGTCGTTCAAGGCGGCGTATCGCATCGGCGCCGCCTGCGAAACGCTGTGGCCGCTGCTGCGCCTGCGCGGCGAGCCGCCGCTGACCCGCTTCCTGGCCGAGCAGCTGTGCACGCCGCATTGGTACAGCATGGAACCGGCGCGGCGCGATTTCGGCTATGTGCCGCAGGTTTCGATCGAGCAGGGCCTGCAGCGGCTGGCGTCGTCATGGCGCCGCGACACTTCCGTCACTTCCTGACGACCGGCGGTTTCCGAAGATACCTGCGCGCCGATTCGGCACGACAACTTCTGGACCTTGCCATGCTGCATTACGCCATCATCTTCTTCGTCATCGCCATCATTGCGGCCGTGCTCGGTTTCAGTGGCATCGCCGGCGCCGCGACCAACATCGCCTGGATCCTGTTCGTGGTGTTCCTGATCCTGGCCGTGATCTCGATGTTCCGTCGCGGCAAGGTGTAGTCGCCCGCGCTGCATCGCGAACGGCCCGCCGCACCGGAGACATCCGGTGCGGCGGGCCGTTCGTTTTTGTGCGCGCCGCTGGCGCCGGAGTCGCGCCATTGCATGGCCACCGCGCTATTCGCCGGATTCCGGCAAGGCCACCGCGCTCCGCAGCGCCGCATCCTGCGCATGGCGTTCCAAGGCCAGCTCGATCAAGCGCGTGATCAGCGCGCGGTAGCTCAGCCCGCTGGCCTGCCACAGCTTCGGATACATGCCGATGCGGGTGAAGCCGGGCAGGGTGTTGAGTTCGTTGATCACGATGCGGCCGTCGCCGGTCAGGAACACGTCCACCCGCGCCAGGCCGGCGCATTCCAGCACGGCGTAGGCGCGCAACGCGACGGCGCGGATGCGTTCCTGGGTGGCCTCGTCGATCGCCGCAGGCACCACCACCTCGGCCCCGGTCTCGCTGATGTATTTGGTCTCGTAGGAATAGAACGCGTCGTGCACCACCACCTCGCCGCAGACGCTGGCCTGTGGGGCGTCGTTGCCGAGCACCGCGCATTCGATTTCGCGCCCATCGATGGCCGCTTCCACCAACACTTTGTGGTCGTAGGCCAGGGCCAGCGCCAATGCCGCGTCGAAAGCAGTCGCGTCGTGCACCTTGCTCACGCCTACCGACGAGCCCTGGTTGGCCGGCTTGACGAACAACGGCAGCCCGAACTGCGCGGCCAGCGCGGCGAAATCGGCCTGCGTCGCATCGCGGCGGCGGATGCAGGCGAACGGCGCCACCTCCAGCCCGGCATCGCGCAGCAGGCGCTTGGCCACGTCTTTGTCCATCGCCAGCGCCGAGCCGAGCACGCCGGAGCCGACGAACGGCAGCCCGGCCATGCGCAACAGGCCTTGCAGCGAGCCGTCCTCGCCCAGCGTGCCGTGCACGATCGGGAACGCCACATCGATCTGCTCCAATGCCTGTGCCGGCTGCAGCGCGCGCAACGGCTGCGCGTCGTCGCCGGGGATCACCGCCACGCCGCGTCCGCTGCGCTGCAGCGCGATCCGTGCCGGATCGTTGGCATGCAGCAGGAAGCCGTCGCGCTCGTTGGCGTGCCAGCGGCCCTGCTTGTCGATGCCGATCAGGGTGGCGTCGAAACGCTGCGGATCCAGCGCATCGACGATGTTGCGCGCCGATTGCAGCGAGACCTCGTGCTCGGCCGACTTGCCGCCGAAGATGATGCCGACCCGGATCTTGCGCATGTCGCGGCTCCGTCATTGCCCGATGAAGGGGCGATAGCATGGGCCATCGCCGCGCGTCGCGGGAGAGGGTATCTGCGACGCACGCGCAGGGCTCCGCGGACTGTGGCGGGCATGGACGCCGTTCGCGGAGCTTGCCAACATAGGCCGCTCAGGGGACAGGGGATGCACTCGATGCGACGTTGGACGTTCGTGGCCGGCCTTGCGCTGGCCGGCATGGCATGCGCGCAGGCCGAGCCGCCGCCGCTGGATCTGACCCCGTATCTGAAGCGCGACCAGTTCGAGCGGGTCAAGATCTCGCCGACCGGCGCCTACTATGCCGTCACCCAGCCGATGGAGGACCGGACCGGGCTGGTGGTCGTTCGCCGCAGCGACAAGCAGCTCTCGGCCAGGATCATCGGCGGCGCCGACTCGGTGATCGACGATTTCTGGTGGGCCAACGACGAGCGCATCGTGGTGTCGATGGCCGAGCGTTTCGGCACGCGCGATGAACCCGTGGCGATCGGGCAGCTGCACGCCATCGATGCCGACGGCAAGAATCCCCGATTGCTGGCCAGCCCGTATGGGATGAACGACGCGGTCAACGCGGCCACGCTCAAGGTGGGCCTGGATCCGTCGGTGTACATGCTCGATACGCTGCCGCAGGATCCGCGCAACGTGCTGGTGTCGGTGGTGGAGCAGACCAGCGACCCGACGGTCCATATCGATAAACTGGACATCTACAATCACCGGCGTACGCCCGTGGCGACCGCGCCGGTCTCGCGAGCGGACTTCGTTGCCGACCACGCCGGACGCGTCCGTTTCGCCAACGGCGCCGATACCGGAAATTCCAGCAAGCTCTACTACCGCGACGACAGCGCCACGCCGTGGCGGCTGATCAACGACGAAGCCGCCAGTTTCCATCGCGCCTATCCGTTGGGATTCTCCGCCGACGACAAGCTCGCCTATCTGCAGGTGGAACAGGCCAGCGGCCCGGATGCGGTGGTGTCCTGGGATCCGGCGACCGACCGCTATTCGCCCTTGCTGCGCGACGAGCAGGTCGACCCGCACCGGGTATTGCGCGACCTGGACGGCAAGACGCCGATCGGCGTGTCGTTCATGAGCGACCGGATGCATAACCGTTTCTTCGACGACAACGCGCCGACCTCGCGCCTGTATCGATCGCTGGAAAAGGCGTTCAACGGCGATGCGGTGTTCATCACCTCGGCAACGGCCGATCGCCGGTTGCTGTTGCTCTACGTCTGGAGCGACCGCAACAATGGCGACTATTTCCTGTTCGACAGCACGGACAAATCGGCCAAGCGCGTGTTCAGCCGGCGCGAATGGTTCCGGCCCGACCAGGTCCCGCCCAGCCGCGAAGTCAGCTTCAAGGCCAGGGATGGCTTGCCGCTGCACGGCTATCTCACCCTGCCGCTGCATGCCGAGGCAGGCAAACCCTTGCCGATGGTGTTGCTGCCGCACGGTGGGCCGTTCGGCGTGTTCGACGCGTGGGATTTCGACGACGACACGCAACTGCTCGCTGCGGCGGGCTATGCGGTGCTGCGGGTCAATTACCGCGGTTCGGGCAACTATGGCCGTGCCTTCACCCAGGCGGGGGCGAAGGAATGGGGCGGCCGCATGCAGGACGACCTGACCGATGCCACGCGCTGGGCGGCCGCGCAGGGCATCGCCGATGCCGCGCGCATCTGCATCTATGGCGCCAGCTACGGCGCCTACGCGGCGTTGATGGGCGCGGCCAGGGAGCCGGGCTTGTACCGCTGCGCCGCCGGCTACGTCGGGGTATACGACCTGGAGACGATGTACCGCGACCAGGCCAGGCGAGCGCGCTGGGCAAAGAACTGGGCCGGCGACTGGCTTGGCGAACGCGGCACCCTGGCCGCGCGCTCGCCGGTCAATCTGGCCGATCGCATCCGCATCCCGGTGTTCCTGGCCGCGGGCGGCAAGGACGAGCGTGCGCCGATCCAGCACACCGAGCGCATGGAAAAGGCGCTGAAGAAAGCCGGCGCGCCGGTGGAGTCGCTGTACTTCCCCAACGAGGGCCATGGCTTCTACACCGAGCCGCACCGGCGCGCCTACTACACCCAGTTGCTGGCGTTCCTGAGCAAACATCTGGGCGGCGCGCAGGCGCAGTAGCGCGGCACGCTTCACAGTCTGCCGCTCGCACGGTGCGGCGACGTGTCTGCCGCTAGAATGCGCGGCATGCCTGGATCTCCCTTCGATGCCCTCAAGCCCCTGGCCGGCCGCGCGCTGGAAGCGGCGCTCAACCGCGCGCTGGCGCTGGACCCGGATACCCGCGAGGCGCTGCGCGGTCTCGACGGCCAGCGCGTGGCGCTGACCCTGGACGCGCCGGCGCTGGCGCTGCAGATCCGCGTGGACGGCACGCGCCTGCAGGTCGGCCCGGTGGATGCGGCGCAGGAGCCGGACCTGGCGGTGCGCAGCACCCTCGGCGGGCTGTTCGCGCAGCTGCCGTTCCTGGCGCAGGCGCGGCGCGGGGCCAGCCCCGGCGGGCGGGTGCGGGTGTCCGGCGACGCCGAGCTGGCGCGGCGCCTGCAGCAGTTGGCGGGGCGTTTCGACCCGGACTGGCAGCGCCCGTTCACCCAGGTGTTCGGCGACGTGCTCGGCGTGCAGTTCGCCAACGCGGCGCGCGCGGCGCTGCAGCAGGCCCAGCGCAGCGCGCAGGACCTGGCGCAGAGCGCGGCCGAATTCGTCACCGAGGAATCGCGCGACGTGGTCCCGCGCGCCGAGCTGGATGCGTTTTACGACGATGTGGATGCGGTGCGCGACGACGTCGAGCGCCTGGCCGCGCGCGTGGCGCGGCTGCAGCCGGGACGTGGCGCATGAAGGCGATGTTCCGCGCCAGCCGCATCGGCCGGGTGATCCTGCGCTACCGCCTGGACGACCTGCTCGACGGCACCCCGGCCGAGCGCTGGCTGCGCCTGGCCAAGCCGTTCGTGCCGCGCGCCAGCCCGGACATCGCCGCGCAGTCGCGCGGTGCGCGCTTGCGCCTGGCGCTGCAGGACCTGGGGCCGATCTTCGTCAAGTTCGGGCAGATCCTGTCCACCCGCCGCGACCTGATGCCGCCGGACGTGGCCGAGGAACTGACCCTGCTGCAGGACCGGGTGCGCCCGTTCGACGGCGAGGCGGCGCGGCGCATCGTCGAGCAGGCGCTGGGGCAGCCGATCGGCGTGGCCTTCGCCAGTTTCGACACCACGCCGCTGGCCTCGGCCTCGATCGCGCAGGTGCATGCGGCGACGCTGCACGACGGCCGCGAAGTGGTGGTCAAGGTGCTGCGCCCGGACATCGAGCGGCAGATCGACGCCGACATCGCGCTGCTGAAGTCCGCCGCCGCGCTGGTCGATCGCGCGCATCCGCGCGCCGACAAGATCCGCCCGCGCGAAGTGGTGGCCGAGATCGAGACCACCCTGGCCGCGGAACTGGACCTGCAGCGCGAAGGCGCCAACGCCAGCGTGCTGCGCCGCTTCTGGCTGCATTCGGACGACATGTACGTGCCGGAGGTGATCTGGAGCCACACCGCCGAGCGCGCGCTGACCCTGGAACGGGTGCGCGGCATTCCTTCCGACGACATCGCCTCGCTCGATGCCGCCGGCATCGACCGCAAGGCGCTGGCGGCCAAGGGCGTGCGCGTGTTCTACACGCAGGTGTTCCGCGACAACTTCTTCCATGCCGATGCGCACGCCGGCAACATCTGGGTGGACAGCGATCCGGCGCGACGGATCAACCCGCGCTTCATCGCGCTGGACTTCGGCATCATGGGCCAGCTGTCGCAGGAAGATCAGTACTACCTGGCCGAGAATTTCATGGCCATCTTCAACAAGGACTACCGGCGCATGGCCGAGCTGCACGTGGAGGCGGGCTGGATGCCGGCCAACGTGCGCATCGACGAACTGGAAGCGGCGGCGCGCTCGGTGTGCGAGCCGTACTTCACCCGGCCGCTGTCGCAGATCTCGCTGGCCGAGGTGCTGATCAAGCTGTTCCGCGTGGCCCAACGCTACCAGCTGACCCTGCAGCCGCAGCTGATCCTGCTGCAGAAGACCCTGCTCAACATCGAAGGCGTGGGCCGCCAGCTGGATCCGGAGCTGGACATCTGGGCGGTGGCGCGGCCGGTGCTCGAGCGCATCCTGATCGAGCGCTACAGCCCGCAACGCGCGGTGCAGGAGTTGCGCAAGCGGCTGCCGGAAATCATGACCCATGCGCCGGACATGCCGCGCCTGGTGCACAGCTGGCTGCGCCAGCAGGTGGAAGGCGGCCACGAGCTGTCGATGCGCTCGCGCGACCTGTCCGACCTCAATCTGATCCTGCTGCGCATGCAGCGCCGCGTGGTCACCGCGATCACCGGCGTGGGCCTGCTCACCGTCGCCGTGCTGCTGTACGCGCTCCACGCGGGCGGGCCGCAACTCGGCGGGGCCTCGCTATGGGCCTGGATCGCCGGCGGCATCGGCGTGGTCAGCCTGCTCTCGGCGTGGTGGCGGCGCTAGGCGCTTCGCCGCCGCAATCGAACGCCCCGCGCTGGCCGCGTCCTGCGTCTTTCACCTGTTGGGAGCTGCGCATGCCCTGGATCGTCGGCAAGTACCTGATCACCGCCGCGCTGGTGGTGGCGATTTCCGAAGTGGCGCGGCGCAGCGACCGGCTCGGCGGGCTGATCGCCGCCTTGCCGCTGGTGACCTTGCTGACGCTGATCTGGCTGCAGTTGGAGCGGCAGCCGCAGGCCAAGATCGCCAACCATGCCTGGTATACGTTCTGGTACGTACTGCCGACACTGCCGATGTTCCTGGCGTTTCCGCTGCTGTTGCCGCGGCTGGGCTTCTGGTGGACGTTGGCCGCGTGCGCGCTGCTGACCATCGCCTGCTTCGCTGCGTTGGCGCTGGGCGTGCGCCGCTTCGGGATCCAGCTGCTGTAGGGCCTGTCATCCACCCATCAGCAGGTCGCGCCACGCCTGCGCGTGCATGGGGCAGGAAACGGGAGGACGCGAGCCTATGCGATGACATGGCAGCGTTCGCGCGAACGCGGCACGACTTGCGCGGAAGCGACACGCCATGGCGCCGATGAGGCTGCCGGCCGCCACCGGCAGCCATCGCCGTGGACGCCGCGGCTCAATGTCCTGCCGGTACCGCGGCCACCTTGGCGAAGAAGTCGTAGATGCCCTGATCGCTCATCTTGCGCGCATTGGCCAACTCGCCGGCCTTGGTGGTGTACAGCGTCTTGCCGTCGGCCCCGACCACCACCGCGGCCGGGATGCCCTTCTGGATCGGGTCCCCGTAGGCCTGGCTCAGTTCGAGGTTGTGGTCGAAGTTGCCGACATCGATCTTGACCACTTCGAAATGCGCCTTCACCAGCGCGGCGTTCTTGGCCGTGTGCAGCGAGGCGTCGAGCGCGCGGCAGTCGCCGCACCAGTTGGCGCCGAAGATCAGCAGGGTCGGCTTGTGCGCCTTCTTGCCGGCGGCCAGCGCCTGCCGCACCTGCGCCTTGGCGTCGGCCGCGGCGTCGTAGGGCAGGTCCAGCGCATGCGCCAGCGGGACCACGGTCAGCAGCGACAACAACAGCCAGCGCTTCATCGGGACTCTCCGCAACATGGGGGAGGATCATCGTCGAGCGGTGGCGCGGCGGCGTCAACGGCCGGCCATGGGACGCTGCGTGACGCGCGCATTGTGGCCGGGGCCGCCGGGCGCGGATAATCCGGCGGTGAGCATTTCCCCCGATTCCCTGCAGATCCTCTATCTGGACCCGTTCCTGGCCGTGGTCGACAAGCCGGCCGGGCTGATGGTCCACGACAGCAAGCTGGCCCGCGGCGAGGACGACTTCCTCGCCGATCGCCTGCGCGCGCAACTGGGACGGCCGATCTTCCTGGTGCACCGGCTCGACCGTGCCACCAGCGGCTGCCTGCTGCTGGCCTTCGACCGCGACACCGCCAGCGCGCTGGGCAAGGCGCTGATGGGCGGGGAGGTGGACAAGGACTACCTGGCGATCTGCCGCGGCTGGCCGGCCGAGGAGCGCTTCGACGTCGACCACGACCTCGACGGCGGCCCCGGCAAGCCGCTGAAGAAGCCGGCGCAGACCCGCTTCCAGCGTCTGGCCTGCGGCGAATTGCAGGTGCCGTCCGGCGAGTTCGGCACCTCGCGCTACGCGCTGCTGCGCTGCAGCCCGCTAACCGGGCGTTTCCGCCAGATCCGTCGCCACCTCAAGCATCTGTCGCATCACCTGATTGGCGACACCAGCCATGGCGATGGCCGCCACAACCGGATCTTCCGCATGCAGGGCGTGCACCGCATGCTGCTGCATGCCGAGCGGCTGGCGTTTCCGCATCCGGACGGGCGCCGGATCGAGGTGAACGCGCCGCTGGATGCCGAGTTCGTGCGCGCGTTCGGGTTGTTCGGGTGGGCGGCGGCGCCGTGGTCGCGGGGCGAGGCGGAACGCTTGCTGGATACGCCGGGCGAAGCCGCTGGCTGACCGGTCAGCACGCCCTGTAGGAGCGGCTTCAGCCGCGACGGGCATTACCGGTAAAGCCCGTCGCGGCTGAAGCCGCTCCTACAGGTGTCATGGCTGCAAGAGGAGGTGTTTTGGCCGTGCTCGGGAGCGTTTGACTCAGGTCCTTGCCGAGACCGGAACGCTCGCTGCTTCGTTCGTCGCGGTTGATGGCCCGAGGCCACCCGGAACCGCTCCGACAGCCGCAGCGCAGTGCAGGCGTCGCGCGCGCGCAGGGGCGCGGCGCGGTTGCCGCGGCAGGACTACTTCTTCGCCGCCGGCGGCGTGTTGACGGTCTGCTCCAGGTCCTTCTGCAGGTCGACGAACAGCGGGGTGATCTTCTGCTGGATCGCGCCCATCAGGTTCTGCATCAGCTGCGGGGTCTTGTCGAGCATGCTCTGGCCGGCCGGACTCTCGTAGAACTCGGCCATCGCCAGCACGTCCTGCTTGGAGAACGACTGCTTGTAGAGGTTCACGTACAGCGGGCGCATTTCCTGCCACGACAGCGCCTTGCGCACGGTGGCCTGGGTGCGCTCCTGGATCTGCTGCACCTTCTGCTGCTGCGCCGCGTCGAGCGGGTGCTGCGCGGTCAGCTGCGCGAATTGCTGGCGCTGCATCGCCTCGATCTGCGGCAGCATGCTGTCGAGCATGTTCTGCGCGCGCGAGGCCGACAGCAGGCGGTTGACGTCGCCATCGCTGGGCGGCTCGGCCAGGGCGGGAGCCGCGGCCAGGGCCAGCAGCGCGGCCAGTAGCAGGCGCTGCGGCCAGCGACGGGAAAGGAGCGGGGTCGGATTCATCGAGCGTCCTGCAAGGCTATGACCGGCGGCCAGGATACGGGAATCGCCGCGGCCTCGCCGTCTGCGCGCTTGCCGCGATTCGGTCTCCCGCGGCTTCGCCGGACCCGGCGGGCGATGCGCGAGCGGGCCGGCTCGAAATAGCGCAACAGCCCGGCGCTGCCGTGCGGAACTGGTCGGCGCTGTCGAAATGGCGGCGCAAGGCGCGCAGCGTGGCCTGGTCGGTGTCGAGCGTGCGGTGGCGTGCTCATCCCGCGGGCCATGGGTCGGTGTCGGTGCCTTGTCGCCGATCTGCAGCCGGGGTCCAGGTCATGCGCCGTCGCTCGGGACCCAGCCCTGGGACGGCGGCAGGCGGCGCCGTAGTCGCCGACGCCGCTTGCGCCCGGCCGTTCAGGCCGCAGGCCGTCGAAAATCAAGCGGTCTGGCGGATGCCCTACAATTCGCGGATGGGTACCGGGGCCATCCACATCTCGAACAGCCTGGCGATTCCGGAAAGCGAAATCGTCGAGCGCTTCGTGCGCGCCAGCGGCGCCGGCGGGCAGAACGTCAACAAGGTCTCCACCGCGGTGGAGCTGCGTTTCGATCTGGCCGGCTCGCCGTCGCTGCCGGAGCCGCTGCGTGCGCGGCTGCTGGCGCGGCGCGACCGGCGCATCACCGCCGAGGGCGTGCTGGTGATCGATGCGCAGCGCTTCCGCACCCAGGACCGCAACCGCGACGATGCGCGCCAGCGCCTGGCCGAGTTCATCGCCGCCGGGCTGTCGGTGCCGAAACGGCGCATCGCCACCAAACCCTCGCATGGCGCCAAGCTGCGGCGCCTGGATGCCAAGCGCGAGCGCAGCCAGATCAAACGCGGCCGTTCGCCCGGCCGCTGGGAGTGACTTTTGAGCGAACGCGATTTTTCGTTGCCCCCCGCGACCCCGAACATGCCGATGGTCAAGCCCAGCCGCTTCGGCCGCTGGCTCGGCCGCACCGCGCTGCGCCTGACCGGCTGGCGGGTGGTGGGCGAGTTCCCGGACGTGCCGAAGCTGGTGATGATCGTCGCCCCGCATTCGTCCAACTGGGACGGTTTCCTCGGCTTCGCGGTCAAGTTCGCGGTCGGCTTCGAGGTGCGCGTGCTCGGCAAGACCCAGCTGTTCTGGTGGCCGCTGGGGCCGCTGCTGCGCAAGCTCGGCGGCATCCCGCTGGACCGCAAGTCGCCGCGCGGCGTGGTCGAGCAGGCGGTGGCGCTGATCCGGGAAGCGCCGCGCATGTGGTACGTGATCACGCCGGAAGGCACGCGCAAGCGGGTGGAGAAGTGGAAGGTCGGTTTCTGGAAGATCGCGCATGGCGCCGAGATCCCGATCTTCCCGGTGTACTTCGACTACCCCAGCCGCACCGTCGGTCTCGGCCCGCTGTTCCACACCAGCGCCGACATGCACGCCGACATCGCCGCGATCCGCACCTGGTACCGGCCGTGGCGCGGCAAGCATCGCGATACGTTGTGAGGCCGGGCGGCACCTCGATGCGAATGCGCTTCCTGTAGGAGCGGCTTCAGCCGCGACCGGGCGTTACCGGTAGCATCCTGTCGCGGCTGAAGCCGCTCCTACAGGGGCGCGTACCTGCAACCTCTCGCAAGGCCGCTGTTCCGCACCAGCGCCGACATGCGGGCCGACGTCGCAGCGCTGCTGCCGATAGCGTTGCGACATCCCGGCGTCTTGCGGCCGGCGCAGTGCTGTGGGAGCGACTTCGGTCGCGACGGGCTCTACTGGTAAGGCCCGTCGCGACTGAAGTCGCTCCCACAAGGTCGCCGCGACCTGCAAAGGGTCGAAAAACGCCCTGGCCGCGGTGCCGGCGGCGGCGCCGCTACAACGCGCTGCCGCCGAACTTGTGCGTGTACTGCAGGTACAGGCTGCGGCCCACGGTGTCGAACCAGGACACGTCGTAGTACGGATACGACGTGTAGGTGCGGTCGCGCGGCGGCATCTTGTCGAACAGGTTGGTCACCGCCAGCGACAGCTGCGCGTGGTCGCCGATGCGGTACTGCACCGAGGCGTTGTAGCGGTAGGTGGCGCCGATCCACGGGCTGTCGCCGCTGTCCGGGTCGTAGACCTGGTCGTAGGAGTCGGAACTGGGCAGGCGGCCCAGGCGCTCGCCGTGCAGCGTCGCCGACCACGCCTTGCGTTCCCACGACACGCTGGCGCTGGCCTTGCTGCGCGGGATGTCGTAGCCGCTGTTGACCGCGAATTCGTCCACCATCGCTTCGCCGGCGTAGACCTGGATGTCGTGGCGGCGCACCCAGGTGTAGCTGCCGCTGAAGCGGAAGGTGCCGATCCCGGTGTCCAGCCGGTAGTGGGTGCTGAGGTCGATGCCGCTGGTGCTTTCGCGGGCGATGTTGATCGGGTTGACGTAGACCCCGTACAGGTCGCCGTCGGCGCTGCGGGTGACCCGCGCCAGCGCCTGCTGGCAGGTGGTCGAGGCCGCATCCAGGTTGCCCAGTCGGCAGTCGGATTCGTCGCGCAGCACCTGGTCCACGCGCAGGTCCTGCACCTGGTTGCGCATGTCGATGTCGAAGTAGTCCACCGACACGTCCAGCTCCGGTCGCGGCGACCAGACGAAGCCGGCGGTCCACGAGGTGCTGGTTTCCGGGTCCAGTTTGCGGTTGCCGCTGCGGCCGCGGATGATCGCCTCGTCGTTGTAACTGCAGTCCTCGATCGCCACGCCGGGTTCTTCGCTGGCGCAGCGGTAATAGTCCACGCCGGAGGTTTCGTCGTTGCCGGCGCCGGCGTAGATGTAGTGCAGGTCCGGCGCGCGGAACGCGGTGCCGTAGGAGCTGCGCAGCAGCAGCGTGTCCAGCGGCCGCCATTCCAGCCCGCCGCTGTAGGTGAACTTGCCCAGGGTGCGGCCGGAGAAGCGGTACTGGTCGTAGCGTCCGGCCAGGCTCAGCGCCAGCGTCGACAGCACCGGCAGGCGCAGCTCGCTGGCCAGCGCCCAGCGGTTGCGGCTGCCGTGGCCGTCGGAGTCCTTCCAGCTGTAGTAGTAGTACTGGGTGGCCAGCGGATCCGGACGCAGGTCGTAGCCCTGGTTGCCGAACTCGGCGGTGGCCGACAGCCCGGCGTCGCCGCCGGGCAGCGCGAACAGGCTGGGATTGGTCACGGTGAAGGCGGCGGTGTCGGTGCGCGAGCGCGGTTGGTACACGCTGCGCTGGGCGATGCTGTCGTATTCGGTGCGGGTCAGCGGCGTGTACAGGCGCTGCGGGTCGGCATTGAAGATCGGCAGGCCGGAGTCTTCGTCCACGCCCAACTGCTCGCCGAGGAACAACGCGTTGGCACGCTCGGCGACGATCTGCGGCCAGCTGATCGTGGCCTGGTACTGCGAATGGCTGAGGCTGGCCTCGTAGTCCCAGTCGCTGGCCAGCTTGCCCTTGAAGCCGGTGGTCAGGCTGAAGGTCTTCTGCCGGGTGCGGATGGTGCCGGCGTTGAGCCCGCCCATTTCCTCGGGACTGAACTGGCGGCCCCAGGCCTCGATCTGGTCGGTGGCCTGGTTGTAGAAATAGCCTTCCTCGTTGCCGTCCGCGGCCATGTAGCCCCACTGGGTCACGTCGCGGAACAGCGACAGCTCGTGGTAGCCGAGTTGCAGGTCGGCGAACCACTCGGTGCCGCCGTCGAAGGCGTAGCTCAGCGAGGCGTAGGCGTTGATGCCGCGGCGCTTGTTGCCGATGGTGCCGTAGCCGATCGACGCGCTGCTGCCGCAGAACTCGCCGTAGCCCGGGCGCGAGGCGTAGCCGGTGCTGCCGCGGTTGAGGCCGGACACCGCCTCGCAGGTGGCCGCGCCGGGATCGAGATAGTTGTCGTCGTAGTCGGTGCGCAGGAAGGTGCGGCGCGGCACCTGCGAACGCACGGTGGGGCCGTCCAGGGTGCTGTCCTGGCGGCTGCGCTGGTAGGCCCACAGCGGATTCTGGGTCACCGCTTCGGCGCCGAACACCGCATCGAACGCGCCGCGCGAGAAGCCGCTGCTGATGCTCAGGTTGAAACTGTCGCCACCGCCGCCGCTGGTGTCGCCGAAGCGGTAGTCCAGGGTGGTGCCGTCGGCGTGCTTCTTGAGGATGAAGTTGACCACGCCGGAGATCGCGTCCGAGCCGTAGATCGCCGAGGCGCTGCCGGTCAGGATCTCGATGCGCTCGATCATGCCCAACGGGATGTTGGAGATGTCGGTGAAGTTGCTGCGGCCCTTGAACGGCATCGGGAAGTCGGCGATGCGGCGGCCGTTGACCAGCACCAGGGTGTGGTTGGGGCCGAGCCCGCGCAGGTCCACCTGCTGCGCGCCGGGCGAGAAGTCGGCGCCGCTGGCCGACTGCGGGCTCTGCGTCTCGCCGCCGTTCTGGGTCATCGCGCGCAGCACGTCCGGGACCGAGGTGAAGCCGTTGGCCTTGATCTGTTCGGCGCTGATCACGCTGATCGGCGCCGGCCCTTCCAACTGTGCGCGCGGAATGCGCGAGCCGGTGACCTGCAGCGTCTGCAGCTCGGCGACCGGTTCGGCGGGCGCGGCGGCGGGCAGCGTGGCGCGCACCGGTTGCGCGCGCGGCGCTGCCGGGGCCGGCTCCTGGCGCCGCACCAGCCAGGCGCCGGAGGCATCGCGCTGGGCGACGAAGCCGCTGCCGTGCAGCACGCGTTGCAGCGCCTGCGCGGTGTCCAGCTGGCCGTGCGCGCCGGCGCTGCGCGCGCCGTCGAGCTGGTCGGCGCGGTAGATCAGCTGCGCGCCGGATTGCCGCGCCAGTGCCTCCAGCGCCGCGCGCAGCGGGCCGGCGGGAATGTTCATCTGGCTGGCCGCGGCTTGGCCGTCGGCAGCGGCTTGCGCCTGCGCCGCGCAGGCGGTCGCACAGGCCATGCTCAGCAGCAGGACACGCATCGGATATCGCATCGAGTTTTCTCCCCTAAACCAGGCGCAGGGCCACGCCCCCGCTAGTCATGACGAACGAGTTACGCAAATCCCCCCGTCGCGCCGCACCGCCGCGCGCGGCCGCGCTCAACGGCTGTGCAACAGCACCTGGTCGCCGCGGCGCTCGGCGCGGATCGGGAAGCCCTGCTCGAGCAGGCGCACGAACGCGTCGGTGTTGGACCAGCGGAAGTTGCCGCCGACGCGCAGCGCGCCGGCACTGGCGTCGGCCACCTGCAGCTTGACCGTGTTGTAGCGGTTGAACTCGGCCACGGCCGCCTGCAGCGGGGTGTCGTCGAAGGTCAGGTAGCCGTTGCGCCAGTCCAGCGCGCGTTCGGCCTCGGCCAGTGCGACCCGGCGCACCAGCACCCCATGCGGGCCGGCCAGGGCGATGCTGCCGGCCGGCAGCAGGGTCGGCGGCGCCTGCGGATTCGCCGCCGACTCCAGCCGCACCGTGCCCTCGGTGACCACCACGCGCAGCGCGTCGGCATCGCGGCGCACCGCGAAGCGCGTGCCCACCGCGATCACCCGGCGCGCGCCGCTGGCGACCACGAACGGCCGCGCCGGATCCTTGCTCACCTCGAAGAACGCCTCGCCGCGCTCCAGGTCGATATGCCGCTGCGCGCGCGACAGCGCCACGTCGATGCGGCTGTCGCTGCTCAGCGTCGCATGCGAGCCGTCGGCCAATGCCAGCGGGCGCAGGCTGCCGGTGGCGCTGGCGTAGGCGACCGGCTGCAGCGCCGCGGATTGGCGCCAGGCCAGGCCCAGCACCGCGCCGAGCAGCAGCGTCGCGGCCAGCGCCAGCGGCCAGCGCCGGCGCGCGCGCGCGGGTAGGCGCGGCGCGAAGCGCAACTGACCGAGGTCGGCTGGCGTACCGGGTGCGATCGCTGCCGCGGCGCCGTCGTTCGCTTCGGTGGCGTTCGCCAAGGCGTCTCCACCCGCCAATCCCCGCCAGCTGCCGCGTGGCGGAATGTGGCCGTCGCGCTGGCCCGCACCCAGCGCCTGCAGCCGCCCGCTTTCCTGCCACGCCGCGCGCAGGCGCAGGAACGCCACCCGGTGCGCCGTGGCCGCGGCCAGCCACGCCTCCAGCCGCGCCTGCTGCTGCGGCGTCCAATCGCCGCGGTCGCAGCGCGCCAGCCAGGCCGCGGCGCGCAGCTCAATCCGCCTGCTGTCCATCCTGTGCCCGTGCCTGCCGCGGCGCCGCGGGCGCGCGCGCGCCGTCGTCGCCATGAAAATGATCGGCCAGCAGGCGCATGCCCTTGGCCACGTGCTTTTCCACGGTCTTCTCGCTGATGCCCAGACGCATGGCCACCTCCTTTTGCGACAGTTCCTCGACCCGCCGCAGCCAGATCACGCTGCGGCAGCGGTCGGGCAGGCGGTCGAAGGCGGCCGCCAGCCGTCCCAGTACCTGCCGCCCGCCGCACCAGCGTTCCGGCGACAGCTCGTCTACCAGGACGTGCAGCGACTCCAAATCACCCACTGCCTCGATCGACACCACCCGGCTGCGCCGCCGCCGGTCGCTCATCAGGTGCCGCGCGGTGGCGAACAGGAACGACTTGGGCAGGCTCGGCCGCGCCTTGCCGGCGGCCTCGTAGACGCGCACGTAGATTTCCTGGCGCAGGTCGTGCCATTCGTCGCGCTGCGGCCAGCAGCGCCGCAGGTAGCCGCTCAGCGCCTGCTCGTGGACGAGGATCTCGTGGACGAACCAATCGTCGAGGGAGGCGGGCATGCATCCCACATTAGCCGATCGTCCGCCCGTGTGGCAGCGCCCGCGCGCCGCCGCGAACCGGTACAACGACGAGGGGGGAAACCGCGCCGCCGTTCGTCCCCTGTCTGCAACGAACCGCCCGTCCGCCCTCGAGGAGATCCGCATGACCCGTTCCGTCGGCACGTTCCGGCCCTGGCTGGTGGCATTGCTGGGCCTGTGCCTGGCCGCGCCCGCCGCCGCTCGCGATTACCGCCAGTACCTGGTCGGCGATCCGGCCCTGCCCACGCCCGGCCCGGTCGCGCCGGGGCTGCTGCTGATGGGCGGCGGCGACCGCAACTACGACGCGCTGCGCTGGTTCATGGCCAAGGCCGGGCACGGCCACGTGGTGGTGCTGCGCGCCTCGCAAGGCAACGAAGTGGCCGAGGAGTTCTACCGCGACGTCGGCGGCGTGGCCTCGGTGGAGACATTCGTGTTCAGCGGCCGCGGCGCCTCCAGCGATCCGGCGCTGCTGCGCAGCCTGGCCCGCGCCGACGGCATCTTCATCGCCGGCGGCGACCAGTCGCGCTACGTGCGCTACTGGAAGGGCACGCCGGTGGCCGCCGCGCTGGACGCACACGTGCGCGCCGGCAAGCCGCTCGGCGGCACCAGCGCCGGCCTGGCGATGCTGGGCGAGTACCTGTACGGGGCGATGGACGGCGGCAGCCTGACCAGCGTGCCGGCGCTGGCCGATCCGTTGGGGCCGGCCACCACCATCGAGACCGACTTCCTGCACCTGGACCTGCTCAAGCGCGTCATCACCGACACCCACTTCAAGGAACGCGACCGGCTCGGCCGGCTGTTCGCGTTCCGCGCCAAGGCGGCGACGCTGGCCCCGGCCGGGCAGCCGCTGATCGGCCTGGGCGTGGACGAGAGCGCGGCGTTGGCGGTGGAGGGCGACGGCAGCGCGCGGGTCTATGCCACCGATCCGCAGGCCGGCGCCACCGTGGTCGCCGGCCCGCTGCAGCCGGCCACGCCGGCCGGACAGCCGCTGCAGGCGGCACGCATCGAGACGGTCGGCGTCGGCCCCGGCTCGACTCTGCACCTGCCCGACGGCCGGGTCGATGCGCCGGTGTTCCACCGCTACTACGCGGTGCGCGATGGGCAAATGCGCGAGATTCCCGCCACCACCCTGGTGATCCACGGCGGCGCCGGGGTCGAGCGCGCCAGCAGCAGCGCCGCCGACCTGGCTGAGGCCCGCGCGGCGATGGAAACCGCCCTGCGCACCGGGCAGGCGCTGCTGGCGCAGGGCAGGCCGGCGGTGGACGCGGTCGCCGCGGCGATCGCGGTGCTGGAGGATTCGCCGCAGTTCAATGCCGGCAAGGGCGCGGTGTTCACCCACGACGGCCGCAACGAACTGGACGCGGCGATCATGGACGGCGCCAGCGGCAAGGCCGGCGCGGTGGCCGGGGTGCACCGGGTGAAGAACCCGATCCAGCTGGCGCGCGCGGTGATGGACCAGTCCGAGCACGTGATGCTGGTCGGCGACGGCGCCGAGGCATTCGCGCGCCAGCACGGGGTGACCCTGGTCGATCCGTCCTACTTCCGCACCGAGAAGCGCTGGAAGCAGCTGCAGCAGGCGCTGAAGGAAGAGGCGAACAAGCAGGCGCACGCCGACCTGGAGACCGCCAAGCACTTCGGCACGGTCGGCGCGCTGGCGCTGGACACGCAGGGCCGGCTGGCCGCGGGCACCTCCACCGGCGGCATGACCAACAAGCGCTATGGCCGCGTCGGCGACTCGCCGATCATCGGCGCCGGCACCTATGCCGACAGCCGCTGCGCGGTGTCCGGCACCGGCTGGGGCGAGTTCTACATCCGCGCGGTGGCGGCCTACGACATCTGCGCGCGGGTCAAGTACGCCGGGCAGAGCCTGGCGCAGGCGGCCGAGGCGGTGATCGACCAGCAGATCCCCAAGGCCGGCGGCGACGGCGGCGCGATCGCGCTGGGCGCCGACGGCAGCGTCGCCTTCCCGTTCAACACCGAGGGCATGTACCGCGGCTGGATCGGCGCCGACGGCGTGCCGCACGTGGCGATCTTCAAGGACGAGGCGCTGCCGCTGCCTGGGACGCTGTAGTCGATGTGCCGGCCGGCTGGCGATCGCCAGCCGGACCATGTCTCCCGGGCAAGCCCCGTCGCGACTGAAGTCGCTCCCACAAGGAGCCTCGCCGTTGCTGCCATGTCGGCCAAGCCCACTGTGGGAGCGACTTCAGTCGCGACGCGCCGAGCCTTCAACCCAGGCCGCTCCTGCCGCCATCGCCAACCTGATCCGCCGGCCCACCCCCAGATCCAATGGCACATGCCCGCCCCGCGCAAACCGCGTAGCGTGCGCGGCTGCCCCGCCACCATGTCCCTGTCAGGAGTTCCACCCCATGTCGCGTACTGTCGTTCTGGCCGCCGCCATCAGCCTGGCGCTGGCAGCCTGTTCCGGTAAGGAGTCCACCCCCGTGCCCGCCGCCCCCGCCGCTTCGCAGTCCCCCGCTCCCGCCGCCGCCAATCCGCTGTTGAGCGCCAGCACGCTGCCGTTCCAGGCGCCGCCGTTCGACAAGATCAAGGACGCCGACTACCTGCCCGCGTTCGAAGAGGGCATGAAGCAGCACCTGGCCGAGATCCGCAAGATCGCCGACAACGCCGAGCCGGCCACCTTCGCCAACACCATCGAGGCGATGGAGCGCAGCGGCCAGACCCTGAGCCGGGTCCAGCGGATCTTCTTCGGCCTGGTCCAGGCCGACACCAACGACGAACGCCAGAAGATCCAGGAAGCGGTGGCGCCGAAGCTGGCCGAGCACCAGGACGAGATCAGCCTGGACCCGAAGCTGTTCGCGCGGATCAAGGCGATCTACGACCAGCGCGACACGCTGAACCTGGAGCCGGAGCAGAAGCGCCTGGTCGAGCGCGACTACGAGGAATTCGTGCGGTCCGGCGCACAGCTGTCCGATGCCGACAAGGCGACGCTGCGCAAGCTCAACGTCGAGGAAACCACGCTGGCCACCCAGTTCCACACCAAGCTGGTCGCGGCCACCGCCGCCGGCGCGGTGGTGGTGGACGACAAGGCCAAGCTCGACGGCCTGTCCGAGGGCGACATCGCCTCGGCCGCGCAGGACGCCGCGGCGCGCAAGCTCGACGGCAAGTATTTGCTCGCGCTGCAGAACACCACCCAGCAGCCGGTGCTGGCCTCGCTGAAGGACCGCGAGCTGCGCACCCAGGTGATGGCCGCCTCGCAGTCGCGCGCCGAGAAGGGCGACGCCAACGACACCCGCCAGACCATCCAGCGCCTGGCCCAGCTGCGCGCGCAGAAGGCCAAGCTGCTCGGCTTCGACAGCTACGCCGCCTACAGCCTGGGCGACCAGATGGCCAAGACCCCGGCCGCGGCGCTGAAGCTGCTCACCGACACCGTGCCGGCGGCCACCGCCAAGGCGCGCAGCGAGATCGCCGAGATGCAGAAGGTGATCGATGCGCAGAAGGGCGGCTTCAAGCTCGCCGCGTCCGACTGGGACTTCTACGCCGAGCAGGTGCGCAAGGCCAAGTACGACCTGGACGAGTCGCAGATCAAGCCGTACTTCGAGCTGGACAACGTGCTCAAGAACGGCGTGTTCTACGCCGCCACCGAGCTGTACGGCATCACCTTCAAGGAACGCACCGACATTCCGACCTACAACCCGGACATGAAGGTGTACGAAGTGTTCGACCAGGACGGCACCTCGATGGCGCTGTTCTACACCGATTACTACAAGCGCGACAGCAAGTCCGGCGGCGCGTGGATGGACGTGTTCGTCGAGCAGGACGGCCTCACCGGCGCCAAGCCGGTGGTGTACAACGTCTGCAACTTCACCAAGCCCGCGCCCGGCCAGCCGGCGCTGCTCAGCTTCGACGACGTCACCACCATGTTCCACGAGTTCGGCCACGCGCTGCACGGCATGTTCTCCAAGGTGAAGTACCCGTCGATCGCCGGCACCGCGACCTCGCGCGACTTCGTCGAGTTCCCGTCGCAGTTCAACGAGCACTGGGCCTCGGATCCGAAGGTGTTCGCGCACTACGCCAAGCATTACCAGACCGGCGAAGCGATGCCGGCCGAGCTGGTGGAGAAGATCAAGAAGGCGCGCACCTTCAACCAGGGCTATGCGACCACCGAGTACCTGTCGGCGGCGCTGCTCGACCTGGCCTGGCACACCCAGCCGGCCGACGCGCCGCTGCAGGACGTGGACAAGTTCGAAGCCGACGCGCTGAAGAAGTTCAAGGTGGACGTGGCCGAAGTGCCGCCGCGCTACCGCACCACCTATTTCGACCACATCTGGGGCGGCGGCTACTCGGCCGGCTACTACGCCTACTTCTGGTCGGAAGTGCTCGACGACGACGCGTTCGAATGGTTCAAGGAGAACGGCGGCCTGTCGCGCAAGAACGGCGACATCTTCCGCGCCAAGATCCTCTCGCGCGGCAACACCGTCGACCTGGCCACCCTGTACCGCGATTTCCGCGGCAAGGATCCCAGCGTCGAACCGCTGCTGGAAAACCGCGGCCTGAAGGACTGAGTCGCGCGTCGCCGCATGCGGTGATCGAGAGCGGGATGGCCCAACGGCCATCCCGTTTTTCGTTGCGGCGGATGCGAAACGGTGGCGGCGACCCTGTAGGGGGGGGGCTTCAGCCCCGACCTCATCCGCAGCCGCGAGCAAGCGCGTTTCGAGCGTCATGGTTTCCCAAGCCGACCGCCCACCGGCGCCGTGCCGCGACCGATGGTCCGAGGCCCCCGGAGCCGCTCTTACAGGCAGAGCATGCGATTGCCTGCTGGGTGCACTGCAGGAGGGGCTTCAGCCCCGACAGAACCCCTCCGCGCCCGACTCGCGGCGCCGGAACCGCCGCCCATGCCTTCCGTCACTGGCAGGCCACGCGGCCACGCGCGCACTGTCGCCATGGCATCGCGCCGCGATGCACTCCCGCCCGAATCCCACAGGTGTCGCATGACCTCGACCGACCCGCAAGACTCCCGCCTGCACCGCGCCGCGCGCTGGACGCGCAAGGAACTGCTGCCGATCGCGGTCATGCTGCTGTTGCTGACCGCCGCGCGTTCCTCGTTCGCCAACCACTACGTGGTCCCGAGCGGCTCGATGCAGCCGACCCTGCAACCCGGCGACCGCGTCGCCGTGGACATGAGCGCCTACGGCCTGCGCGTGCCGTTCACCGAATGGCGGGTGCTCGAGCGCGGCCATCCGCAGCGCGGCGACGTGGCGGTGTTCGATTCGCCGCGCGACGGTACCCGCCTGATCAAGCGTGTGGTGGCGGTGGCCGGCGATCGCGTCGACATGCGCGGCGGCCACCTGTCGATCAACGGCCAGCCGCTGCAGATCGGCAGCGATGGCGACAAGGAACAGTTCGGCGAGCGCATCGCGCAGCTGGACCTGGATGCCGGCGGCGGCCCGGACCTGTACGACGTGCGCGTGCCGCCCGGCAAGCTGCTGGCGGTCGGCGACCATCGCGGCGACAGCCTGGACGGCCGCTACTTCGGTTTCGTCGACGCCGACAGCGTCTACGGCAAGGCGCTGGCGGTGTACTACCGCCGTGGCGAAGGCCTGGAGTGGCTGCGCTTGTAAGCGCCATGCCTGCGCGTCGGTCGCGTCATGCGACCGGCGCGCGGTTTCCGAAGGGGATGCCGGCGCAGGTCGCGGACCGCGCCGGCATTGCAACGTTGCTGCTGCTTCAGCGCCTCAGCGCGCCGCCGCAGGAACCGCGCCCAGCGTGCGCCACCAGCGGTCGCCGGCGGCCGGCGCGCTCAGGTCCACCCGCTCGCCCATGCGCGGCGTCGCCAGCGGCACGCCGGCCGCGACGGCCAACGCGACGATGCGCTCGAACGGTTCGTGCCAGGCATGCAGGGCCAGGTCGAAGGTGCCGTTGTGGATCGGCAGCAGCGTGCGCCCGCGCACGTCCAGGTGCGCCTGCAGGCTCTGCTCCGGCTGCATGTGCACGTGCGGCCACTGCGGGTCGTAGGCGCCGGTTTCCATCAAGGTCAGGTCGAACGGACCGAGCCGCTGGCCGATCGCCTTGAAGCCGTCGAAGTAGCCGCTGTCGCCGCTGAAGAAGATCTTCAGCGCGTGGTCCTGGATCGCCCACGAGCACCACAGCGAGCGGCCGCTGTCGAACAGTCCGCGCCCGGAGAAATGCTGCGACGGCGTCGCGGTCAGCGTCACCCCGTCCATCGTGGTCGATTGCCACCAGTCCAGCTGCCGCACCTTGGCCGGGTCCACGCCCCAGCGCAGCAGCAGATCGCCCACGCCCAGCGGCGTCACGAACACGCCGACGCGGTCGGCCAGGCGGGCGATGGTGGCGCGGTCCAGATGGTCGTAGTGGTTGTGCGACAGGATCACCCCGGCGATCGGCGGCAGATCGTCCAGTGCGATCGGCGGCGCATGGAAGCGCTTGGGGCCGGCGAAGGAGAACGGCGAGGCGCGCTCGGAGAACACCGGGTCGGTCAGCCAGAAGCCGCCGCGCAGCTTCATCAGCACCGTGGAGTGGCCGAGCCGGAACAGGCTGTGGTCTGGCGCGGCCAGCAACTGCGCGCGGGTCAGCGGTAGCACCGGCAGCGGTAGCGACGGCACGGTGTGCGCCGGTTTGTTGAACAGGAACTCCCACATCAGCCGCAGCGTCGGGAAAAACCCCAATGCGCTGGTCGCGGTGGGAACCGTATTGCGGAAGCGCCCATGGCGGAACTGCGGCGAAGCCGCATGGGGCGACGAACTGCGGGGCATCTGGCGGGCGGAGGCGAGCACGGTGGCATTCCAACGGGGTGGGGGGACGGGCGGCCCCGGGGCGGGTGCCGGCAAGAAATTACACTACACAGTGTAGTTTCCTTTGGAGAAAAGTAAACCGCCCGGTGTAAAATGTCCACATGTCCAGTTCCTCCGCCCCCGCGCCGGCCCCGGTGCGCCTGACCGAGCGCAAGCGCCAGGCCATCCTGGAGGCGGCGATCGCCGAGTTCCGCAGCCAGGGCTTCGACGCCACCAGCATGGACCGCGTCGCCGCCAGCGCCGGCGTGTCCAAGCGCACCGTCTACAACCACTTCCCGAGCAAGGACGCCTTGTTCGCCGAGATCCTGCGCGGGCTATGGCAGCGCAGCGCGGACACGCTCGACGTGCCGTATCGCGCCGACCGGCCGTTGCGCGAGCAACTGCTGCAACTGCTGCAGCAGAAGCTGCGGCTGCTCGACGATCCGGCCTTCGTCGACCTGTCGCGCGTGGCCATCGCCCAGGGCATCCACTCGCCCGAGCGCGCCCGCGAACTGATCGCGCAACTGGGCAGCAAGGAAGAGGGCACCACGGTCTGGATCCGCGCGGCCCTGACCGACGGCCGCCTGCAGCCGCTGGATCCGGAATTCGCCTCGCAGCAACTGCAAGGCCTGGTCAAGGGCTTCGCGTTCTGGCCGCAGATCGCCATGGGCCAGCCGGCATTGAGCGCCGCGCAGCAGGCGCAGGTGGCGGAGTCGGCGGCGGACATGTTCTTGCGGCACTACGCCCGCGAGTGAGTGTGGTGCGCGGGCGGCGTGCCGTTGCGCCAGTAAGTGGTTGGCTAGCGGCAGCAGTGCCGCAAACGCGCAGCGGCCTCTGCGCCGCAGTCTTGCCCAGCCGTCAGCCTTCCGACCACACCGCCAACTCGTAGCCGTCCTGGTCGGCGAAATGGAAGCGGCGGCCGCCGGGGAATTCGAACAGCGGGCGGACGATGCGGCCGCCAGCGGCCTCGATGCGCGCCTGGGTGTCGGCCAGGTCGTTGGAGTACAGCACCACCAGCGCACCGCCGGGTTGCGCGGTGCCGTGGAAGAAGCCGCCGGTGAGGCGGCCGTCGCGGAATTCGCAGTAGTCCGGACCGTAGTCCTGGAAGGTCCAGTCGAAGGCCTGGCCGTAGAAGGCCTTGGCCGCGGCGATCGAGGCGACGGCGAATTCCAGATAGTCGATGCGGTGCTGCTGGTCGGCGCGGCTCATGGCGGGCTCCGTGGAAAGGGCCGCCAGTATCCATCGCCGCGCCGCTGCCGGCTTGGCGAAAACGGCCAGCTCAGCGCGCGTGCCGTTGCACCAGATCGCGCGGGCTGAGGCCGGTCAGCTGGCGGCTGTCGCGGACCAGGTGCGGGGCGTCGCCGTAGCCGGCTTGCAGCGCCGCCGCGGTCAGCGTGGGATGGCCGCGGGCGATGCGAAGGAAGCGCTGCAGGCGCAGGATGCGTTCCAGGGTCTTGGCGCCGTAACCGAACGCGTCCTGGCAGCGGCGCCGCAGCGAGCGTTCGCTGATGCCCAGGCTGCGCGTGAGTTCGGCCATGCGCGGCGCATCGTCGCCGGCCAGTTGCGCGAACACCCAGGCCATCGGCTGGTCCGCCACGAGTGGACGGCTGGCGCATAGCGCATGCAACACCGCCAGCGGTTCGATGCTGTCTTCGAGCCGTGCCTGCCAGTCGCGGCCGCGGCCGTCCCACAACGCCTCCAGCGCAACGCGTTGGTCGGCGATGGCATGCAGCGGCACGCCGAGCAGGCTCGCGCCCGCGCCGGCAGCCAGGCGCACCCCGCTCAGCACGCTGCCCGGCGCCAACGTCGCGACGCTGGCGCCGCGGTCAGGCCCGGCCACGAACAGGACGCGTCCGTCCCAGATCAGGTCCACGCAGCCATCCGGCAGTACCTGCGTCGGCAGCGGATCGGCATCGCCATGGCGAAAGCGCCAGCTGCAGCACAGGCGATCGCGCAAGGCCGGCGGCGCATCGCGTTCGGCGTAGCGGGAGGATGTGGGCAAGGCGCTCATCGGCAGGCGGGCGTGCGCGGCGGGCGACGGCGGGGTGCGCGGTCGCCTGGTCCGGCATGCCTGCGCCAACCGCACAAGACATGTGCGCCGAGCGCCGCGACGGCATGTCGGACGATGCGGGCGCCGCGGTGCAGCCGTTCGCTCGGCACGGCCCAGCGCTCAGCGACCGGACCGGCTCGCGCCCAGTCCGGCGGCGCCGGCGGCACGCCGTTCGCGATGGAACCAGGCCACCATCGGCGAGGCCATGAAGGTGGTCACCAAGGTCATCCCGAACAGCAGGGTGAACAGGTCCGGGCCGATCACGCCGCTGTCCAGGCCGATCTTGATCACCACCAGTTCCATCAGCCCGCGTGCGTTCATCAGCGAGCCCACGGTCAGGCTGTCGCGCCAGTCGTGGCCGCTCAGGCGCGCGCCCAGCGTGCAGCCGACCAGCTTGCCGAGCACCGCTACGCCGATCACCAGCACGAAGCCGGCGATACCCGTGCCGGCGAAGACGCTGGGGCTGGTGGCCTGGCCGGCGACCGCGAACAGCACCGGCATCAGCAAGGTGATCGCCAGCGGCTCGATGCGCCCGGCCAGGTGTTCCAGCAGGCGGTCCTCGCGCGGCAGGCAGATGCCGAACAGGAACGCGCCGAAGATGGCGTGCAGGCCGATCCATTCGGCCGCGGCGGCGCAGGCCAGCACGCCGATCAGCACCCAGACCAGGGCGGTCGGCGCATAGCGGCCGTCGCGCGCGCGGGGCTTCAGCAAGCGCGCGAACGCGGGGCGCAGTGCGCCGAACACCACGGCGATCAGCACCAGCGCGCCGACCGCGGTGAAGCCGACGCCGCCGTGCGCGTTGCCGCCGGTCAGGGTCAGCACGACCGCCAGGAAGATCCAGACGGTCGCGTCGTCGATCACCGCCGCACCCAGCGCCAGGCGGCCGGCGGGCGTGCGGGTCATGTTGCGGTCCTTGAGGATCCGCGCCAGCACCGGAAACGCGGTGACCGACATCGCCGCGGCGATGAACAGCGCGAACGGCCAGAAGCCGATGCCGTGCGGCGCGAAGCGCGGATACAGCCATGGCGCCGCGGCCAGGCCGAGCAGCAACGGCAGCGCGATGCCGGACAGCCCGACCGTCACCGACGAGCGCACCTGCGCCTTGGTGCCTTCCGGCGCGCGCAACTCCACGCCGACGATGAACATGAACAGCACTACGCCGATGTTGGCCAGGCCGGACAGCGGCGGCAGGCTGGCGGGTGCGAACAACGCGCCGTGCAGATCCGGCAGCCATGCGCCGAACGCGATCGGCCCCAGCAGCAGTCCGGCGGCCATTTCGCCGATCACCGGCGGCTGGCCGACGCGCTGCAGCAGCATGCCGCACAGGCGCGCGGCGCCTAGGATCGCCGCCAACTGCACCAGCAACAGCGTGGTTGGATTCATCGCCAGTCCTTCCGTTGGATCGCCTCGGCATGCACGCCAGCACGGTCGCGGCGCGCGCGTTCGCCGGCCCTGTTCCCCGCGACTGCCGGCCTGCGCGCTTGTCGTGCGGACGGGTGGTCGCCGTGTGCGGCTAGTCTATGACGACGGCGGCGCGCGCGTCAGCCGCTGCCGATGGCGGCTTGCGACCACGACCGGCAATCCTGTCCCGATTCCTCGAGGAGGCCAGCCGCGGCGCGCACGCTTGCGACGGCCCGAGACGATGCGCTGCCGGATGCGCGGCGAAGACGCGCCTCAGCGCTCCGACGGCCCGCTCTCGTCGTAGCCGCGCGGGGTGAACAGGTCCGGCTGGATCAGTTCGATGAAGGCGCGCGCCTGCGGCGACAGGTACTTGCCCTTGCGCACCACCACGCCGTAGCTGCGCGACGGGAAATAGTCGCCCAGCGAGCGCGTGGCCAGCTTGCCGCGGTCGGCCTCGGTGACGCAGATCGAGCTGACGATGGAAATGCCCATGCCCATCGCCACGTACTGCTTGATCACCTCCCAGCCGCCCACTTCCAGCGCCACCGTGTACGGCACCCGCGCCTGCTGGAACACCAGGTCGACCAGGCGGTAGGTCACCTGACGCTTGGGCGGCAGGATCAGCGGATACGGCGACAGGTCGTGCAGGGTGAGCTTGGGCGTGTTCGCCAGCGGGTGGTCGCGCGGGGCGATCAGCAGTTGTTCGAAGCGGTACACCGGCGCGTAGCTGAGGTCGGCCGGCACGTCGAGCATCGAACCCACCGCCAGGTCCACCGCGTCCTCGCGCAGCAGCTCGGTGCCGTCGGCGCTGATCGCGTTGTGCAGGGTCAGGCGCACGTCCGGGTGGCGCGCGCGGAAGTTCTCCACGATCTTCGGCAGCAGGTACAGGATGGTGGAGCTGTTGGCGGCGATGTTCAGTTCGCCGGCGTCCAGCCCACGCGCCTTCTCGCGGAAATCGGCTTCCAGCCGGTCCAGGCTTTCCACCAGCGGCTGCGCCATTTCGTACAGCAGCTGGCCCTCGCGGCTGGGGATCAGGCGCCGTCCGCTGCGCTCCAGCAGCACCACGCCCAGTTCGCGCTCCAGCGCCTGCAACTGCAGGGTCACCGCCGGCTGGCTGACGAACAGCGCCTCAGCTGCCCGTGAGACCGAACCCAGGCGCACGGTCTGGCAGAACGCCCGCAGCGGCTTCAGCCGGTCGGATTTGTAGGGAAAACGCGGGGTTGCGGTGCCGCGCGTGGCCATGATGTGACAACTATAAGGTGTACTTATTTAATGCATTGATAAAACTGTATTGTCAAATACATGATGCGGAAGCACGGTGACAGCCCGGAAACATCGAGGAACCCCACCATGTCCGCCGCCGCCTTCGCCGCTTCATCCCCGTCCGCCGAACGCTCCACCCCCGGCATCACCCTGACCGCCTCGCTGGCCGGCCAGGACGCCCTGCTGCCGCCGGCGGCACTGGCCTTGCTGGTGTCGCTGCACCGGGCGATCGAACCCGAACGGCAGGCGCGGCTGGCGGCACGCCGCGAACGCCAGGCCTGGTTCGACGGCGGCGGCCTGCCGGACTTCCGCGCCGACACCCAGGCGATCCGCGATGGCGACTGGCGCGTGGCGCCGCTGCCGGCCGCGCTGCAGGACCGCCGCGTCGAGATCACCGGCCCGACCGATCCGAAGATGGTCATCAACGCGCTGAACTCCGGCGCCAAGGTGTACATGGCCGACTTCGAGGACTCGACCGCGCCGACCTGGCGCAACCTGGTCGCCGGGCAGCGCGCGCTGGCCGAGGCGGTGGCCGGCACGCTGACCTTCAGCGCGCCGCCGGCGCGCGACGGCAGCGCGGGCAAGCGCTACGCGCTCAAGCCCTACGACGAGCAGGCGGTGCTGATCGTGCGCCCGCGCGGCTGGCACCTGGACGAAAAGCACGTGCTGGTCGACGGCCAGCCGCTGGCCGGCGGCCTGTTCGACGCGGCGCTGTTCGCCTTCCACAACGGCCGCGCGCTGCTGGCCAAGGACCGCGGCCCCTACCTGTACCTGCCCAAGCTGCAGTCGATGGAAGAGGCCGCGCTGTGGGAAGCCGCGCTGTCGCACATCGAGGCGATGCTGGGCCTGCCGCAGGGGCAGATCAAGGTCACCGTGCTGATCGAGACGCTGCCGGCGGTGTTCGAGATGGACGAGATCCTGCATGCGCTGCGCGAGCGCATCGTCGGCCTGAACTGCGGCCGCTGGGACTACATCTTTTCCTACCTGAAGACCTTCCGCCGCCACCCCGACCGGGTGCTGCCCGAGCGCGGCCAGGTGACCATGACCCAGCCGTTCCTGAAGGCGTATTCGGAACTGCTGATCCGCACCTGCCACCGCCGCGGCGCGCATGCGATGGGCGGCATGGCCGCACAGATCCCGATCGGCCACGACGAGGCGGCCAACGAGCAGGCGATGGCGCGGGTGCGCGCGGACAAGTTGCGCGAGGTCACCGCCGGGCACGACGGCACCTGGGTCGCGCACCCGGCGCTGATTCCGATCGCCCGCGCCATCTTCGACGAGCACATGCGCGCGCCGAACCAGCACACGGTGCTGCGCGAGGACGTGCAGGCCGACCGCGACACGCTGATCGCGCCGTCCCCGGGCACCATCACCCGCGCCGGCTTCGAGGGCAACATCGAAGTGTGCGTGCGCTATCTGGCCGCGTGGCTGGACGGCAACGGCTGCGTGCCGATCCATCACCTGATGGAAGACGCGGCCACCGCCGAGATCAGCCGCAGCCAGCTATGGCAGTGGCTGCACGTGGGCGGCCTGCACCTGGACGACGGCACCGCGATCGACTTCGCGCTGTTCGACGCCTGCATGCGCCAGCTGCCGGCGCGCCTGGGCGAACGTGCGCTGCTGCCCGGCGGCAATCGCCTGGACGACGCCATCGCGCTGCTGGACACGCTGACCCGCAGCGAGGACCTGGCCGAGTTCCTGACGTTGCCGGCTTACCAGATGATCGATTGATTGAACTGCGGGGATTCGGGATTCGGGATTGGGGATTCGCAACGGCGGATTCCGGTTTCGCCGATGCCGCTCCGTAAAACCGCCTCACCGTTTCATCGCCGTATCCATTCCGAGGAGAACGCAAGATGAGCACCACGTTGCAGACCGCCGAACAGATCCAGCATGCCTGGGACACCGATCCGCGCTGGGCCGGGATTGCCCGCAACTACACCGCCGCCGATGTGGTGCGCCTGCGCGGCACCGTGCACGTGGAACATTCGCTGGCCCGGCTCGGCGCCGAGAAGTTGTGGAAGTACCTGCACGAAAAGGACTTCGTCAACGCGCTGGGCGCGCTGACCGGCAACCAGGCGATGCAGCAGGTCAAGGCCGGGCTCAACGCGATCTACCTGTCCGGCTGGCAGGTCGCCGCCGACGCCAACCTGGCCGGGCAGATGTACCCGGACCAGTCGCTGTACCCGGCCGATTCGGTGCCGGCGGTGGTCAAGCGCATCAACAACACGCTGTTGCGCGCCGACCAGCTGCACCATGCCGAGGGCAAGGACGAGATCGACTTCCTGCAGCCGATCGTGGCCGATGCCGAGGCCGGTTTCGGCGGCGTGCTCAACGCCTTCGAGCTGATGAAGGCGATGATCGAGGCCGGCGCGGCCGGCGTGCACTTCGAGGACCAGCTGGCCTCGGTGAAGAAGTGCGGGCACATGGGCGGCAAGGTGCTGGTGCCGACCCGCGAGGCGATCGAGAAGCTCAATGCCGCGCGCCTGGCCGCCGACGTGCTGGGCGTGCCGACGCTGCTGGTCGCGCGTACCGACGCCGAAGCCGCCGACCTGGTGACCAGCGACATCGACGCCAACGATCGCCCGTTCACCACCGGCGAGCGCACCGTCGAAGGCTTCTTCAAGACCAACAAGGGCCTGGACCAGGCGATCAGCCGTGGCCTGGCCTACGCCCCCTACGCCGACCTGATCTGGTGCGAGACCGGCAAGCCGGACCTGGAGTTCGCGCGCCGCTTCGCCGAGGCGATCCACGCCAAGTTCCCGGGCAAGCTGCTGGCCTACAACTGCTCGCCGAGCTTCAACTGGAAGAAGAACCTGGACGACGCGACCATCGCCACGTTCCAGAAGGAGATCGCCCGCTACGGCTACAAGTTCCAGTTCATCACACTGGCCGGCTTCCATGCGCTGAACTACTCGATGTTCAACCTGGCGCACGGCTATGCGCGCCGGCAGATGAGCGCCTTCGTCGAGTTGCAGGAAGCCGAGTTCGCCGCCGCCGATCGCGGCTTCACCGCGGTCAAGCACCAGCGCGAGGTCGGCACCGGCTACTTCGACGCGGTGACCCAGGCGATCCAGCAGGGCCAGTCTTCCACCACCGCACTGAAGGGCTCGACGGAAGAAGAGCAGTTCCACGGCGAAAAGGCCGCCTGACCTGCAGCCAGGCGTCCATTGCTTGCCGATCCCCATGGGAGGGGAGAGCCCGGGTTCGCCCGGGCTTTTTTTGCGTACGCGATGGCGCATGTGCCGACAGCAGTACGGTGTCTACGAGTTACGACAGGACTGGGTGCGGAAACGCCGTACCGGCGGGCCGCCAACGCCCGATTTCGGATCATTTCGCGGTCTCCGCGCATGCGAGATTGGCTGTGATCGCATCAGCGCCGATTCGTTCAGGTGCTATGCTTTGCGCAAGATGGCGGGCGACGCCAAGAGCAGTAGGGGGCTGGATGAGCTGCGACAGCGCCGCGTCCAATGCACGCGAGACAATTCCGACGGTTGCCGTGGTTGCCCCCAAGCCCAATGAGCTGGCGGTGCTGACCGCCGCGGAACTGCGCCTGTTCTCCGAGTTCGGCCGTTCGCGCACGGTGCGTGCCGGCGACGTGCTGTTCCGGCGCGGCGACGGCGGCAGCGCCATGTTCGTGATCAGCAGCGGCGTGATCGACCTGGATTTCGGCGAGGACCTGGTCGTCAAGCATCTCGGGCATGGCGAATTCTTCGGCGAACTCGGCCTGTTGATCGGCAGCCACATGCGCAGCGCCGACGCCATCGCCGCCAGCGACGGCGTGCTGGTGGAGCTGGACCACGACGACTTCCAGCGCCTGGTGGAGCGCGACCCCGGCCTGGTCGCCTACTTCCTGCGCCGCACCATCATGCGCGTGGTGATGAACGAACAGACCCTGATCCGCCAGCTGCGCCGCCGCAACCACGACCTGGAAGCGGCGCTGGATAACCTCTACGCCACCACCCATCAGCTCAGCCAGACCGAGGAGCTGGTGCGCACCGACGAACTGACCGGCCTGCACAACCGCCGCGGCCTGATCCTGCGCCTGCAGGAATGCCGCCGCGACGGCCGCTCGCCCGGTCCCGGCCTGCTGCTGATCGATTGCGACCGCTTCAAGCGCATCAACGACGAGCACGGCCATCTGGTCGGCGACCGCGTGCTGCAGAACGTCGCCAACATCCTGCGCTCCGTCGCCGGCCAGGACGACATCGCCTGCCGCCTCGGCGGCGACGAATTCTGCCTGCTGGTGTCCACCGGCAACGCGGACGATCTGCGCCGCATCGGCGAGTTCGTGATCGCCACCGTGCAGAACCTGCTCGGCGTGCCGCATCCGCTGCCGCACATCTGCCCGGTCAGCATCGGCATCAGCCGGGTCGATCCGCAATCCGACTGGAACGACTGGTACGCCAACGCCGACGCCGCGCTGTACGAGGCCAAGCGCCTCGGCGGCAACCGGTTGTATTGGCACGACCTCGCCTCCGGCTCGCGCTGAGCCCACCAAGCACCCTCGAGCTGCCCATGAACCACGCCCACCAGCCGCAGCCCGACGCCCCGCAGCTGCGGACGTTGCTGCTGACCGACCTGTGCGATTCGATGGCGCTGGTGGAGCGGCTGGGCGACGCCAACGCCGCCGAGCTGTTCAAGCTGCACGATCACCTGGTGCTGGAACTGCAGCAGCGCTGGCGCGGGCGCCTGATCGACCGTTCCGACGGCCTGCTGCTGCTGTTCGAACGGCCGATCGACGGCCTCGGTTTCGCCCTGGACTACAGCCGCGGCCTGCACGCGCTGGGCAAGCAGCGCAAACTGGAACTGAAGGTGCGCGCCGGCCTGCACGTCGGCGAGGTGCTGACCTGGCGCAACAGCGATGCCGCGGTGCAGGTCGGCGCCAAGCCGCTGGAAGTGGAGGGCCTGGCCAAGCCGACCGCGGCGCGGCTGATGACCCTGGCCCGCCCCGGGCAGATCCTGCTGTCGGCGGTGGCCGAGTCGCTGACCCACCGCGCCGCGCGCGAACTGGGCGAGCGCGGCGAGCGCCTGCTGTGGAAATCGCACGGCCGCTGGCGCTTCAAGGGCGTGCCGACGGCGCAGGAGATCTACGAAGTCGGCGAGATCGGCAACACCCCGCTGCGCGCGCCGAAGCCGACACCGAAGGCGTGGCGGGACATCCCGCTGTGGCGGCGGCCGGCGGCGCTGCTGGCGGAGGTCGGCCTGATCGCTGCGGTCGCGGTCGGCGTCTGGTTCGTCACCCGTCCGCAGCCCGCGATCGCCTTCGCCGAGCGCGACTGGGTGGTGGTGGGGGATCTGCGCAATCTGACCGGTGACACGCTCTACGACGACACGATCGAGACCGGGCTGCGCATCAGCCTGGAGCAGTCGCGCTACGTCAATGTGCTGGCCGATGCGCGCGTGCGCGAGGCGCTGAAAATGATGCAGCGCGACGCCGGCGTTGCCGTGGATCGCAAACTCGGCGCGGAAATCGCCCAGCGCACCGGCGCGCGTGCCTTGCTGCTGCCCACGGTTTCCGACGCGGACGGGAAGGTGCGGATCAGCATCGAAGTGGTCGACCCGGCGACGGAGGCCACGGTCGTCACCGAGTCCGCGACGGCGCGTGGCCCGGGGTCGGCGGTCGCGGCGTTGGGAGAGGCCGGCGACTCGTTGCGCAAGGCGTTCGGCGAGAGCGTGGCGTCCATCAAGAAGAGTTCGGCCCCGCTGGAACGGGTGACGACCGACAAGCTCGATGCGCTGCGTGCGTTCTCGCTGGGTCAGAAGTCCTACGCCGAGCAGAATCTGCAAGCGGCGGAAATGCAGTTCAGGCAGGCGCTGAATATCGACCCGAACTTCGCCATGGCCAAGATCGGCCTGGCGCGCGTGGCCTACAACAAGACCGACGTGCTCAGCGCGCAGCAACAGATGGGCATGGCGATCGAGGACACGGGCAGGCTGACCGACCGCGAGCGCCTCTATGCCATGGCGCAAATGGCGCTGTTCCGATGGGAAAAGGATTATCCCGGCAAATGGGTCGCCCTGTCGTCCCTGTATCCCGATTATCACGTTGCCGCATTCAATGTGGCCACGAGCATGCGCGACGGTGCCCGCTTCAAGGAGATGTTCGAATACAGCAACCGCGCCGCGGCAACGCAGGCAGTCACCCGTCCGGTCGCATTGAGCTTCAGGGCGATCGCACGCTCGGCCCTGGGCGATGTGGCCGAAGCCGAGCGCGACTATCTCCAGGCCGAAGCGTTGGGGTTCCGCAAGAATTCCGTCGAATTTTCGCTGATCAAGGCGGCCGAATCGAAGTTCAAGGAAGCCGACGCGATGTTGCGTCCGGTTCCGGGAGAGCCGCCGTTCGCTAAAAACGAGCGGGCCGCCGCGAACCTCAATGTGATGGCGGATCAAGGCGAGTGGGAAAAGGCCGCGCAGCAGGCCGATGCGCTCAGGGCTGCGGTCGCCGATCCGCATACGCCGTTCGAATGGGGCGCGCGGACCTCCGTACTGGCGATCATGCGCCATACGTCCGACAGCAAGACGGTTCTGCAGGAAGCGCAGAAGCTGGTGACTCTGGCGGAAAACGGCCTGCACAACAGCGCCGGCCGGGCGCAGGAAGCGGTGGCGAATGCGGCGCTCTATGCGGGCTATGTCGCGGCCTGCAGCGGCGATATCGCCACTGCCCAGCGTGCATTGAAAGTGGCCAAGCCGATTGCCGACATCGCCCCCTATCCTCTGCTCAAGAATTCTTCGGCCATCGTCGAGGCCCGGATCGCCATGCAGTCGGGAAAGCCCGACGCGGCGCTGGAAATCCTGAAACCCTTCGATCAGCCCTGGGCGTTGACCTTGACTAAGGTCGAGCGGTTATCCGCCGAGGTGGCACTGGGCCGGGATGTGGGCGAGCAGCTCGCCTCTATGAAAACGTTGGCCTGGCGCGGTCGCGTCTACGCCGAATGGGCGGCCGAAAGGCCGCCCGTGATCGAATCGCTGTCGTCGCCGCAGCAACTCCTCAACGACAAAAAACCACCCAGCCAAGGCTCGCTTCGAACTGCTTCGCCAGAAGTTCCAGATTCGCTTCGATCTCTTCCTTGCTCGGGAGATTCACACTCTCGGGCAAAATGCTCGGGTCGAGGTTGAATCCATATTCGGCGAATGCCGCGACAGGATTCTGTTCCATGGCAGCGCGAAAGGCATCGTCGCTGGCGAGGCGTTGCAGCAGGGACCGTGCATTATCTAGTGTGGTCATTTAGTTTGCGCTCGTGGATGGTTTTATTGCCCAAGTGATTGATGCGTCGCGATCAACGGCTTGGGATTCAAGTGTAGCGTGTTTTTCGTGGCATCAATGTTGCCGACGCCATTGGCGCCGATCACCATGGTCGTGAGCGGGTCCAGCGACAGCAGTCGGCCGGCATCGATATCGTTGATGGCGGCCGTGTAGAACGCACCGAGATCGCGTTCCGTCGCAAGCAGGTAGAACGTCTGGCTCAGGTGGCCGGAGTCCAGCAGAACCGCCTTGTAGGCCTTGGGGTGGCGCCGGTATTTCCAATGGTGCCGATCCAGCCGCGCGACATGGAAGACGAGCGCGCTGGAATCGGCGAAGTAGGTTTGCCCGATGGTCAGGTCGGCGGCCAGCGTTCTGGCCTCGGCCTCGGTCAGGTCGATTATCTTGACGAGCTTGTGGGTGTCGGATTCATAGTGATAGAACCCTGGCGTCAGCCCTTCCACATCGATTATCAAGGGATACGCTTCGATCGGGTGCAGCGATCCGCCGGAAGGACTGGTGCGGCGTACGGCGACATGACCGGGTGCGATTTCCTCGGCCCCGATCGCGCCGAACGTGCCGAACAGCATGCGCGACAGTTCGGTCAGGGCGAGAGGGCGCGTCCGATCGAAATGCCGGGTGGTGCGCCTGGCACGCAGGACATCGGCAACGTCGCCTTGCAGTGTTTCGGCCGGAAGCGCTATCGAACCGATCCCATCCTGGCGCTTCGGGAAATGCGCGGGAAGCGGGCCATACGTGGCAATGTGCTTGTCCAGGCGCGCGCGCTCGGCCGCATTTCCGTGTTCCCGGCTGCCCTCGTCGCCGACCACGCCTGACCACGCGCTCATGCGGTGATAGACGCTGGCCAGCGGATGCCATCCCACGGTTTCGAGCGTCGCCTGGCCGGCCAGGATGGCGGCGCTTCTGGTGTCTGGAGCGTCGCAAAGAATGATCTCGTCCTCGATCATCCTGTCGATGAAGGACGCATCGCAGTTGTGCTTTCGCATGACCTCGCCGGCGTCGGTCCAGGCATTTCCCGGTAGCGAGGCGACGATGGCCAGCGCCTCGGGCGAAAGCGGAATGCGTTTTCCGCTGAGGGGACACAGCAGGGCGGTGGCGATGGTGGTATCGAGGACGACCGAGCCATTGAGCAGCGCGCTGATATTGGGGAAGAGCACGTCCCCGATTTCGATGATGCAGTGAAGCCTTCGGCGTAATTCCATCTGGATTGGTTTCTGATCGCTGACGGTATGCGGGAGAACCTGGCCGACCCGACGCTGTGCCGCGCGCGATGGTGGGTCGATGACACGGCGTTTCCAGCGCTCGGGTCATGTGCACTGGCATACGATCAGTATGCCGAAGGATGTGGCCGAGGCGTGGGCGCGTTGGCAGCCGATCCGAAGGCACCTTGCCAGGCTTGCCGCGCAACCGGCCATCGGTGCAGGCCGAGCGCGCCGGCCGGCGTCCTGGACCATGTCGGGAGCAGGGCGTCCTTCGCCGGTCGACCTATCGTGTTGCTGTGCCTGCGCGCGACGCAGGCGCAGTGGGGCGCGTTCGTGACCTCGGCGATCAACGAGGTGGATATCGAGCAGGCATTCGGCATGGACCCGTTGCGCGAAGGGCAGCTGGTGATCTGCGGCTTCGGCTGGCTGGCGCCGGCGTTGACCACCGCGGAGTTCGATCCGGCCGGCGCGGTATGGCAGGCCAGCGTCGCCGGATCGCCCTGACGAGCGCGCGGTGGCATGAGGCGCTTCAGTCAGTGCCAGCGAGCATGGCCGCCGCATTGGTGCAGCGCCCCTGCAGTTGCCTGCGGTGGCGTCCGCCGCCAGTCGTTGCCTGCCCTCAGTGCGCCTGGCTGTGCGTCGTTGCGGTTGCAGCCACAGCCGCTGCGTCGGGGGCGGCCGGCTTGGCGGGCTTGTCGCTATGTTCTAGCAGTTCCAGACGCTTGCCGCCGGGCAGCCGATAGTCCAACTGCTGCTCCAGCGCATCCAGCGCGGCGACCTGCACGCAGAGCGCGTCGGCCCTGGCTTCCAGCGCCTTGCCACGCGCGTCCATGCGCCGCTCCAGGTCCTTCTCCATCGCGTCGGTGCGTTTCTCGATGGCGTCGGCGCGCCCGGTGAACACCGCGAACATCACCCCGCGGGTCAGCGCGCCGGCCATTTCCTCGGCGGCGGCGCTGACGTCGGCTTCGAACGCCTTGTCGAACGGTTCCTTCTGCCATTGGCCTTTGCCGAGGGTGCGGTCAAGGTGGGCGAGGGCGGCGTCGCGATGCCGCTCGAGCTTGCGCGCCTTGCTGCTGCTGCCGGTGATCGCTTCGACCACGCCGCCGAAGGCGTCGAAGGTGATGCCGACCACTTCGCGGGCGATGCCGGCCACTTCTGGCATCAGCGCCTGGGCGCCCTGTTCCATCTGCCGCAAGCGCTGGGCGTCGGCGCTGCTGAGCGGCTGCGCGACGCCGTCCACCTGCAGGCGGCCGTCATGCAGGAACACGGTCTTCGGCGTGCCGGCGCTGCGCGTCAGGGCGACGCCGGTCCGGTCGACGATGACGTCGTAAGGCGTGGAAAAGCCGCATTGCTGCGAGGAGAACTGCGGGCCGGCGCTGGCGCTGGCGGCGGCACCCAGCAGGGAGAGCGTACACACGGAAAGCAGCAGGCGCATGGCGGCGGTTCCTTTGACGATGACGGCAGCATCGGTGCTGAGCCGTGCCGTGTCGTCTGCGGGAAGTCAGGGTGCGGGAAGTCATGCCTGACCGCGGCGCCGGCAAGCCCGCGCGTATCTAGCTCGGACCCTCAGGCATCGCCCAGTGCTGGAGAAGGGGGCCTTGCGGGCCGGCGACGGGATCGCTGGGCGGGAACGGCAGCTGGGCGATGCGCCGGATCGTTTCGGCGCTGGGCACCTGCCGGCAGATGTCCCAGTCCTGCCCGGCGGGATAGGCGCCGACCACCACGAAGTCGCCGCTGGAGGCGATGCAGCGATGGCCGGTGCCGGCCGGCAGCAGCAGGGCGTCGCCGGCCGCCAGCGTGGTTTCGGGGCCGCCTGGGCCGCCGATGACCAGCCGCGCGCTGCCGCTGGCCACGCCAAGCACTTCGTGGGCAGTGGAATGGTAGTGGTGGTAATCGTAGATGCCATCGCGCCATTGCGGCGGCCAGCCGTGGGCGGCGAAGCGGCGTTCGAAGCCGGCGGCATCGCCCTCGCGTCCGGCTTGGCGGTACAGCAGGACCGGCAGGAACGGATGGTTGGGCACCCAGTCGTGCGGCGGCAGCAGCCAGTGTTCCAGGTGCATCGGCGCGTCCTCGCGGCATGGTGTGGCGGGCAGCGGGCGGCCGCCGTTGCGGATCATGCTAGCCAGGCCGCGTGGTCGCGGCGTCATGGCGCGATGCGGCGACATCGTCGCGGTGCACGTCCGCATGCAGCGTTCGACACGGCAATCCCAACGCCATCCGCCGGCTTGCGACACGGCAGCCCAGGCGATATCGCCAGGACTGCCGCTGCTTGCCTCAATGCAACGGTGCAGGGCCCGCGTCGGCACGATGGTGCGTGCCCAGGTCCCCGACCATGGCGGCGCTGGCGGCGTTCAGTCCCACCACCTGCACCTGCGCACCATGGCGGCGGAATTTCAGCACCACCTTGTCCAGCGCGCCGATGGCGCTGATGTCCCACAGGTGCGCCTGCGTCAGGTCGAGGGTGACCCGCGCCGGTGCGTGCGCATAGTCGAACGCGGCGGCGAAGCTGCCGGCCGAGGCGAAGAACAGCTGGCCGCCGATGCGGTAGGTGTGGCCGCCATCGGCGTCTTCGGTCCTGGCGATGTCCAGCATGCGCCCGACCTTGCGCGCGAAGAACAGCGCCGACAGCAGCACGCCGGTCAGCACGCCGCGCGCCAGGTCGTGGGTGGCCACGGTCACCACCACGGTGGCGAGCATGACCAGGCTGGAGCTCTTCGGATGCGTGCGCAGCTGCGCCAGCGAGCGCCAGCTGAAGGTGCCGATCGAGACCATGATCATCACCGCCACCAGCGCCGCCATCGGGATCTGCCGCACCCACGCGCCGGCGAACACCACCAGCATCAGCAGCACGCTGCCGGCGACCAGCGCCGACAGGCGGCCGCGGCCGCCGGATTTCACGTTGATCACCGACTGCCCGATCATCGCGCAGCCGGCCATGCCGCCGATCAGTCCGCTGGCGACGTTGGCCGCGCCCTGGCCGATGCATTCGCGGTTCTTGCCGCTGGGGGTGTCGGTCATGTCGTCGACGATCTGCGCGGTCATCATCGATTCGAGCAGGCCGACGACCGCCATCGTCGCCGACACCGGGAACACGATCTTCAGCGTCTCCAGCGTCCATGGCACATCCGGCAGCAGGAACGTCGGCAGGCTGTCGGGCAACTGGCCCTTGTCGCCGACGGTGGGCACGGCGATGCCGAAGTACAGCGCCATGCCGGTCAGCAACACGATCGCCACGAGCGGCGGCGGCAGCGCGAGCGTGCGCGTCCAGCGATGGCCGAGCAGCAGCGCCGCGGCACCGATCGCCGCCACGGCATACAGCGCACGCGCATCGAGGCTGCCGGCGGTCAACGCGGCGCCCAGCAACAGCAGCCACAGGCCGAGTCCGGCAAAGATGCGTCGCGACAGCCACGGCAGGCCGTAGATCACCAGCAGGCCCAGCGCCACCAGCGGGTAGACCGGTGCGGGCACGCCGATCAGTTCCGGCAGCTGCGCCATGAAGATCAGGATCGCCAAGGCATTGACGAAACCGGTAATCACCGAGCGCGACACGAAGCGCATCAGCGCGCCGAGCTTGAGCAGGCCGGCGCCGATCTGCAGCACGCCGGTCAGCAGCGTCGCCGCCAGCAGGTACTGCAGCCCGTGGTCCTTGACCAGGCCGACCATCAGCAGCGCCATCGCGCCGGTGGCGGCGGAGATCATGCCTGGCCGGCCGCCGACGAAGGCGATCACCACGCAGATGCAGAACGAGGCATACAGCCCGACCTTGGGATCGACCCCGGCGATGATGGAGAAGGCGATGGCTTCGGGGATCAGCGCCAGCGCCACGACCAGGCCGGCGAGCACGTCGCCACGGATGTTGCCGAACCATTGCTGGCGCAGCGGGGGATTGAGATTCACGAGAAAACGCTCCTGGCGCCGCGCCCGTCGCGGGGCGGCGCTACACGAAATGGAAAGCCAGAACACACCGGGCGTCCCGCAAGGGGACAGCGTGGAAAGCGCAGCGCGGGTGTCAGGGTGGCGTCATGTCGTGGCGTGGGGAGCGGAAGAGCACGCGGCGATGCGTTGCGTGCCGCGCCAGTATAGAACAGTCGCGCCTGTGCCGGCCTTGCGCTGCTTCCCACTTGCGCGTGTTGCGGTGGTTGCAGCGCTGCATGTGCAGGCATGCGAGCACGGCGGAGAAGCGGGCTGACGTCCGATACGGCTGTTCGCAGCCGCTGGCATGCCCGCCTGGGTCGCGCGGCGGAACGCGCCGTCCCATTGCCGGAGACGCCACGGCTCACAATCTCCTCACTATTTGCGCGCAGAATGTGGCAACAGGATTGCGCGACGTGGAGCGCCGGCGAATGAACGATTTACGCATCGACCATGTCGACGCTGCCTTGTCCGCGCTGGACCAGGCCGATCCGCAACGCAAGGCGGCGTTGTGGCAGTGGGCGTATCTGGAGATGTTGCACGAGACCCTGAGCGCGATGCATCAGCTGTCGCACCGGGTCGGCGTGGCCGAGCTGGTCGCCGATGCCTGGCTGGCGCCAGTGGACGTGATCGCACTGGAGCATTCGTTCCTGGACCGAGCCACGCTGGCCGATCCGCGCGTGCAGGCCTTCGCGTTGGCGTTGGCCGAAGCGTCCTCGCGCCAGTCGCGCGCCGAGCTGTGGCGCAGCGGCTACGCCAGCGCGGTGCAGGCCACGCTGCAGGGCATGCAGGCGCTGGCCGGCAAGCACCGGATCGATGCGCAGGTCGCTGCGCCATTGTCGTCCGCCTGAGCGCCACCTCGACGCATTCGTGCGGCGTGGATAGCGTCGCTGGTGACGCGTCGGTAGCGCGCTAGCAGCAGGCGACGTCGGCAGTTGCATCCTCGACATCCAGCGACCTGCTAACGCGCTCGGCACGCAGCGTTCACCATGGCGCAACGCCGTTGCCGACAGCCTTGGGAACATGGTCAGCTCCCACCGCCATTCCGCATCGCAGGCGACGGCCACGCAGCAGGCACCGCCGGCGAACGACGTTCCTGCCGATGCCCCGGGCATCTCGGAAGCCGGCGCCTGGTGGCGGCAATTGCGTGCCGCCGTGCCGCGCTGGTTGCTCGCCGCGGTGGCGCTGCTGGCGCTGGGTCTGCTGCTGTACTGGTACGCCCGTGCTTGACCTCCTGTCCTCCTCGCGTGGAGAGCCGCGCATGGCGCCATCTGCCGCACACGACCATGTCCGTCGCTGCAGCGTGCGCCTGCATCCGCCCGGCGGGCACGAGGTCGCCACGCACGCCTGGATCGCCGCCGAAGTGGCGCGGCTGATGCGCCTGCCGTTGCAGGATGCCCGCGCGGCGCAGAGCGGTTTCTACGTGCCGGACGACACCCTGACCGTCGCGCAGGCGCAGCAGCTGGGCGTGCGAGCGGCGACCGACCTGCTCGGTGGCGTGGTCCCGCATGCGTTCGTGGCCACCAAGGCGATCAGCCATCCGCTGGTCGATCCCGGCGCGGCCGCGCCGCAGGGGTGGGCCCATGCGCTCGGCGGCGCGCTGGCCGAGGCGACGGTGCCCGGCTACACCGCGTTCGCTGCGGACGATGCGCGCGTGGCGTATGCGCGCCTGTGCGGCGGCGGCCAGGTGCGGTTGAAGCTGCCCAGCGGCATCGGCGGGCAGGGCCAACTGTTGCTGCACGACGCGCACGTGCTGGAGACGGCATTGGCCGCGGTGGCGGCGACGGACCTGGCGCAGCAGGGCGTGGTGCTGGAGCGGCAACTGGACCGCTCGACGACCTTCAGCGTCGGCGAAGTGGACTGCGCCGGCATGACCATCGCCTATTACGGCACGCAATCGGTCACCGACGACGCTGCCGGCCGCGAGACCTACGGCGGCTCGCAACTGTTCGTGATCCGCGGCACCCTGGACGCGCTGCTCGAACGCACGTTGCCGCCGCAGCAGCGCGAGGCGGTGCTGAAGGCGCGCCACTACGATCGCTGCATCGCCCAGGCCTATCCCGGTTTCTATGCATCGCGCCGCAACTACGACGTGATCGACGGCATCGCCGAGGATGGCACGCGCCTGTGCGGCGTGCTCGAGCAATCCTGGCGCGTCGGCGGCGCCACGCCGGCGGAACTGGCCGCAGTCGATGCCTTCCAGCGCGATCCGGCGTTGCAAGCGGTGATCGCGGCCACGGTCGAACGCTACGGCATGCCGGCGCTGCCCGCGGACGCCGAGGTCTACTACATGGGCGAGGATCCGCGCGTGGGGCGCCTGACCAAATACCGTTATGTGAGCGCTGCGGACTGACGATGGAAACCAAGCTCTCCAGCATCGATATCGCGGTGGACGGCGACGCCTTGAGCGGCACCTTGCTGACGCCGACCAATGGCATGCCCGGCGTGCTGTTCGTGCATGGTTGGGGCGGCAACCAGCACCACAACCTGGTGCGCGCGCGCGAAGCGGTCGGCCTGGGCTGCGTATGCCTGACCTTCGACCTGCGCGGCCACGAAGGCCTGGCGTCGATGCGCGAGACGGTGACGCGCGCGCAGAACCTGGACGACATCAAGGCGGCCTACGACCGGCTGGTGGATTCGCCGCAGGTGGATCCGGAGTCGATCGCGGTGGTGGGTTTGAGCTATGGCGGCTATCTCGCCTCGCTGCTGACCCTGGAGCGGCCGGTGGAGTGGCTGGCGCTGCGTTCGCCGGCGCTGTACAAGGACGCGCATTGGGACGGCCCGAAGGTGGCGTTGAACCGCGATCCGGATTTGATGCCGTATCGGCACCGCGCCATCGCGCCGGAGGACAACATCGCGCTGGCCGCGTGCCAGCGCTTCCGCGGCGACGTCTTGCTGGTCGAGGCCGAGCAGGACGTGATCGTGCCGGGACAGGTGCTGAAGAACTATGCCGCCGCGTTCTCCAATGCGCGTTCGCTGACCTCGCGGGTGATCAAGGGCGCCGACCACGCGCTGACCCGCAAGGAACATCAGCTCGAATACACCCGCTACCTGGTCGACTGGCTCACCGAGATGGTGGTCGGGCGCCGCGTGGCGCTGGCCAAGAACGTGGTCGAACGGCGCAAGCAGCAACTCAAGAGCACCCAAGGCGATGCGGCGACATCGCCCGGACAGGGCTCGAAGGAGTTCCAGGGCCGCATCGAGGCCAAGGAACGCACCTCCGACGCCACGCCGTCGCGGTGAAGCGCTGGCGCGGCGGCGCCGCGGCGGATGCACGCGACGAAGCGGTCGCGCTGCAGTCTGCAACGCGATCCCAGTCCGGCGCGCTCGCCGCTGCCGTCAGTGGCTGCGCCCGGATTGCTCCAGATGGTGCCAGGCGTGGCGGACCAGCCAGCGCGCCTCGTCCCACGGCACCGACAGCGACGGCGACAGGTGGTGATAGGACTCTTGCAGCACACGGTACAGCTGCGCTTCGGTGGCGCGCGGGTAGGCCAGATAGACGTCGTAGCCCATCTTCAGCAGCGAGGCATAGTCGGAGAAACCATGGTGGCCGAGGCGGCCATTGGCATGCGCATGCCGCCAGTAGGCCATTTCGGCATCCAGATCGACGGCGCGACGAGCATGGGCAGGACGAGCGGGAGCGGAAGCGGTCTGCATGGGTAGGACTCCTCTCGAAGCTACCCCCCTGTCGCTCCGATCCTAGCGGATCGGTGCCGCGATTTGCGCGGGCAGCACGATATCGCGCGCGAATCGCTGAACCGCTAAGCGAGATGAGCGGACAGATGCGCTGTAAGCGTTTGCAACGCAGTGCTGGATAGCGCGCCGGTTGCGAGGGCGCATGACGCGCCGTCGTCGTGCCCGGCGAGGATGCGTCATGCGACGGGGCGCCAAGCACGCGTCACACGCCTTGTCATGCGGCACATGCCGATCGCCGTGGAGGCGACGGCACGATCACCGATCCAGGGCAGGCAGCGCCGCGGCTTCAGTCCCAGTCCGGCGCAATACCGGCGGGGTTCGCCAGCCGTTCGCCGCGATCCAGCGTGGCGATCTGCGCCATGTCCGCGTCCTCCAGGCGCAGCGACTGCGCGAGCAGATTGCTGGCCAGGTTCTCGCGCTTGGTCGAGGACGGGATCACCGCATAGCCCTGCTGCAGCGCCCAGGCCAACGCCACCTGCGCCGGCGTGGCGGCATGGCGTGCGGCGATCGCGGCGATCACCGGATCCTGCAGCACCTTGCCGTAGGCCAGGGTCATGTACGAGGTGACGTGGATGCCCTGTTGCTGCAGGTAGCCGATCAGCTTGCGGTTCTGCAGATAGGGATGCACTTCGATCTGCTGGGTGGCGATCGCGTCGGCGCCGAGGATCGCGATCGCCTGCTCGGTCAGCGCGATGGTGAAGTTGGACAGGCCGATCTGCCGGGTGAGGCCCTGCCGCTTGGCGTCGGCCAGGGCGTGCAGAGACTCGGCCATCGGCACCGCGTCGCGCGGCGAGGGCCAGTGCACCAGGGTCAGGTCCACGTACTCGCTGCGCAGCTTGTCCAGGCTCTGGCGCAGGCTCGGCAGCAGCTTGTCGGCGGACAGGTTGTCGGTCCACACCTTGGTGGTGACGAACAGGTCCGCGCGCGGCACGCCGGAGGCGGCGATGGCCTGGCCGACCTCGGCTTCGTTGCCGTAGATCTGCGCGGTGTCGACGGCGCGGTAGCCGAGTTCGAGTGCGTTGCGAACCGAGTCGACGACGACCTGGTCCTTGAGCCGGAACGTACCCAGGCCGAAAGCGGGAATGCGCATGCAGTGACTCCTTGCGAGGAAGATGGGAAAGAGCGTTGGATTTCAGTATGCGAGCGGTGCAGTTGCGGTAGCGTCGGCGCGCATCGCACCGGGCTGGCCGAACGCTGCGGTGGCGCCGAGGGGCGCTCACAGGCATGCAGGGCCAAAAGACGGAAGCGGGAACATGACGGCATCCCGTAGGGGAAAGCAGGTTCACAGTGTGACCTGTCCCTGGCCCGGAAAAACCCGCCGCCAGACCAATCACTTTTGCGTTCTGGTCAATAATCGGCTTCCGATTCCGCCATCCGCCTTGCCATGAAGACGACGCTGGAGGTGCGGCAACCGATCCATGCCGTGTACTACCGCAACACCGCGTTCTCGGCGCGCATCGCCTCGTTTCTCGATCCCCTGGCGGAGGCCATGGGACCTACGCCGTTCGCGGCGTAGCGGCTAACCGCTGCCTGAGCTGAGTGGGTGCATGCGCAGTCGGCGGCCGGCCAGATCGCCAACGACGCGGCATGCCGCAGCGGCCGTCCGGTCGTGGCAAGACCATTGACCGGCGCCGCCAAAAGTAGTTGTATGAGGCAACGAAGTTGCCGGAGCCGGCCATGCCAGCGGTGGATCCCGTCGTCGTCGAACAGATCCGCGCCGCCTCGCGGCAGCTGGTGCGCGAACTCGGCTTCCTGCAGGACACCCTCGCCGCGACCGACTATCCGCCGTCGGCGGTGCATGCGTTGCTGGAGATCGACGCGCGCGACGCGGTCGGCGCGTCGCAGCTGGCCGACTGCCTGCAGCTGGAAAAATCCAGCGTCAGCCGCATGCTGCGCAAGCTGATCGCGGCGGGCGAACTGCGCGAGCGCACCAGCGCCGAAGACGGCCGCGCCAAGCAATTGCGGCTCTCCGCCCGCGGCCGGCGCACGGTGCAGGGCATCCACGCTTTCGCGCGCGCGCAGGTGGAGGCCGCATTGGCGCCGCTGCCGGCGCAGGCGCAGGCGGACGTCGGCCACGGGCTGGCGGTCTATGCGGCCGCATTGCAGGCCCTGCGCAATGGCGCCGCGCCGCCAGCGCCGGAAGCGGTGCGCATCGACGGCGGCTACCGGCCCGGTGCGATCGGCCGCATCGCAGAAATGCACGCCACCTTCTATGCGCGGCATGCCGGCTTCGGGCAGTTCTTCGAAGCCAAAGTCGCGGCGGGCGTCGCCGAATTCGCCGCGCGCCTGGAGCGGCCCGGCAACGGCCTGTGGCTGGCGATGCAGGCGCAGCGCATCGTGGGCGCGATCGCCGTCGACGGCCAGGACCTGGGCAACGGCGAGGCGCATCTGCGCTGGTTCGTAGTGGACAACGGCCTGCGCGGCAGCGGCATCGGCCGGCAGTTGCTGCAGCAGGCGTTGCAGTTCTGCGACGCGCAGGGTTTCGCCGCCACCCGGCTGTGGACCTTCGCCGGCCTGGACGCGGCGCGGCGGCTGTACGAGGCGCACGGTTTCGCGTTGCTGCAGCAGTGCGAAGGCGACCAATGGGGGGCGAGCGTGATCGAACAGGTGTTCGTGCGGCCGCGGCCCGCGGTCGCGGCACCGGCGCAATCGTGCAGCCGGCAGGACGGCTAGCGGCCGCCATCCGCACCCACGCCAGGCATGCGCGCCGCGTATCGCCTCGTTGCCGGGCCATCTGCTCGTCGCACTGGTGCCGAGCGTTCGTTGCGCAGCGGTTCGCCTGCGCGGCACATAGCGATTCGGCGACTCGACCGGCCGGCAAGCGGGACGCTGGACACGCGCCAAATAATGTAACTATTATAGTTACATGAAAAGAAACACGCAGCTGTCCGACGTGCTGCACGTGCTGGTGCACCTGGCCCAGCATGGCGAGCCGATGACCTCCGAGCAGATGGCGGCCTGCCTGCAAAGCCATGCGGTGGTGGTGCGGCGCCTGCTGGCGCGGCTGCGCGACGCGCAACTGGTCGAATCCACCCGCGGCCACGGCGGCGGCTGGCAGCTGGCGCGCGCGCCGGAGGCGATCAGCCTGTACGACGTCTATGTCGCGCTGGGCGAGCCGCTGCTGCTCGGCCATGGCGTGCGCGGTCCGCATCCGGATTGCGCGATCGAGCGCGCGGTCAACGACGCGCTCGACGACGGCTACCGGCAGGCGCAGGCGGCACTGGCCGCGCAGCTGCAGGCATTGACGCTGCGCAAGTTGGCCCGGCGCGTGCAACGCATATCCAGGCAGGAGCAGAACGATGCAGCATGACGCAGTGATCGTCGGTGGCAGTTTCGCCGGCCTGTCGGCCGCGCTGATGCTCGCGCGCGGGCATCGCAAGGTGCTGGTGGTCGATGCCGGCCTGCCGCGCAACCGCAACGCCGCGCACTCGCATGGTCTGCTGGCGCTGGACGGCATGCCAGGCAGCGCGGTGCTCGCGCAGGCAAAGGCGCAACTGCTGAACTATCCCACCGTCGCGTGGTGGGACGGGCAGGTCGAAGCGGCAAAGGCGCTGCCCGGCGGCTGGGAGCTGGCGTTGGCCGATGGCCGGCAGGCGCAGGCGCGCGGCCTGGTGCTGGCGACCGGGGTGGCCGATCGGTTGCCGGAATTGCCCGGCGTGGCGGAACGCTGGGGGCACAGCGTCATGCACTGCCCGTATTGCCACGGCTACGAGCTGGGCCGGCAAGCGCGTATCGGCGTGCTCGGCAACGGCACCACGGCATCGGCGGAGCAGGCGCTGATGCTCGCCGATTGGGGGCGAGTGACGCTGTTCGCGCAAGGCATGCCGTTGGACGACGCGGAGTTGATGGCCAGGCTGGCCAAGCGCGGTGTGCAGGTGGAAACGCGGCGGGCGCTCGCGCTGGAGGGCGATGGCAAGGCGATCGACGGCATGCGCGTGGACGATGGCGCGCGGGTGCAGATCCAGGTGCTGTTCGTGGCCGCGCCGACGCAGATGGCCAGCCCGTTGGCCGAGCGCCTGGGCTGCGTGTTCGACGACGGCCCGTCCGGCCCGTATCTGCGGGTGGACGAGCGCAAGCAGACCAGTGTGCCGCGGGTCTACGCGGCCGGCGACGCGGCGCGCATGTTCGGCAATGCGACCCTGGCCTCGGCCGACGGCGTGCTCGCCGGCGTCGGCCTGCACCATGCGCTGATCGCCGAAGACAGCCAGCCGGATCCCGCGAGCGGCGCATAAAAAAGGCCGTCCGCGAACGGACGGCCTGCTACCGGCGACATGCCGCCCCGCTTGCGGGGGCGACAGCCTCAGCCCTTCACGCACAGCACCTGACGCAAGGTGTGCACCACTTCCACCAGGTCGCTTTGCGCGGCCATCACCGCATCGATCGACTTGTACGCCGCCGGCGATTCGTCGATCACCGCCGCGTCCTTGCGGCATTCCACGTGCGCGGTGGCCTCGCGATGCTGGGCCAGGGTGATCTGCTGGCGCGCGGCGGTACGGCTCATCACCCGGCCGGCGCCGTGGCTGCAGCTGTGGAAGCTGTCGCCATTGCCCAGCCCGCGCACGATGAAACTCTTCGCGCCCATGCTGCCGGGAATGATGCCCAGCTCGCCGGCACGCGCGCTGACTGCGCCCTTGCGGGTGACCAGCAGTTCCTCGCCGGCGTGCGTTTCCTTCTGCACGTAGTTGTGGTGGCAGTTCACCGCCAGCTTCTCCAACTGGAACTTCGGCAGGCGGTGACGCATCTCCGCCAGCACTCGCGCCATCATCGCCTCGCGGTTCTCGCGCGCGTAGTCCTGCGCCCAGGACACCGCTTCCACGTAGTCGTCGAACAACGGCTCGCCTTCCATGAAGAACGCCAGGTCCTTGTCCGGCAGGTGGAAGCCGAGCACGCGGTGCGCCAGCTGCTCACGCGCCTGCTCGATGAAGTAGCTGCCGATCAGGTTGCCGGTACCGCGCGAGCCGCTGTGCAGCATCACCCATACCGCATCGCTCTCGTCCAGGCACACTTCGATGAAGTGGTTGCCGCCGCCGAGCGTGCCGATCTGGCAATCCAGCTTGTCGGTGCGGATCCGGCGGTGCCTGGCCTTGATCGTGTCCAGGCGCGCGACCAGCCCCGACTGCGCGATGCGCGTGGCGATGCTGTCGGGCAGCTTGCGGTGTTCCCCGCCGCGGCCGTTGCCGACCGGCACGCTGCGTTCGATGCTGGAGCGCAGTTGCGCCAGGCTGTCGGGCAGATCGGCCGCGCGCAGCGTGGTCCGCACCGCGGCCATGCCGCAGCCGATGTCCACGCCGACCGCGGCCGGGATGATCGCCCCGCGGGTCGGGATCACCGAGCCCACGGTCGCGCCCTTGCCCAGGTGCACGTCGGGCATCACCGCCACCCACGGCCCCACGAACGGGATCGCGGCGATGTTGCGCAGCTGCTCGTGGGCCTGCGCTTCCAGCGGCACGCCGCGCACCCAGCCCTTGATCGGCGTGGCGCTGCCTTCGGCGTGCAGCAATTCGTAGTTCTGCATCCTCATGTCTTCATTCCTTCGAGGCCATGCGCGGTGCTTCCTTGCGCCGCGCATGGCGGTCCTACTTCATCGTCACCAGCTGCTTCAGCACGCCATCCAGGCCGCCGAACACGGTGAGCTTGTCGATCTTCTCGGTGACCTTCTCCAGCGCCTCCAGCTCCTTCAGCCGCATCAGCACCGGGTTGTCCTCGATCAGCTTGGCGGTGTTGAGCAGCGAACGCGTGGCGTTGGCCTCCTCGCGCCGGCGGATCACGTTGGCCTGCGCCGACTTCTCCGCCTGCACCACCGCGTTGAGGATGTCCTTCATCTCGCCGGGCAGGATCACGTCCTTGACCCCGACCCCCAGCACCTCGATGCCGAAGCCGGCCACCTGCTCGCGCACGTAGCCGAAGATGTCCGCATCCAGCGACGCCTTGTCGCCCAGCAGTTCGTCCAGCGTCTTCGCCGACACCGCACGGCGCAAGCCGTACTGCAGCTCGCGGTACAACTGGTCGCCGTACTTGGCCACCCGCGTCCGCGCGGCGACCGGGTCGGCGACGCGCATGCTCGCGGCCAGGTTGACGCGCAGGCTGACCTTGTCGCGGGTCAACAGCTCCTGCCCGGACACCTCCACCGACTGGATCCGCAACTCGATCACTTCCGCGACGATGTTCTTGCGGAAGTTCCAGAACGCGTAGTGCCCCGGTGCCAGGGTCTGCTGCAGGCGCCCATCGACGAACACCAGTCCCGCCGACTCGGCCGGAACGTCCAGCGCCACCGCGAAACGCGACAGCAGGCCGAGCTGGCGCAGGCGCTGGGCGACATCCGCCGGCACCGCCAGGCTCTCGCCCAGCGGCAGACGCATCACCTCCACCGAGATCAGCCCGCGCCAGTACAGCCGGCGCGTGCCGGGCGCCAGCACGTCTTCGAGCTTGCCCTGCTTGAACACCAGGCCGACTTCGTCGCTGCTCAGGTCGGCCAACACGAAGACCTCGTGCAGCTGTGCGCCCAGGCGCGCGATCAACGCATCGGCATCGGCGCCGGCGTAGTCCGGCACGGCGATATTGCAGGTCTTCACGTCGATCCGCCGCGACGGATCGAACAGACGGTAGACGCCGGGCGCGAGCACGCGCTCGAAACGCCGGTTGCGATACATCAGGCCGCGCTCGCTATCGCCGATCACGACCCGCTTGGTCCAGAACATGGCACGTTCTCCTTGTGTGGCTCTGGTGATCCGGTCCTGTGGATGAAATCGCCGCGCCGGACCGACGAGCGCGAGGACGCCACGTTGCGAGCGCCATGGGCGCCGCAACGCTGCAAGAGAAGTGCAAGTGCGCGCACGACGTCGCCACGGCGGCCAGCGGGCGCTGTCGGTGCGGAGGCCGGCGCATGTCGTCGGCATCGCGCTGCATTGCGATGCGACCGTCGGCGCAGGCGCGCACGTCCAGGGCGGCGTGGCGGCGGCAGCGGCGCTGCGGTGCATGCGTTACGCAGCGCCGGTGGCGATGCGTGCGGCGTGTCCCGCGCGGCGCGACTTGCTGGGCTTGCGCCCGGTATTGCACATGACGTGACAGGTCATGGTTCTCGGAGCGGGAATCGAACCCGCAACCCTCGGATTGAGTTTCCGATGCTCTACCCAATTGAGCTATCCAAAAGGTGACGTGCCGGAGTCGAACCGGCGACACGTGGACGCGCCACTGCTCTACCTCTGAGCTAACGTCTGGTGGAAACTGCACGTCCCGGCTGCAGGCATACGCGACGGCAGTGCCGTGCGCACCGGACGGGAATGGCATCCCGTACCGCTAGCGACCATTAAGTGCAGTTTCCCATTGCCGCCTCTTTCGAAACGGCAATTCCTGCGTCGATTCCATTCCCGCCGCCCGCGTCCGGCACCTGGACGCAGCGCTTGCGCGCCTCGCGAGCGAAACTTCCCTGTTTCCGGGCATTCCATGCCCGGGTGCCTGGGATGTTGGATCGACAAAAACAAAACACATGGCATGCGAACGCGCAAAGCAAAACGCCCCCGGCATGGTGTCCGAGGGCGTTCGCGTTCCTCGGAGATCGATGCAACCGATCTCCGCAACGGGCGATCAGTCGATCAGGTGGCGCGATCCAGCCGCAGCGCGGTATCGCGCTGCGCACGCAGGACCGCTGCGCGCGTTTCGCGCTGCAGGCCGGGCAGATGTGCGGTGAAGGGGCGGAAGGTCATGATCGTCGGAGTCGTCGTTGCCGAACGTGTCGGCTGATGGGCGCGCACATTACCTGCGTTGTTTTCGTTGCGCAAGGGGTTTATCGAATTATTTTTGTCTCTCTCGCCAATGCCTCGATCGCTGCGCCGCGCGTCAGCAGTCCTCGGCAGATTCGCAATCCTCGAAGAGGCGTTTCCAATTCTGGTGTTTTGGTTACTGTGGCCGGCTCCGCAAAGCGAAAAAAATCATCGGGAAATGGCCGCATTTTCTCCGGGCGATGCCCGACCTGGCGCAATGCGCACTGCTAGGCTCGCGGTGCGTCCTCCAGCGGCCAATCACTTACTTTCCGGTTACTGGATGGCGCCAGCGATCAAGCCACTTCCCCCGACGGAGTCATCGAAATGAAAATTCGCCTGCATGCGTCTCTGCTCGCATTGCTGCTCGCGTTCCCCGCCGCTTCCGCATTCGCGCAAACCGCGGTCACCGCCAATCCCAACCACCAGCAGCTGTTGCAGGGATCGGATTGGCGCACCGAGGCGAACAAGCGCCTGGTCTACGACTTCTGGCGCATCGTGTTCGAAGCCGGGCACACCGAGTACGCGCCGATGTACATGGCCAAGGACTATATCCAGCACAATCCGACTGTGGCCAACGGCCGCGACGCATTCCTGCAGTTCCTGACCGCGTTCGTCAAACCGCAGCCGATCAAGCCGCGCGTGCAGCTGCCGCTGGTGGCGATCCTCGCCGAGGGCGACTACGTGACCCTGGTATCGGTGCGCACGTTGCCCGACCCCAAGGATGCGACCAAGACCTACACGACCACCTGGTTCGACATGTTCCGCATCCAGAACGGCAAGATCCAGGAGCATTGGGATCCGGCGACCAAGTGAGATAGGCCAGGATCCGGGACATCGCGGCGATGCGTCGCTGCGGCACGCACGAGGTGTGTTGTCGCAGCGACGCGGTGCGTGTGGCCGTGATGCCGTCGTCGCACGGATTTCCTTGTTGTCCGGCGCCGACCCAGGGGTGGTGAATTGGATGTCGGTGTGGGCCGCATGTGCAGTCGGTCGCGCATGCGCCTCAAGAGTTCTGTGCCGGCTTGCGGTAGCGAACACCCGGCGGTACGCGCTTGGAGCATGCTGGCAAGGCGCGAGGGAGCTAGACTCCGGTAGCGGCCATCGGTCGCGCGCCCTTTCCCAGCCGACCCTGCCGCCATGCCCTTCCTCGAACTTCCGACGCATCGCCTGCATTACCGCATCGACGGCAGCGAAGGCCGCCCATGGCTGACCTTCTGCAATTCGCTCGGCACCGACCTGCACATGTGGGACGCGCAGATCGACGCGCTGGCACCGTACTACCGGGTGCTGCGCTACGACCGCCGCGGCCACGGCGCCTCGAGCGCCGCGCCTGGACCGTATCGGATCGAGGCGCTGGCCGGCGACGTACTGGCGTTGCTCGATGCGCTGGCGGTCGAGCGGACCCATTTCTGCGGCCTGTCGATCGGCGGGCTGACCGGGCAATGGCTGGGCATCCACGCCGGCGCGCGCCTGCACACGCTTACCGTGTGCGCGACCGCGGCCAGGATCGGCACCGAGGATGGCTGGCAGGCGCGCATCGCGCAGGTGCAGGCCGACGGACTGGCGTCGCTGCTCGCCGGCACCCGCGAGCGCTGGTTCACCCCGGCCTTCGCCGAGCTGCAGCCGGCAACGGTCGAGGCGATCCTGGCGAGCTTCCTGAGCACCGATGCGCAGGCCTATGCGGCCTGCTGCGAGGCGCTGGCCAGCGCCGATTTCCGCGAGGTCCTGGGCGAGATCGCCACGCCGCTGCTGGCGCTTGCCGGACACGACGATCCGGTCTGCCCGCCGGCCGATCTGCAGGCGATCGCCGCGCAGGCGGCGCGCGGCAGCTTCGCCCAGGTGCATGGCCGGCACCTGTGCAATGTGGAATCGCCGCACGCCTTCAACGACGCGCTGCAGCGCTTCCTGTTGCAATAGACGCGGTCAGGGCTGCACAGACAAGCGCCGCGCGATCCCTACCGCGCAGCGCAGGCTGTCCCATCCCGAATCCCTAATCCCGGCTTTCATCCAGCTGCACAACCAGCTTGCCGAAATTGCCGCCGCCGAGCATGTCGATGAAGGCCTGCGGCGCGTTCTCCAGCCCCTGCACGACATGCTCGCGATAGCGCACGCGGCCGTCGGCCAGCCACGCGCCCATCTCGCGCAGGAACTCGGGATAGAGCTTGACGAAATCGCCGACGATGAAGCCGCGCAGGGTCAGCCGCTGGCGCAGCACCTGGTTCATCAGTGCCGGCAGGCGGTCCGGCCCCGGCGGCTGTTCGCCCTTGTTGTTGTAGGTGGCGACGGTGCCGCACACCGGCACCCGCGCGAAATCGTTGAGCAGCGGCAGCACCGCATCGAACACGTGGCCGCCGACGTTCTCGAAGTACACGTCGATGCCGTCTGTCGCGGCGGCGCGCAGTTGCTCGGCGAAGTCCGCAGCGCGATGGTCCAGCGCCACGTCCAGGCCCAATTCCTCGCGCAGGTAGCGGCATTTCTCGGCGCCGCCGGCGATGGCGATCACCTTCGCGCCGCGCAACCTGGCGATCTGCGCCACGCTGGCGCCGACCGGGCCGGTGGCGGCGGCGACCACGACGGTCTCGCCGCTCTGCGGCTTGCCGATCTCGTGCAGGCCGGCGTAGGCGGTGAAACCAGGCATGCCGTAGACGCCGAGCGCGGTGCTCGGCGGCAGCGGCGAGTGCGGATCGAGCTTGCGCCGCAGGCCGGCGCCGTCGGCCACCAGGTGGGTCTGCCAGCCGCCGCTCTGCACCAGCACCAGGTCGCCGGGCTTGAGGTCGGGATGGTGCGATTCCAGCACCTCGGCGACGGTGCTGCCGACCATCACCTCGCCCAGCTGCACCGGCGGCGCGTACGAGGGCGCATCGCTCATGCGTCCGCGCATGTACGGATCCAGCGACAGCCAGCGGTTGCGCAGCAGCACCTGGCCGGGACCGGGCACGGCCAGTGGCGCCTGTTCGATGCGGAAATTCTCCGCGGTCGGCGCGCCTTGCGGACGCGAGGCGAGGACCACGCGGGTGGTATGGGAAGCGGTGCTCATACGGTTTCCTTGCTGGCGGTATCCAGTTGCGCGATGTCCTCGGCCGACAGCGCCAGGCGCGCGGCGGCCAACAACTGCTGCAACTGCTCGATGCTGGTGGCGCTGGCGATCGGCGCGGCGATGCCGGGGCGCGCGATCAGCCACGCCAGGGCGACCTGGGTCGGCGTGGCCGAATGCTTGCCGGCGATGTCGTCGAGCGCGGCGAGGATGCGCAGGCCGCGCGCGTTGAGGTAGCGCGCGATCACGCTGTCGCCGCGCGCTTGGCTCTTCGCCGCATCGGCGGGACTGCGGTACTTGCCGCTGAGGAACCCGCGGGCCAGCGCGTAGTAGCAGAGCGTGCCCAGTCCCTGTTCGCGCACCAGCGGTTCCAGGCCGGCCTCGTAGCCGGCGCGGTCGTACAGGTTGTATTCGGGCTGCAGCGTCTCGTAGCGCGGCAATCCGTACTGCGCCGACACCTTCAGCGCTTCGGCCAGGCGTTCGGCGCTGTAGTTGGAGGCGCCGATCGCGCGCACCTTGCCTTGCTCGATCAGCCGCCCGAACGCGGCCAGCGAGGCTTCCAGCGGCACCGATTCGTCGTCCTCGTGGGCCTGGTACAGATCGATCACGTCGGTCTGCAGGCGCTGCAGCGATTCGTCCACCGCTGCGGCGATGTTGTCGGCGGCCAGGCCCGGGCGTTCGGCCCACTTGCCGACCTTGGTCGCGATCAGCACCTTGTCGCGCTTGCCGCTGCGCTTGAGCCACTGGCCGATGATGGTTTCCGACTCGCCGCCGCGGTTGCCGGGCACCCAGGCAGCGTACGCATCGGCGGTATCGATCAGGTTGAAGCCCGCTTCGACGAAGGCGTCGAGCAAGGCGAAGGAGGTCTTGGCGTCGGCACTCCAGCCGAACACATTGCCGCCGAAGGCGAGCGGCGCCGCGTGCAGGCCGGAACGGCCGAGTTCGCGCGTGTGCAGCATGGGGAACGCTCCGCTGTGGGGAAGGGCGACAGGATAGTCGTCCGAGGTTTCGGTATCGGGGCGATGGTCGCGAAAACAGCGTTCCGTTTGCGTGATTCGGGCTAACGCGAAGACAACATTCGGGCGTGCGCGCATGCGTGCTAGGCTCGCGTCACACCGACAACGGACGTACGCCATGAGCCTTCGCACCACGCTTGCCTGCGCTTGTACCCTTGCCATTGCCGCGACGCTGGCGATCCCGAACGCGCAGGCGATCAAGCCTGCCGACAGCGCCAGCCTGCCGGCGCCGGATGCGGCCTTGCAGAAGGCCATCGACGGCAGCTGGCGCGACCGCGTTTACGCCGAGCGCGACGCCTATCGCCACCCCGGGCAGACCCTGGCGTTCTTCGGCATCAAGCCGACCCAGACGGTGATCGAGATCACCCCGGGCGGCGGCTGGTATTCGGAGATCCTGGCGCCGTACCTGCGCGAGCGCGGCCAGTACATCGCCGCGGTGGTCGATCCGACGGCGGTGCCGGAAGGGCGCGGCCGCGAGTATCAGCAGAAGGCGCGCGCGACGCTGGAGCAGAAGTTCGCCGCCGCGCCGGCGCAGTACGACCGCGCCAAGCTGGTGGCGTATTCGCCGACCGCGCCGGTGTTTGGTCCGGCCGGCTCGGCCGATCTGGTGCTGACCTTCCGCAACGTGCACAACTGGCGCATGTCCGGCCAGGCCGAGGGCATGTTCAAGGGCTTCTACGCGGTGCTCAAGCCCGGCGGCGTGCTCGGCGTGGTCGAGCACCGGGCCAAGGCCGATGTGCCGGCCGACGACAAGAGCGGTTACGTCGGTCAGGCGCAGGTGATCGCGATGGCCGAGGCGGCCGGCTTCAAACTGGCCGGCAAGAGCGAGGTCAACGCCAATCCGCGCGACACCAAGGACTATCCGGGCGGCGTGTGGACGCTGCCGCCGAGCAACAGCCACGATGCCGCCGACGATGCCAAGTACAAGGCGATCGGCGAGAGCGACCGGATGACGCTGAAGTTCGTCAAGCGCTGAGAACGGCGGCGCGGGCAGCGGGAAAGGAAAACCGGCGTGGGAGAATTACCCGCGCCGCGCGCGCCGTCGATGCGTGGCCAATCCCGAATCCCTTTTCCCCAATCTCCGCTTCCATGCTGATCGCGTTCAACAAGCCGTTCAATGTGCTGTGCCAGTTCACCGATCGCAGCGACCCGCCGCGGCGCACGCTGGCCGGGTTCGGCCTGCCCGCCGAGGTGTACGCGGCGGGGCGGCTGGACTACGACAGCGAAGGCCTGCTGCTGCTCACCGACGACGGCGCGCTGGCGCACCGCTACACCGATCCGCGGCACAAGCAACCGAAGACGTACTGGGTGCAGGTGGAAGGCGTGCCGCAGCCCGAACAGCTGCAGCGCCTGCGCGATGGCGTGGTATTGAACGACGGACCGACCGCGCCGGCGCAGGCCAGCGTGTTGGAGACAGCGCCGGACCTGTGGCCGCGCGACCCGCCGGTGCGCTTCCGCAAGACGGTGCCCGATGCCTGGCTGCAGATCGTGCTGCGCGAAGGGCGCAATCGCCAGGTGCGGCGCATGACGGCCGCGGTCGGCTTGCCGACCTTGCGCCTGGTCCGCGCGGCGATCGGCGCGCACCGGCTGGAGGGGTTGGCGCCGGGCGCGTGGCGGGCGCTGTAAGCCATGTGGGCAACGCCCCCGTGTAGGAGCGGCTTCAGCCGCGACGCTTTACCGGTAGCCCTGTCGCGGCTGAAGCCGCTCCTACAGGAACGGGGCCGGTGGTCGCGAATTCCGGATTGAGACGCTTGCGTGCCGTGTGGCGTGTCCGCAGGCGCTCGACGATCGCCGTCGCGGGGGGCTTCGTCGCCGCGCTGCAGATCGCTTGGACACCACGTCGTCCGCTGCCTGTAAACGAAAACAGCGGCCGGATGCATCCGGCCGCTGTTTCGATGGCGCTGCCGTCGTCGCTGTCGCGGCGACGCTGCTGCAATGCTTATTCTTCGGTGGCGTCCTGCGCGGCCGCGGCACGGCGCGAGGTGCGCGCCGCCGAACGACGGGCACCGGCGTTGCCGCGCTTGCTGGCTTCGATGCGCTGCGAATCGCCTTCGATCGGCGCGTTGTTGTCGCGCTGGCGCTTGCGGTAGATCGCATACCCGAGCAGGCCCACGCCCACCGCCGCGGCGGCGATCGCGATGACCGGATTGCGGCGCACCGCCGTCCGCGCGACCTTGGTGCCGGTCTTCACCGCACCCAGCGCCGCACCGGTCTTCAGCGCGCCCATGGCGGCGCCGGACTGCAGCCACTTGTTGGCCTGCGGCCCGATGTGACGGAGGCTGTCGCCGGCATGGCTGGCGAGATCCAGCGCGCGGTCGGTGATGATGGTCAGCTTGCTCATGGGGGCGTCCCTACTGGCAGGAATAAGGACCGCAGTGTCCCCCGGGTACCGTATAGACCGCGTTAGCGCGCCGGCGTGGAGTCGTCTGCCGGCTGAATGCGCGGCCGGTTCGGGTGCGGTGGCCGGTGCGGTTGCGATCGCCACGGTGGGATGTCTCGACGGGACCGCACGCCGTGGCGCTGGCGCGACGTTGCCGCGGGCGACGTCGATCAGCGCAGCGTTCGCGCCGGGTCCATCGCCTTCGCCATCCACGGGCAGGGACGGCGGGCGAGGCGGTGCTCGCCTGCATCGGTGCATCCGGCGTGCTTGCGCCGGACCTTCGGAAACGCGGCGTGCAGACGGAACGTCCTCTTCGCCGCTGTTGCCCGTCTGCAACGGCCGCAAACCTGCAGCGCGATGGCTGCCGCCGTGCTCAAGTGCCGCGCGGCTTCGCGCGATGGCTGGCGGTGGCGGTCCACGGGTCGTCCGGCCACGGGTGGCGCGGATAGCGGCCCTTCATTTCCTTTTTCACTTCCGGATAGGTGCTGGACCAGAAGTTGCGCAGGTCCTGGGTCACCTGCAGCGGGCGCCCGCCGGGCGAGAGCAGGTGCAGCAGCAGCGGCACGCGGCCGTCGGCGACGCGCGGGGTGTCGGCCAGCCCGAACAGTTCCTGCAGCTTCACCGCCAACACCGGCGGTTGCGGTTGGCCGGCGTGGTCGAGCGTGTAGTCGATGCGCCGCTCCATGCCCGAGGGCACCGTGATCCGCGTCGGCGCGTGGCGATCGACGGTCTGCCGCTGGTCCCACGGCAGCAGCGACTTCAGCGCCTCGCCGAGGTCGTCTTCGCCGAGCGCATCGAGCCGGGTCTTGCCGGCGAAGGCCGGGCGCAGCCAACCGTCCAGGCCTTCCAGCAGCGCTGCGTCGCCAAGATCGGGCAGGCCCAGCTCCGGCATCCACGTGCGCAGCGCGACCGCGCGCGCGCGCCACTGGGTCAGCGGCTCGCTCCACGGCAGCGCCTGCAGGCCGAGTTCGCGTACCGCCTCGGTCAGCGCTGCCGCCGCATGCGCCGGATCGACGCGGCCGGCGGGGCGGCTGTCGAGCACGATGCGGTCGAAGCGGGTTTCGCGCAGCGCGCTCAACGCGCGCCGCTCGGCGTCCCAGCGCACCACGTCCTGCTGCACGAAGCGCTGCGGGAAATCCGCGCGCAGCCGCGCCTCGTCCACCGGCGCGGCGCGCAGCAGCAGTGCGTCCTTGGCTTCGTAGCGCAGTTCGGTGGCGACTAGCCACGGCTCGCCGCGCAGGTCGCTGTGCTCGAACAGGCGTGCGCTGCGGCCGTTGGCCAGCAGATAGCGCAACGGATCGGCCGGATGGCGGGTGGCGATGCGGTCGGGGAAGGCATGGGCCAGCAGGTCGCCGAGTTCGTGCGCTTCCACGCTGTCCGGCGCGGCAGCGTCGCTGCGCAGGCGCCGCCGCCATTGCTTGGCGGCCGCATCGATCGCGGCCAGGCCGCCGCGGTTGGCGTCGTGCGGGGCGCGGCCGCGGCGGAACCCGGCCAGTGCGCGCCAGCGCGCCGCCAGCGCGTCGCCGCCCTGGCGCAGCGGATCGCGCGCCTCGACCAGCGCGGCCAGGTCGCAGGCCAGCGCCTGCGCACGCGCATCCGGCGCGGCCAGCAGCATCGCCGCCAGCCGCGGATGGGTGCCCAGCGCCAACATGCGCCGGCCGGCCGCGGTGATCGCTTGGTTCTCGCTCAAGGCCCCTAGCCGCTGCAGCAGTTCGCGCGCGGCGGCCAGCGCGCCGGCCGGCGGCGGATCGACGAAGCGCAACGCGTCGCTGCCCCAGGCCGCCAGTTCCAGCGCCAGCCCGGCCAGTTCCACCTGCAGCATTTCCGCGCGGCGCTGCGCCTCCAGGCGCTGCGACTGCGGCCACAGCCGGTACGCCCAGCCGGCGGCGACACGGCCGGCACGGCCGGCGCGCTGGTCGGCCGAGGCCTGGGCGATGGCGGTCACGTCCAGCCGCGAGAAACCGCTGTTGGGGTCGTAGTGCGGCTCGCGCGCCAGCCCGGCATCGATCACCACACGCACGCCGGGCAGGGTCACCGAGGATTCGGCCACGTTGGTCGCCAGCACCACGCGGCGGCGGCCGTGCGGATCGGGCTGCAGCACCCGGGCCTGCTGTTCGACCGGCAGTTCGCCATGCAACGGCAACACGTCGACACCGCTGCCTTCTCCCCCCGGGAGAAGGTGGCGCGCAGCGCCGGATGAGGGTGCGCCCGAGGCGGTGCCGGAGGCCAGGGTGCCAGAAGCGGCCCCCGATGCGGGCACTCCCAGCCCCACCCCGGCTGCCTCCAACGCCGCCTGCACCCGCGCGATCTCGCGCTGCCCGGGCAGGAACACCAGCACGTCGCCGGGATGCTGCTGCAGCGCATGTTCGATGGCGCGGCGGGTCTGCGCTTCCAATGCCTCCTCGCGCCGCGCCGGGAAATGCGCGATCTCCACCGGATAGCTGCGGCCGGCACTGGACAGCCGCGGCGCGTCCAGGAACTGCGCCAGGCGTTCGCCGTCCAGCGTCGCCGACATCACCACGATGCGCAGGTCCTCGCGCACCTGCGCCTGCACGTCCAGCGCCAGCGCCAGGCCCAGGTCGGCGGCCAGGTGGCGTTCGTGGAATTCGTCGAACAGCAGCGCGCCGACGCCGTCGAGCATCGGGTCGTCCTGCAGCATCCGGGTCAGGATGCCTTCGGTGACCACTTCGATGCGGGTGCGCGCGGACACCTTGTTCTCGAAGCGGATGCGGTAACCCACGGTCTCGCCCGGCGCCTCGCCGCGCTGCCGGGCCATGAACGTGGCGGCGCTGCGCGCGGCGACCCGGCGCGGTTCCAGCATCACGATGCGGCGGCCCTGCAGCCACGGCGCGTCCAGCAGCGCCGGCGGCACCTGGGTGGTCTTGCCGGCGCCGGGCGGGGCTTCCAGCACCAGCCGCGGGTGCGCGGCGAGGCTGTCGCGGATCTGCGGCAGCAGCGGGTCGATCGGAAAAACGGGAGAGGCCATCGGCCAAGGATACGGATCGGCTGCGCCGCTGTAGAGCGCGCCGATCTCGCCGGTAGCGCCGGCCCCGTACAATCTCCCGCTTTCCTGCCCGGCTTCCTCGGCATCTCCGCATGACTCTGATCGATATCGGCGCCAACCTCACCCACGACTCCTTCGATCGCGACCGCGACGCGGTGCTGCAGCGCGCCCGCGACGCCGGCGTCGCGCAGTTGGTGGTGACCGGCGCCAGCCGCGAGCACTCGCCGTTGGCGTTGCAGCTGGCGCAGCAGCACCCCGGTTTCCTCTACGCCACCGCGGGCGTGCATCCGCACCACGCGCTCGAGTACACCGCCGAGTGCGACGCCGAACTGCGCGCGTTGCATGCGCATGCCGAGGTGGTGGCGGTGGGCGAGTGCGGGCTGGACTACTTCCGCGACCTGGCGCCGCGCCCGGCGCAGCACCGCGCCTTCGAGCGCCAGCTGCAGCTGGCCGCCGACACCGGCAAGCCGCTGTTCCTGCACCAGCGCGACGCGCATGCGGATTTCCTGGCGCTGATGCGCCAGTTCGACGGCAAGCTCGGCCCGGCGGTGGTGCACTGCTTCACCGGCACCCGCGAGGAGCTGTTCGATTACCTGGACCGCGACTGGCACATCGGCATCACCGGCTGGCTGTGCGACGAGCGCCGCGGCGCGCATCTGCGCGAGCTGGTCAGGAACATCCCGGCAGCGCGGCTGATGATCGAGACCGACGCGCCGTACCTGCTGCCGCGCACGCTCAAGCCGCTGCCGAAGGACCGGCGCAACGAACCGGCGTTCCTGGCGCACATCGTCGAGGAACTGGCGCGCGACCGCGGCGAGGACGTGGCGGCGACCGCGGCGGCGACCACCGCCACCGCGCGCGGGTTCTTCCGCTTGCCCGACGCTGCATGAGCGCAGTCCGCCGCCCGGCTGCGGCTATCGCGGTTGTGCGTGGCGATGCGGACCGAATGCTGGCGGCACGTGCGCTGCCGCAGCAGTCGATCGCGGTCGTTTGCGCTCGCGAGATCCTGTAGGAGCGGCTTCAGCCGCGACCGGCACTACCGTTAGCGCCTGTCGCGGCTGAAGCCGCTCCTACAGGGTTCATGGCCCGTCGCTGCGCCGGTTTTCCGTGCGCGGATCCGCGCTATTCGATCTGCGCGTCCTCGCGCTTGGCTTCCGCCATCGCTTCCGGCTCCAGTTCCTCGGCGCTGCGGTTGAGCTTGACGAACACGCCCCAGGCGACCAGCAACAGCGCCGCGCACAGGCCGACCGCGGTGGCATAGGGCAGCTTGGCCGGGTCGTCGTGCATCAGTTCGAACACGGACACCAGCGTCTCGATCGCCAGGGCGATGACGATGACCACGAAGAACCGCGACAGGTAGCGGCGCACCCGCGTCGGGCCGCTGATCTTGACGTCGCGCTGCACCTCTTCCTCGAAGATGGTCTGGCCCAGTTCCAGCGTCACCAGCGCCACGGTGAGCAGCCCGATCGCCTCCAGCACCACGTTGAAGCGGTCGCGGATGACCAGGTCGCCGCCGGGGGTGAGGCCGTGCCACAGTTCCAGCACCGCCATCGCCACCAGGCCGGCGGCGCACAGCAGGAACAGCAGGATGATCAGGAAATGGCCGCCGCGGAATATCTTTTCCATGAACTTCATCGCCGCTCGCCGTGGTCAGGTCGGCGAGCATAGGCGCGGCGGGCGTCAGCGGCGCGCGAAGAGGCGCGACGGACGGGGCACACGTGCCGCAGCCGAGGACTCGCAGGCACGCAATGCGTTCCGCGGCCCCCCGAGGCGGCTGCCGCGTGGCGGACTGCGCTGCCCGGTCGGGCGGATCAGGGAATGCATCAGTGGCGGTGGACGGTCTCGGGCATCGGCGTCGGCGGGTCCTCGCGGCTCCGGTGACCGGGGAAGTGCCTGTCGCGGTTGCACCCACTCCATGCACGCGCAAGGGCAAGCCGGGCGGGGTGGGTTTTGGGAGGGACTCCAGTCCCGACGCGTGTCGGCCGGACAGTCGCATGGCGACGCGCGTCGCGGCCGGCCCCGCTCGTACCAGATGCATGCCGGCGCATGGCGGTGTGCCGGGGACCTGTGGGGGCGTGAACCTCTCCGCTGCGAGGCGCGTCACTGTGGCGGCGTCGCCCGCCGCCATGCCTTCAGCCTTGCGCCAACCCGGCCTGGTAAGCCTGCAGATGGCAGTACGCGGCCAGCAGCCACGGTGCGGCATGGCCGGCGGCGCGGGCACGGGCCAGCATGTCGCCGACGATGTGCTGCGCTTCCACCTGCTGCCCGGCTTCCAGGTCGCGCAGCATCGAGGCCTTCATCGGCGAGCCGGGTTGGGTCAGCAGCTGCAGTGCGCTGGCCTGCGCCGCTTCCGGCACCGGTTCGCCGGCGGCGGCGGCGACCGCCGTGCATTCGGCATACAGCCCGCGCAGCAGCGCCACGCCGTCGTCGCTGGCGACGATGCGGCCGGTTGGCGCGCGCATCAGGCAGGTGGCCGCGGCCAGCGCGGTCAGGAAGGTGTACTTGATCCACTGTTCCTGCGCGATCCGGGGCGTGGCGACATGGTCGATGCCGGCCTGCGTGCAGGCGGCGGCCAGGTCGCGCACGCGGGCGCTGTCGGCGCCGCGCCCGTCGCGCTCGCCGAAGGTCAGCGAGGCCGGCTTGGCCAGGTGCTCGATGGCGCCGTCCGCGCCCAGCGTGGCGCTGATGAAGCACAGGCCGCCGAGCACGCGGTCGGCGCCGAAGCGCGCGTCCAGCAGCGGGTAGTGGCGCAGGCCGTTGAGGATCGGCAGCAGCGCGGTGCCCGGGCCCATCGCCGGCGCCAGCGCGTCCAGTGCGCTGTCCAGGTCGTAGGCCTTGCAGCTGAGGATCGCCAGGTCGAACGGTCGCGCCGCAGCCGCGGCCGGCAGCGTGTCGGCGGTCAGGGTGGCCACCGCGACGTCGGCATCGCCGCGCGGGCTGCGGATGCGCAAGCCGTCGCGCTGCAGGCGCTCGGCCCGCGCCGGGCGGACCAGGAAGGTGACGTCGGTGCCGGCCTGGGCCAGGCGTCCGCCGAAGTAGCCGCCGGTTGCGCCGGCGCCGAGGATCAGGATGCGCATGCGCCGATGGTAGCAGCGGCGCCGGCTGGCTTCAGCGCCGGGGTGCGGCCGTGCCCGGCGTGCGCAAGCCTTCCGGCGGCTCGAAGGCGTCGGCGGGCACGGGTTCGTAGCTGACCGTGTCCACACGCAGGCTGCGTTCGTCGCGTCGGTTCCCGATGCGGCCGCGGTAGCCGAGCAACAGGCCGTTGCCGTCTAGCCACAGCGTGCCGGTGGTGGTCCCGTCGGGCCCCTGCGTGGCCGATTGATAGCGCCAGCCCGCGGCGAGGCGGCCGGCGATGAACTCGCCGGGCGCCGGCGCGCAACGCCCGCCGATCCGTGCGCAGGGATTCTTGGGGTCGTACCAGTAAGGCCCGCTGGCGTCGGCGACCGGAAGCCGGTAGTCGCCTGAGCGGCTGATCAGCCAGGCGCGGCCCCGGGTGCCGGGGGCGACCAGATAGGCATCGGGCGCGTGCTCGCCGACGAAGTCGATGCGGATCGCTTCGCCACGCAGGCGCACCTGCACCTGGACCGAGTCGCCGGCCTGCTTCGGACCCAGCGGACCGAAGCCATACGCGCGTCCCTGCAGCCTGGCCTGCGGCGGCGGTGGTCCTTCTGCTGCCGCGTCCGTCGATTGGGACCGCGACGGGGCACTGACGAGGCCCAGCACGCCCGCCAGCAACGCCGCGGCCAGCCGTTCAGCGCGCAAGATTGCCGCTGTCGTAGATGGGCGACTGCATGCGCACCACCGCGTAGGACTCGATCGGCATGCGGCGGTGGCCACTGATCGGCTCCTCGATCAACATCGAAACCGGCCGATAGCTTTCGCCGCCGCTGACCAGATCCGACAGACCGACGATGACGCGGTCGACGAACGGCACGATCAGCGGCATGTTGTAGGTGACCTTGATTTTCAGGATGTTGGCGTCCTGCACGTTGACCTGGCTGCCGCCGATATTGGCGTTGCGGAATGCAAGGCTGTCGTTGGGAAGCGCGTAGCGGCCGTCGTACTGGCGTTCGCGGAATTCGTTGAAGGCCGCGCGCGTCGGCGAGATCACTTCGATCTTCGAGAAGATCAGCACCTCGGTCAGCTTGATCTTCTGTTTGGTGAGCAGCGCGTTTGCGGTGTCCGGCGACTGCACGAACAGCGGGGTCAGGCCGCCGGCGAGCGCGTCCTGCATGTCGCCGCGCTTCACCCCGCTTACCGCGCCGGCGCGTGCCGCCTGGAACGTGGCGTAGTCCAGCACGGTCTTGGCGCGATAGATCAGGATGAACTGGAAGATCACCAGCACCAGGAACAGGAAGGTGGGGACCACCACGCAGAACTCGACCAGGGACTGGCCGCGTTGCCGGCGCGGCACGTGACGCAATGCGTTCATGGGTGTTCTCCCGCAAAAGCGGTCGGTCGGGATGCGGCGGAAGCTTCGGCCGGCCACCAGGCCAGGCGCTCGCCGCGCGTCGGTTGCAGCGCCTGCAGGCTGCCTGCCGCCAGTTCCAGCGTGGCGTGGGCGCGCAGGCAGGCGGCGCCGCGCCAGGGCCTGACCCGCTCGCGCCACTCCAGCACATGGCCGTCGCGGTCCAGGAACAGCAGGTCCAGCGCGTAGCCCATGGCGAAGGTGTGCACGCTGTTGCAGGGCTCGATCAACAGCCCCTGGCCGGATTGCAGCGGCGCGCGCCCGAGCAGGCCGCGCAGGCGCAGCCACCAGGTGTCGGCGCGCCACACGCTGTGCAGCAGCACCTCGCCCTCGCGGCGCAGCGTGCCGCACCTCACAGGATCCCCTGCTGCTTCATCTGCAGATAGATGAAATAGGCCAGCACCACGAAGATCAGCGGGAAGAAGAACAGCACCAGCGGCAGCATCATCTTCACCGGGGCCTCCAAGGCCAGTTTCTCGGCGCGCAGGAAACGTTCCTCGCGGCGCTGCATGGCCTGCGAGCGCAGCGTTTCGCTGAGACTGGCGCCGACCCGGTCGGCCTGGATCAGCGCGCTGGTGAAGTTGGAGATCTGCGAGATGTCCATGCGGTCGGCCATGCGTCGCAGCGCCTCGGCGCGCGGCAGCCCGGCGCGCAGGTCGCGCAGCATCCGCGAGAACTCCTGCGACAACGGTCCGGGCGGGCCTTTCTGCACCGACTGTTCGATCGCCCCGGTGATGTTCAGGCCGGCCTCGACCGCCATGGTGATGAAGTCCAGGAACGTCGGCAGGTCGCGCACGACGTGCTTGCTGCGCTGCTTGCGCCGTTCGCCCAGCCACAGCGTCGGATACATCCAGCCCAGCGGGATGCCGAACAGCAGGCACATCGACAGCGCGCCCATGCTGAACTTGCCCAGCAGCATCACGATGACGGCGAACACCACGCTGACCGCGCAGGCGGCGACGATGCGCGTGCCGTACAGTTCCTCCGGCGTCAGCACGAAGTCCTGCCCGGCCGACTGCAGGCTGCGATGCGCGCGTTCCAGCTGCGCGGACTTGAGCCGCGGGCCGACCAGGTGCGTGGCGGCGGTGACCAGCGGCCAGAGCAGGCGCAATGCCGACGGCAGCGGATCCTGGTAGTTGCGATCATCCTGCGGCACCGCCTGCAGCAGCCCGCGCAGCGCGAACATCACCAGGCCAACGGCGGCCAGCGCCAGCAGCGCGACCAGGGCGAGCATCCAGTTCATATGTCGATCGTCATGATCTTGCGGCACATGCGGTAACCCAGGTACTCGAGCACGCACATCAGCGCGATGACGCACCAGCCGAGCATGGTGTGGAACATCGGGTTCATCGTTTCCGGGTAGAACAGCACCAGGAAGCCGACCAGGCCGGCCGGCAGCATCGCCATCACGATGCCCTGCAGCTTGCCCTGCGCGGTCAGCGCCTTGACCTTGCCTTCCATGATCAGCTTGCGGCGCAGGGTCTCGGCCAGGGTCGACAGGCTCTCCGCCAGGTTGCCGCCGACCTCGCGCGAGATGCCGACCGCGGCGACGAACAGCTTCACGTCGGCGATCGGAACGCGCTTGGCGAAGTTGTCCAGCGCCTCGTCTGTGCGCACGCCCATGTGCTGCTCGCGCAGGATCAGCGCCAGTTCCTGCGCCAGCGGCGGTTGCCCGTCATGGGCTAGCGCTTCCAGCGCCGGATTGAAGCCGACGCCGGCGCGCAGGCTGCCGGACATCATCAGCAGGCTATCGGGCAGCTGTTGCTGGATCTGGTCCAGCCGCCGCTGCTTCAGCCACAGGTAGATCTTGCGCGGCGCCACCGCCAGCACGATCACCGCGACCACCGGCAGCAGCAGGTTGCCGCTGATCAGCCATAGCAGCAGCGGGATCAGTGCCAGCACCACGCCATTGGCCACGAACAGCATCTGCGGATCGACGAACAGGAACATGTCGGCCAGGTTCAGCCGCGCCGTATCTACGAAGCGCTCGTGGTAGCGCTGCATGAAGTTCGCGCTGGCCCGTACCAGCAGCAGCCCGGAGACGGTGACGCAGCTGAACGCGAGCAGGGCGACCAGCCAGATGTTATCCATTGCCCTGGCCGCCGTTGCGGAAGATCGACAGGTCCACCGGCACGCCGCGTTCGGCCAACTCCTCGTAGAACTCCGGCACCGCGCCGGTGGCAATGAAGTCGCCGGTAACCTTGCCGTCGCGGCCGGCGCTGGATCTGGCCTTGAACAGGAACACGTCCTGCAGCTGGATGGTGCCGCTTTCCACGCCGGTGATTTCGGTGATATGGCTGACCTTGCGCGAGCCGCAGGGGAAGCGCTTCTGGTGCACGATCAGGTCCACCGCCGAGGAGATCTGTTCGCGTACTACGGTCATCGGCAGTTCCATGCCGGCCATCATCACCATCACTTCCAGGCGCGACAGCGCCTCGCGCGGATTGTTGGCATGCGCGGTGGTCAGCGAGCCTTCGTGGCCGGTGTTCATCGCCTGCAGCATGTCCAGCGCTTCGCCGCCGCGGCACTCGCCGACCACGATGCGGTCCGGACGCATGCGCAACGCGTTGCGGACCAGGTCGCGGATCGAGATGTGGCCCTTGCCTTCCATGTTCGGCGGACGTGCCTCCAGCGCGACCAGGTTCGGCTGCACCAGTTTCAGTTCGGCCGCATCCTCGATGGTGACGATGCGGTCGGTGTCGGGGATGAAGTTGGACAGGATATTGAGCAGCGTGGTCTTGCCCGAGCCGGTGCCGCCGGTGACCACGATGTTGCGCCGCTCGCGCACCGCCATGATCAGGAATTCCAGCATCGGCGCGTTGAGCGAGCCGAAGTCGATCAGGTCCTTGCCCTCCAGCTTGCGCTTGGAGAACTTGCGGATGCTGATGCTGGGGCCGCGCAGCGCGATCGGCGGAATGATCGCGTTGACGCGCGAGCCGTCCTTCAGGCGCGCATCGACCATCGGCGAGCTCTCGTCGATGCGCCGCCCGAGCGGGGTGACGATGCGTTCGATCGCCGACAGCACCGCGCGGTCGCTGGTGAAGCACACCGGCGACTGCTCGATCCGTCCGGCGCGCTCGATGAAGATCTGGTCGTAGGCGTTGACCATGATCTCGGTCACCGTGTTGTCCTCGATCAGGTCTTCCAGCGGCCCCAGACCGATCGCTTCGTCCAGCACTTCCTTGGCCAGGCGGCGGCGGTTGATGGTCTTGGGCAGGTCGGCGAACTCGCGTTCCAGCACGTCGTCGATCAGCGCGATGGTGGCGGCGCGCAAGGCATCGTCGCCCATGCTGCGTACGTCCAGGCGTCGCAGGTCCATCTGCTTGACCAGCGAGGCGTGTACCTTGGCGCGATAGACCGCGATGTCCGGCGGCAGGTCCTGCGGACGCGCCAGTTGCCGCTGTTCCTGCACGTCGGCCATCGGCTGGTTGGCCGCGGCCGTCGCCGGATCGGCGAGCGCCGCCGCGGGTGCGGCGGCCGGCGCATTGAACGTGGCCGGATCGTGGCGCGGCGCCGAGGCTTCCGGCTCGTCGCCGACCACCTGCAGGCGATAGTCGCCGATCTGCACCAGATCGCGGCTGCTCAGCGGCCCGCGGCTGCCTGACACCTTCTCGCCGTTGACCAGCACCGACGCGCGCCCGCCGAAGGCCTCGATGAAGATGCCGTCGTCCTCGCGCTTCAGCGCCGCATGCTGCTGGGCGATGCTCCAGCCCTGCAGCACCACTAGATTGCCGTCGCCGCGGCCGATGCCGCATTCGCGGTGCAGGCAGCGGACATGGCGTTGGTCGCGGTTCGGCGTATCGATGAGGATGTTGAACATGGTTCTGTCTACGGAGAGCGAGGGGGGGAAGAACTACTGCACGTATTCCTTGCTGCGCTTGGGCATCGCTTCCTGGCCGCGTTCCTGGATGCGCCGCCCGTGCTCCAGGCCATCAAGGTTTTCCTGCGAATCGGGGGTGATGATGCGCGGGGTCACGAACATCACCAGTTCGGTGCGGTTGCCGCGGAAGCCATCGGAGCGGAACAGCTTGCCCAGGATCGGAATCTCGCCCAGCAACGGGAATTTCTTCGCGTCCTGCTGCGCGCTGGAATCGATCAGCCCGGAGATCACGATGGTCTCGCCGGCGCGCACGTTCAATTCGGACTCGGTGCGGCGCGTGGTGAAGCCGGGCACGCCTTGCACGCTGACGGTCGGATCGATGCGGCTCACCTCGGCCAGCAGGCGCGTGGAGATTTCCTGGTTGCCGTTGACCAGCGGCTCGATGTCGAGCTTGATGCCGTATTCCTTGAAGTCGACGGTGACCTGGCCGAAGCCCTGCGGGATCGGGATCGGCACTTCGCCGCCGACCAGGAACTTGGCCTGGCCGCCGCTGCGCGCGCTCAGTTGCGGCGACGCCAGCAGGAACGCCTTGCCCTTGTTCATCAGCAGGTTGATCGCCGAGCCAATCTGGGTGGCGATGCCGAAGAAGGCCTGGGTGCCGGGCACGCGATTGGGCAGGACGACGCCGGCCGCGGGGCTGCCCTGCGGATTGATCCGGTAGTAGTCGTTGGTGGTGAAGTCCTTCAGCAGCCCGCCGACCGGCCCCTGGATCACGTTGTCCCACTGGATGCCCAACTCTTCCAGCGCGTTGCTGTCGAACTCCATGATCTTCACGTCCATCAGCACCATCGGGCGCATGCCGACCGGGTCGGCGGAGGTGAAGTCGAGCAGGGTCGGATACAGCTTCTGCAGCGCCTCGATGCGCTTGGCCACGCCGGGATTAATGTCCTGGCCGGTGATCACCACGCGGTCGGCCACCGCATGCACGCCCAGGTTGGGGACGTCGGCGAGCAGCGTGCGCACCGTCTCCACCGTCGCCGGCGCGTTGCCTTCCATCACCTCCACCGGCACATCGATCTGGCGCCCGTCCTGCAGCCACAGGTGCACGCTGGTGGCACCCGGCTTCTGGCCGATGATGACCAGTTCGCGCTTGCCGATGTTGGTCACCTGGACCAGCTCGCCGTTACCGACCGCCACGCGCTTGAGCGCCTGCGGCAAGCTGTGCACGGCGGCCTGACCGGCATAGATGCGCGCGCGTTCGGGCAACGGCGTGACCACGGCCGAGCCCGCGGCGCGGCGATAGGCCGGATCCGGCACCGGCGCGGGAAAGCCGCCGCCGCCCATCGGCACCGGCGCCTGGTTGCCGGTGGTGGGTGGCGCCGGGGGCCTGGATTCGGGCGCGACGGTGACCGGCACAGGCACCAATCCGGTCTGCTGCTGGGTCTGCGCCTGTGCGTTGCCGCCGATGGTCATGGTCGCGGCTGCGAGCATGGGAAGGAACGAAACACTCCATGTAGTCCTGCGCATGCGTCAGCCCTTGCCTCCGATGATGAATTCGACGCCACTGCCGCCGCCGCCCGCCTTGGCGGTGCCGAGCAGTTCCTTTTGGGTCAGGCCGTTGAGGCCGAACGGATTGCGGTCTTCGACCTGGCGCAACATGACCCGCATCGCCCCAGCCTTGGCCGCCACGGTCAGGCGTTCGGCTTGCTGCGGGTTCAGTTCCAGGGTGATGTTGGAGAAGCCTTGCTGGTCTTCCTGTACCGGCGTGTCGCCGACGCGGTTGCCGGTGGCCAGCACGTTGATGTTCTCCAGCAACGGGATGACCCGCGACCCCGCGTTTTCCTGCTCCACGGTGAGCAGGATGTCGACATGGTCGCCGGGGGCGATCATCCCCGAGATCGAATTGGTCTCGTCCACCGGCAAGGTGTAGCCGACGTTGCCCGGCTTGATCACCCGTGAGAACTGGTCGTACAGCGGAACCAGGGCGCTGGCGCCCAGCGGCGCGCCCTGGCGCACCGGCGCGCGCAGGACGCGCCCGCTGAACTGGTCAACGTTTTCCGGAGTCACCGCATCCGCCGGCTGCAGGTCGGCCGGGACCTCGCGCACCGCCAGATCCGATGTGGTGACCACCGTACCCGGTTCCATGTCGGACTTGGGCACCGCCACCGTCACCGTCTCGCCAACCTTGGCGGTGCGCGCGGCGACGGCGCCCTGCACGTAGCGCACGGCGACGAAGGCGGCCAGCGCGCCCAGTCCCAGCGCGACCATGATGAACAGCAGGTTGCGGTTGGGCTTGAATCCGGCCGCTTTCATAGCCACCCCAGCGACAGCGCGTAGGTGAAGCTGGAATAGGCCTTGCGCAGCGATTCGACCAGTTCCAGGACGATATTGGGCTGGGCCACCAGCACGGTGACCGCCAGCAGCGTGACGATGCTGTACTCGATCAGCGCGGCACCGCGTTGATGCCGGATGGACGACAGGGAAACAGGGCTCAAGGCGTTGATCCTCATTGCTGGAGCTGGTTGACCACGATGGAAGTTCCCTTCTCGCGGCGGTTGAAAGTGAGGGTCATCTGCTGCTTGCCCTTGCTGTAGCTGCTCACGCAACTGTTGGAAATCATCGAGCAGGTGGTGGCCGAGGACTGCTGGCTCCAGCCTTCGGCCGGCAGCCGATTGCGATAGAACGCCTCGCCCTGATAGGGCGACAGCGGGCTTTCCAGCGCCAGCGTGCGTCCGGGGTTGTCCAGGTACTCGATATCGTTGACGACCGTGGTGCCCGACGGCTTCAGGAAATCCGCGCCGGGCGCCTTGCGCGGTTTCTCCTTGAGCAGGCGCACGATGCCGACCTGGGCCTCGCTGCCGGCGCCGGCACCGGTGATCTCGATGGTGACGTAGTGCTCGCCCTCGGCATGGCCGACAATGGTCTTGTTGCCGACCTCGTTGACCACCACCTGGCCCGGCCACTGCTTCCCGTAGAACGCCACCAACTGTTGCGGCGACTGGTTGGCGGTGTAGCGCGAGGAGCGCATGTGCAGGCCGTTGTAGATCATGTGCTTGGACACCCACTCGCCCTTGGCGCCCTCGGGCTCGGGCACCTCGGGCCAGTCGGCGGCATGCGCGAGCGCCGGCACCAACGCGGCCAGCGCCAGGCACAGGAGGAGGCGGTCAGCGCGGCCTGGCATACGGTTCCAGCTTGTCCACGGGGACCACGTCTGGCGCGACGTAGCCCGGATCGAACCGACTGATGGTGCCGACGATGGGAATGATGCTCAGGCCGTCGAACATCTTGCCGGCCTCGCTCAGGTGCGAGGTGGGGACCAGGGTCCGCACCTGGCCGATGACCGAGCGCCTGGTCGGATTTTTGGCAGTACCCGGGCCGGCCGCGTTCCACGGATCGGTCAGCAGGGTATTGCTGCCCTGCATGCGCAGGCCGAGTTGGTCGAAGGGCTCCAGGAACGCCGCCGAGCCGCCGTTGGCCAGTTTCAGGTCCTGCACGCTGACGCTGAGACTGGCTGTGACCAAGCCCTTGTCGTTGGGCGGGAAATTGCCTGGGATCTTGCTGATCAGATTGCCGATGCGGTCGAGAATGCCGGAGGAACGCTCGTTCTTGTAGGCATCGACGCGGATGTCGCCACGCTCGACCAGAGCCTGGTTGGAGAACGTGTTGAGCAGCGGGTTGTCGACCCGGTCGCGCGCATTGCCGGTGCTGGCACGGCTGACGATCTGCGCGTCGGCCTTGCCGAAATGGCGATCCACGGTCAGGTCGCGCATGCGAGCGCTGGCCGGCAGCGTGTAGTCCTTCGCCACGGTCGCTTCCCACGCAGCGGCGCGCGCCGCCTGCTGCGTGGCCTGGCGCAGGTGGATGTACTTGCCCATGATCGGAATCAGCAGGAACAGCGGTACCAGCACGGCGCACAGCACCGCCGCCTCGGTGAGGCTCTGGCCGTCCTGGCGTCCGCGCAGCCGCGGTTGTCGACGCTGGCGCATGCTCGCGTTCCTCCTAATTGAGCTTCCCGCGCGCGCGCGGGGCTTCTAGCGCGGCCCGATCGAACGGTTTGCCGACGCTGATGACCTGGGTGGTGACTGTGTAATCAGGATCGTGGCCGGGCGTCTGCTCGAGCACGATGAAGCCGCGGTTGGGGCGATATTCGTTCAAGGGTTCCGGGGTGAACCCCCACTTGGTGCCGCCAGACCACACGCACTGGCGCAGGCCCGACGGCTTGACCCACTCGTTGCAGGGCTGTCCGGCGACGCTGCGCTGGGTCGGCCCGCTGAAGCCGGACAGCGCGACCGTGTCGCTCTTCTCCGCGGGCATGCGTGCCAGCGCATCGTCCGGCGCCGCGTCGTCGGTCTGCTCGCCGGTCGCCAGGTCGACCTGCTGGTAGCGCGAGGACGTGGTGGTTTCCTGGTTGCCGGTGGTCTGCAGCCGGAACATGCAGGTACCGCCCGGGCCGTCGTTGGCCACTTCCCAGGTAGTCTGGCGCACCACTTCGGTGTCGCGGTCGAGCCACAGCTCGTAGCGGGTGGTACCGAGCAGGGCGACGTCCTCGTCGCGCAGCGGACGGCTCTGCAGGCCGCCTGCCTGGCAATCGCGGATCGCGCCGAGGTAGTTCTCGCGCGCCTCGTTGACGCCGTTGCGGGTCAGCTCCACGGTCTGCCTGACGTGGATCGGCGGCATCGAGTCGCGGGTGTCTTCCGCGCCGCCGGTGCCTTCGGCGGTCGCGCTGCAGCCGCACAGCAGCACCAGCGCCGCGGGTAGCAAGGCATGGCGGAAAGGTGTCGCGGCACGGCTCATATTCCGCCCACTCCCGCGACCAGCACCTTGATGCTGTTGGGCGTATCCACCAGGCGCGCCTGCCAGTACGGGCTGAACAGGTTGCCGGATTCCACCTTGTTGTCGCCGCGGCGGAACAGCGCATAGTTCGGCGGCCGGTTGAAATAGACCTGCGCCGAGGACAGCGCCGACAGCTTGTTGTTCTGTGCCTTGTCTTCGGTGGCCATCGACGAGCCGGCCGGTCCACCGATGCCGTCGATCGTGGAGCTGGTGCGCGCATTGCGCATGTCGGTCTCGGCATAGACGGTGAACACCGGCCCGGCGTTGTCGTCGAAGATCTCGCTGCCGCTACTGGCGTACGGCCGCATCGCCTTGTTCTTCTTGACGTCGTGGTAATCGCGCAGGCCGTTGTAGCCGGTGAAGAACGCCTTCTTGTGCTGGCCGCCGTCCATCGCCACGTTGGCGTCGCCATCGACCATGCGCGTGACGAAGCCGTTCCTGCGCAGGCTGTCGCCATAGGGACGATAGCGGCGCCGATCCCAGTCCGAATACCAGCCCTGACCGTTGCCGAAGCCGCGCAGGAAGCGCTGGTTCTTGTAGCGGTCCACTGCCTGCGCGCCGCCCCAGCCGAGCGGAATGTCGATGTCCGGCAGCGGCCAAGGCAGATTGATGTCGAGCGCCATCGTATCCAGCGCCGCCCAGCGGTTGTAGTCGACCATGTCGGTGCCGCCGGTGCTTTCGAAGCGGATCAGCCCGAGCCCGAAGCGGTCGCCGCGATCCTTGCTGAAGCCGTCGCGCGACTGCATCACCACGTTGCGGAAGCGGTCCGCGCCGGCGCGCTGCGCCGCGCTGCCGCCACCGGTGGCGCGTGGGATGCGGTGGGTATCGAGAAACTTGCTTTCCGAGGTCAGCAACTGCTCGCCGAGCACGCCCAGCCCGACAGCGCCTATCTTGGCGTTCTTCGAGTTTCGTTCCACGACCTCTTTCGCGACCAGCATTCCGTCCACGCGCGACACCCCTTCGATCACGGCCGTGGCCGCCGTCGCGAAGATGCCGTTGAGTTCGTCGAGCGCGGTCACCATGGCTTGCGCGACCGGGTTGTAGGCCTTGCGTGCGGCTTTCAATATCTTTTCCGCAGCTTTGAATGCGACACCAATGGCTTTGAATATCGGCCCGACATAGGGAATGGCCGACAACACATCCATCGTGGTGCGAATGATGATCGTGGTCCCATGCAACTGGTTCATCCACGAATACAGGCTGATTGCCTGCGCGATCGCCACTTCGTTGGCGACGCGGCCGCGATTCATGTATGCGGCGAAATTGAGCGCGCGCGCCTGCTGCACCGCGACGCTATAGGCGGCGGCATCGGCGGCGTTGGTGAGTTCGACTTTCTTGTTGACCGCCTGGCCGCTGTCGAACAGCACGATCGCGCCGACGCACAGCACCAGGATCAGCACCAGGCCAAGCACCATGGCTTGCCCGGCCATGCCGCGCTTGCCGTCGAAACGGGGTGGCACGCGCGATTTAGCGATTGCGAACGCTGTACGCATCTGCAATTCCTTTGCCGAATGCACTCCCTACAGCGTCGTCATCGGCACGTCGGAAGTTAATTGGAACGTACCCGGGCAGCATCTGCCGCCCGGGTACCCATGGCCCTTACCCCAACAAGTGCGATTACTTGTTGTTGTACGCGTCCATGCCCTTGGTCTTGTCGGCCTCGGTCTGGGCGCTGTTGGACTGGTTCTTGGCCCGGTTGATCGACTGCGTGGCGCTCTGTCCCGACAGTTCCTTGGACATGCCCGCGACCTGGCTGCGCACGGTGCCGCCGAAGAAGGTGACGGCGGCGATGGCCGCGATCGCGATCAGGGCGGTGATGATGATGTATTCGGTCATGCCCTGGCCGAGCTGCTTGCGGCCGAAACGGATGTGCCTGCGCTGGTTCTTCATTTGATTCCTCTCCTTGGCTCTGGCGCCCACTGCACCGGCAGCACACTTACGTCCGCGCGGTTGCGTGTAGGCGTGTGGGTTGCATAAGTGAAAACACTCACAGATATGAAACTAATCCTTGGCCCACGCTTGACATGCATTGGCAAATGTATCGCGGACGTATGCACTTTATCGTCAAGATATTGCCGTTACAAGAAAGCTTGCGTTAAGGTTTTGGCGCAAAAAGGAATGAACATCCCATAATTGAGTCAAACTTCAGGCGCAGCGTTTCACTAAACGATTCACTCTATTCTGAATTCGGGACTATTCGGTCGATACGCGCCTGGCGTGAGCGAGGCGCGTCAAATGGCTGACGAATCGGGTGACGCACGCGGCAGGTGCTTGGTTCGCACGCCTTCGACGAGGGTCGGGCGATGCCGATCAGATGGGGCGACCCGATCGCGCCAGGAGATCCTGGGCGTGGGCGGTTCGGGTCATCGCGCGCGTTGCGAAAGGCGACCCGTGGGCGGCGCCCAGGTGCCGGCGGCAGTGGAGCGAAGGTCCACTCCGATTATTTCTGCCAGGCCGCCGGGAGCCGCGCGCACCGGTCGGCGGCAACTCCGGCGAATTCAATATGATGGATGCCTATTCAGGCCGCCCCTTCCGTGGCCGTTCCGGATCCATCGGCGCGTTCGGGTGAGTGGTGGATGCGCACCGCCCATGCCGGTCGCGCTACACGCGCACCAACTCCACCCGGCGATTGCGCGCCTTGCCCTCTTCCGTGGTGTTCGGCGCGATCGGCTGTTCCTGGCCGAAACCGGCCGCGCGCAGGCGATCGGCGGCGATCCCGGCGCCGGTCAGGTAGGCCACGACCGCGCTGGCGCGGGACTCGGACAGCGATTTGTTGTGCGCGGCGTCGCCGCTGTTGTCGGTATGGCCGTTGACGGCCAGGCGCAGTGCCGGGTCGGCCTTGAGCAACTGCAGTACCTGGTCCAGCTGCGGTTTGGAGTCGGGCAGGATCTGCGCCGCATCGGAGGCGAAATTGACCTGGATGGCGACCTTTCCCGCAGATGCCAGCTGCTGCTGCAGCGCATCGGCCGGCAGCACCTTGGCGGTGGCCTGGAACGGCTTGGTCTCGGCGATCAGCAGCCCACCGCCGCCGCCGCCGCTGCACACATGGATCCAGATGTCCCGATCCGCACGGTGGATGACGTAGGTGTCCGCCGGCTCATTGTAGATGTCGCCGATGCCGCCGACGTAGGTCACCGCCGCGTTGCTGCCGCCGATCGCCTTGCTCGCGTCGGCCGGCAGCTGGCCGCTGGCGATGCGCTGGCCGCCCAGCGATTCCACCATGCTCTGGATGTTGCGCGACAGTTCCAGCGGCGAATAGGGCTTGCCCTCGGCGGTGCCGATCGCGGCCGCATAGATCTTGCCTTCCACCCACTCGACCCGGTCGCCGGTCCAGAACGGCGCGCGGTCGAAGTCGTTGCGGACCGGCGCGTCCTTGGTGACATAGCCGTCGGGGAGGCCGAGATACGGGAAGCTTCCTAGCGGGGCATCGGACACGGGCAAGGTGGCGGCGTCGAAGCGTTTGGCCGTTTCTGCCGCCGCCGGCGCGGGCGGCGCCGCTGCGCCCGATGCGGGCTGCGCCTCGGCATCGGCGTGCGCCGCCGGCTGCGGTTCGGAACGTTTGCAACCGCCAGCGGCGGCGATGAGCACCAGGCAAGCGCTGAGAACGGCGCGGCGCGCCGTGAGGATAATCGCGGTCATCGGAATTCTCTGGGGCGGGGACGGAGTGCGCTCAGCGCATGTCGCTCAGCAGTTTCTTGCACAGCTCGGCATCGGGCTTGTAGGTGCCGTCGGCATGCACCTTCTGCATGCTCTGCAGCCCTTGCTTGTAGCCTTTGTCGAAGTCGCCGGAGAAGTTCGGCAACTGTGCATAGAGGCCCTGCATCGTCTTCTGCTGCTTGGCCTTGTAGGCGTCGACCTGCGCCTGCGTGGCGCCGCAGGCCTTGCCGTTGGCGGCATTGCCACCAACGATCTTGCCGAAGTTGACGATGCCATCGTCCTGAGCGTGAACCCCTCCGCTGGTACACGCCAGCAATGCTGCCGCGATGACTGCCATGTATCGGTTCATTCCTTGCTCCTCGTGCGGCCCGTTGCGAGCGGGCCGGTAAAACCCCTGTGCGCCGAGGATAGCAATGCCGTGCGCAAGCCCCAACCCTGGCCGCACCACGCGCCAGGGCGGCATTCAACTAGCTGCGCAACCCCACCCCACGCCGCAGCAGCCACAACGCCAGCGCGCTGAGCACCGCGACGAAGCCCAGCATCAGCGCGTAGGCCACCCACACCGGCACGTCGCTGCTGCCGAGCAGGCCGTAGCGGAAGGCGTTGACCATGTAGAAGATCGGGTTGGCATGGGTGGCGGCCTCGGCCCAGCCGGGCAGCAGCTTCACCGAATAGAACACGCCGCCCAGGTAGGTCAGCGGGGTCAGGATGAAGGTCGGCACGATGGCGACGTCGTCGAACTTCTTCGCGTAGACGGCGTTGATGAAGCCGGCCAGCGAGAAGATCGTCGCGCCCAGCAGCACCGTGGTCAGCGTCACCAGCGGGTGCGGGATGCGCACCGGGGTGAAGAACATGGCGATGATCAGCACCAGCACGCCGACCATCAGTCCGCGCAGCACCGCGCCGGCCACGTAGCCCCACAGGATCACCCAGTTCGGCATCGGGCTGACCAGCAGTTCCTCGACGTGGCGGCCGAACTTGGCGCCGAAGAAACTGGAGCTGATGTTGCCGTAGCTGTTCTGGATCACGCTCATCATCACCAGGCCGGGGACGATGAACTGCATGTAGCTGTAGCCGCCCATGTCGCCCACGCGCGAGCCGATCAGCCCGCCGAAGATCAGGAAGTACAGGGTCATGGTGATCGCCGGCGGCACCAGGGTCTGGCCCCAGATGCGCAGGATGCGCTTGACCTCGCGGCGCACCACGGTGCCCAGCGCGACCCAGTTGCGCTGGGCCGGCGTGGTCTCGGGGAGGAGGGATTGCGGTTTGGCGGTGGTGTTCATTGGCGTCCAGCGAAAGAGGGGTCAGGCGGCGGCGGGCGGCTGCTTCGGCGAGTCTGGCGCCGAGGCCGGGCCGCTTGCGCCGTCCCGGTTGTCCCCGGTGAGGCGCACGAACAGCTCCTCCAGGCGGTTGCTCTTGGTGCGCATCGAGCGCACGCGGATGCCGGCGCTGCCGAGCGCGGCGAACACGCGGTTGAGGTCCATCGCCCGCGGCATGTCCAGGTCCAGCGTATGCGCGTCCTGCGCGAGCAGGGTGGTGCCCTCGATCGCCGGCAGCTGCGCCGGCAGTTCGCCGTCGATGTCGAGCAGGAAGCCTTCCACGTCGAGCTTGGCCAGCAGTTCGCGCATCGGGCCCTGTTCGACGATGCGGCCGCGGTCGATGATCGCCAGGTTGCGGCACAGGCTCTCCGCTTCCTCCAGGTAGTGCGTGGTCAGGATGATGGTGGTGCCGGCGGCGTTGATCTCGCGTAGCACGCGCCACATGTCGCGGCGGATCTCGATGTCCACGCCGGCGGTGGGTTCGTCCAGGATCAGCAGGCGCGGCTGGGTCATCATCGCGCGGGCGATCATCAGCCGCCGCTTCATGCCGCCGGACAGGGTGCGGCTCATCACCTGCGCCTTGTCCCACAGGTGCGCGCGCTTGAGCTCCACTTCGGCCTGGTGCTCGGCCTGCGCGCGCGGCATGCCGTAGAACCCGGCGTAGTTGACCAGGATGTCGAAGGGCTTCTCGAACAGGTTGAAGTTGATCTCCTGCGGAACCAGGCCGAGCAGGCGCATCGCCGCGCTGCGCTGGGCGGTCAGGTCGGTGCCGAACACCTCGACCTGGCCGGCGCTGAGGTTGACCAGCGAGCTGATGATGCCGATCAGGGTGGACTTGCCGGCGCCGTTGGGGCCGAGCAGGGCGAAGAAATCGCCGGGCAGCACGTCCAGCGACACGCCGTGCAGCGCCTGCACGCCGTTGTCGTAGGTCTTGCGCAGCTCGCGCACGCGCAGCGCGGGCACCGGGGAGGGGAGCGGGGAGGCGATATTCAAGGCGGACCCTTTCGCGCCCTGTTGACGGCGCTGAAGAAATGCAGCCGCTATTATAGAAGACCTCGTGGGCTCGGCCCCGGCCATAGACTGTTGCATCCGCGTGCCTGCCCAATTCCCGTTGAAACTGGTCGACCGCCACATGCTGGCCCCGGCCGTCGGCCACTACCGCTTCGTCCGCGACGACGGCCAGCCGCTGCCGTTCGTGCCCGGCCAGTTCGTGCAGGTGCACTTCCACTACGCCGACGGCACCGCCACCAAGCGCAGCTATTCGCTGGCCACCCGCCACGATCCGTCGCAGCCGGCCGATGCGACGGTCGAGATTGCGGTCAGCTTCGTCGCCGGCGGCGCGGCCACGGCCTTGTTCGAAGGCCTGGAGATCGGCGGGCAGGTCTGCGCCAGCGGTCCGTACGGCCGCTTCTGCCTGAACCAGGGCGACAGCAACCGCCGCTACCTGCTGATCGCCACCGGTACCGGCGTCACCCCGTACCGCTCGATGTTGCCGCTGCTGGAAGCGGCGATGGCCGAGCGCGGCGCGGAGGTGGTACTGCTGCTGGGCGCGCGCACGCCGGCCGAGCTGCTGTACGGCGACGAGTTCCGCGCCTTCGCCGACGCGCATCCGCGCTTCCGCTTCGTGCCGTGTTTCTCGCGCGAACTGCCCGACGCGCCGCATGCGGACGTGCGCCACGGCTACGTGCAGCAGTTCCTCGGCGAGTTCGCGCCGCAGGCCGACGGCGATATCGCCTATCTGTGCGGCAATCCGAACATGGTCGACGCCTGCTTCGATGCGCTGAAAGAGGCGGGTCTGCCGGTGCAGCACATCCGTCGCGAGAAGTACGTCAGCAGCAAGTAGCGCCTGCGCGCCGTCGCTCGCCATGCGCCGGCGCCTGGTGGCTCGCTTCCTGCCCGCGCCGGACATCGCTCCGGGCGCTGCAGTGTTTGCTCGGCACGGGGCCCGCGCTTCGGCTACGCGGCCGAGGTCAGGCGTTGCCGGGTGTCCTTGATGTCCTTGCCCGGCGGCATGCCGAACATGCGGCCGTATTCGCGCGTGAACTGTGGAACGCTTTCGTACCCCACCGCCGAGGCCGCCCGGCCGATCGTCGCGCCTTCCGCCAACAACAGACGCCTGGCCTCGATCAGGCGCAGCTGCTTCTGGAACTGCAGCGGGGTCAGCGAGGTGATCGCGCGGAAGTGCACATGGAACGTCGACAGGCTCATTCCCGCCGCGTCCGCCAGCTGCTCCATGCGCAACGGCCTGGCGAAGTCCGAGCGGATCCTGGCCACTGCGCGGCCCACCCGCCTGGCATGGCTGTCGGTGACGCCCAGCGCGCGCATCGCGCCGCCGTGCCGCCCCGACAGCAGCCAGTAGTGCAGTTCGCGCAGCAACTGCGGGCCCAGCACGGGGACCGACGCGGGGCGGTCCAGCAGGCGGATGAGCCTGTCCGCGGTGTCGGCGACTTCCGCCTCGGTCGGATCGACGCGTACCGGCGACCCCATCGCAAAAGGGGTCGTTCCCATCTCGGCCACCAGCGATGCGATCGTGGCCGGATCCAGCTCCACCACGCAGGCGTAGTAGGGCGCGGCGAGCGAGGCACGGGTGATCTGGCTGACCGTGGGCACTTCCGCGGTGACCAGCAGGGACTCGCCGGCACCGAAGTCGTAGCTGCTGCTGCCCATCGTGACCTGCTTCCTGCCCTGCAGCACCAGCGCCACCAGCGGCCTGCAGATGGCGTAGTGCAATGGCGTCGGCCGGGTCTCGCGCAGGATCGCAAGCCCGGGCAGGGGCGTGCGCGCGACCCCGGCCTCGTCGACGTTCGCATCGGCGTAGCGACGCGCGGTTTCCAACAGATTCGCAGGCATAAGCAGACCCTAGCGCGTGGCCGCAGCGGGCACAATCGAGTTGGATGATTGGGCAAGAAATCCGGAAGAAAAGGCAGGGGTGCGCTCAGTTTTTGCGTGGAAATGAGGGGTTCCTGAGGCTCGTTGGTGCGAATTCGGGACGAATAGGCAAGAAATGGACGGGATCGGGAAACTGCGCGAGGGCGTTCCGTCCGATCGTCTCTCCACCCCGCAACATCCACCCCGCTGGAGATTCCCATGACGTCGATCACCCTCATCACCGGTGCCAACCGCGGCCTCGGCCGCAATACCGCCATCAGCATCGCCCGCCGTGGCGGCGATGTCCTGCTGACCTACCGCAACGGCGCCGACCAGGCCAAGGCCGTCGTTGCCGAAATCGAAGCGATGGGCCGCAAGGCGGTGGCCTTGCCGCTGGACGTGAGCGACGTGGCGTCCTTCGGCGCTTTCGCCGACGCAGTGCGCAGCGCCCTGTCCGGCACCTGGTCCCGGAGCGACTTCGACCACCTGCTCAACAATGCCGGCCATGGTGAGATGGCCATGCTCGCAGAGACGACCGAAGCCCAGTTCGACGCGCTGTTCGCGACCCACGTCAAGGGCGTGTACTTCCTGACCCAGGCGCTGCTGCCACTGATCGCCGATGGCGGCCGCATCGTGAACTTTTCCTCCGGCCTGACCCGCGTGTCGATGCCGGGCTTCTCTGCCTACGCGGCCGCCAAGGGCGCCGTCGAGATCCTGTCGGTCTACATGGCCAAGGAATTCGGTGGCCGCGGCATCGCGGTGAACACCGTGGCCCCGGGCGCGATCGAAACCGACTTCCTGGGCGGCGCGGTGCGCGACCTGCCCGATCTGAACAGGCAGTTCGCCGACATGACCGCCCTGGGGCGGGTGGGTGTGCCCGACGACATCGGCCCGATGGTCGCCAGCCTGCTCGGCCCGGACAACCGCTGGGTCAACGCGCAGCGGATCGAGGTGTCGGGCGGGCAGGTCATCTGACCGACGGTCCCGCGAGGCTCGGAGGGCGTCGGCCTGCTGGCCGGCGCCCTTTGTGCGGCGACGGCAGAGCGCGCGCAAGGGTGCGGCCTGTGTGCGATCGCAGCGCGACGGAGCTGCCGATGTCGCAAGGAGACGGATGCGCAGTGCGATCGCAGAGAGGTCCTGCGCGACTGTCTGAAAACGCCTCGGTGCCTGGCCACGATGCAGCTGCCGGCGCGATGCCGAGGTACGCGTTGCGGGAGTCGCGCGTGCGGCAATCGCGGGCGACGCCGGCGCTGCGACTCTGACGGATTGCGAGACGGCATCGCCTGTCGCCAGCGGCTGTAAAGGACGCTTGACAGCCGCGACCGGCGCGCGCATCCTCCTGTAAAGCGTGCTTGACAGGGGGATGTATGCGAAACGTCGTGATGGCATTCGATTGGTGCCGGCCGGAGACGGTCGGCGCTGCGGTCGGGGCGCGGCCGTGAACCGCTGCAAGCGCAGCGCGATCGTGGTGCTGGGCGTGAGCGTCGCGCTGCTCGCGGTCACGCCGTGGCTGCGGCTTTTGCGCGGCGACGACTATTTTCGCGGGCTGTGGTTCGGGCTGTGCATCGGCGGCATCTTCCTGGCGCTGATGCTGTGGTGGTCGCCGGGCAGCCTGCGCGACAGCGCGCCGCCGGCGCTGGCGCGCCGCTACTACCGCGAGTTCGGGTTGCCGATGTTGCTCTACGTCGGCGTGATGCTGTGCTGGAGACGCCTGCTCGGCAGCGTGGAGGCGGACTGGGCACGGGTGCTGATCGCGCTGCTGCCGGCGCTGCTGGTGGCGCTGGTGATCCGTGCGGTGGCGCGCTTCGTGCGCGACTCCGACGAGATGCAGCGGCGCATCGAGCTGGAGTCCATCGCCATCGCCGCCGGGCTGGTCGCCGGCGGCTACATGACCGCCGGTTTCCTGCAGGCGGCGGGCACGATCGCGGTGCCGGCAGCGGCGGCGATGCTGTGGGTGTTCCCGCTGCTGTGCGCGACCTACGGCATCGCCAAGGGCGTGAATGCGCGCCGCTACCAATGAACAGCCGCATCCGCGAACTGCGCGAGGCCCGCGGCTGGTCGCAGGGCGAGCTGGGCGAGCGGCTGGGCGTGTCGCGGCAGACCATCAACGCGCTGGAAACCGGCAAGTACGATCCGAGCCTGCCGCTGGCGTTCCGTATCGCGCGGCTGTTCGCGCACAGTATCGAGCAGGTGTTCCTGTTCGACGATTCCGAGTAGCCCTTCCGACCTGCCATCGGTCACCTACGACGCCATGCTCCGGCATGGCATCCTGCAAGCCATGAACTCAAGGATGCGAACCATGCGACACCCATGCAGACCGCTCGCCGTCGTCGCGGCGACCTTGCTGCTCGCCGCCTGCCAAGGCGGACACGGACCGGCCCCGCAGAATGCGGGGCGCAGCTACGGCACGCTGCGCTTCCATCCCTGCACGTTGACCAGTCCGGTCGCGTCCAACAACGTCGAGGCGCAATGCACGCGCATGCCGGTGCCGGAGAATCCGGCGGTGCCTGGGGGACGCAAGATCGAGCTCAACATCGCCTGGTTGCCGGTCACCGGCCAGGGCGGCAGCGATCCGGATCCGGTGTTCTTCCTCGCCGGCGGCCCGGGCCAGGCGGCGACCGAGGTCGCCAGCATCGTCGACATGGCCTTGCGCGAAACCCGCAAGCGCCGCGACGTGTTCCTGATCGACCAGCGCGGCACCGGCCAGTCCAATCCGCTGACCTGCCTGGGCGCGGACGGCAAGGAAATGCAGCTGGCCGATCCGGCGCGCGCGCCCACCGCCAGTGAACTGCTCGACTACGCGCGGCGTTGCGCGCAGTCGCTGCAGGGCCGCGCCGATCCGCGCTACTACACCACCACCCAGGCCATCGCCGACCTGGATGCGGTGCGCGCCGCGCTCGGCACGGACAAGCTCAACCTGATCGGCGGCTCCTACGGCACCCGCGTCGCCCAGCAGTACGCGGCGCGCTATGCGGCGCACACCCGCAGCGTGGTGATCGACGGCGTGGCGCCGAACGACCTGGTGGTCGGCGGCGAATTCGCCACCACCTTCGAGGATGCGATCAAGCTGCAATCGGAGCAGTGCAGGGCCACCCCGGCCTGCGCCAAACGCTTTCCCACCGACACCCGCGCGCAGCTGCGCACGGTGGTGGAGCGGCTGCGGCAGGCGCCGGCGGACGTGGACTATCGCGACCCGGCCAGCGGCGAGAGCAAGCACGACCGGGTGACCGCCGACACCGTCACCAGCCTGGCGTTCTCGTTCTCGTACGCGCCGCAGACCGCGTCGCTGTTGCCGCTTGTGCTGGACGAGGCCGCGCACGAGCGCTATGCGCCGCTGATGTCGCTGGCGAAGATGATGGGCAAGCAACTGGACGGGCAGATGAACCGCGGCATGCAGTGGTCGGTGATCTGCGCCGAGGATGCCGACCGTTACCACCCGCCCGCCGCCGGCGGCGAAACCCTGCTCGGCCCGGAGGTGGCGCAGATGTTCTTCGCCGCCTGTCCGGCATGGCCGACCGGGACGCGCCCGGCCGGTTTCACCGCGCCGTTCAAATCCGAACTGCCGGTGCTGCTGACCTCCGGCGAGCTGGATCCGGTGACCCCGCCGCGCTATGCCGCGCGCGTGTTGCAGGGCCTGCCCAACGGCCGCCACCTGGTGGTGCGCGGCCAGGGCCACGGCACCATGACCCTGGGCTGCATGCCCAAGCTGCTGAGCCAGTTCTTCGAGAACGCCGATGCCAAGCAGCTCGACGCCACCTGCCTGGACGCGATGAGCGGCGTGCCGGCCTTCACTTCATTCAACGGATGGGAACCATGAGCCGCGCAGCGTTTCGCAGGGGAGAGTGCGCATGATCGTCGCCGACAATCTGCACAAGGCGTTCAAGACCAAGGCCGGCGTCGTGCAGGCGGTGCAAGGGGTCAGCTTCGAAGCCGCCGACGGCCAGATCACCGGCCTGCTCGGTCCCAACGGCGCCGGCAAGACCACCACCTTGCGCATGCTGTACACACTGATGGCGCCCGACCAGGGCCAGGTGCGCGTGGACGGCATCGACGTCGGCGCCGATCCGCTGGCGGTGCGCCGCGCGCTGGGCGTGCTGCCCGACGCGCGCGGCGTGTACAAGCGCCTGACCGCGCGCGAGAACATCGCCTACTTCGGCGAACTGCACGGGCTGTCGGCGGCGCGCATCGCCGAGCGCACGCGGCTGCTGTCGGCGGCGCTGGACATGGACGACATCCTCGACCGCCAGACCGAGGGCTTCAGCCAGGGCCAGCGCACCAAGACCGCGATCGCGCGCGCGCTGGTCCACGATCCGCGCAACGTGATCCTCGACGAACCCACCAACGGCCTGGACGTGATGACTACCCGCGCGATGCGCGGCTTCCTGCGCGGGCTGCGCGAGGAAGGGCGTTGCGTGATCTTCTCCAGCCACATCATGCAGGAGGTGGCGGCGCTGTGCGATCGCATCGTCATCGTCGCCAAGGGCACGGTGGTGGCCGCCGGCACGGCCGACGAGCTGCGCGCCCTGACCGGCGAAGACAATCTGGAAGACGCCTTCGTCAAGGCGATCGGCAGCGACGAGGGACTGCACGCATGAGCCTGTTTCGAACCGTTTTCACCGTGATGCGCAAGGAATTGCGCGACCTCGGGCGCGACCGCCGGACCCTGGCGCTGGCCCTGCTGCTGGGCCCGCTGCTGTATCCGGCGCTGATCCTGGGCATGGGCGCGCTGGCCGAGAGCCGGGTCAGGACCCAGATCGACAAGCCGCTGAACATCCCGGTGATCGGCCGCGAGCGCGCGCCGAACCTGGTCGCGTTCCTCGCCGCGCAAGGCCTGAACGCGGTCGCCCCGCCCAAGGACCTGACCGCGGCGATTCGCAGCCAGGACGTGGACCTGGCGCTGAAGATCGACGAGGACTACGCCAACGCCTGGCGCGAGGGGCGGCCGGCGCTGGTGGAGATCATCAAGGACAGCACCCGCCGCGATGCCGACATCCCGACCACGCGCGTGCAGACGGCGCTGAGCATGTACAGCCAGCAGGTCGGCGCGCTGCGGCTGTTGGCGCGCGGCGTCGATGCGCAGGTGGCGCGGCCGCTGGACATGGCCGTCCAGGACCTGGCCACGGCCGAGGCCAAGCGCGGCGTGCTGCTGGCGATGCTGCTGCCGGTGCTGCTGAGCATCACCTCGTTCATCGGTGGCGCCTATCTGATCCTCGACGCCACCGCCGGCGAACGCGAGCGGCAATCGCTGGAGCCGCTGCTGGCCACGCCGGCATCGCGCGGCGCCATCGTCAGCGGCAAGATCGCCGCCGCGTGCGTGGTCGGGCTGGCCTCGCTGCTGCTGACCCTGCTCGCGTTCAAGCTCAGCGCGCAGGTCGCCAGCGGCATCGGCCGCCAGCTCAACGTCAGCTTCGTGGCGATGCTGCAGATGCTGTTCGTGCTGTTGCCGATGCTGTTCATCGGCACCTCGCTGCTGACCCTGCTGGCCGCCGCGGCCAAGAGCATGAAGGAAGCGCAGAGCCACATGACCTGGCTGATGCTGCTGCCGATGCTGCCCGGTTACGCACTGATGGTGTATCCGCTGAAGACCACGCTGTGGCAGTTCGCGGTGCCGTTCCTGGCGCAGAACCAGATGCTGCTGAAGATCATCCGCCGCGAACCGATCGACCTGCAGATCTGGGCGGTGTACCTGGCTGCCGGCTTCGGCCTGGCCGCGGTGCTGTGGCTGGCCGCGGTACGCCGCTACCGGCAGGAGCGGTTGGCGATATCGGGGTGAAGCCGGGATTGGGGAGTCGGGATTGGAGATTCGTAAAAGCAGCGCAAATGCATCGCTGCAGGAACGCCCTTCGCTCTTACGAATCCCCAATCCCGACTCCCCAATCCCAAAAAAAGCCCGGCAGAGCCGGGCTTTTTTCTTAGCCGCCGGGATTGAACGCCAACGTGCGCCGCGTCGTGACCGGCGCGCTGACCGGCTCGAAGCGCCAGCGCTTGGTCGCGTTCAGCGCTTCGCGGTCGAACACCCGTGCCGGGGTGGCGCGCAGCACGCGGGCGCTGGTGACCGAACCGTCGGTGCCGACGGTGATCTCCACCAGCACTTCGCCGGCGGTGCCCGAACGCAGCGCTTCGGGCGGGTAGCGCGGCGCCGGGGTGCTGATCGCGCGTAGCGATTGGGTGCTGGCGGTGGCGGCCGTCGGCGGTGGCGTGGCCGCAGGCTGTGCGGCTGCCGGAGCCGGGGTCGGCGCGCTGCGCGCGGCGGCGGCCTGGCGCTCGGCTTCCTGGCGCGCGCTCTCGCGGCGCGCGGCTTCCTGTTGCGCGGCGATCTGCTGCGCGGCCTGCGCCTCGCTGGCCTGCTGCTGCGCCTGCTTTTGCTGCTCGGCCAACAGCTTGGCCTTCTGTTCGGCCTCCTTCTTGACCTTGTCGGTCTCTTCCTGGCTACGCTGCGCCGCAGACTGCATGCCGTTGCTCACGCCCAGCTTCAGCCGCGGCAATGCCGGCGCCTGGCTGTCGATCTTCTCGATCAGCGCGACCAGCCGCTGCGCTTCCGGGAAGTCCTCGCGGTTGATGCTCTGCTCGGCGGCGATCAGCGTGTACGGCATCAGGTCGGTCAGCGCGCTTTTCACCCCGGCGTCGTCCGGCTGCTTGTCGCGCAACGCCAGGTAGTACTCGACCGCGTTGTTGCCGGCCGGCGCATACATGCGGTTCTCGCGCAGCGCCTGGCTGGCCGATTCGTGCAGCTGCTCGGTGCCCATCGACTGCACCTTGGCCGAGACCGGCGGCGCGGCCGGCGCGGTTGCCGTGGGCTTGGCCGCCGGCGCAGCGGCCGGGGCGGCGTCCTCCTGCTTGGAACAGGCGGCCAGCGCGGCCAGCAGCAGTACCGGCGCCATGCGGCGCGCCTTCGCGAATGTCGTTACCTGCAACATGCTTCCCCCTAATCCCCGGTGATGGCCATGAATACGCAGCGGTGGTTCTCCCGCGCAGCCGGTCCGGCTCCCCCGTCCCTGCCAGCGCACCCCACCTGCCAATCTAGCATCCGCTCCGGCCGCGTGCTTGACGGCCGCGTGGCGGCGGCCGGAAAAGCGTGAGCCCGTGCACGCGAGGTCAGTGCGCCGGTTTCGGCGGCGCGGACATCAGCCGGTCGGTCCAGGCGATGCCGATCGCCGACAGGATGAAGATGCCGTGGATGATGGTCTGCCACAGCACGCCGGTCTGGGTCAGCGTCGCACAGCTCTTCAGGTCCACCGTGGCTGCGGCGCTGGCCAATTGGTCCGGCGAGCACAGCGGCATGCCGCCCAGCGCGCCGACCGCGATGAAGGTCTTGAGCAGGTGGATCGAGGAGATGCCGATGATCGACAGCGCCAGTTTCACCTTCAGCACGCTGGCATTGACGTGGCTCAGCCACTCCGGCTGGTCCGGATGGCCTTCCAGGCCCAGCCGCGAGACGAAGGTCTCGTAGCCGCCGACGATCACCATCACCAGCAGGTTGGAGATCATCACCACATCGATCAGGCCGAGCACGATCAGCATGATCTGCTGCTCGCCCAGGCTCGGCGCCTCGTGGATCAGGTGCCACAGTTCCTTGCCGAACAGGAACACGTAGACGCCCTGGGCCACGATCAATCCCAGGTACAGCGGCAGCTGCAACCAGCGCGAGGCGAAGATCAGGCTGGACAGCGGATTCAGGCGGGGCGTCGGGCGCGGAGGGCTCATGGCGTGGTATCGAATGCTGCGTTGCAGGAAGGCGCAGGGTACTGGCCCGCCGTGATGCTGCCAAGCGCACGGCGCGGCTACACTGGACGCCCCCGTTTCCGGACCGCCGCCATGATCGATCTGTACTACTGGCCCACGCCCAACGGCCACAAGGTCACGTTGTTGCTCGAGGAAGCCGGCCTGGACTACACCATCAAGCCGGTCAACATCGGCGCCGGCGAGCAGTTCGCGCCGGAGTTCCTGGCGATCTCGCCGAACAACAAGATGCCGGCGATCGTGGACCATGCGCCGGCCGACGGCGGCGCGCCGCAGAGCGTGTTCGAATCCGGCGCGATCCTGCTGTACCTGGCCGAGAAGACCGGACGCTTCCTGCCGGCCGATCCGCGCGGGCGCATCGTCGCGCTGGAGTGGCTGTTCTGGCAGATGGCCGGGCTCGGCCCGATGAGCGGGCAGATGGGCCACTTCAATGTCTATGCGCCGGAGAAGATCGGCTACGCGATCGACCGCTACAACGCCGAGGTGCGGCGCCTGCACGGCGTGCTCGACAAGCGCCTGGCGCACAGCGAGTACCTGGCCGGCGCCGAGTACGGCATCGCCGACATGGCCAGCTATCCGTGGATCGAGGTGTACAACGGGCTCACCCCCGACTACGCCGCGTTCCCGCACCTCAAGCGCTGGCACGATGCGATCGGCGCACGCCCGGCCACGCAGCGCGCCTACGCGCTGAAGCAGCAGGTCAATCCGGACGCCGGCAAGCCGCTCAGCGACGCCGAACGCAAGCATCTGTTCGGCAAGCGCTGAGCCTGTCCGCGTCACGCTTCTCAAACCGCCGGCACGCGCGCATCCTTGCGCGCTAGTGCCACGCCAGGAACCTTCATGCGCTCTGTGTTCGCCGCTCTCGCCCTCATGCTCGCCACGTCCCTCGTTCCCGCGCACGCCGAAAAACTGACCCTGGAGGCCATCACCGGCAGCAAGCCGCTGTCGGGGCCGACCCTGATGAAGCCGCAGGTCGCGCCCGACGGTTCGCGGGTGACCTTCCTGCGCGGCAAGGACAGCGACCGCAACCAGCTGGACCTGTGGGAATACGACATCGCCAGCGGCCAGACCCGCTTGCTGGTGGACTCGAAGGTGGTGCTGCCGGGCACCGAGACGCTGAGCGACGAGGAAAAGGCCCGGCGCGAGCGCCAGCGCATTTCCGCCTATGCCGGCATCGTCGATTACCAGTGGGCGCCGGATGCGCACGCGCTGCTGTTCCCGCTCGGCGGCGAGCTGTATCTGTACGACCTGCGCAAGACCGGCAGCGCCGCGGTGCGCAAGCTGACCCAGGGCGAGGGCTTCGCCACCGATCCGAAGATCTCGCCCAAGGGCGGCTACGTCAGCTTCGTGCGTGCGCGCAACCTGTGGGTGATCGATCTGGCCAGCGGCCAGCAGCACCAGCTGACCCGCGACGGCAGCGACACCATTGGCAACGGCGTGGCCGAGTTCGTCGCCGACGAGGAAATGGACCGCCATACCGGCTACTGGTGGGCGCCGGACGACTCGGCGATCGCCTTCGCGCGCATCGACGAATCCGGCGTGCCGGTGCAGAAGCGCCCGGAGGTGTATGCCGACCACACCGAGGTGATCGAGCAGCGCTATCCGCAGGCCGGGCAGCCCAACGTCAGGATCCAGCTGGGCACGATCGCGCCGCGCGCCGGCGCGCAGCCGCAGTGGATCGACCTGGGCAAGAATCCGGACATCTACCTGGCGCGGGTGGACTGGCGCGATGCGCAGCGGTTGACCTTCCAGCGCCAGTCGCGCGACCAGAAAAAGCTCGAACTGATCGAAGCGACCCTGGCCGGCGGCAAGCAGCGCGTGCTGGTCACCGAGACCAGCAAGACCTGGGTGCCGCTCAACCACGACCTGCATTTCCTCAAGGACGGGCGCTTCGTGTGGGGCTCGGAGCGCAGCGGCTACGAGCACCTGTACCTGGCCTCGGAAGACGGACGCAAACTGGTTCCGCTGACCCACGGCGACTGGATCGTGGACGAGCTGCTGGCGGTGGACGAAGGCGCCGGCAAGGTCTACTTCTCCGCGACCAGGGAGTCGCCGACCCAGACCCAGCTCTACGCGGTGCCGCTGGACGGCGGCGCGATCGAGCAGCTGTCCAAGCCCAACGGCACGCATGCGGCCAGCTTCGCCAAGAACGCCAGCGTCTACGTCGACAGCTGGTCCAACACCGCCACGCCGCCGCAGATCGAGCTGTTCCGCGCCAGTGGCGAAAAGATCGCCACGTTGCTGGTCAACGATCTGGCCGATCCGCAGCATCCCTACGCCAGGTACCGCGACGCGCAGCGTCCGGTCGAGTTCGGCCACCTGACCGCGGCCGACGGCAAGACGCCGCTGCACTACCGGCTGACCAAGCCCGCCGACTTCGATCCGGCCAAGCGCTATCCGGTGGTGGTGTACGTCTACGGCGGCCCGGCCGCGCAGACCGTGCTCGACGGCTGGCCGGTGCGCGGCGACGCGCTGTTCGACCAGTACCTGGCCCAGCACGGCTATGTCGTGTTCTCGGTCGACAACCGCGGCACGCCGCGCCGCGGCCGCGACTTCGGCGGTGCGCTGTACCAGCGGCAGGGCACGGTGGAAGTGGACGACCAGCTGCGCGGCGTCGCCTGGCTGAAGGCGCAGCCGTGGGTGGATGCCGCGCGCATCGGCGTGTACGGCTGGTCCAACGGCGGCTACATGACCCTGATGCTGCTGGCCAAGCACAGCGAGGCCTATGCCTGCGGCGTGGCCGGCGCGCCGGTGACCGATTGGGGGCTGTACGACAGCCATTACACCGAGCGCTACATGAACCTGCCGGCGGCCAATCCCGACGGTTACCGCGACGGCCGCGTGGCCGCGCATCTGGATGGCCTGAATTCGCCGCTGCTGCTGATCCACGGCATGGCCGACGACAATGTGCTGTTCACCAACTCCACCTCGCTGATGAGCGAGCTGCAGAAGCGCGGCAAGCTGTTCGAGCTGATGACCTATCCTGGGGCGAAGCACGGCCTGTCCGGCAGCAATGCGCTGCACCGCTACCGCACCACCGAGGCGTTCCTGGCGCGTTGCCTGAAGCCCTGATCGCCGCCACCCGCACCGTCTTTCGCCGAAAAGGAGTTCTGCATGTCCACGCCGCCGCCGTTACCCGGTTCGCCCGTGTCTGACCCCGCCGCCGCCGCGCCGCCGGTGGCGGCCCGGAAGGGCTGGTGGGCACGCCACTGGAAATGGGCGGTGCCATTGGTGGTGCTGTTGCTGGGCGCAATGTTGCTGGCCTCGATCGCGGTGTTCGTGATGGGCATCGCACGCGTCACCAAGTCGTCCGAGCCGTACCGCGTCGGCCTGATGGCCGCGCAGCTCGACCAGCGGGTCATCGCTGCGCTGGGCGCGCCGGTCAAGGACGGGATCATGCCCAGCGGCAGCATTTCCACCAGCAACGGCACCGGCAGCGCCAATCTCAGCGTGTCGCTGCACGGCGCGCGCGGCAACGGCACCTTGTACATCGAAGCCGAGCGCCATGCCGGCGAATGGCACTACACGACGCTGCAGGTGCTGCCCGACGCCGGCGAGGCGATTCCGCTGCTCGAGGATGTCGAGTCCGGAGTGGACGACGCCATCGAAACCGACGCCGAGTCCGATTCCGACGCCGATGCCGTCAACGAGGTGCAGACCGACGCGGATCCGGCTGCGCCGGCCGAGGCGGACAGCACGCAATAAGCTCCGCGCAGCCGCGGCATGCGGTGCAGTGGCACCCACGCTGCGTGGCCGAATCCGTCGCGTCGCTGCGTTGCGCGGGCAGGGTGGATGCGGGGCATCGCGCTGTCGCCGTGCTGCCGTCCGCAGACGGTGAGGCCGTGTCTACGATTGGCGAGCCTGCAGCGGCGGCCCTGGTCGCTTCCGTGTCGCGCGCGATCGCCGGCCACCCGGCGCGGCCATGACCTACGGCAGCTTGCCGGCCGTGCGCGCGCCGCGTACGGTCGCCGCATCGTCCCGCTGGAGATTCACCGATGAAGCCACTCGTCCTCGCCATCGCGCTGGCCCTGGTCGCGCCGTTGCCTGTCCTCGCGCAGGCCGCGCCCGCCGCCGCTTCGGCCGAGGCCGCCGGCCCGGCATGGGTGAAGCGCAGCAACGACTTCGCGCAGATCCTGCTGCAGGCGCAGGCGCCGTTCCAACCCGAGGAAGTGAGCTTCTTCGGCGTGCCGGGCTACGACGACAAGGTCGCCGACCTGGGGCCGGACAATGCCCGCCGCTATCGCGACGCGATCGGCAAGGCCCGGCGCGCGCTGCAGGAGAAGCTGGAGGTCGAGCGCGATCCCAACGTGCGCCAGGACCTGGCGATCATGATCCATGCCGCCGACCAGGCCGCCGAAGGCAGCGCGTTGAACGAACGCCTGCTGCTGCCGTGGCAGGATGCGCCGCAGATGGTGTTCGGCGGCCTCAACAATCTGCTGTCCGAACAGGTGCCGGCGGCGCGCCGGGCCAAGGCGCTGGACCGCCTGCAGCGCTATGTCGGCCTGGCGCCCGGCAGCACCTCCTCGCTCGTGCTGGCGCGCCAGCGCTACGAGGAAAAGCTGGCCAACGGCGCGCTGCTGCCGCCGACCCGACGCGAGGTCGAGCAGGCCTTGAGCAACGTCGACACCTACGCCAAGGGCATTCGCGAACTGTTCGCGACCTACAAGATCGACGGCGCCGAACCGGCGCTGGCGGCGATGGACAGACAGTTCAAGGACTACGCCGCTTGGACGCGCAAGGTGGTGCTGCCGAAGGCGCGCGAGGACGCGCGCCTGCCGCCGGAACTGTATGCCTTCCAGCTCAAGCAGGTCGGCATCGACATCGCGCCGCAACTGTTGATGCAGCGCGCGCAACTGGAATTCATGGAAACCCGCGCGGCGATGCAGCAGCTGGCGCCGCTGGTGGCAAAAGCCAAGGGCCTGAAGGTCGACAATCCCAGCGATTACCGCGCGGTGATCCGCGCGCTCAAGCGCGACACCATCGCCAACGACCAGCTGGAAACCCATTACCGCGACGTCATCGCGCAGATCGATCCGATCATCCGCCAACAGCGCATCGTCGATGTGCCGCAGCGGCCCATGCAGATGCGGCTGGGCTCGGCGGCCGAGAGCGCGGCGCAGCCGGCGCCGCATTTCCGTCCGGCGCCGCTGGTCGGCAATACCGGCGAGCAGGGCACCTTCGTGCTGCCGCTGGGCAATCCGGACAGCGCCGGCAAGGGCGAGCACTACGACGACTTCAACTTCGGCTCGGCGGCGTGGACGCTGAGCGCGCACGAAGGTCGGCCCGGCCACGAACTGCAGTTCACCGCGATGGTCGAGCGCGGCGTGTCGCTGGCGCGCAGCATGTTCGCGTTCAATTCGGTCAACGTCGAGGGCTGGGCGCTGTATGCCGAGGCCGAAATGGTGCCGTACGAACCGTTGGACGGGCAGCTGATCGCGCTGCAGTTCCGCCTGCTGCGCGCCGCGCGCGCCATGCTCGACCCGATGCTCAACCTGGGCCTGACCGACCGCGAACGCGCGCGCCTGGTGCTGGAGAACGACGTCGGCCTGTCGCCGGCGATGGCGCGGCAGGAACTGGACCGCTACATGATGCGCGCGCCCGGCCAGGCCGGCAGCTATTTCTATGGCTACAGCCGCATCATGGAACTGCGCATGCGCACCGAACTGGCGCTGGGCGCGAAGTTCGACAGGCTCAAGTTCAACAACTTCCTGCTGGACCAGGGCCTGCTGCCGCCGGACCAACTGGCGACTGCGGTGGACGAGGTGTTCGTCCCGGCACAACGGAAGTGATGGAACCGTGCCGCTGCGCCGACCGCGCAGCGGCACGGTCGGACTTCAGTGATCTTCCGGGACGCTCTCAGGGCGCCGCCCGTCCGTGTTCTTCCAGTCGCTTGCTTTTCCGCCGCCTATGGGACACATGGCCATGTACTGCCCGACAGCGGTCACTGCAGTTTGCGTCCATGGCAGGAAGCAGACATTTCCGATGCAGCAGGCGCCAGTGGTTGGGTAAGGGCAATATCCAGGCACCGCTACCCAAGTCCCGCTGCTTGGACTTATCGGGATCCAGTTCTTGTCGCCGTCCTTGCAGCCTTGGGTACAGAACACGAAGGGGTCATTGTCGCGGCAAGCAAACTCCACATAAGGGCCCACTGCTTTGGCCGTGCCCTGCAGTCCGAAGAACGCGACCAATATCCATATCCAGCGCTTCATAACGAGTCCTTCTGTCAATGACGGTCCATCCCGGGCGCTAACACCAATGACGGGTCACTGCCCTCGCGGGTCCGGATCCATCCCCTGCAATGCCCGAGGGTCGGGGAATACTATAACCCGGCCAATAGCTTACCAAGGGTTCCCGGACGGCGGTCGTCTGTGCCTGGGCCGCCGCGGCGACTCAGGGCACGGTGAAGCCGGACGCCGAGGAGGCGGAAACCGCCGGGATCACTCTCCCAAGACGCTCAGCGTTCCTGCGCCGGCAACGGCGGTTGGGGCTGTGGCTCTTGCGCCTTCGGCACCTGCGCCCCCGGCGGCACCCAGATCGCCATGCCGGCGGCGCGTTTCTGCGTGGTCGGGATGCCGATGCCCAGGCCGCCGCCGACGTGGCCGCCGTAGCTGCCGGCGCCCACCGACACGCCGCCGCCGGAGCGCTGCGAGGCCACGCCCATCAGTACCACGCCGTTGGCGCCGAGCTTGGCCGCCTCGCGCTTGAGCCGGGCCATCGCCGCATCGGTCTGGCCCTGGGTGCCGAAGCCGGCCGCGCTGGACGATTCGAGCTGGGCGATGTCGACCGCGCCGAGCGGCGGGGTCGAATAGATCTGGACCAGGGCCGGGTCGATCGGGGGGCGCGGCGCGCCGACCATCACCTTGGAGGAACTGGCGCAGCCGGCCAGCGCGAACAGCAGCGCCAGCGGCAATAGCGGTCGGACGTTCATGGCATCACCCCTGGGAATCGGTTCACGATGCGATGATAGGCGCGATCGGTGAACCGCGGCGCACCCGCCATCGCCGCCACCGTGGCACGCCCGCCGTGAGTCCCGTGCCAAGAGTTGGCTTGCGCCGCCGGGGCCGCGCGCTATGGTGCGCACTGGCATTCAGCGTAGGGCGACGGCATGGGCTTGATCAGTCTGTTGTGGGGCATCGTGGCGTTGCTGTGGATGATCCTGGCCTTCATCCCGCTGCTGGGCTGGGGCAACTGGTTCGTGATCCCGTTCGCCGCGGTCGGCGCGATCATCGCCGCGATCGGGCTGCTGTTCACTTCGGCCCCGAACCGCGGTCGCGCCAAGACCGGGCTGATCCTCAACGGCCTGGTGATCGTGGTCGGGGTGATCCGGCTTAGCCTGGGAGGCGGAGTGATCTAACGGCATGCCGGCGCATGCCGGGCACGGCGGCATGCTGTGTTGCAGCAGTTCCCGTCCATCTGCGGCCGGCAGGCGTAAAATTCGGCGGTGACGACCGCTGCGGTGGCCGTCACCGTTCGCGCCGGTGCGTGCGGCGCGGCTCGGCAGACCGGGCGTCGCCTCGCAGTGCCGCGTGCGCGACGTCCGACCCGTCCCTGCAGGAGCCTCGCGTGGCCCATCCCCATTACCGCCCCCGGCGCATGCGCCGCGACGACTTCTCGCGCCGGCTGATGCGCGAGAACACCCTGACCGCCGACGACCTGATCTGGCCGGTGTTCGTGCACGAACTGCCAGGCCGCGCGCCGATCGCCTCGATGCCCGGCGTGGAGCGGCTGTCGATCGACGACCTGCTGAAGGAAGCCGAGACCGCGCTGGAACTGGGCATCCCGGTGATCGACCTGTTCCCGGTGATCGACCCGTCCGGCAAGAGCCTGGACGCGGCCGAGGCCTGGAACGAGGACGGCCTGGCGCAGCGCGCGGTGCGCGCGCTGAAGGCGCGTTTCCCCGAACTGGGGGTGATGACCGACGTGGCGCTCGATCCGTACACCACCCACGGCCAGGACGGCATCATCGACGCACGTGGCTACGTGCTCAACGACATCACCGTCGAAGCGCTGGTCAAGCAGTCGCTGTCGCACGCGCAGGCCGGCGTGGACATCGTCTCGCCCTCGGACATGATGGACGGGCGCATCGGCGCGATCCGCCGCGCGCTGGATGCCGAGGAGCATCTGCACGTGCGCATCATGGCCTATTCGGCCAAGTACGCCTCGGCGTTCTACGGCCCGTTCCGCGACGCGGTCGGCAGCGCCGGCAACCTCGGCAAGGCCGACAAGAGCACCTACCAGATGGACCCGGCCAACGGCGACGAGGCCATGCGCGAAATCGCGCTGGACCTGGAGGAAGGTGCCGACATGGTGATGGTCAAGCCCGGCATGCCGTACCTGGACGTGGTGCGGCGGGTGAAGGACGAATTCCGCGTGCCGACCTTCGCCTACCAGGTCAGCGGCGAGTACGCGATGCTCAAGGCCGCCTTCGCCAACGGTTGGCTGGACGAGCGCAAGTGCGTGCTGGAATCGCTGATGGCGTTCAAGCGCGCCGGCGCCGACGGCGTGCTGACCTACTTCGCGCCGCAGGTGGCGCGCTGGCTGCGCGAGGCGCGCTGAGGCGGTAGCGTTCTTGCGATTCAGATCATGCCGCTTTGTTGTAGGAGCGGCTTCAGCCGCGACAGGGCTCTACCGGTAGCACCCTGTCGCGGCTGAAGCCGCTCCTACGACGGCATGATGCGCGCAGGCAAAAACGTGCGGGCGTCGGTGATGCATTTACGCGGACGGATGCGCCATCGGCATGGAAGCCGCTGCCGGCAGGCAGCCCAACCCGAGCAATGTCGCCTCCACCGCGTCGTCCAGCGGCGTGTGCGGCTCTTCGCCGAGCGTCTGTAGCAGGCGCGTATTGCGCATGCGCAGCGGATGGCGCCACAGCGGGCGCATCTCGCGCAGTTCGCGCGCCAGCGGCCAGAAGGGCATGGCCAGGGTCAGCAGCCACCACGGGAAGCGGCGGGTCCGTGGCGGCGCCATGCCGTGGCGGTGCAGTGCGCGTGCGATCGCCGCCGCCATTTGCGTGCCGTCGGCGTCCCAGTGTCCGTCCATGTGCAGCCGCGCGAACGCCGGAAGCGCATCGCGCTGCTGCAGCAAGCGCAGCATGGTCCGCGCCACGTCCGGCACGTACGCCCATTGATGGCCGATGCCGGGATCGCCCGGCAGCGTCACGCTGGCGATCGGCTGCCCTGCTTTCACCAGTCCCTGCGCGAACCAGCTGTTGCCCACGCGTGGGCCGAAGAAGTCGCCGGCGCGCACCACGATGACCCGCGTACCGTGCGCGGTCGAAGCCTGCAGGCGCCGCTCCAGCTCGACCCGGATCGCGCCCTTGCGCGTAGCCGGGGTCTGCGCGGCGTCTTCGTCCGGCGCCGGGTAGGCATCGAGGCCGTAGTTGTAGACCGTGCCCGGCAGCACGATGGTCGCGCCCTCGGCGCAGGCCGCGGCGATCGTGTTGTCGATCATCGGCAGCACCAGCTCGGCCCAGCGCCGGTAGCCGGGCGGATTGACCGCATGCACGATCGCCGCGCAGCCGCGCGCCGCCTGCAGCACGTCCTCGCGGCGCATCGCGTCGCCGCGCAGCCAGTGGATGCCGTCGCGGGTGTCGCTGGCGGCCGCGAGTCCGCGTTGCAGGGCGCGCACCTGCCAGCCGGCGTCGCGCAGCTGGCGCGCCAGCTCGCCGCCGATGCCGCCGCTGGCGCCCAGGACCAGGGCGGTGGATGTCGTTGTCATGCGGGGACTCCGTTGCGGGGAATGCGATCAGTGTGATCACCGCCGCATAGCAAAGGAATTGGCGAACATCGGCGATCGGCTATACATTTATGTATGGACAATGCCATCGGTTGGGAGCTGTACCGGTCTTTCCTCGCGGTGCTGGAGGAGGGGTCGCTGTCCGCGGCGGCACGTGCGCTGGACCTGACCCAGCCCACCGTGGGACGGCATGTGGCGGCGCTGGAAAAGGCGCTGGCGGTGCCGTTGTTCGTGCGCTCGCAGAGCGGATTGCTGCCGACCGACGCGGCCCTGGCGCTGCGCGGCCATGCCCAGGCCATGCGCAGCATCGCCGCGTCGCTGCAGCGCGCGGCCGGCCGCCACGGCGAAGCGGTGCAGGGCACGGTGCGGATCTCCGCCAGCGAGGTGATCGGCGCGGAAGTGTTGCCGCCGGTCTTGGCCGGCTTGCGCCGCGCGCATCCGCAGCTGCGGCTGGAACTGGTACTGAGCAACCGCGTGCAGGACCTGCTGCACCGCGAAGCCGATGTGGCGGTACGCATGACCCGGCCGCAACAGGATCCGCTCATCGCCCGCCGCATCGGTGAGATCGCGATCGGCCTGTACGCCGATCGCGACTACCTGGCACGGCATGGCACGCCGCAAGACCTGGACGAACTCGGGCAGCACGCACTGGTCGGCTTCGATGCGGAGACGCCGTTCCTGCGCGCCGCGCGCACCGGGCTGCCGCAGTGGCGCCGCGAGGCGTTCGCGCTGCGTGCCGACAGCGACCTGGCGCAGCTGGCCTTGATCCGCGCCGGCTGCGGCATCGGCTTCTTCCAGGCGGCCCTGGCCCGGCGCACGCCGAGCCTGCTGCCGGTGCTGCCGCAGCAGGTGCGGCTGGGCCTGGAGACCTGGATCACCATGCACCAGGACCTGCGCGGCAGCGCGGCCTGCAGCGCCGTGTTCGCGGCGCTGGTGGAAGCGATGACCGCGCACGTGGCCTGAGCGACGCGCGCGGCGATTCGCTGGTGATTCGATGGGCGAGCCGCCTGTCTGCGGAAATGCGGTCTGCGCGTGCGAATGCATCTGCAGACCGCCTTCGCAGCGCTACATGCAACTACGGTATCGACACAGTCTCAGTAGGCGATGCGGCTACGAATCCCCAATCCCGAATCCCCAATCCCGGCTTTCAGGGCATCGTCAACGCGATCGGCGTGGACTTCATCGCCGCGGAGATCGACGGGAACGGGTCGACGCTGGCCATGGTGATCACGTCGTCGATCGACACCACATCGCAGGTGATGCTGTCGTCGTTCACGCACAGGTACGCGGCCGCGCCCACGCCCGGCTCGTACACTGCCTTCCACACGTAGTCCGCCACTTCCACCTTGTCGGTGCCGATGGTCGTCACGTTGTCGTCGAAGGCCGGGCCGGTGACCACGTAGATCTCGCCGCGCTGCTTGGCCAGCTGCCGCACCTGCTCTTCGATCCGCGCCCATTCGCCGGTGTTGAGCTTGTGGTCCTGCGGGACCACGTTGGCCATCGAGAAGGTCTCCTTCTCCGAGCTCTCGGTCGAGGCGTCGCCGGCCGGGGTCATGTGGCCGCGGTCGAACCCGGTGTTGGTGTAGTCCGAGCTCTTGGAGCGGTCGGCGGCGGGAATGGCGGTTTCCTCGTGGAACGAGCCGACCCGGCCGATCGCCTCGGCGCCGGCGACCTGCTGGTCGGTCAGGTGCTCGGCCGAGTACAGCGGGCCCTTGGTCACGCCCGAGGCCAGGATCGCGTATTCGGTGTGGCAGACCTCGGTGGTGCGGGCGGTCAGCGAGGCGTCCACGCTCGGCGGTTTGCCGCCTGCGTACAGCGTGGCGCAACTGGTGGCGGCCATCGCCGTTTGGGCCGTGAACAACGCAAGCAGAACCAGACAACCGCGCAGGGAGAAGGACATCGCGTACCTCGCTAGCCAAGGGGGAGTGAAGAAACTGGCGAGGGGCGATGTCGTTACGGTGACTGTTGGATGTGTCGCGCATGGCAAACGCGCTGCCGGTCACGTTTGCGGGTAGACGACGCGGGCCGGCTCGAGGCGGATCCGATAAGCGTTCTCATTTACAATGCGCGGCCGCCTTCCGAACGTGTCCTGCGCCGTGACCAAGAAGCTGTTGTTCCAGCTGCACTGGCTGTTCGGCATCAGCGCCGGGCTGGTGCTGTCGGTGATGGGCCTGAGCGGGGCCACGCTGGCGTTCGAGGACGAGATCGTACGCTGGGCCAACCCGCCGCTGGCCGAGGCGGCCGCGCGCCATGCGGCCGGCGAGTCGCCGTTGCCGCTGGCCGAGCTGGCGCGGCGTCTGGACCTGGGCGGCACGCACCGCACCACGCGCATGTTGATCGACCCCACCGGCACGCGTCCGTCCAACGTGCGCCTGGCCGGCCGCGACGGCGGACGCCTGTACTTCGATCCCTATACCGGACGCACGGTGGCGGAGCCGCGGCTGACCGGTTTCTTCGCCTTCGTCGAGGACCTGCATCGGCGCCTGGCCGCCGGCGAACGCGGCAAGGCGGTCACCGGCGCCTGCGCGATCGCGCTGCTCTTCTTCTGTCTGTCCGGGCTGTACCTGCGCTGGCCGCGGCAGTGGTGGAGCTGGCGCGCGTGGTGGGTGGTGGAATGGAAGCGGCAGGGCCGCAGTTTCCTGTGGAGCCTGCATTCGGTGATCGGCACCTGGTGCCTGGCGATCTACCTGTCGATCGCGCTGACCGGGCTGTACTGGTCCTACGACTGGTACCGGCAAGGGCTGGTGGCGGTGCTCGGCGGCGAACGCGCGGACAACGAGGGCGGCGGCCGTGGCGGCAAGCCGCCGGCGGTGGACTATGCGCGGCTGCAGGCCACGCTCGATGCGCTGCCGGACGTGCGCCGCGCCTATCTGGACCTGCGCCTGCCCAGTCGCCCCGGGCAGCCGCTCATCGCACGCTACCTGGCCGCCGATCCGGTGCACAGCCGGGCCTTCGACGGCCTGGAGATCGATCCGCGCAGCGGCCGCATCCTGCGCCGCCTGGACTACCGGCAGCAGCCGCTGGGCCGGCAATTGCTGAGCAGCGTGTTCGCCCTGCACACCGGCAGCTTCTTCGGCCTGGCCGGGCGCGTGGTGGTGATGCTGGCGAGCCTGTGCATGTCCCTGTTCTTCGTCACCGGCTGGCTGTTGTACCTGGACCGGCGACGCAAGAAGCGCGCGTTGCACACGGCGCGGCGCGATCTGGCGTCGCCCGTGCTGGACGCCGCCGAGCCGTGGCTGGTGGGGTTCGCCAGCCAGAGCGGATTCGCCGAACGGCTGGCCTGGCAGGCCGCCGGCCAGCTGCAGGCGGCCGGCGTGCCGGTGCAGGTGCAGTCGCTGGCGCAGCTGGATGCGGCGCAGTTGCGCGGTGCGCGGCGCGCGCTGTTCGTGGTCAGCACCTTCGGCGACGGCGAAGCGCCGGACCCGGCGCGCGCCTTCGAGAAGAAGGTGCTGCGCCAGGCGCAGGCGCTGCCCGACCTCGGCTATGCGCTGCTGGCCCTGGGCGATCGTCAGTACGCGCGCTTCTGCGGATTCTCGCGCCGGCTGGAGCAGTGGCTGGCCGCGCAGGGCGCGCAGGCGCTGTTCCCGGCGGTGGAGGTGGACAACGCCGATCCGCAGGCGCTGGCGCAGTGGCAGCGGCAGCTATCCGCGGTCACCGGTGTGGCGGACGCGGCGCCGGAGTTGCAGGCGCCGCCGGCGCTGGAGTGGCACCTGGCCGGACGCACCCTGCTCAACCCCGGCAGTGCCGGCGCGCCGGTGTGGCGCATCGATCTGGCGCTACCGGCACAGGCGCAGTGGCAGGCGGGCGACATCCTGGAAGTGCAGCCGTGTCACGCCGCGGATGCCGTGCGCGCCTGGCTGGCCGCGCATGGCCTGGCAGCGGACACGCCGCTGCGCGCTGCTGGCGTGCTGCGGCCGTTGCAGGCGGCGCTGGCCGATCGCGAACTGGCGCCGCCCGGGGACGCGCACGATCTGCAGGCCTGGCTGGATGCGCTGCCGCAGCTGCCGCTGCGCGAATACTCGATCGCCTCGGTGCCGGCCGACGGCCTGCTGCAACTGGTGGTGCGCCTGACCCGGCGCGACGACGGCAGCGCCGGCCTGGGCTCGGGTTGGTTGTGCCTGCACGCGCCGCTCGGTACCGCGGTGCAGGCGCGGGTGCGCGCCAACCCCGGTTTCCGCCGACACGGCGCCGCCCCCTTGCTGCTCATCGGCAACGGCACCGGCATCGCCGGCCTGCGCAGCCTGCTGCGCGAAGCCGAGCAGGCCGGTGTGCATGGGCACTGGCTGCTGTTCGGCGAACGCAATGCCGCGCACGACGCGCTGTTCGGTGCGGAACTGCAGGCATGGCAGGGCAGCGGCCACCTGCAGCGGCTGGACCTGGCGTTCTCGCGCGACCAGCCGGACAAGCTCTACGTGCAGGATCGCCTGCGCGACGCCGCCGACGAAGTGCGCGCCTGGCTCGCGCGCGGCGCCACGCTGCACGTCTGCGGCAGCCTGGACAGCATGGCCCGCGGCGTGGATGCGGCCTTGCGCGAGATGCTGGGCGAGGATGCGCTGGATGCGCTCAGCGCGGATGGGCGGTATCGGCGCGATGTGTATTGAGGTCTGAGGCAGGTGGAGCGGTTCGGTGAGTTCTTGGCCCCGGATCGAATTCGGTGGCGTTGCTTCCACCGCTGCGTCTGTCGCGGCTGAAGCCGCTCCTACAAAGGCAGCGGAGGCGCGCGGCTTTTTTGTAGGAGCGGCTTCAGCCGCGACCAACTGCATCAGCGATCGCGTGGAAACGGAGATGCCAGCACGCGCAGGCTTCGCCAGCGAAGCCGTCGCCGTCAGCGCGCACCCGCACAATCGCCGCTGCCGCTCGCAGCCGGTGCCTTCATTCGGTACACATCGAGCTTGCCGGCCTTCGGTGCGCGCGCGCTGCCGACCAGCAACAGTTCGCTCGGCTTGGAGGCATCCAGCACCGCACCGCGGGTGTCGCCGTCGGCGCCGTTGAACGACAGCGCCAGCGGCTGTGCCTGCACGTAGTGCCCACCGGCGCACTGCGCGAGCAACAGCTGCGCGCCCTGCGCCTTTCGCGCTCGCGCGAACACCAGCGCGCGGCCGTCGCCCAGCCAGGCCGCGTCGGTTTCGTCGTCGGCGCTGTTGATCCCATCCAGCGCCTGCGGTTGGCCGAAGGCCTGGCCCTGCAGCCGCGCCACGAACAGGTCCATGCCGCCGGCGCCGCCGTGGCCGTCGCTGGCGAACAGCAGCCGGGTGCCGTCCAGCGACAGGGTCGGCGCGCGCTCGTCGCCGCGCGAGTTCAGCGCCGCACCCAGGTTCTGCGGCGGGCCGTAGCGGCCGTCGGCCAGCACCGGCGCGCGGTACAGGTCGCTGCCGCCCTGGCCGCCGGCGCGGTCGGAGGCGAAGTACAGCCAACGCCCGTCGGCGCTGAAGAACGGGCCGCCATCGGCATCGGGCGAGTTCAGCGGCGCCGGCAACGGCTGCGGGTCGACCCAGCGTCCGTCGCGCAGCGTGGCCTGCCACAGGTCGCCGCCGCCGGGCCCGCCCGCGCGGTCGGGGCTGGCCCAGACGATGCGTCGTCCGTCGGCGGAAACGCTGGCGCGGGTCTCGTCGGCCTTGGTCGAGACCACGCCCATGCCCTCGATGCCGAACTCGGAAAGCGCGAACGCCGGCGGCGCGCAGAGTAAACTCGCGGCCAGCGCGAGCGGCAGGGCGGGGGTCCGCATGTCGGATTCCTTCGGATGTCGCGACCAGTCTAAAACAACCAACGAGCGTTCCATGCCCACATCCCGCTATGCCGTGTTCGGCCATCCCGTCACCCATTCGCTGTCGCCGCGCATCCATGCCGACTTCGCCAAGCAGACCGGCATCGCCCTGCAGTACGACGCGATCGACGCCCTGCCGGACGGCTTCGCGGCGGCGCTGGCGGCCTTTGCCGCGGAAGGTGGCGTGGGCGCCAACGTGACCCTGCCGCTGAAGGAAGCCGCATACGCGCTGAGCGTGGTCCACAGCGAGCGCGCGCAGCGCGCCGGGGCGGTCAACACGCTCAGCTTCCGCGACGGGCAGTGGCACGGCGACAACACCGACGGCGCCGGCCTGGTGCGCGACCTGACCGGGCGCAACGGCCTGGACCTGCGCGGCCGCCGCGCGCTGCTGATCGGTGCCGGCGGCGCCGCGCGCGGCGTGGCGCCGGCGCTGCTGGAGGCCGGCGTGCAGCAGTTGCTGATCGTCAACCGGTCGCCCGAGCGCGCCGATGCGCTGGTCGATGCGCTGGGCGAACCGGCACGGGCCATTTCCCGCTACTGGGAAGACCTGCGCGAACTGGGCGACTTCGAACTGATCGTCAATGCCACCGCCGCCGGCCGCGACGACAGCGCGGGATTCTCGCTGCCGCTGTCGCTGGTCAACAGCATGACCCTGGCGGTGGACCTGAACTACGGCGAGGTCGCGATTCCGTTCCTGGCCTGGGCGCGTGCGGCGCATTGCCGCGATACCGTGGACGGGCTGGGCATGCTGGTCGAGCAGGCGGCCGAGAGCTTCGAGCGCTGGCACGGCGTGCGCCCGGACACCGACCCGGTCTACGCCGCGCTGCGTGCGCGCGACGCGGTGCTGGTCAGCGCCGACTGATCTTGCGCCCCGGCGCTGTTTTCGTGGCTAGACGGAGATTCCGATGGACGATGGATTCGTGATGCAGCTGTTGACCACGGTGGGCTTCCAGCTGCCGATCCTGATCGTGCTCGGCACCGGCCTGGTGCTGCTGGCCACGCGCCGCCCCGGCCGCGCCCGCACGCTGGGCCTGTGGGGCTTGAGCCTGCTGCTGCTCGGCGGGCTGTGCGGCACGGTGACCTCGCTGCTGCCGATGTGGATCGTCGCGCAGGGCGGGAACTTCTCCAGCTACGCCGTCTGGTACGGCATGCTGCAGGCGGTGTTCACCCTGCTGCATGCGGTGGCGATGCTGCTGGTGGTGCTGGCGCTGCGCCTGGCGTTGCCGCGCTAGAGCGCGTCATCGATTCCCAAGTAAGTCGCGTTGGGTCTGTCAGGTCGCCAGCCGGTGCTGCGTGGCGCAGCGCCCGACTGGCGGTCGGGTCAAGCCGCGCGGCGCAGGCTGCTGGCGGCCTGATCGGCCCAACCCGCAGGGCCGCTCGTGTGCGCCCTCGGCGCTACGTCATCGCCTGGGTGGAACCCTCCTCCGCGCCTTCTGTTGCTTGCCTCGTGCGGCACACGAGCGGCGCGGTCTGCTTGGGGATTGATGACGCGCGCTAGGCCGCGTGCGGCGAGCCGTTCACCTTTCCCCGGCACGCGGCGGCCAGACCTGGGAAAATAGCCAGCCGATCCCCGGCACGAGCAGACAGGCGGCATGGAAAAGGCAGCACCCACGCGGCAGTTGACCGACGAGATGAAGGCCGGCATCCGCGACGCCTACACCAAGCTGCAGGCCAACACGCCCGGTTTCATGGTGCGCCGCGCGCAGAGCCAGATGATCGGCGTGGTCTCGCGCGCGCTGGGCACCTCCGGCGGCGTCGGCGTGGCCGAGGCGCCGACCGGCGTCGGCAAGAGCCTGGGCTATCTCACCGCCGGGGTGCCGATCGCGCTGGCCAGCAAGAAGAAGCTGGTGATCAGCACCGGCACCGTGGCATTGCAGTCGCAATTGGTGGAACGCGACATTCCCGCCTTCCTCAAGGCCACCGGCATCGAGGCGACGGTGGCGCTGGCCAAGGGCCGCACCCGCTACCTGTGCGCGCGCAACGTCGCCGAGCTGCATGGCGACGCCGCGCAGAACAGCATGTTCGAGGACGAGGCGCCGCTGTACGACCGCCCGCTGAGCCCGGCCGAGGCCGAGCAGGCGCGCACGCTGGCCAAGGCCTACGCCGACAAGACCTGGAACGGCGACCTGGACGCCGCGCCGGAACCGATCCCGGCGTCGCTGCGCGCGCGCATCACCACTAACGCCGCCGGCTGTGCCGGACGCCGCTGCTCGTTCGCGGTGCAGTGCCCGGTGCTGAAGGCGCGCAGCGACGTGCGCGATGCGCAGATCGTGGTCACCAACCATGCGCTGCTGCTGTCGGCGCTGGCGTTGGGCGACAGCGACAACGGCCAGCCGCTGATCGCGCCGCCGGCGGACATGCTGCTGGTGCTCGACGAAGGCCACCACATCGCCGGCGTGGCCATCGACCAGGGCGCGGCCAACCTGGCGCTGGACGACATGGCGCGGCGCACCGGCCGCCTGCAGGCGCTGGTCGGCGCCGCCTATCGGCTGGCCGACAAGGACACCATCGGCAACCAGTTGCCGAACGAAGCGATCGAACTGGCGACCCAGGTCAGCAAGGGGCTGAAGAGCTTCCGCGCCGAGATCGAACGCGCCTGGGTGCCGGACCCGGGCCAGGAAGAACCGATGTGGCGCGCGCCCAACGGGCGCCTGCCCGAGGACTGGAAACCCTTCATCGATGCGCAGGCGCAGGACACCGCCGCGCTGCTCAACTGGGTGCAGGCCGCGCATCAGCTGGTGGCCAAGTCCAAGCAGGAGGACGCGGCCAAGGAGCGCCTGCAGCGCAGCCTGGGCATGGCCCTGGAGATGGTCGAGCAGCAATACGCGCTATGGCTGGGCTGGCGCCGCGAGGACCAGGACGGGCAGGCGCCGATGGCGCGCTGGATCACCCTGTCGCGCGATGCCGACCTGGTCTGCCATTGCTCGCCGGTGTCGGCCGCGCAGGTGCTGCGCGCGCTGTTGTGGAGCGAAGTGGACTCGGCGGTGCTGACCTCGGCCACGCTGACCGGCGGCGGCGATTTCCAGGCGCTGGCGATCGACAACGGCCTGCCCGCGCATGCGGAAATGGTGTCGCTGTCCTCGCCGTTCGACCTGCCCAACCAGGCCGAACTGATCGTGCCGAAATTCCCGGTGGCGCCGGACGACCGCGAAGGCCATCCGCGCGAGGTCGCGCGCTACCTGGTCAAGGAGCTGGACTGGGGCAAGGGCTCGATCGTGCTGTTCACCTCGCGCTGGAAGATGCTCAAGGTCGCTGACCTGTTGCCGATCGCGCAGCGCAACCGCGTGCTGGTGCAGGGCGATGGCTCCAAGTCGCAGATGATCGGCGAGCACATGCGCCGCATCGGCGCCGGCGAGGGCTCGGTGCTGTTCGGTCTGAATTCCTTCGGCGAAGGCCTGGACCTGCCGGGCGAGGCCTGCACCACCGTGGTCATCACCCAGGTGCCGTTCGCGGTGCCGACCGACCCGCAGACCGCCACGCTCGGCGAATGGTTCGAAAGCCGCGGCCTCAACGCCTTCAACCTGATCGCGGTGCCGCATGCGCTGCGTACGCTGACCCAGTTCGCCGGCCGCCTGATCCGCAGTTCCAGCGACCACGGCCGGGTCATCATTCTCGATTCGCGCCTGCTGACCAAGCGCTACGGCAAGCGCATCATCGATGCGCTGCCGCCGTTCAAGCGGGTGATCGGGTAGCGATCGCGAAGGCCGGCGCTATGGCGTCTGCTGCAGGCTGTACAGCAAGGTGCCGTAGCCGAGCTGGTCGTAGCCGCCGCTGTTGGGGCCGTAGTCGCCGCCGCCGCCCTCGGCGCGGACCTTGGCGGCGAATCTGGTCAGGTACGGTGCCTTGAGGCCTTTCAGCACCACGTAGTGGTTGTACAGCAGCTCCCATTCCGGGCGCAGCGTGCCGCGCCCGTTCGGCGAGAGCGTCGTCTGCGTGACGTCGCTGTTGCTGTAGGGGGTGTACGGCAGCGTCAGGGTGTCGTCGCAGCGGTCGCCATCGGTGTCGCAGACGTTGTAGGCGGCCACGTATTCGGCGCCCTTGAGCACGCGGTTGTCGTCGTAGCCGAACAGGTCCTCGCCCTGGCTCCAGGCCATCTGGCACAGCGAACCGAGCAGCGCGATCACCAACGTGGCATGGCCCTGGTCGCGTCCGCTCTCCTGCACCTGGCCCATGCCCTGCGCCGGATACAGCTTCCAGATCGCCTTGGCCAGGCTGCCATTGCCGGCGCCGTGCTTGAAGTAGTCGATCGCCTCGTCGTACAGGTCCGCGCGGTCGGTGAGCACGCCGATGGCGAGGATCGCATTGAGCTGCGCCAGATCCCAGTTCGCCCAGTAGTGGTCGATCTGCGCGTTGTTGTGGCGGACCAGGAAGTCGTGATTGATCGGATAGAACACGTCGAGCAGCGTCCGCTTGAAGCGATTGAAGTCATCCCTGTTCCAGCCGGTGTAGTCGCGCATCAGTTCGCCGGCATTGGCGAATTCGTAGCCGTAGATGCCGGCGGCCAGCGCCGCGTCGCTGGTGCCGCGGATCGCGGTGAGCTTGCCCGACCAGGCATTCATGATCTCCACCGCCTTGTCGGCATAGCGGCTGTCGCCGCCGAGCTTCCAGCGCAGCGCCAATGCATAGGCGGCCGCGGCATCCCGGTACAGCCGTGTGTAGTTCTCCGGATGCTGGCCGTCGTAGCCGCGGTAGACGATCTCCACAGGACGCGGCTTCCAGTCCAGCGAGGCATGCGGGTTGGCGATCAGGCGTTCCCATCCTGCTTGCCAGGGGGCGGCGGAGAGGGTGAGTTTTTCCCGGATACGGGCCAGATCCTGTGCGCTGTGCAGCAAGCCGGGATGTGCGAAGGTCAGGGTCGCTGCATCGGCCTCGGCGACGAGGGCGGCCATGCACAGCAGCAACAGCGCGATCCAGCGCAGCGCGCCGCGCGCGCGCGAACGGCGCTCTTCTACACGCACAGTCGTGTGGTCATGCATCGGAATCTCTCCTGGGTTGGCGGCGGCGCGCAATGCGGCTGCGCTCGGCGCGCGAGGCACGGCAGGTTCGCCGGCATCGTCTACATTTTGATGTCGGTTTTCCGTTGCTGCGCTGCGCATGCGATGTGTGTCGTCGAACTTGCAATGCATCGCCCACGCTATCGGAGACCGCAATCACATTGCCGGCGCCGTATCTGCCGCGCCTATCGCTTCCATAGCAACTAACGAATTCTCCGCGCACGGCGCTACCGCCATCATTCAGCTCCCTCAACACGAGCTGACGCCATGCGCCCTGGAACACTGTTGGTGCTCGCCCTGCTGTCGCAGACCCTGATCGTCCCCGCCGGGTTCGCGCAGTCCACGCTCACCCGCGACAACGGCGCGCCGGTCGGCGACAACCAGAACTCGCAGACCGCCGGCGTCACCGGCCCGACCCTGCTGCAGGACGTGCAGCTGATCCAGAAGCTGCAGCGCTTCGACCGCGAGCGCATCCCCGAGCGCGTGGTGCATGCGCGCGGCACCGGCGTGCATGGCGAGTTCACCGCCAGCGCCGACATCTCCGACCTGACCAAGGCCAAGGTGTTCGCTGTCGGCGCGAAGACCCCGGTGTTCGTGCGCTTCTCCTCGGTGGTGCACGGCAACCATTCGCCGGAGACGCTGCGCGACCCGCATGGCTTCGCCACCAAGTTCTATACCAGCGAAGGCAACTGGGACCTGGTCGGCAACAACTTCCCGACCTTCTTCATCCGCGATGCGATCAAGTTCCCGGACATGGTGCATGCGTTCAAGCCGGATCCGCGCACCAACCTGGACGACGATTCGCGCCGCTTCGATTTCTTCTCGCACGTGCCCGAAGCCACGCGCACGCTGACCCTGCTGTACTCCAACGAAGGCACGCCGGCCGGCTACCGCTTCATGGACGGCAACGGCGTGCATGCCTACAAGCTGGTCAACGCGCAGGGCGAGGTGCACTACGTCAAGTTCCACTGGAAGTCACTGCAGGGCCTGAAGAACCTGGATCCGAAGCAGGTGGCGCAGGTGCAGGGCAAGGACTACAGCCACCTGACCAACGATCTGGTCGGCGCGATCAAGCAGGGCGACTATCCGAAGTGGGACCTGTACATCCAGGTACTGAAGCCGGAAGACCTGGCCAAGTTCGACTTCGATCCGCTGGACGCGACCAAGATCTGGCCCGACGTCCCCGAGCGCAAGATCGGGCAGATGGTGCTGAACAGGAACGTGGACAACTTCTTCCAGGAGACCGAGCAGGTGGCGATGGCGCCGGCCAACCTGGTGCCGGGCATCGAACCGTCGGAAGACCGCCTGCTGCAGGGCCGCATCTTCTCCTATGCCGACACCCAGCTGTACCGCGTCGGCACCAACGGCCTGAGCCTGCCGGTGAACCGGCCACTGGTGGCGGTCAACAACGGCAATCAGGACGGCGCGATGAACGCCGGCGCCACCGCCAGCGGCGTCAACTACGAACCGAGCCGGCTCAGCCCGCGTCCGCAGGATCCGAACGCGCGCTACAGCCAGCTGCCGCTGTCGGGCACCACCCAGCAGGCGAAGATCGTCCGCGAGCAGAACTTCAAGCAGGCCGGCGATCTGTTCCGCAGCTACAGCAAGAAAGAGCAGCAGGACCTGATCCAGAGCTTCGGCGAATCGCTGGCCGGCACCGACGACGCCAGCAAGCACATCATGCTGTCGTTCCTGTACAAGGCCGATCCGGCCTACGGCAGCGGTGTCGCCCGCGTCGCCAAGGGCGATCTGGCGCGGGTCAAGCAGCTGGCCGCGCAGTTGCAGGATTGATCGTTCGCTGCGCAGCGCGGCGGCGCCTCCCCCACGCCGCGCTGCGCTGCGCCTTCTTTGTCGGAGACCGAGCATGCGTCGCTTCCTTCTTCTCGTCCTGAGCCTGGTCGCCGTCTCGGCGACGGCCGCGCCCGCACCCGCCGACCCAGCCAAGGTCCAGGCGCAACTGCGCGACTACTTCTTCGATGCCGCGCGCGAAGGCCGCCAGGACATGCTGGCCGAGTTCATCCGGGCGCACTACGACCTCAACACCCGCGACGACAAGGGCTATACCGCGCTGATCCTGGCCGCCTACCACGGCCAGCAGCCGGCGGTGGAGCAATTGCTGCAGGCCGGCGCCGATCCGTGCGCGCAGGACAGGCGCGGCAACACCGCGCTGATGGGCGCGATCTTCAAGGGCGAGCTGGCGATCGCCAAGCGGCTGATGCAGGCCGATTGCGCGCCCGACCAGCGCAACAACGCCGGGCAGACCGCAGCGATGTACGCGGCCCTGTTCCAGCGCACCGAAGTGCTGAAGGAGCTCGCTGCCAAGGGCGCCGATCTGCAGGCGAAGGACGCGCAGGGCAACGACGTGGCCAAGCTGCAGCGCGGCGAGTTCGCGCAGGCGCCGCTGCGCTGAACCGCATGCGGACACCGGCGGTGCGCGCGGGCATGGCCGCGCTCCGCGCGCTCAGCCGACCGTGCCGCCATGCGGGCTCGTTCAATGCGGCGGCCACAGCGCAGCGAAGATGCACGCGTTCATCGCCAGGTTGAAGCTGGCATGCGCGGCCATCGCCGGGAACAACGAACCGCTGCGGCGCCGCAGCCACGCGAACAGCAGCGCCGTGCAGAACATCAGGCCGACCCACAGCGCAGCGGACAGCGGCAGCAGGCGGATGCCGGCCGCGGTCGCCAGCAGTCCGTGATGGCAAAGATGCACCAGGCCGAACCACAGCGCTTCGATGCAGGTGCTCGCGCGTAGCGAAAACCGCTCTTCCAGCGCGCGTTGCAGCAGGCCGCGGAAAAAGATCTCCTCGCCGACCGGGCTGAACAGCAGCGCGGGCACGGTGGCCACCAGAAACAGCTGCAGCGTGCTGAAACCCTGGTGGGGAATCGTGTCGCGGTAATTGCGCGCGACGCTGACGAACCAGTTGTCCTCGCCGCTGCCGAAGGCGATGGCGCCGAGTGCGAAGCATGCAAGGGCCGCCAGCGCCCCCAACGCGAGCGACGGCGCGAACCAGGCGAGCCGTATCGGCCGCACCAATCCGATCTGCTGGTGCCCTGGACGGGACAGCAGCAGCCACGGACTCGCTGCCATGCACACGAAGCCGAGCGGCAGCAACCAGCGCCAGTGCGCCGGCGCCAGCGTGCCTGCCGCACGCATGGCGGCGAAGACCAGCGCCAATGCCACGGCAACAGGCAACCCGCGCGCGCTGCTGAACTTCCACGACAGACGCGAGGTCAGGGACACGGGCCGATCTCGCTCGATGTGGGTGCGCTGGTGCGCGTAGGGCAGGCTACTGTGCTGGTGCTCGGCCACGCAAGCGTGCGATCACTGGAGAGGCTGCAACAGACGCGCGGGAGCGTCAGTCGCCACAGACGCTACCGGTGGCGCTTGTGACAAGGAATGGCCGAGGCCACCCGATGTCGTTCCCAAATGCCCCGCCAACGGCGGTTGCGCGCGACGACGATGGCTAGCGAGCGGGTTCCGCCGGCATCCAGCGCAGCGTCGCCGCCCAGAACAGCAGCGCCGCCGCGCTGGTCGCCGCCCCCAACATGCACACGCCCGTCCATCCGGCATGCGCATAGGTGGCGGTGGCGGCGATCGCGCCCAGGCCGCTGCCGAGTGCGTAGAACAGCATGTAGCCGGCCACACGCCGGCTGTGCGCCTGCGCGTCGCCGCGGAAGATCAGGCTCTGGTTGAGGACATGGATGGCCTGACCCGCCATGTCTAATGCGACGATGCCGAGGATCAGTGCCGACAGCCAGCGCATGCCCAGCGCCAGCGGCAACCACGAGGCCAGCAGCAACGCCAGCATCAGCCCGCTGCAGCGTTGCGCCCAGCCACGGTCGGCCCAGCGCCCGGCGCGCGCTGCGGCCAGGGCGCCGACCGCCCCGACCAGGCCGAACGCGCCGATCGTGGTGTGCGAGTACGCATGCGGCTGCGCGCTCAGCGGCAGCACCAGCGCGGTCCAGAACACCGAGAAGCTGGCGAACATCAGCAGCGCGATGCCGCCGCGGATCTGCAGCACGCGCTCGTGCGCCAGCATGTGCAGCATCGAGCGCAGCAGGGCGGCGTGGCCGGGCGGCCGTCGCGGCGCAGGCAGGGCGGGCAAGGCGTGGCGCAGCCACAGCAGCAACAGCAGCGTCAGCGCCGCGGATGCCGCATAGACGCCGCGCCAGCCGGCCAGGTCGGCGATGACGCCAGCCAACACGCGCGCCAGCAGCAAGCCGATCACCACGCCGGCCTGGGCCGCGCCGACCACACGGCCACGTTCGGCCGGTGCGGCGCTGGCCGCGGCGTAGGCGATCAGGCCCTGGGTCATCGCGGTGCCGAGCAAGCCTACGGCGAGCATGCCGGCCAGCAGCGCCGGCAGCGTCGGTGCCGCGGCCACCGCCAGCAGCGCGGCCAGCAACGCGCCGGCTTGCCACAGCATCAGCGGGCGCCGCGCATGGCGGTCGCCCAGCGGCACCACCAGCAGCAGCGCCAGCGCGCAGCCGGCCTGGGTCGCGGCGATCACCCCGCCGGCAGCGCCCTGACCGATGCCGAACTCCGCCGCCAACGCGTCGAGCAGCGGCTGCGCGAAATAGACGTTGGCCACACTGGCGCCGCTGGCGCAGGCGAACAGTGCCACCTGCGCGCGGCGCAGCGCGGGCTCGGGCTGGGGGTTGGGTACGGTCGGCACGGGGCTGTGCATGGCTAACTGGTTGCAATAAAAAACCACTGACAGGGTGTCGATTTTGGTTTTAAAATGCAACCGGATGCCGCACTCGGCGAATGGGAGCCAGCATGGCCAGACGCAGCAAGCACCCTGCCCAACCATGCCCGGTGGCGCGTTCGGTGGAGCTGATCGGCGAGCGCTGGGCGCTACTGATCGTGCGCGATGCCTTCGACGGTATCTGCCGGTTCGGCGATTTCCAGCGCAGCCTGGGCATGGCGCGCAACATCCTGGCCGATCGCCTGCGCCTGCTGGTCGAGGCGCAGATCCTGGCGCTGCGGCCGGCCGCCGATGGCAGCGCCTATCAGGAGTACGCGCTCACCGAAAAAGGCGAGCAGCTGTTCCCGCTGCTGCTGGCGTTGCGGCAATGGGGCGAGCGGCACCTGTTCGCGCCGGGCGAGGCGCATTCGCGCCTGCTCGATCGGCGCACCGGCAAGCCGCTGCCGGCGATGCTGCCGCGCGATGCGGCAGGCCGTGCGCTGAAGCCGCGGCAGACGCTGGTACGCAAGGTCGAGGCGCCTGCCGACGGCGCATGAGCGCGGCGGGGGTGTTGGGACGCGCGCAGGATCGGGACGCAATCCGGGGCCGACATGGCGCCGACACCCCCGGATCGGCGAAAATACCGTCTGGCCGGCCTGTCCCGGCCCGTTGCAACGCTCCCTGCGCTGCCGTTGCCCGTTCGCCGCAAGCGCCGGGCGTGCTGCATCGCCGCCCTTTCGTCGGCTTGCTGCCGCGCCTTCGCCACGGCTCGCCGCCGCTCATTCCGGATCCGTCTTGAACACCACCGCCTCGCCCCCTGCCACCGACGCCCTGCCCCTGACCGAGCGCCTGCGCGTCGCCCTGGACCTGCTCGAAGCCATCGATGCCGACCGCAGCGTGCTCGACGCGCTGCCCGAGGCCGACCGCGTGCGCCTGCACCAGGTCGTCGCCAAGGTCTATCACCCCGAGCCCAAGGCGCGCCGGCAACTGCTCAAGCAGCAGGCGCGCGAACGCCACCAGGAAAAGGTGCGCAAGGCCGAAGCGCTGCTCGAGCAGACCGGCATCCGCGCGCTGCGGCGCAAGCCGGTGTTCAGCACGCCGAACTACTTCCCGCCGCATGCCGCCGGCCTGCACGACGCCAGCAATGGCGCGGCCGAGGAACCCGCGGCGGCGCAATCGCCCGAGCTGCGCCACTGCTACGTGTGCAAGCAGAAGTTCACCCAGCTGCACCATTTCTACGACCAGATGTGTCCGGCCTGCGCCGAACTGAACTACTTCAAGCGCACCGAGACCGCGGACCTGCGCGGGCGCGTGGCGCTGCTGACCGGCGGCCGGGTCAAGATCGGCTACCAGGCCGGGCTGAAGCTGCTGCGCGCCGGCGCCGAGCTGATCGTGACCACGCGCTTCCCGCGCGATTCGGCCGCGCGCTACGCGCAGGAACCGGATTTCGCCGAGTGGGGCCACCGCCTGCAGGTGTTCGGCCTGGACCTGCGCCACACGCCCAGCGTCGAAGCGTTCTGCAGCCAGCTGCTGGCCACGCGCGAGCGGCTGGACTTCATCGTCAACAACGCCTGCCAGACCGTGCGCCGGCCGCCGCAGTTCTACGCGCACATGATGGCCGGCGAGACCGCCGCGTTGCACGAACTGCCCGAGCACGTGCGCCGCCTGGTCGGCCACTACGAAGGCCTGCGCAGCCCGGAACTGCTGCCGGCGGCGTCGGCGACCACGCTGTCGGCGGGCCAGGGCCATGGCATCAGCGGCGCCGACGGGCTGACCCGTGCCGCCGAGCTGTCGCAGGTGCCGTTGCTGGCCGACGAACTGCTTGGCCAGCAGCACCTGTTTCCCGAAGGGCGCCTGGACCAGGACCTGCAGCAGGTGGACCTGCGCGGACGCAACTCGTGGCGCCTGCTGATGGCCGAAGTGCCGTCGGTGGAATTGCTGGAGACGCAGCTGGTCAACGCCATCGCCCCGTTCATCATCAATGCGCGGCTCAAGCCGCTGATGCTGCGCACGCCCGAGCGCGACAAGCACATCGTCAACGTGTCGGCGATGGAAGGGCAGTTCTACCGCAACTTCAAGACCACCCGGCATCCGCACACCAACATGGCCAAGGCCGCGTTGAACATGATGACCCGGACCTCGGCGGCCGATTACCAGAACGACGGCATCCACATGAACAGCGTGGACACCGGCTGGGTCACCGACGAGGACCCGGCCGAGATCGCCGCGCGCAAGGTGCAGGAAGAACGCTTCCACCCGCCGCTGGACATCGTCGACGGCGCCGCGCGCATCGTCGACCCGATCATCCACGGCTTCAACACCGGCGAGCACGTGTGGGGGCAGTTCCTGAAGGATTACGCGCCGACCGATTGGTGAGGGGCGGCGTGGTCCACGCCAACCGGTCTGCTTCCATGATCGTGGCGATCTGACGATCGCCGCGGCCATCCCGACGGGGCGGCGGCGTGCTTTTTTCGGAGATCAGCCGCCGGCGACCGCACGGTGCATGGTGCCACTGTAGCCCCAGGCGAATTGATACCACTGATCGTCAGGGGAAACGTCGAGATTGTTCACGGTGCGCTGCCAATAGACGATCATCTCGTCCTTGGAGGTCCGCGCAAGCGTGAATGAGGACGACTCAACCCAGACGCCATCCTCGTCCCGTCCCGAGGTGGTGCTGTAGATGAGCGCATGCGGGCCGGAATTGCGCATGCGGAACTGCCCCGGCTTCATTTCTTGCCACGATCCCTTGACCACGTTGTAGACCCGCACTTGCCAGCGGGAAATGACGAAGCGAAAGCGTCTCGGAAAGCCTGCGCTATCCACGTAGCGGGGCGCGTCGAATCCGTCGAGCACACCTTCCCACGTGCCCTGGAAATCGAATTTGGCATCGCTCGGGTGGGCAAGGACGGGGCGTGGCCGATACGTGTAGAGCGGCGCCGTCACGGTGGCGCAGGACGTCAGAAGAAACAACGCAAGCGCAACCGTCCAGCGTGTGCATGCTTTCATGGGAAGTGGCATCCGATTCGATCAACCAGCGCAGCCGATTCGATTTGGGTGGGTTACAAGAGACGCATCTGGATCAGAACGATTGGACGATGCGCTTGAGGCTCGCCATATTCGTCTCAACTGGATGGATCGGAGGCGGCCGTGGAGGCGGCCTGGCCGCTTTCGCGGCCCCAGAATTCCACCATGATGGTCATCAAGGTCCACACGAGCAGCGTGGGTTGCACCTTGTCGGGCAGCAGATCGTGCCCCTTGAGCATGATGTCGATCATCTGCGGCATCGTCAGCGCCAGCAGCAGTGTGTAGACCGCATACGCGATCCTGTGCCGGCTGTTGGAAATGAACAGGATGGAGATGACCGTGCTGGCGAGGATGGCCAGCACGACGCCGAACCGCCAGCCGTCGAGCCGTTCCGTACCGGTGAGCACCAGGCCCAGCACGGCGCCGAAGAACGTGTTGATTCCGCTTAGATTCGCCTGGTATTCGCCATTGGACATCTTGCCAAGGCCGGTCTTGCCGAAGATACCGCCGAACTTCTTCCACATGAGACATCCCCTTTGTCTGCCACGTGACGTATGTCGTCTGTTCCCGCTGCATCGAGCGTTCGACGCTGCCTGCGCCCCCGCGCGGCATCGGCCATATTCCCCGTTCCCGGCCCGCCTTGCCAACCCTGCGGCCAGCGGCCAACTCTAGCGGAGATTGGAGACGCCCACAGCGCGATCGCCGCCCGCGCGGATGCGCAAGGCGCGGGAAGAGCGTTTCCATCCGCCGCTGGACATCGTCGGCGGCGTCGCGCGCATCGTCGAGGCGATCCTCCACGGCTGCAACGCCGCGAGCCCGTGTGAGGGCAGTGTCCAAGGACTGCACGCCGACGGATTGGTCGGCGCACCATCGCGCATCGCGGTCATGATCGCCGCGGCGCAATGCGCCATCGCCGCCGTGGCGCTGCCGCGACGGCGCCGATGCGTGCACGACGGGAGGCACGCATCGGCGTCGGCGAGGACTTACTTGCGCACGCTCTGCGTATGCGACTTCAGCGCGTCCTCCAGGCCCGGCACCTGCGCCGCGCCGTCCGGCACGCTGAGGCTGGAGCCGACCAGGTCCTGGCCGAACGGCTGCGTGCGTCCGCCCAGGCACTTGCCCAGGAACGCTTCGCTGACCGCGTTGAACGCCTTGCTGTTCTCCGGCCGGGCGAAGCCGTGGCCTTCGTCGGGGAACAGCACGTAGGTCACCGGGATCTGCTTGGCCTTCAGCGCGTTGACGATCTGGTCGGCCTCGGCCTGCTTCACGCGCGGGTCGTTGGCGCCCTGGCCGATCAGCAGCGGCCTGGCGATGCGGTCGGCGCGGCTCAGCGGCGAGCGTTCGTCCAGCAGTTTCTTGCCGGCCTCGGTGCGCGGATCGCCGATGCGCCGCGCCATCTGCTCGAAGCCGGATTTCCAGTACGGCGGGATGGTGCTGAGCAAGGTGTTCAAGTTCGACGGGCCGACGATGTCCACGCCGCACTTGAAGGCGTCCGGGGTGAAGCTCAGCCCGACCAGCGTGGCGTAGCCGCCGTAGCTGCCGCCCATGATCGCGACCTGGTCCTTGGTCGTGACGCCCTGCTGCACCGCCCACTGCACCGCATCGAGCAGGTCGTCGTGCATCTTGCCCGCCCATTCGCCATCGCCGGCGTTGGTGAAGCGCTTGCCGAAGCCGGTGGAGCCGCGGTAGTTGACCTGCAGCACCGCGTAACCGCGGTTGGCCAGCCACTGGTTGTAGCCGCTGTAGCCGTAGTCGTCGCGTGCCCACGGCCCGCCGTGCACGAACAGCACCAGCGGCACCGGCTTGTCGGCCTTGCCGTCGCCGTTGGCATCTGCCTCGCGCGGCAGGGTGAGGTAGCTGACCAGGGTCAGGCCGTCGCGCGAGCGGATCTCCTGCGGCCACTGCGGCACCAGCGGCTGCCCCTCCAGCGCCGGGCGTGCGGCGAACAGCTTGGTCAGCTTGCCCGCACCGGACGGTGCGCGGTCGTAGCGGTAGAACGTGGCCGGCGCATCGGCGGCGGAATAGGCGACGATCCAGGTGCGGTCGTCCTGGGTGCGGGTCAGCACTGAGATCTCGCCCGGGCCGATCGCCTGCAGCTGCCTGATGTCCGCGGCGATGGCCGGGTCCAGTACCTTCCATTCCGGGCGCATGTAGTTCGATTCCACCGCCTGCACCACGCCGCTGCGCGGATCGGTCAGGGTGCCGCCCACGTCCGCGCGCGCATCCTCGAACAGCAGCTTGCGCGTGCCGCTGGCCACGTCCACCGCGTACAGCGCCGAGGTGTCGCGCTGGCGCGAATCGACGAAGTACAGCGTCTTGCCGTCGGCGCTGAAGCCGGACGGCGCGGTGGTCAGCGAATCCTCGAACGGGATCTCCTCGCGCTTCTGCCAGCCGCCCTTGCCGTCGGGCTGCAACAGGTCTTCGCCGCCGTCCTCGCGCGAGCGCGTCGCCAGCCGCACCTGGTAGTCGTCGTCGGCCAGGTACTCGCCGATCTGATCGGTGTTCTTCTGCAGCAGCGTGCGCTTGCCGCCGGCCAGGTCGACCCGGTACAGATCGTGCCACTGCGCGTCGCGGTCGTTCATGCCGACCAGGATCGACTCCGGATGCGTGCGGCTGACCGCCACCACCCGCGCGCGGGTCTTGGGGAAGTCGCTGAGGTCGCGGCCGTTGCCGCCCTTGGCGACGTCGAGCGCGAACAGGTGGAAATCCTCGTCGCCGCCGCTGTCGCGCATGTACAGCAAGGTGTCGGGCAGGAACGACCAGAAATAGGAGCGGATGCCGCGGCCGCGGTCGTGGGTGACGGCGCGCGCCTTGTCGGGTGCGTCGGCCGGCGCGACCCAGACGTTGAGCACGCCGTCCACCGGCGCCAGCCAGCTCAGGGTCTTGCCGTCGGGGCTCAGCTGCACGCTGCTGCGCTCGGGGTTGCCGAACAGCACGTCGCGCGGGATCAACGGCGGTGCCGCGGCGGCCGCTGCCGGCGTCTGCGCGGCCGGCGCGTCCTTGGCGGCGGGAGCGGCGGCCTGCTGCGAGCAGGCGGAGACCGCGAGGACGAGGCTGGAAACCAGGACGAGACGCCGCATGAGTGCTCCGGGAACGTTGTTGGCGGGAAGGAATTGTTACTTTATAACAAGTGAGGATTCCAGTGCGGCAGGTGCCGATGCGGCCACGCGTAATGGATCTGCGACGCGCTCCAGTATCGGTTGCCGGCGGCCGTTGCGACTTCGGGGTTCGGTGCCCGGACATGGGCGTATCGGCGTGGCGCAGGATGCTTCCGATGTGTGGCGCACCCCGGCGCCGCCGGCGCTTGCGCTTTGCCGGCCGCGATGCAAAATCCGGCATCGACCCAAGCGCAGAGCGACGACATGGCCTCCGACGCCAGCTACGTGGAATACGTCATGGAACAGGCGGCGCTCGGCGCCGCGCTGACCTGCAAGAAGATGTTCGGCGAATACGCGCTGTACCTGGACGGCAAGGTGGTGGCGTTCGTCTGCGACAACCAGGTCTTCGTCAAGCCGACCGCCGCCGGGCGCGCGCTGCTCGACGATGTGGTCGAACAGGCGCCGTATCCTGGCGGCAAGCCGCATTACCTGATCGACGAGGGGCTGGAGGACCGGAGCCTGTTGCAGCGCTTGCTGCGCGCCACGGCGCAGGCATTGCCCGCCCCCAAACTGGCCAAGGCGGCCAAGGTCGGCAAACGCGCGAGCCGGCCGCCGGCGCCGCGGTAGAGCGCGCGTCGTTTCCCGGAATCCCGCAGCGCCGCTTCAGGTCAGCGCGTGCAGCTCGCCGCGGACGCCGCCTGCCTGCAGATGCAGATAGCCCACCCCGATCGGCAGGCTGAAACGGCGCGGCCCGGCACTGCCGGGATTGACGTACAGCACGCCGTCGCGGCTCTGCAGCAGCGGTTTGTGCGAATGCCCGCTGACCACCACGTCCACGGAGGCGGGATCGCGCGCCAGCGTCTTCAGATCGTGCAGCACGTGCAGGCGGATGCCCGCGATGTCGAGGTCCAGGGTGTCGGGCAGCGCCTGCGCCCACGGCGCGGTATCGATGTTGCCGCGGATCGCATGCAGCGGCGCGAGCGCGCGCAGCGCATCGAGGATTTCCGGCTTGCCGATGTCGCCGGCATGCACGATGGCGACGCAATCGCGCATCGCCGCCAGCGCCTGCGGCCGCAACAGGCCGTGGGTGTCGGAGATCAGGCCGATTCGCAGCGGCGGCACGGTAGGCATCGGCAGGGCTTGGCAACGGGACGGAGTGCTAGCCTAAACCCCACGTTCGCAAGGCCGCGTGCCGGTCGAGCGAAAGGCTTCCTTCACCACGTCGCGAGAACCGCATGTCTGCAGCGCTTGATCGGGAACCAGCGGCCTACGTGGAACAGGCCGACGCCGCCGCGATCCGGGTCCGGGCGATGCGTAACGAACACGATGCGGCGCTACGTGCGCTCGGTTTCGCACGCACCGGCGAGGCTGGCGTCTCTGCCATGGTGGTGCGCGACGATGCGGAAAAGGCCGAGGCCTTCCACGCGCTGCGCGAACTCGGCCTGGCCTTTGCCGCCGGAAGGGAGTGGTGCCCGGCAGAGGTCTTCGGCTATCTGCGCGACAAGGGATTGCTGAGCGGCCCGTTCCTGCGCATCGCCTGGACCCAGCCGGGCCGCTACCGAGTGGATGAGGCGTAATCGCGTGCCACGCGGGCCGGCTGCTCGCGACCGCGCATCCTGGCCGAGTCGCCAGGCGCATCGGCGAGTGTGGCCGCTACGTCCCTGTTCCGCCGTGATGCGGCGTGCAGCGTCGCATCGCGGCGCCCGATGGATGACCGCGTCGATGTGGCGGCCATCCGGATCCCTCACGAACGCCGCGTAGTGCGTGCGGGTGGGTACCTGCGATGCCGACGTCCAGCGTGTCGGGCAGCGCCCGCCCATGACGCGGCATTGATGTCGCCGCGGATCGCTGCACCCACGCGCGTGTGGGCAGCGCATCGAGGATCACGGGGTTGCCGATGTCGCCGGCGTGCACGACGACCACGCGATCGCGCATCGCCGCCAGCGCCTGCGGCCGCAGCCGGCCGTGGATGTCGGACATCCGGCCGATTCGCAGCGGCGAAACGGACGGCGTCGGCGGTGGCCTGATGGGAGGCCGATAGCCCGGCTGCGCAGGCGGCTACCGTTCTCCCCTGGCTCCGGCTCAGGCGAAGTGCAGGGCGGCGGTCAGGTCGCCCGGGCGCACCCCGCTGACGGCCTGCATGGCACGCTCCCGTTCGGCCAGGCCCGGCAGCGTCTCCAGCCCGAAGCGGCGGGTGATGAAACGCAGGATCGAGCCGGTGTCGTAGACGCTGTGGTCGACATGGCCGCGCCTGGCGTGCGGCGATACCACCAGCGCCGGGATGCGCGAGCCCGGCCCCCAGCGATCGGCCTTGGGCGGAGCCACGTGGTCCCACCAGCCGCCATTCTCGTCGAAGGTGATGAACACCACCGTCTTGTCCCACAGCGGGCCGTTGCGCAGCGCGTCCACCACCATGGCGATATGGCGGTCGCCGGCGGCCACGTCGGAATAGCCGGCGTGCATGTTGAGGTTGCCCTGCGGTTTGTAGAACGCCACCGGCGGCAGCGTGCCGGCCTGCACATCGGCGATGAAGCGGTTGTCCGGGGCGCTGTCGCCCAGCCCGCCGTCGCGCAGGCGCCGCGCGCGCGCGGCCGTGCCGGGAGCGAGATTGGCGAAATAGTTGAACGGCTGGTGGTGGATCTGGAAATTGGGGCTGGTCGGGAACTCGGGGGTATCGCCGGTGTCGCCCTTGCCCTGCACCGCCAGGCCCCAGCCGCCGGCATACCACGCCCAGTCCACGCCCTTGGCATCGAGCGCGTCGCCGATGTGGCGGTGGGTCTGCGCCGGCAAGGTGTCGGGACTGTCGGGGGCGGCGTAGTCGGGGCGCGCGGGGTCCTGGCTGGTGCTGGGCTGGAACGGCGGGCTCAGGGTGTTGACCGCCCAGAAGTCCGGGGTCAGCGCACCGTTGCGCACGAAGCGCGGCTTGCCGTTGAGCGCGGTGTCCGGCGAATCCTCCTGCACGGCCAGGCGGATCTCGTCGGGCCGGTCGCTGGCCATGGCGCTGATCTGCAGCCGCGCCGGGCTGGTGTCCGCATGCGGGTAGTACGGCGCCTGCGCGGCGACCAGATATTGGTGGTTGAGGAACGAGCCGCCGAACGCGCCCATGAAGAAGTTGTCGCACAGCGTGTACTCGCGCGCCAGGCTCCACAGCCGCAGCGTGGCCGGGGCGTCGGCGTAATGGCCCATCACCAGCCCGCCGGCATCGCTCCAGGCGGCGAAGCCATCGTTGCGGCCGCCATTGATCTGCATCTGGTTCTCGTAGAAGCGGTGCACCAGATCGCGGGTGACCACGCCATGCGGCAGCGGTTTGCCGTCGGCCGTGCGCAGCGGGAACGGCGCATTGGGCAGCGGGCCGATCGCATCCTCGCCGATCTTGTAGCGGCGGTGGTCCACCACCTGCTCGTCCGGCGCCAGCCCGCCCCAGATCGGCGGCAGGATGTCGAGCACGCTGCCGTCGCGATCGACCTGCCGCGCCTGCGCCGGCGTCACCGCCGACAGCGGCCGCTGCAGCCCGGGAAAGTCCGGGAACAGGTTGTTGAAGCTGCGATTCTCGGCGTAGATCACCACCACGTGCTGGATCTTCTCGCGCAGCTGCTTGTCCAGGTCGCTGGCCGACAGCGGGCTTTGCGGCGCGCGTCTGGCCGCCTCGGCGAGGGCCTCGCCGGGGCCGATGGCCAGCGCGCCGCCGGCCAGTGCCAGGCCGCCGAGCAGGCGACGACGTTGCGGATTGTCGGGAGTGGCATCGGCGTCGGTGGACACGGGGTCCTGGGGCGGCTTCTTCACGGTGTCATGGGCATTGGGGGAAAGGCATCGGCCAGTGTGGGCCGCGCAAATGACAAGTCAAAGCGGGCGGGACGGCTGGCCGGCGCGGCGTTCAGCGGCCGTATCGCAGACCGTCGCCGATGTCCCTGGATCAGGCGGAACGTGGGCGCACCGCATCGGCTCAGCGGCGCCGCGTTGCGATGCCGAGGATGTGCTTGCACAGGTCGGCGTAACGGCCCGAGTCGTCGCGGGCCGCCGCCCCGCTTTCGATGGCCTCGCTGAGTACCTGTCCAAGCCGCGCGTGCCCCACGCGTGCAGCCAGCTCGCTCAGTTGCGCCTGGAAGCCGCACTGCATGGCCGCGATCTGCTGCGCATCGTGCCCGAGCCAGGCATGGCCTTTGTCGTTGTACATCGCCGCGCCGTGTAGCGCTTCGTCCAGAGCGTGCGACGGGTCCTGCTGATCGGTTGGCATCATGGCGACCCTGGCGTGTCGTCGGATCGCCGCCGTGCCCTGGTGCGATCCGACAGGAAGGGGGGGCGCCGACCAGCCGATCCAGCTGTGTTCGACGGCGGAGATGTCCTGCAAGGCCTTGCGTTGCGGGCAGCGCCTCCTGCGATCGGCCGTCGGCATGGCGCGCGCCGACGCCAGCAGCGATCGGAATGCAGGCGAGCGCCCGCCAACCGCCGCGGTGTCGCTGCGCTTACAGCGCCCGATTGATGACGGCTTCGATGTGGTGTCCATCCGCATCCACCACGAACGCCGCGTAGTAGTCGGGGCCGTAGTCCGGGCGCAGGCCGGCGGCGCCGTTGCTGCGGCCGCCATGCTGCAGCGCCGCCGCGTGGAACGCGGCGACCGCGTCCCGGCTGGGTGCGGCGAAGGCGAGGTGGAAGCCGGGACCGGGCGCGCGGGCACCGGCGCCGCGCAGCTCGATCGCCAGCTTGTCGCCGCCGCCGGGCAGTCCATAGCCAACGGCCTGGTCGTCGTCCCCCGGACTCAGGTCTTCCCATACCCGGACATAGCCGAGCGCACCCAGCACGGCATCGTAGAAGCGCGCGGCGCGTTCGATGTCTGCGACGCCGAGAGACACGTGATGGAGCATGTTGCGGAGTTCCTGGTCGAGTGGAGCGGCTGCGCCGTTGCGGAAGCGGAATGCCATGGCGTGTGGGACTGGTGCGGATCGGACGATTCGACGCGTGGTCCGACGCGAGGGGCAGCTTACCAACGCCAGCCGTACTTCTTCATCCGCTTGCCGTGCACCCGCATATCCTCCGCGGCCGTGGAGCCCTTGCGGGCCCTTCCATAGCGGCCGACCTGGTAGGCGGCAAGCGCAAGCAGGACGCCCAGCAGCGCATAGCCGACATGGCGAACGTCTTGCAGCGCGAAGGCGAGATACACGTTGCGCAGTGCGCCCAGAACCAGCAACAGGGAACATCCAAGCATTACCAGGCGCCTGACGCCAAGCCATGTCGTCGCAATGGCTTCTTCTGCAGAGCGCATGGGCCTGCGCCGGCGGCGCAGCCAGAGCAACGCGCAGAAAAGCACTGCCAAGAGGCCGAGAATGTAGATTGCAGAATGCGGCACGCAACGTCCCTGTCAGCCCCGATATGTCAGCGCCGCGCCAGAGGCGCCGGCTCGCGTAGTTTAGGTGTCATTGAGCGGTTTGTGGTTCGCCCACTCGCGCTCGAACTCGGTGCGATCGATGCGAAACGGCTCGAACTCGTCTGGATCGAGCGCCGCGGCACTGAGGCCTCCATACGCATCCTCAAGGCGGTCGCGGTGGTAGAACAGGACCGGGCCGGCGTCATAGATCTCGATCTGCCGGCTCGGCCAGAACGCATCATCGGTCTCGAACAGCCACCAGGAGTGACCCCATGCGTCGTAGCGATCGGCGCGGGACTGATTCCAGCGGCGTTTGTAGTAGTGGGGCATCGGGTGGCCGCGACCGTATCCGGCGTCAGGAAACCTTGCCGCCCGCAGCCAGGATCCTTGTGCGGATGAACTCCGCGGCTTCCGGGCTGAGGTCGGCGAGAGGCAAGGTGACGAATTGAGACTTCGAAAGCAGCAGCAGCCAATAGGAGTCGAATCGCCACACTTCGCAGACTGCCGACCAGGGCATGGTCGTGGTGCCAGCGCCGGACGAAAGCGACAGCGAGGTTTCGGATGCCTCAAGCGTGCCGAGGGGAGTACCCATTGCATCGAGCTTGAGCAGCGAGTTGCGATAGTGGATGGCGTACAGCGCTACGGGAAGGGCAATGCCGAGCGCCAGTACGCTTGCCAGGACGCCGACCAACCAGGAGGCATTGCCGCCGCGAACGAGGAACACGAGGGGTCCCGCCACCAAGGCCAGGGCGACGCCATAGCGCAGGCCGACGACGCGCCACCAGTAGCTCGCCACGGCTTGCCGGATCAGCTTTTTGTCGTAGCTCAGGGTGGCGCGGTGCATCGGATAACGTCCGCATTGGGCGCCGCTGTGCGGCGGCATCGGTCATGGAGATCCGGAGTCTACGCGTTACCCGGCCGGATCAATCCGCCGGTACGGTATCGTTTGCTTCGTCCAGGGCATGGTGGACGTACAGGTGCTTGACCAGCACGTAGATCACCACGGTCAGCGGCGCCGCCAACACCACGCCCATCGGTCCGAACAGCACGCCGATGCCGAACAGCGAGAACAGCAGCAAGGCCGGCGGCAGGTCCACCGCACGCGCCTGGATCAGCGGCAGCGCGTGCAACTCGCCGCGGACGCCGCCAGCCTCCAGATACAGATAGCCCATGCCGATTGGCAGAGTGAAGCGACGCGGCCCGGCGCTGCCGGGATTGAGGTGCAGCACGCCGTCGCGGGTCTGCAGTGCGGGTGCGTGTGCAGGCCGATCCGTAGAGGCTGGGTTGGACGCATGGGGGCCATTCGCAACGGAGGGGTGCCGCTAGCCTAATCGGGGGCACAGCAAGGATGCCGCCAGGGCGCTGGCTTCGGAGAACTGCCGCCAGCGCCTAAGCGCTCGGATGGATCCCCACGTTATGGTCCGATGGTGCCATCGACCTTACGATCATCAGCATCGAAGTGGTGTGGCGCCTGCGTTCAACGCCCTTGCTGCGAACGATCGGTATCGCTGCTGCGCCAGCGAACGGCCTTTGCCAAGCCGACGCCGCCGAATATCAGGCCCAGACCTCCCAGGAACCCAGGGACGCCCCACAATGCGCCCGGATCATCGACGATGGCGCTGCCTGCGGGCCGCTCGGGCAGGTAACGCACCCGCACTCGCTGATCCTGCCGATAGCCGGAGATCAAGCCGCCCTGGGGATAGGAAATTTTTTCGCCAGCACCGGTAGTGAAGGCGATCTCAGGGTGCGAACCGCCGGCGTTCAAACGGCTGACGACGCCATCGGCGATGCGTGCGCGGGCGAGGAACGCGTGCCGATTCAGCGCAAGATTGACGGCGATGCCCAGCAAGCCGATGCCGATCAGGGCGAACAGCAGGCCCAGCAACATCTTCCCGATGTGGGGCGAGGAGTGGTTGGACATGGTTCTCGGCGTTCGTCCATGAAAAAAGGGAGCCAGAATAACAAGAAGCTTCGCCGGCGCATTTCCCGATGCCTCGCCATCGCCGACCAGCGTTGCGCAACGATGCGGAATGGGGTCCGGTTGGAGGAGCGAACGAAGTCGCGGAAAGCTTCTCGACGGCATCCATCGATGCACCGATGCTCGCGCTCGCTAGGAGGCCTCGAGCGTATCCCGGCGTCAGTGCATCGGGTTGAGGACGGCCTCAAGACGATGGCCGTCGGGATCGACGACGAATGCGGCGTAGTAGCTGTCCCGGTAGTCCGGACGCAGCCCGGGAGCACCATTGTCCTGACCACCGTTGCATAGCGCCGCCGCATGAAATGCGTCGACGGCAGCGTGGGTATCCGCTGAGGAGGCCAGATGGAATCCGGGACCGGGCGCTCGCGCATCCGCGCTCCTGAGCTTGATGGCCAGCTTGTCGCCGCTACCGGGAGTGCCATAGCCGACGGCTTGATCGTCGACTCCCGGGGTCAGGTCTTTCCCTACGCGCACGTAGCCGAGCCGCAGAAGCGCGGCGTCGTAGAAGCGCGCCGAGCGCTCGATTTCGGAAACGCCCAGGAAGATGTGGTGCAGCATTTGGATAGATGTCTTTCAGCGCTGGACAGTGGATGCTACCCGAAGCGGGGACGGGTTCATTCCGCTTCGCTGGCCCACCCTGTATGGGAAGCGTAGTGTTCGGCGACGTCGATCAGCTTGCGGGAGCTGGATGCAACGGATCCTTCCTTGCTCCAAAGAAACGGAAAGAAGCTGAAACACTGGCTTCCACCGGCCTGCCTCACGTCTGTCTCCCACCCGGGCCAGCGCAAGCCTTCGTAGAAAATGTCCAGACGGTCGCTGAGCGCCCAGCGGAGGAAGTCGGTGTAGCCGATATCCAAGGCTTCCCATCGCAGCGTGTCGGGTGCGAAGTAGTACATCGCACCCAGGTCGCTTCCCAGGCTGCCGCCGTTCACCGAGAAGAAGCCACCGGCCACATCGTCTGCGACCAATAGGTGGCCCGAAGCGCGGCTAGCATTCCACTCGACGATGTCGCGCGGCAACTTGGGATGGCCCGAACCGAGGATGCGCAGCCAGCCGTGATCGATCAACAGCCCGCCGGTCTCGTACGCGATGGCGCCCATGGGGGAGCGGGTCGTGACTTGGAGACCGAGCAGAACGCCATCGCGTTGTTGCGAAGGCGAGAGCACCTCGAACGGCCGGCTGGCTTCGGAAAGCCATTGCCTGACCAGCGGCATCGCCGGATCATCGCGGTCGAGCAGTTCTTGCAGCGTCAGCATGAATGTCTGATACCTGTACAGCGTGGTGCGGCCAAGCAAAGGGGTCTATCCGACCGCAACGCTTCAATTGGCCTCCAGGATACCAGCCCACGGAATCCCGGACGAATGCGATGCCGGACGCACCGCCTTGCTCGGCGGCGAGCACGATCCAGAGGATCGGGCGCCGCCCGACGTGGCCGGAGCACGCTCCAGTTCCGATGCAAATCTATCCGCTGGCCAGATCGTTTGGCCGACCGACCCACGCATTTCCCGGCAAAGGCTGACTCTTGGGGCGATTGCTTGGCATGTCCTGGTGCAGAGCCCACGAGGTGGCCTCGGACGACTCCAGCGGATCAGGTCACCGGCACGGCGTCGTCGGGGTCGTCCAGGGCATGGTGAACGTACAGGTGCTTGACCAGCACGTAGATCACCACGGTCAGCGGCGCCGCCAACACCACGCCCATCGGTCCGAACAGCACGCCGATGCCGAACAGCGAGAACAGCAGCAAGGCCGGCGGCAGGTCCACCGCACGCGCCTGGATCACCGGTTGCAGCACATGGCCCTCGATCTGCTGCAGGACCACGAACACCAGCAGCGCGCCCAGCGCCACTTGCGGACTGACGGTGAAGCCGAGCAGCACCGCCGGAACCGCCGCCACGATCGGGCCGACGATCGGGATGAAGTCCAGCAGCGCGGTCAGCAGGCCGATGCCGAGCGCCACCGGGACGCCCAGCAGCCACAGCCCAAGGCCGGTCAGGCTGCCGATCACCAGCATCGCCAGGAACTGACCGCCCAGCCAGGCGCGCAACACCTGGCCGCTGGCGGCCAAGGCCTCGTCGGCGACATCGCGCCGGTCGCGCGGCAACAGCCGCAGCAACCCGCGCCGGTACAGCTTGGGCTGCGCGGCCAGGTAGACGCCGCCGACGATCATCAGCACCGCGTCGGTGATCCCGCCGCCGGCCGACAGCACGATCGCGCCGGCATGCGTGGCCAGCGTCGAAGCGCCGTCGCGCAACTGGTCGGGGATGCTCTCGATCTGCGGCCCGAGCGGGCCGGACTGCAGCCACGCGTGGAACTTGTTCCATGCCGCCGGCAGCGTGGTCCGGAACGCGTCGATCTGGGCGGCGACTTCCGCGCCGAACAGCAACACGATCGACGACAGGATCAGCACCAACAGCAGGATCACCAGGCCCAGAGCCGCCCACTCCGGCACCGGCAGCCACTTGCGCAGTGCCGACGCCAGCCCGTGCAGCAGCACGCCCACCACCACCGCGCCGAACACGACCAGCAGCAGTTCGGAGAGCTGCCAGGCCAGCAGCGCCAGGCCGGCCAGCGCCATGACGACCAGGACCCGCGCCGCGAAGGGCCGCAGCGGGGACGGAGAACTTGGGGCGGAGGACAGCATCTGGAACATCCCGGCAGAACGGCAGTGGGCGGACGATACGGTCAGCGAAGTGCAAGCCGAGCGAAGGGCGCGAGGCGCCGGGCTTGCCGGAACCATGCCGGTCCATGACCGGGGCTCTCGGCGCGGATGACCGGTCCGGGCGCATTGCTAGCATTGGAAGAAGAAGTACACGAAGGCCAACGCCAGGCCGCCCACCCACACGGCGATCATCCCGCAGAAGCCAAGGACGATGACGGCCGATCGAGAAAGCCAACGCATGCCGCGCGAGCGCCGGACGAGGTAAGCGAACAGCAGGCCGCCAACGACGATGCCCACGGCGACGACGAGCCAGCCCAGCAGGTTGACGGTCGGATCCTTCGGGCCGAATTCGGGCGGGCATTGGCTTGTCGCGTAGGCGGGGAAGGAGAATGCAAGCAGTGCAACAAGCGCGCTGCCTGGCGAACGCCGCTGTTGAATCCCTGTCATTGCTGGCGCAGCGATTGCACAATGGCCGCACGGGCGTCGACGGAGGCCAAGACCACGACAGGCGAAACGGCAGGCGCGGGACGTAGGTCGCATGCCTATCTGAGTTCCTTGCGAATGACCAACTTCAAGCCCGACCAGATCGCGTCCACCGCGCAGACCTTCACGTCGACAAAACCGAGCGGTAGCGCCAACTCCCGGATGGTGTCTTCGGTGATGTCGGTCGGCAGTTTCGATGCCTTCTTGGGCCAGGACACCCAGACAACGCCATTGGGTCTGATCGCGCTTCGCAGCACCGCAAGTTCGGCTTCCAAGACACGCTTGCGCTCGGCGAAGAGATGCACGATGTCGGTGGCAGGGGAGACGGTCGATTCGAAGATGGCCCCAGCGGGAACCGGCTCGAGCAATGCGCGGTAGTTGTCGGGCGCGTATCGCGCAACCACGGTGCTGTTCGCCGCGATACCCAGCTTTTGGGCGAGAGGTGTTCCGGAGTAGCCGGCGGGCTTCATGTCATGACTGTCCGAATGCCTGACTTCGTGGTGGGGCCGGGCCGGAAGCACGAACACCGCCAGGGTGAGCACCCAGACGACATTGCGCTGGTGGCTCGGCTTGGATGCATCGTCGGCTGTATTCAGTAGAACTGGCAAGACCATGACCATTGCCCTTCGGGCGAGCGGAAGAAGTAGCCGACTCCGTTGTCTGCCCACATCCAGCCCACTTTTTCTTCCGATGCCACCTGGAAGACGAAGTCCTTCAGGCCGACGCCATGCTGGACCTCGACAGGGTATCCGCCGAATTTGGTACCGGCATGGCGCGCGAAGTCATCGAAGAATGCAGCGGATGCCGCCTCGTCGTCGTTGACGGGCGTCAGGTCGACGCAGTCCCAGGCATCTTCCCACCCGGGAGCATCGTCCTCCACCTCGCTCCAGCTGATCGGAAAAGGCCGAAACGGGTGCCTCATGGAGGGAAGCGGCTGCAGGCCATCCAGCGACCTGTACTCGCGGACCAGCCAGCCATCGCCATGCGGGCGATCGAATGGGTGGCGCTGCAGGTTCTGGAACAGCACCAGCAACGCGATGCCTTGCAACTGCGGGGGAACGAAGGGCAACTCGTCGATGCGGACCTGCAACAGCGGAAACATCGGCTCGCCATTCCACGAAGGAAGGCCTTCGTTCGGCGGGCCGACTGCGCGGCAGAACCATGAAGTCAGCGGGTCTTCGGGTGGGCGGAAGCCGCCGACCGTAGCGACGGAAGCACGGCGCAGCTTGGTGCTCAGCTGGTTCAGTACTTCGAGTGCGGTAGGGGTCATGGGGGTGCAATGAAGTGTCGGCGGCGCAGCATGGTCCGCAGCGTTCCTAGAAGCCGTCGCGCACCTGCATGAGGGCGAAGCCCAGGAGATTGAGGCCGAGCCAGAGGTTCGGGTTGCCTGCCCTTGCGTCGTCTTGGGCGAGGCCAATGCCCCAGATGGTGTCGACGGGACTCGCCTCGACGAGAATGCGTGAGCCTGTTTGCTTGAGGAACAGGCCCAACGCCGTGTTCTGAGCAAACTTGGCCTCGTTGGCACGGACCACCACGGCGAAGCGATTCTCCAGCCAAGTCGCCTCATCGAAGCCGCGCACCTGCCGCCCTAGCGCCTTCGCTGCTCCGGGCGTAGGCGCCTGAAGTACCAACGCTCTTGTTGCCTGATCCCCGAACAGCGCGGCCTTCTCCGCCATTATGAAGTGTTCGGCTGTCGGATAGCGCTGCCCTTCAGCGACGAACGGAGCTTCATACCATTGGCTGAAGCAGGATGCGGTCACTTTGCCTTTGCTGGTCCGATGACCCCAGAAGAAGAGGTACTTCAGGTCCTCGCCAGCGTTGAAACGGTAACGAAGGGCTTCCAGAGGCTGGGAATCATGCATGGTGGATGTCATGGCGCCTACGCAGGAATCAATCTGCACCGCGAAGCGGCGTACGCTCGAACAGCACGCCAGGGTCCATCAGTCCCACCAACAGGCAACGGGGCGTGTCTCGCGGGGAACTTGATAAGGCTCGTATGGTTGATCCACGAAGCCGGTCCAAGTCTCGTCGGGCTTTAGGTGCTTGGGGAACCATGTCGCCACCTCCTCGGGTGTGGCGGAGGTCATGATGTAGACGGTATCCGAAAACGGCCACTCGGGACAGTCGAATGCGGTGATCTGAACGCGGATGTCTTCGACATCCGGACGCTGTGCAATAGTGCGGAAGAGGTTGTGGAACGCGCCGGGTCCCGGAGCGCCGTCAAGGTTGCAGCCGATGCTCCCGACCTCGACGTTACCCTCGAAGAACTCGTCGACGGTCAGCAGTGGTCGCGGGGTGCCAGGCTTGTCGGGATGCCCTAGACGGCTGACGCGCTCGGTGATGCGGTCGAGAGGGGTCATGTGGCTCTAACGTTTGAATTGAACTGATGCGTGCGGCGGCTTTGGCTTGAGCGCATTGCGACGGCTGGCCTCACTCACGCCCCCGCATGTTGCTTGCCTTGATCAGCTTCGTAACGGTGAGGACGCGTTTGCATACGCCGAGATTGCCATAGCTCCCCTGCGGTCCGAGTATGCCCTGTACCGTGACATGCGAGATACCCCAGCGCTCCGGCAACTCAGCTTTGGACATGTCGCCGTTGATGCACCATTTTTCGCTCTTGTCGGCAGGAGTCAGATAGGCGAACTCAAAGTTGTAGAAGTACTCTCCCGAGTAGATATCTGTGCCATCCGAGGTGGTGGCGCAGCCTGCGCAAAGTGCCGAAAGAAGTGCTATCAAACCTGTTTGACGTCTCATGCTGTGCCCCAACGTCGGGATTGAGCCACGCCGCGAAGCGGTTCGGCTTAAATGAATTGTTAGGACTGTACGGCAGCATTGCCGGGCTCTGAAAAGGTGCCGAGTAAAGTTTGCTCGAAGCCGGCAATGCTTACGGTTTTGTAGTCAATCATTCGGATGCGGGAGACGGCAAGCTCGACAAGCGATGGGGCCGCATCGGCCAGGCGGTCTTTGATGCCGGGATTGAGGTCCAGGAGCGGAAAAGTCCAACGAGGATCGCCCACTTCGAGGAAGTCGTGAAGAGGCAGCTTGCTCGGGCACTCGTAAACGATAAGCCAGTAGGATCGGAAGTCCCCGACCTCGCGAAGCTCCAACCCGCAATAGCTGCAATGTCTGGGCATAGGCCTACGTGTGCGTTGGGCCTGGCTGCGAAGCGGCCTCGGCTTGAAGGGGCAGTCAGCGCCCGCCTACGACTGCGTAGATAGGATGCTCTCGATCCACTGGCTGTAGTGACTCAGGCGGACATTGCAGGTGATTTGACCATACCTCCCGGGCGTTCTGATAGCGCTTTGAGGATCCGACCATGAAGTCAGTCCAGCCACCAGCCAATCCTTGTCAGCCTGGATAAGGACGGGCCCGCCGCTGTCGCCACTTCCTGACCCACCCTCAAGGGGAAGGGCGTCCGATGGCTTGTCGAACACATAGCAGAGCCAGCGGCCATCGGCGCTGGTGACCGTGTTATAAGCGCGGCGAAGCTCCGTGCGGTGGGAGCTGCCGAATGCATAGCCCGTGACGCCGTTACCGGTAGCGCCTTTCCCCATGACCTTGATGGTCTTGCCGAACTCGTCATCGCGCTTGTTGAGTGCGGCTGGCGAGACATCGGTAACAGGTTGTGCCAGCTTGAGAAGTGCGATGTCATCCGAGGAGGAGAGCGCCACCCGGAAAAGCGTCCAATCCCAAGTGGCGAGCGCCTGGTCCAGCAGCGCTTGTGGCGGCTTCTTGTATCCGGGGTGTATCACGACACGTTCAACGTCCCTGGATATCCCATTGATAGTGACCTGCTTGATGTCCGGTTGCCAGGTGACCGCATGGGCAGCGGTTATCACCCATTGCGGTGCAACCAGCACGCCATGTCCCTCACCAGGCATGTCGACTAGCGCAGGCAACTCAGATGCCGGAACTCGGTACTTCGCGTCATCCACGTCATCCCGAATGACGATTGCGCTTGCACTGAAAGGCACAACGAATAGTGCGAGCAACAAGAGTCGTGTCATATGCGATTCCCTTGGAAGGATCTCCGAGTGGCTTGCGCCTGAGCCAAGCCAAGCCATGATGCGGACGCCGCTGAACGAGGTGTCAGGTGGGCGCCCCGCGCTCGATCAGTACGAACTCCTCCGCCGTCTCCGTCGTGTAATGCACAAGCCCGGCGAAATCCGTGTCGACCATGATGCCTGCGCCAAGATATGCCCAACTGTCCTCGTCCGGCAGGTACTCGTTTGTGTCCATCGAGGCAATGACGCGGCCACGGTAGGCCCCGTCGATCCGGAGAATGTCGCCAACTTCTATGTCTGTGCCATCCGCGTACTTCATGCTGTCGCCTGACGTTCGAGCTAGGTCCCGCTGCGGAACGGCCCCCGATTGAGCGCTAGGCCGCCGCTGTGTGTCCCGGCCGCCAACCAAGGAGGCGGGCAGGCAGGAACAGGATGGCGTGCAGGAGCGCGAACACTGCGGAGAACGTGATCCCCACTAGGCGAAAGGGCAAGGTCAGTAGCCAAACGATCGGCCACAGCACCAAGACCAGCAGGGCCAGCGGCCAGCACAGAACAAAGAGAAGGCACCAGGCAACTGTCGCAATTAGTGCTTTCACGACGCGGCTCCTTTGGCCCGTGAGCGGAAGCGGAAGGATTGCAGCTCCAGGGAAATGCGGCAACTGGCGTGCGACGAACTAGCCAAAGCACCGGATGAAGCGCCAGATATGGCGACGAACTCTCCCAGTGGGCTGACGCCTGAGTCAAGCCGATCCGCGAGGCGAGTCCGGCCGCGATGGTTAGGCAGCATCCGCAACGCCGCACGCGCCATAGCTTGATGCTACTGACGTCAAGGGCGCTGACGATCCGAGCAGCCATGGACCTCCAAGTCCGAAAGATGCTTGTTCAACGCCTAAGCGACCAGGCCCAGGCACTCAACGTGGCGTGGCCGTCTTTTTGGTGTAATGCACAAGCGAGGTAAACGGGTGACGATGGCAGGACGCCAAGCCCAGGTCTGCGAAAAACGTACCGCGTTCCGCCAGACCGAGCTTGCTGACTTGCCATTGGCGCCCCGCTTGACCGAGGGGTCAGGCACCAGCGCGGCCGCCGATGCAAAGCCTACGGGTGTAGAGGCCTGAGCGGCGCGACTTGCAGGTTGGCGTATTGGCCGTCATCTGAATCGACGAAAAGTCCAACAGGGCGTTCGGTATCACCGCTCGACAGCCTGGCGACGACCAGGCTCGGCTCCTTTGCGTGATTCACGAATACGCGCACCTGGCTGGCGGTCACCTCAATCTTGGCGTGAAACCAGGTGTCCGGATCCGGGGCCGGGTTCACTGCCTTCTCGAACTGGCCCGGTGCGCGTTTCCTCAGATGCTCCCAGGTGTTTTCCGGCCACGCTATGTACTGTACCGAGCGGTTGCGAATGGGCGCTTCGGCGTTGAAGTTGAACGGCCGAAAATACACGGCCTCGAAGGTCTTCTCGTCGATGACGTTGAACGCTACGCCGAGAAAGCTTCTCTGCTTGACGTTCTTGCCCTTCAAGTCGACCTCAATCGTCCCGGTCGAGAAGGTCAACCCGCGCGGAAGCGCCAAACCCACGATTCCAATGGGTGGGTCCCCTTTGGCGATTAGGCGCACCGCAGTGCTCCCATCCTTCTCGGTGCGCTCGACGTTTGCATGAAACACCTTCCACGACTTGCCGTCGGCAATCGTCGAGAGATCCGGCGTGGAAGGTTGCGCCTGAGCTGCATGACCCAGGCCAAAAACTGCAACAAGCACGGTGAAAGCAATAGTCTTCATCGCAAACCTTTCTATCGTTGATGCTGCACTGAGGTCGCCCATGATTGGCCTTGGTGGGGCGAGATGCAGGTTGTATTGGCCTGAAACCTAAGCCTTGAGTCAAGCCGCGCCGCGGAGCGGGTTCGGCTTGAATGAATTATTAGGCCGCCATGCCGAGATAGCTGACGGCCAGTGCTTGAGCAGAATCTAACGTATCGGCGATGGAAACCCTACCATCTTCAACCCACCACTTTCCCTTCCATTGCGGCTCCATCTTGCCCCGAATGTGGCGCTGTACGCGAAACCCATCCCATGTTTGATAGATGCACGCTAGTCGTTGAGCGTCTGACGATGCTTCGACGGAAACGCGATCCCAGCTGTCCGGAGCTGACAGGAGAAGATTGGCGCCTACGACCTTGATTGCTTCCATAGCGGTCTGACGCCTGAATTAAGCCGAGCCGCGAAGCGGCGTCGGTTTGAATGAATTGTTAGGCACCGCCCGAGACACGCAGAGTCGCGGATGCGGCGCCCACTTTGATGCTAAGGCCGCTCATGAAGTTGGCCGTGAGGTGGTTGCAGCCCTCAGAAGGTCTATTTGAGGTAAATGCACGCATCTCAGCTAATAGGTCGTCCCACATGAATCCAAGGGAGTCCAAGCAGCTATCCTCGGTGAATGGAACTGCCGGGTCTCGCTCCTGGGCTTTGAACAAGTACACCCCAGCAAAGCTGAGTGAGAGCTCAGGCGGGTCCGATGGCTTTACCCAATCGCCGGTGCCACGGCACCAATGTAGCTCTAACGTCTGTGGCGCTGGGGCGTATGACATGCCCTGAAAGTCAAAGTTGTTGTGCAGATCAAAACGGTCAAGCCCGCGCTCAAGCGCGATAAAGTCTTCTGCAATTGAAAAGCCAATTAGCTGCATGCGGTGCCTAACGTTTGAGCTGAGGGACCGACGCCGGCATGGCGCTTGGCCCGCGCAGCGGATAATGGCACTGGCCGGTGAGCAGGCCAAGTGCCATGCCGGTGGCGGCCCACTCGAGCGAAGGGTTAGGCCGCACTCGCGACCTGTGAAACTGTGGTGCGATTGTTGGCGCTGGCCCGGTGCCCGAGGGTCGCCTCACCGGAGGAACTCACTCGGCTGCGGCGACCACGAAGTGCGGGGAAGACCTGAATTCTTTGTGTCTGTCCGAGAAGTGCACGTGATCGTATGACGCACCCATGCGAAGCATTTCGTCAGCGCATGCAGCTAGGAAGCGGCTCAGCGCCTGCAGTTCTTTGGGCGTAGCGCACAGCGTGACCTCCGCTAGCGTGAGCGGCACTACTTCCTCGGGTGGCTTACCTTCATCTGCGTACCCGTAGAGCTTCATGATGATGTGGTTCCTACGGATCCAGTCCGAGTAGCCCGATGAGCTTGATTCATGAGTTGTGCCGAACGCGAGGTGCTGTTGTGCGGCCTAACGTTTGAATTAAGGGGAGCCGCGAAGCGGCTTCCGCTTGAATGAATTGTTAGGCCGCGCAGCGACGCCCCTGACTGACAGGAAGAAGCTCACCGCGACAACCAAGAACAGCAATGACGGCAAGAAAACCTCAACGGTGACAACGATCCAGTTGACGGCAGGATGAGGTTGCGACGGATTGCCGTAGTTGAGCACGAGGTAGGTGCTGAGGTTGGACAGGAACGGCCAGAGTGTGAGCAGCGTGAGCGACCACGCAAGTGCAGAACTGCTGCGGCTGCGCAAGCGCCGGCGCAACATCCAAGCCGAAATCATCAGCACCAAGAGTGCGGCGAGACCGGAGATTGCGAGAAGACTGTTCAGATCAGTCACGATATCGTTCCTTAGCAGCCTAACGCCTGAGTTAAGCCGACCCGCGAAGCGGATTCGGCTTGAATGAATTGTTAGAGCCCTGCCCGCGACAGCGCATGAGTCAATTCCAACTGGTTGCAGCCATGGTCCTGCAGGATGCCGTCAGCATCTAGCACCCCAACCTCAAATCCCTCCTCAACGTCCTCGTAGTAGAGCAGGCCAGATGGCAACTCTGCAACGACAAGGACATGCTCCAAGGCACGGCTGCGCTGGAAAGGGACTGAATAAAACGGCACGCGATATGAGGCGAATGCGGCTTGCTGGGTAGGCGAGCAGCTAGGGAACTGATCGGCCACCAGCGCCTCAAGCTCAACGACTGTAATGGGCTGCCAAGTTTCCAAAGGGCTCTAACGCTTGAATTAAGCCGCGTTGCGAAGCAACGTCGGCTTGAATGAGTTGTTAAGCAGTGAGTGGCCGAAACGGTTGAGACCGCAACCGTGCTCCCCAGCACTGCCCGCCTGAGCCGAGTGTGCCACAGCTTGCGGGATGAAGCTTGCGCCGCAATGCCACGAGGCCTGTTGGCTCCGAAGCCAGGCGCAATGAGTGCCGCGCGGCAGCGACACGAAATGACGAAGCGGCGGACTGTCCGATGCCAGTTATGGTGAGAACCCGTATCCGGAGCCGACCGTGTGCGCGCCAGTGAACTGGTCGAAGATGCGAGCACCGATGCTGTTGCTCCACCACGGCCTAACGCTTGAATTAAGCCGCGTTGCGAAGCGGCGTCGGCTTGATTGAATTGTTAGGCGGCAACCGGCTATTGCCGAAGCGCGCCGCTAACCTTGCCGTGCTCCGTGCTGCCGAACAGGCCATAAGAGACATGAGACCCCTCGAAGGTTGAGCCAGAAACATTGCCTATGAGAACAGTGTAGGCGTCGCACAGCTCGGTGGATAGCAGGATCTCGAGCTTGCCAGATTGGTACTGATAAGCCGGCCGGGATACCTGCCCCTGCGGCGCAGAGAGCGGCTGTGCCTGGAACCAGTTGCCGGAAATGCAGGTGTCGGCAGGTGTGTTCGTGAGAGCAAAGCTAAATGATTGCGTCTGGCTCTTGTCGGTGACTACAAGATCCCAGATACCCATCACCGCGTTTGGCGCAGGCGCTTGTGTAGGACTTATCCGGCCAGAAGACGCGCAGCCAGCCATGAGAAGGATTGAAAGAGTGGCCGCTGCGAGAACTCTCATTTCTGCCTAACACCTGAATTAAGCCGCGCCGCGAAGCGGCGTCGGCTTGAATGAATTGTTAGGCAGGTCAAAATTTAAAGGTGACATGCGAGCCCCCAATACGAGCAAGGTTCTCCAGCGTCATTGGCATGCTTTGCGATGCATTGATGATGTGACCGCCGCTACTCGCAGCGAGGCCAACCAATTTCTCTAGCGTCATCGGCATGTAGGTGTGAGCTAACAGATCAAGGCACGCGCCCAAGCTGGCAAGCGTCTCCAACGTCATTGGCATCGGACTCATACTAAAACCTCCAAGTAATTTTTATAGGCCTGCCTAACGTTTGAATTAAGCCACGTTGCGCAGCAACGTCGGCTTGAATGAATTGTTAGGGCCCAGCCGCGACCCATGGAAGCGCTGATCGCGTTAAGCCCGCCAAAGAAAGCACAGAAGATAGCCCTGGCTCGACACTGGCAGAACTATCAAACCTAACGGTGTAACCAAGTGGCGGTGGACTAAGTTTGTAGCGAACAAGCTCAACGTATTGACCATCATAGAGCTGGAATCCAACCGCGAGCCAGTCCCCTAGTCCTGGCTCGGTTCCCTCAAGTATATCTCCGAAGACCTTGCTTACGACTAGATCATCCAAAGGAAGTACGGCCACATCTCGATAGTCGCCGCTGGGCCAAGATAGGCCGGGATCAACCTTCGAGTGTGTGGACACTGTATTGGGCCCTAACGCCTGAATTAAGCCGAGCCGCGAAGCGGCTTCGGCTTGAATGAATTGTTAGGCACTTGGCAGCAGGCCTTCACTTGCCAACGCCTCCATTACGGCCGGAAGCGTGTATTTTTGCCAAGGAATGGTGCCCTTTGTATCGTCATCGCGGCAGAACTCCCCAGCATCAAAGGCCAAATAGACCTCCAACGGGAAGCCCCTAAGGTCAATGTCCATAATTCCGGAGAGCTGGTTCATGGCCACGTCTCCGTCTGCATAGGACATCTCGCCGTTTACGAACTCCTCTGCGACTACTTTGGCAAAGAGATAGCACAAGCGGTCTCTATCCACGCCGTGCTTTAGGCAGAATGGCTCAAAGCCATCGGGCCAAAGTGTGTTTCCGCCCACGCGCTTGATGCATACGTCAATCAGTTGGCGAAGATCTTCGTCCATGTGCCTAACGCCTGAATTAAGCCGAGCCGCGAAGCGGCTTCGGCTTGAATGAATTGTTAGGCACCAGCGCGATCTCCACCAGTGCTAGTGAGATAGACCTTGCTGCCGATAGGGATCTGGTCCTTGGACAGCGAGGAGGGCAAGCCAATGGGCGCAGAAGGACTGTCCGGAAGCGGCATGCGGCCATAGTTGATCATCTCTACGCCAGCTATTTGTGTGTCGATGCGGTCGCCGCTGGGTGTGACAATGAAAATCGGAGTGCCAATCCGAATTGATGGAAGGCTAGGCTTGTTAAGAATCCCGGGAACAAGAACCGGTCCCGGACGCCCCGAAAGCTTAAAGATCTCTTCGACTGTGAAGAGCAGGATCTCTGACATGGTGCCTAACACCTAAGTTAAGCCGGCCCGCGAAGCGGGTTCGGCTTGAATGAATTGTTAGGCCGCATGCTAGCGCAGTTGCGGCCGCCAACTAAAAGACTGACATCCAGTCGTTCGCCTCAAGTAGAGCTAAGAAAGCGTCAATTGAATCGATCGATAGGTCAAACGTGGTGCGGTACCCGCCCTTTGGATGGACTCCAACAATCTCAACGTTATCCACCCCAGGCGCGCTTTGAAGCAACGCGAGAATTTGCATCCTTTCATCGTCCGTATGAGTTGTTACGCCTTTCCGACGCATTAACCGTTGGTACTGATGCATGCTATGCGGCCTAACGCCCGAATTAAGCCGAGCCGCGAAGAGGCGTCGGCTTGAATGAATTGTTAGAGACGATGGCTAGTAGACCTGAATGTACTTAATGCTTATAGCGTTTGAACTCAGCCATAAATGAATCTCCTTGCTCAAGCAGCCGTAGACAGTCTTGCTTTGGTCGAACCCAGGATCCTCGCAGAATAGGATCGTTGAAGCGGTGGTCTTGCTAGATTTACAGAGTGCCTGAAAGACGTAGGCCATAAAGTTGTGACAGGCGCGCAATGCGTTGACTGAATCATCCGCGCAACAGAAGCTTGGGGTCTTTGGAAGGTCAAGCGCTGGTGTTCTTGGGCAACGAGCGGTTGACTCGTCCTCCGACCAGTGCTCCCAAATCACGGCCTGTGCTTTTGGGTGGACGAACAGATCTCGCACTCTCTTGATCTCCACTACCTGCTGCACCTCGTGCCGCGCACGATCTATGGACGCGCCGCGACGCCTAAGACGACAGAACAGGTCGAACTTTGACAGGAACGGAAGCTTGTCTATGTCGCTGGCAAATCCATTGCCAAGACTAAGGGATTCAATGCAGGCGTTGGCACTGGCCTCGATGAAGTGAGCAGTGGCGAGCAACGAGTACCGGGCCATAGAGTTGCTATGGTCAAGATCCTTTGTCACAGCAGATCGGTACGCCAGCTCAATGCTGTCGCTAAAGAAGGTGTAAGTGCTTCTGTCGACCTCTGCTGGACCTTCAACCATCGTCTCTAACACCGGAGTTAAGCCGACCCGCGAAGCGGGTTCGGCTTGAATGATTTGTTAGGCGACTGGCTCAAGATCATTGGGAAATGCACCGGCAACTGCCCACTCGCCGTCCGTAAAGTCCTCAGCAATGTCTCTACGCCTCCATGCCCGATTGAGATGAGCATACACATGGCCTAGATCTATCCGAAACTCAGGCTCTCCATACCCTGAACTCGCAGATATCTCCTTGATGAGGTTGTCCAAGTGCTCACGCGCATCCTCAAGGTCGTCAAGGAGCAGGGACCAGCCCACTGGGTTGTCGGTGCAATTAATCATGGTCCTGTCGCCTAACGCCTGATTAAGCCGAGCCGCGAAGCGGCTTCGGCTTGAATGAATTGTTATGTTGCACCCGCGTGCTCCTCAAGAGCCTTGAGCACGTCTAACGTGATCTCTGCTAGATTGCCGTACGCTCCGTTGGCCGCCAGTTGAAGCTCGTCATCTAGCCCGTCAAAGTGATAGTAGACCTCGTCGGGAAGGCTCGTTGTTTGAGCTACACGCATGGCCGCGAGAGTCGCGTCTGCTGCAGATATGTCCCCAGACTTGCGCTGGGCAAGTATGTCCGCCAATAGGAGCCGGCCCGCAGCCTGCTGATCTGCGCCGTGGGCTGCGGCTTGTAGCGCATCCATGGCGCTGTTGCGGTCATTGGCAGTTGCAATCTCAATGACCTCAATAGGTGGCTCATCTAACGTCTCGATGACAGAAAAAGCCCAATCCTTGCCGCTTTGAAACGGCAACACGCCAACAGCGACTCCCGCCCAAAAGTATGAGCAGATCGTTGCTTGTGTAACGCTCGCCGGGAACTCTCTGTGCGACATAACACCTGAATTAAGCTGCGCCGCGAAGCGGCGTCGGCTTGAATGAATTGTTAGGCATCACCCCTCCGGGCAGGCCCGCGAGATCTCAAACATCTTGCTGTGGTGCGACGAGCGCTCCGCCGTTGTAGATTAAATCCGCTGGCACCCGCCCATCAACTGTCTTCTTGAGCTTTGCCCCATCAATTGGAACTCGAAATTCTGTACCGTCCGATTTAGCAAAGACAAGGAAGTAAGAGTCTCCGTCTTGCAGCACCTCTCGAATCTCGATGCGGTGAACTCCGTTGCGCTCAATCACTACGAGCGCTTCGGGAAGGGATCTTCTTGAATCTCTCATGTGGGGCCTAACACCAGAATTAAGCCGTGCCGCGAAGCGGCATCGGCTTGAATGACTTGTTAGGCATGCGTGCGCAAGTCTCTGCAAGTCTTCTTGCAGCTGAGGCCGCGCACTCTTCGCCCCGTCCCGAGCAGTTTAGTACGGATGCCGAGTCAAATTTATCGTCCCGATACTTTAAGACGTAGAACACCCGGAACCGATCGTTGGAAGGGTACGACCGAATATCGTTCGCCGGAGCGCCGACGAGATAGAACTCGATGTCAAAGTCGCCAGAGGCTCGCGCCAAGCGGAGGAAACTATGACCCCGTACCTCTTGCTCAAAGGCGACCGCGAAGTGCTGCGCGATGCTGCTGTGTGCGCTTCCATTCGCGAACTGAACCACGCAGGGCCCTTCTGCCGAGCCGCTTGAGCTAGCGAGTGCTGCTGTGAAAACCGTGGCCGCGAACAGTGTCATAAGCATGCCTAACACCTGAGTTAAGCCGCGCCGCGAAGCGGCATCGGCTTGGACGAATTGTTAGGGCGCACCCGCCGGCGCCAAGCCGACCACCGCCCGCATGTATGAGTACCGCGGATCTTCCGAGAGGGTGCCGGCGTAGTCCCAGATCGTCATCTGGGTGAGGCTGGTGCCATGCTGCTCTAGCTCACGGTCTATGCGCTCGGCTACCTCGGGCGACGCGCCTAGTACGACAACGTCGAGTTCGCCGAGCACTGCCCAAGAGCCTGAAGCGTCAAACACTACATGTTCGAGGGACTGGTTGCCGGGGCGCTTCACGGCAGCGCAGAAGGAATCCCAATCCGGCACCACCCCTAGCGCTGGCGGTTGTTCGCCCGTGTAGAAGTGCACGCTGATCTCATTGGTGCCGGTCGCTGCTACCAGCGCCTCAAAGAGGAAGCGAGGCATCATCGTGGCATCGAAGCGGTCTCGGTTGAGGCAGCCCCCGCGCCACGATAAACGCACAAACGGTGGGATGCAGTCCCCTGCCTCGTTGAAGAAGCGCTGCCTCGGATCAGCTTCTAGCTGGCTGCTCGAAGTGCTCACATGTGCGCCCTAACGCCTGAATTAAGCCGAACCGCGAAGCGGTTTCGGCTTGAATGAATTGTTAGGCAGCGGCCCATGACTATGGTAAGTGATCACGAGCCAACTCCCTAGCGGATAGGAGCGCCGACAACACTCGGTCGCGGTTATGCGCATTGTTGATTCCGGCAGGCAATCTGCTTTGCCAGGGCTGGAACTCCCAATGGTCTCCGCCAGTGGCATACATCCGTGTTGAGCCGGACGGCGAGCAAAAGTAGGCGATTGCGACCTCAAGCTGAGCTTGGGATAGGAACTCAAGCTTGAACTTTCCAAATGAAACAACAAGGACATGCCGCGCAGGACTAGGGGACGGAACCTCCGGCATGTGATCGCGGTGAATCGCGGGATCAAATTCCTCAACTGCGAGGGTGCTCATCTGCTGCCTAACTACTATTGGACCGCCTAAAAGCGGTGTTGCGCCAAGTATCGACTAATGCCAGAAGTCTGGGAAGAGGGGAATTCCTACTTCGTAACAATGACTTGCCGGATGGCAACCGACGGTCTTGGCGTTGATGCTGGTTGCGTTATCCGACGTTTGAGCAGGCGTATGAGTTACACCCGTGACGATGCAGGCGTAACGACGCGCCTGGCGCCCAAGCTGTTGGATCGGGTCCGTGGTCGGCTGCGGCTTCGGCATTACAGCCTGCGCACCGAGCAAGCGTATGTGGGCTGGATACGGCGCTTCATCCTGGCCAACGGCAAGCGGCATCCGGCGCAGATGGGGCAGGCCGAGGTCGAAGCGTTCCTGACCGATCTGGCGACCCGGGGGCAGGTCTCGGCCGGAACGCAGAATCAGGCGCTGGCGGCGCTGTTGTTCCTCTATCGTGATGTTCTGGGCGTGGAACTGCCCTGGATGGAGAATCTGGTGCGCGCCAAGCGGCCGCGGCGGATTCCGGTGGTGCTCTCGGTCGAGGAGGTCGCGCGCTTGCTGACGATGCTCGACGGGTGTTGTCGGCTGATGGCGGGGCTGCTGTACGGCAGCGGGATGCGGTTGCTGGAATGCCTGCGGTTGCGGATCAAGGATGTGGACATGGTTCGCGGCGAGATCGTGGTGCGCGACGGCAAAGGCGGCAAGGATCGGCGGGTGCCGCTGCCGCGCAGCCTGCGCGGGGAATTGATGCAGCAACGCGAGCGGGCGCTGCTGCTGCACGTCGCGGATCTCGCCGAGTGGGCGGGAAGGGTGTTCCTGCCACATGCGCTGGCGCGAAAGTATCCCAGTGCCGATGCCGAGCCCGCCTGGCAGTATCTGTTCCCCGCCGCGCGTCGATCGGTGGATCCGCGCAGTGGCCGAGTGGGCCGGCATCACGTGTCGGAGGAAACGCTGCAGCGCGCAGTGCAGGCGGCACGGCGCCGTGCAGGCATCGCCAAGCCGGCGACCTGCCACACCCTGCGGCATTCGTTTGCCACGCACCTGCTGGAAGCCGGCCACGATATCCGCACCGTGCAAGAGCTGCTGGGCCACAAGGATGTGGCCACCACGCAGATCTACACGCATGTGCTGGGGCGCGGGGCCTCGGCGGTGCGCAGCCCGCTGGATGGGCTGGGCGTCGGCGGCGAGTGACATTGCCGCAAGAGGCAGCCGAACTGTAGGCGATTGCAGTCACGCGTCGGGACTGATAGCCCGAGGCCACCCAGAGTTCCTCCCACAGTTCAATGCCGGGATGCCATGAAGACCGTGGGAAGCCACGGTCTTCATGGCAACGCCTCAACCGTCCAACATCGCCTTGTCGCGCACCGCGCCCTTGTCGGCGCTGGTCGCCAACAGCGCATACGCCTTCAGCGCGGTGGTGACCTTGCGCGGGCGCACTTCCACCGGCTTCCAGCCTTGCGCGTCCTGCGCGGCGCGGCGGGCGGCGAGTTCGGCGTCGTCGACCAGCAGGTTGATGCTGCGGTTGGGGATGTCGATCAGGATCCTGTCGCCGTCGCGGACCAGGCCGATGGCGCCGCCCGCCGCCGCTTCCGGGGAGGCGTGGCCGATCGACAGGCCGGAGGTACCGCCGGAGAAGCGGCCGTCGGTGAGCAGGGCGCATTGCTTGCCCAGGCCCTTGGACTTCAGGTACGAGGTGGGGTACAGCATCTCCTGCATGCCGGGGCCGCCCTTGGGGCCTTCGTAGCGGATCACCACCACGTCGCCGGCCTTCACTTCGTCGGCGAGGATGCCCTTGACCGCCGAATCCTGGCTCTCGAACACCTTGGCGTTGCCTTCGAACACGTGGATCGATTCGTCCACGCCGGCGGTCTTGACCACGCAGCCGTCGAGCGCGATGTTGCCGTACAGCACCGCCAGTCCGCCTTCCTGCGAGTAGGCATGGGCAACGTCACGGATGCAGCCCGCTGCGCGGTCGGCGTCCAGCGTCGGCCAGCGCGTGGCCTGGCTGAAGGCGATCTGGGTCGGGATGCCGGCCGGGCCGGCCTTGTAGAACGTGTGCACGGCGTCGGCGTCGGTCTGGGTGATGTCCCACTGCGCGATGGCGTCGGCGAGGGTGCGGCTGTGCACGGTGGCCTGGTCGGTATGCAGCAGGCCGCCGCGCGCCAGTTCGCCGAGGATGGCGACGATGCCGCCGGCACGGTGCACGTCCTCGATGTGGTACTTCTGGATGTTCGGCGCGACCTTGCACAGCTGTGGCACGTGCCGCGACAGGCGGTCGATGTCGCGCAGGGTGAACGGCACTTCGCCTTCCTGTGCGGCGGCGAGCAGGTGCAGGATGGTGTTGGTGGAGCCGCCCATCGCGATGTCCAGGGTCATCGCGTTCTCGAACGCTTCAAAGGTGGCGATACCGCGCGGCAGGGCGGTCGGATCTTCGGCGCCGTACCAGCGGTGGCATAGCTCGACCGCAGTGCGTCCGGCCTTCAGGAACAGCTGCTCGCGGTCGGCATGGGTGGCGACCACGGTGCCGTTGCCGGGCAGGGCCAGGCCCAGCGCTTCGGTCAGGCAGTTCATCGAGTTGGCGGTGAACATGCCCGAGCACGAGCCGCAGGTGGGGCAGGCGCTGCGCTCGAACGCGGCGACCTTTTCATCGGAGGCGTTGGGGTCGGCGGCGATCACCATCGCGTCGATCAGGTCCAGGTTGTGGTCGGCGAGTTTGGTCTTGCCCGCTTCCATCGGCCCGCCGGACACGAACACCGTGGGGATGTTCAGGCGCAGCGCGGCCATCAGCATGCCGGGGGTGATCTTGTCGCAGTTGGAGATGCACACCAGCGCGTCGGCGCAGTGCGCGTTGACCATGTATTCCACCGAGTCGGCGATGATCTCGCGGCTGGGCAGTGAATACAGCATGCCGTCGTGGCCCATGGCGATGCCGTCGTCCACGGCGATGGTGTCGAATTCCTTGGCCACGCCGCCGACGCGCTCGATCTCGCGCGCGACCAGCTGGCCGAGATCCTTCAGGTGCACGTGGCCGGGCACGAACTGGGTGAAGGAGTTGGCGATGGCGATGATCGGCTTGTGGAAGTCGGCGTCCTGCATGCCGGTGGCGCGCCACAGCGCGCGTGCGCCGGCCATGTTGCGGCCGTGGGTGGAGGTCTTGGAGCGATAGTCGGGCATGGGGGCGTCGTACAGTCGGAAGGCGGGCGGAATGCTGGCGGAAGCGGGCGGCCCGGCGAGGGCGGTAAAGGGTTGCATTCGCAACCTTTTGCGCCGCGCACAGGGCCATTCGCCACGTTATCACGCGGCCTGCGCGGCTGCCCTTGCCGGCGATGAACCGGCGCGATGCGCATGGCGCCCGGCGGGCGCCGCGGTGCCGGCGATTTCCGTCCCTGGCCGGAACCAGGCATCATCGGGGTCTGTGCTCCGGGAGGGAACCGATGAAGCGATCCAAGAAGGCCGCGCTGTTGCTGATGGGCAGTGCGCCGCTGCTGTTCACCGCCTGCGCGCCCGAAGCCAAGCGCCAGGAGGGGCTATACACCTCGGTGGAAGCCTGTGCAGCGCAGACCCACGACATCACCACCTGCCGCGAGGCGTTCAAGCAGGCGCAGCAACAGTCGGCGGATCAGGGGCCCAAATACGCCAGCCGCGAGCAGTGCGCGCAGGAGTATTCGGCCGAGCGCTGCGTGGAGCAGCGCGACAGCCAGGGACATTCGTTCATCGGCCCGCTGATGACCGGCTTCTTCCTGTCGCAGATGCTCAACGGCAATCGCATGGCCGGCTTCAACGCCGCGCCCGCCTATCAGGACCGGCAGAGCCAGTGGCAGCGGCCCGCGGCCGCCGGGGCCGGCGCGGCCGCCGCCACCAGCCTGCGCGGCAACCAGACCATGACCCATATCGGCGCCACGCCGAACCGGGCGGTCACGGTGAGCCGCGGCGGTTTCGGCAGCTCCAGCGGCGCGCGCGGCAGCGTCGGCGGCTGACCGCCGCGCCTCTCTACGCCGCATCGACCAAGGCAAGCACATGCAACGCATCGCGATCGTCGAACGCGGCGACTGGCGCGCGCAGGCCGCCGAGTGCGGCTTCCGTTTCCACACCATCGGCGGCGAACGCTACTGGGACGAACGCGCGTACTACGCGTTCACCCTGCGCCAGATCGAACGCGACCTGGAGGATCCCAGCGCCGAGTTGCACCAGATGGCGATGGGGCTGGTGGACGAGATCGTCGCCAGCGAGGAGTTGATGCAGCGCCTGGCGATTCCGCCGGCGTTCCGCGACTGGATCGCCGAGAGCTGGCGGCGCCGCGATCCGCACCTGTACGGGCGCCTGGACCTGGCCTACGACGGCACCGGCCCGGCCAAGTTGTACGAACTGAACTACGACACGCCGACCTCGCTGTTCGAGTCGTCGTTCTTCCAGTGGCAGTGGCTGGAAGACCAGCGGGCGCAGGGGCGCCTGGCGCACGACGCCGACCAGTTCAATTCGATCCACGAGACGCTGGTGGAGCGCTTCGCCGAACTGGCGGCGCAGTTGCCGCCACCGCTGTCCTTCGCCGCGGTGCGCGATTCGGAGGAGGACCAGGGCACGGTCGCGTATCTGCGCGACTGTGCGGCGCAGGCCGGGCTGTTCGGCGAGGCGATCGCGATCGAGGACATCGGCCTGTCCGAGGATGGCCGCTATACGGATCTGAACGACGTGGTGATCGGCACCTTGTTCAAGCTGTATCCGCTGGAAGACCTGTTCGCCGAGCGCTTCGGCCAGGCCCTGCCGGGATCGGGCCTGCGCCTGCTGGAGCCGCCGTGGAAGGCGGTGCTGAGCAACAAGGGCATCCTGCCGCTGCTGTGGTCGCGCCATCGCGGCCATCCCAACCTGCTGCCGGCCGCGTTCGACGACGGCGCCGCGCTGCCGCCGGGCTGGGTGCGCAAGCCGCTGCATTCGCGCGAAGGCGCCAATATCGCCCTGCATCTGGCCGACGGGCGCATGCTGGAGAGCGACGGTCCGTACCAGGGGCCGTGCATCGTCCAGCAGGCGCATCCGCTGCCGGCGTTCGACGGCCGCTATCCGATGGTCGGCAGCTGGATCGTCGGCGATAGCGCGTGCGGCATCGGCATCCGCGAGGACGACGGCCCGATCACCCGCGACAGCGCGCGCTTCGTGCCGCATGCGATCGTCGAAGCGGGGCGGCCAGGCGTGCTGTATGCCTGAGCCGGCGTGAGGCCGGTTGTCCGCCCGTACCGGATGATCCAGGCATGGCGATGGCGATGGCGATTGTGTGCCGTTGCCGCTGCCGTGCAGGAGCCGGGGCGGCTGGTTTACTGTAGCGATCCCACCCACGCAGGTGCCACGCCATGGATCGCCATTCGATCGCGCAACGGTTGCAGCAGTTGAAGGACGAGCGCCGTGCGGGCGATGCGCAGCTGCAGCAGCTGGATGCGCGCAGGCGCGATCTGCAGCAGACGCTGACGCGGATCGATGGCGCGATCCAGGTGCTGGAAGAGGTGCTGCGCGATCAGGAGGAGCCGCCGGCTTCGGCATAGCGCCCTTCGGCGCAGTGGCGTTGCAGGTTGCCGGTCTCGCCCGGCCAGGCCTGCGGCGATGTTCGGCTGCGTGCCAAGGCCGCGGGATGCGGGAAGACGGCGCGCATCGCCGCGTCCCCATCGCTGCACCGACCGCAGCGCCCAAGAAACAAGAAACCGGCGGGCATCGCTGCCCGCCGGTCGCAAGCCATTCTGGCTCGAAGCGTTGCCGTTACTGCACGCAGGTGTTGACGGTGTTCTGCGCCGAGGCGGTGACGCCGCCCAGGTAGGCGAAGCCGTCCGGAAGGGCCGGGCGCGTGCTGGTGTTGTAGAAGATGTTGAACAGGTCCTTGACCGCCTGCACGTGCGCGGCGCTGCCGTTGCCGCTGGTGAAGCCGGCCAGGTAGGTGATCGCCGCGATCGGGTAGGCATTGGTGATGGCGGTGGTCGGGTTCACCAGGCGCACGCAGTTCTTCACCGCGGTGGTACCGCTGCCCGGGACGGCGTTGACGGTCGCACCGTCGAGCACGCGGCCGCTCAGCAGCGCCGACGCCGCCAGGGTCACCGGCGCCGGGTTGCCGCTGGAATCCTTGCCGAAGTTCTTCGGATCGAAGCCGGCCACGGTCACGTAGCGCGCCGACTGCAGCAGGACTTCGCCGACGTCGGCATAGCCCAGCGCGTTGCTGTTGGTGACGCGCACCGAGGTCACCACGCCGTTGTTGCCGCTGGCGCCGATCGCGCGCGAGCCGTACACGCCGCTGGTGCCGCCTGGCAGGGCCGAGTTGAAGGTCTGGTTCGGGCTGAACACGAAGCCCGACGGCACGTTGCTGGTGCCGTTGCAGGTGCGCGCCAGGTAGCTGGTGAAGGCGAAGGTGGTGCCGCTGCCGTCGGTGCGGTAGACGATCTTGATCGGACCGGTGGTGCCGCTGCCGGACACGCTGCTCCAGTCGCTGACCAGGCCGGAGTAGATCTGGCAGACCTGGGCGGCGCTCAGGTTGAAGCTGACGGTCGGGGTGCTCTGCGGCAGCGCGATGGCGCCGGCCAGGGTCGGGACCTGGACGATGCCGACGCGGCTGGCGGCGTTGCCGCCACCCAGGAACGCGTTGTAGTCGGCGGTGCTGTACGGCGCGTCGGTGCCGATGAAGTCCGGGGCGGCAGCGGCGCCGCTGAGGCCCAGCGGCGACACGCTGAAGTCCTGGCAGGCCTGGTTGGCGGCGGTGCTGCCGGCCACGGTGTTCTTGCCGAAGCCGCTGCCGGTCTGGCAATACGACACCTTGTTGGTGCTGCTGTTGCTGTAGGTCAGGAACACCGAACCGGTGCCCAGGGTCGCGGTGGTGAAGCCGCTACCGGCGGTGTTGCCGGCATTGGTCGACAGGCGCGCGTTGGGGGTCACGCCGGTATAGGTGTTGCCGACATACGGCTGCGCCGGAAAGGTGGCGCCGCCGCCGTAGAGGTTTTCGGCGGCCATGGCCGAGCCGGTGGACAGGGTCGCGATCGCAATGGCGATCGCGCTGACGCGGGGGAAATTAAGATTAAGCACTTGCCTCTCTCCTTGGTGAGAAAACGACGGAATGGATCCGGGGGAATTCTTTACCTGTAGCGTGCTGGCGCCATCGACTGGCGCAGAGAAAGGTTGCGCTGGGCAGATGATAATGCGGCGACATTCGTCGGAATGTTTCTTTACCTGTGATGCGCAGTCTGAAATATCCCGATTGTTATGGCGCTGACATCATGAATTGACCGGAAAATAACGATTAACTCGATGAGTTTCTCCGGCGCGAATCCGTGTCTACAAAATGCGCCGATTTTCGTTTGCCGCAGCGACGCCGCAACGTCGCCGCGGCCCACGTCGCCGCAGTGTCATTGACCGGGCTGGCAGCGCGGATCGTCCACCTTGCAGTCGCCGAAGCCGAGCACCTGCACGGTGATGACCGAGGGCGCTTCGCGTGGCGTGGAGGTTCCGCGCCCCGCCAGGTCGCCGACCGCATCGGTCACCGCCGCTGCGGCATTGGAGGCGGCGCTCAACGCGCCGCCATCGACGTTGCGCGCGGTGCCGACGCCGACCGTGTCGCCCTGCACCTGGATGTTGTCGGCATTGGCGACGAACTGCGCGGCCACGATCAGGTTGCCGCTGGCGCGGATGCCGGCGTCGCCGGCATCGACGGTGCCGCGCGGGGCGACCAGCACCGCGTTGCCGCGCGGATCGTCCGTGTTCAGGCGCAGCGTGGCGATGCCGGCGCCGCTGACCTGGCCGCTGGCATCGAGCACGCAGTACTGGTCCTGGTCGCACAGGTAGCGTGCACGTGCGCGCTCGGCGCTGGTCTTGCTGCCCTTGCCGGCGTTGATGTCGCCGTTGGAACTCCACAACATCAGGTCGCCGCCGCGCTGGGTGAAGATGCGGCTCTGCGCCAGCAGCACGCTGGCGTCGGTGAACACGCCGATGTCGCCTTGCCCCACCGCCAGGATGCCTTGCTGCGCCGGACCGATCAGCACGTTGCCCTGGGCATCGGTGACCACCGGCGGCGCCAGCACGCTGCCGACCTGCAGGCCGCCGCCGGGACCGAGGATGCGGATGTCGCCGCCGGCCTGGGTCTGCAGGGTGGAGCCGCGCATGTCCAGGGTGCCGGTGATGCTGCGGGTCGCCGCGCCGTTGGCGCCGCCTTCCAGGTTGTTGCGGGTGTAGCCCAGCCGTGCCGGGAACAGCGCTTCGATCGCGGCATAGCCGCGCGTGTATTTCTGGAAGTCTGCGCTGGCCGGATCCGCGTAGCCTTCGCCGACCTGTTTGAGCACGTCCAGGAACACGCGTTCGCTCAGCAGGCGCCGGGTGGCGTTGGGCAGTTGCGCGAACTGGCGCCAGGCCTCGGCAGGCGTCGGCGTGTCCTGCTGGGTCGCGGCTTGCTGCGCGAGCGGCGTCGAGGCCGGTGCGGACGCGTCCTGCGCATGTTGGCGCACGAAGTCGAGCAGCCATTGCCGGTAGGTGTCGGTGCTCTGCCCGCTGTCCGGGTCCAGATACAGCGCGGCCAGCGCGTCGGCATCCTCGCCGTTGGCCACGCCGTAGCGCACCACCAGGTCGGCGCCGGAGGTGGTGCGGATGCCGCCCGCATTGCGGTCGACGAGCCCGATGCGCAGGCCCTTCATCGCTTCCTCGGCAGAGGTCAGCGGGCCGAGATTGCGTCCGGCCTCCACCTCGAACGTCCCTGGGCCGTCGAGCGACATCCAGCCCCAGCGAACGGCCTGGTCGCCAAGCGGGCCTCCGAGGATGGAGGTGTAGCGGAGGTCGCGCCCGGCCTGCACCCGGGTCACGTCCGAGGTCCGGTAGTTCTGCGCTCGCAGATCCAGGTTGACGATGTCGCGCCCGGCGCGGATGTCGGCCGGTTTCGGCAATTGCAGGGTCAGCGGGTTGAGCATGAAACCGTCGGCCGCATAGCCGCTCGCCACGTCGCCGTCGCGGCTGTAGATGCGCACCGGTTGCGCATCGTCCCGATGCAGGCCGAGTTGCGCGCCGCTGCCGGCGGCATTGTCGTTGCCGTCGTAGTTGCCGGTTTCGTCGAGCATCGCCAGCTGCAACCTGCTCTTGCCGGCGACCAGCGTGTCGTTGAACAGGCGGACGTCGCCCTGCGCCATCGCCTCAAGTTGCCCTTGCGCCGAGGGATACAGGCGCCCGCCGGTCTCGAACTGCAGACTGCCGGCGTGGGCGACCGCTTGCACCTGTGCCGGCAGCACGTTGTCGAACACGCCGTCGTTCAAAATGAGACTGTCGGTACCGCGGCTCGCATCGCGCGCACCGTTGCCGAACAGCGTCGCCGGCAGCTTGAGCGTGCCGAGACGGATGTCGCCGTTCAACGTGTCGATGGCGATCGCCGAGGCGCTGCCGTAGTCGGTGGTAGCGCGGGTGCTGTCGCTCATCAATGCGGCGACGCCGCCGGAGGACAGCACGTAGCTGGGATTGACGATGGCGCCGAGCGCGGCGTCGCCGCCGACGTGGATCGTCCATTGCCCGTCCTGCAGCGCGAACACCGGATCGACCGCGCTGCCCACCTGCAGCAGGGTTCCCGAGGCGTCGTAGCCCTGGCCGCTCAGCGTGAACGCGCTGCCCAGGTCGCCGCCGGCGTTCAAGCGGCCCTGTCCGCGCGCCACGAAATAGTCGCCGCCGAGCACATCGCGTCCGGCCTGCACCTGCAGGTCGCCGCCGCCATAGGTCTGGCGGCCCTGCGCGGTCAACCGATAGCTGGTCGGCAGCGACACCGACAGCTCGCGGATGTCGCGCCCGGCCTGCACTTCGACGTCGCCGCCGCTGCTGAGCACGCCCTGGGCGAAGCCGCCGTAGTTGATCAGCCCGGCACTGGGGGTGACGCCATCGGCGCCGACCGGATTGCCGACCTGCAGCCACGGCCACCAGTATTGGCCGACGTAGTTGCCGGCCACGCCGGTGCGGCTGCCGTCGCGATCGTATATCTGGCGATTGCCGAGGATGTCGCGCCCGGCCTGCAGCAGCAGGTCGCCGGCGGCCTCCGCATTGGCCTGCGCGCTGACCACTTGGTCGGCGCTGCGGCTGGCGGCGTCGCTGCGCACGATGCGGATGTCGCTGTCGGCCTCGCTGTCGGCGGCGGGCTGGCCGGCGCTGTAGATGCTGGCCGGCGCGTCGGCGTCGGCAAAGCGCAGGTCGCGCGCGGCGGCGATCTGGATGCTGCCGGTGCCGGTGCGCACCACGGTCGGCAGCAGCACGTCCTTCTTGCCGCTTTCCTGGTAGCGCTGGTGGCCGTCGAGCACCACGTCGGCGTCGCTGTCGGCGCGCAGCGCGTCGGGGCGGATGCCGGCGAAATCGGCGCCGGCGACGATGCGGTAGCGGCTGTTGTCGCCGCCGATCAGGCTGGTGGTGGCGAGCGGCAGCGGATTGCTGGCGTTGGCCTGCAGCGACGGGGTGTTGTGGGTGGCCGCCGGCAGCAGCGGGCCGAGCACCGGCGCGGCGGGCAGGGTCAGCGTGGCCAGGCCGAACACGCCGGCGTTGGACAGCTCGGTGTTGTAGGCGAACAGGTCGAGCAGATAGCTCTGGTAGCCGGCCAGGTAGGTGGAATAGTCGGCGGGCGAGGTCGGTGCGCGCGGCGCCTGCGGCTGGTCGGGGTAGTCCTGGACCGGATAGCCGTTGTCCGGCGAGTAGCTGTAGATCACGCCTTCCAGCAGGCTCATCGGCAGGCCGCCCAGGTCGTGCGGCTGCTGCAGCATGTCCAGCAACTGCAGGTATTGCCCGTAGTACTGCGCGGCTTCTGCGGGATCGCCGAGGTCGGCCGACGGCGCCGGCAGCAGGCCGTCGATGCTGATGAAGGCGTTGTTGAAGGCGTTGTCGAGCAGCGCCTGATAGGCGTTGGCCGCGCCGCTGTAGGTACCCTGCGGCCCGCCGCCGCCGAACGGGTTGCGCAACTGGTAGAAGCCGTCGCTGAGGCTGGCCTTGATGGTCACGCCGCCCTCGGCGCGCAGGGTCAGCGCCGGCGCGTTGCCGTTGTAGCGGAAGTCCAGCTGGTCGCGGTTGGCGCCGGAGCCGAGGTTCCAGTTGCTCATCACCCGGATCTCGCCGCCGTTGATGGCCGGATCGGGATTGCGCAGCTCGATGCCGGGGCGCGCGCGCAGGTTGGGCAGGTTGCCCAGGCGCGCTTCGAACGCGAAGCCGGGACGTTGCACGAAGCCCATCAGCGTGCCGGGCGTGCCGGCGCTGTCGTCGGCATAGCCGTAGAACTGGCGATGCGCGGCGTTGGCGCTGTCCGGGGTGAATGCGTAGCGGGTGAGGTAGTCGGCGATCTGCGCCGGCGTGGTCGGCGCGGCCACCGCGTTGCCGGCCAGGTCCGTCCAGCTGCCGGCCAGCAGTGCGCCCTGCGCGTCGTACCAGCCGGCCGGATCGACGATGCCGTCGAAGTGTTTGACCGGATCGGTGCTGGCGTCGGTGGTGCTCCACACCGCGTAGGCTTCCAGGCCCACTTCGCGTGCGCCGCGCACGCTGGCGCCGTTGGCCACGGTCACGTTGACCTCGCCATCGGCGAGCAGCGGCGTGCGGATCTCCACGCTGCCGCCGGACAGGCCGCCGGCGCTGCCGCCGGAGACGTCCAGCACCGCGCCGGCGCCGAGCGCGATGGTGCCGGCCGCGCCGGCCTGCACGTTCTGGTAGCCGTAGTCGGCGTTGAGGGTGCCGTCGTCGCGGCCGCTGCTGCCCAGCGTGATCGTGCCGCCGCGCTTGTCGGCGGCGCTGCCGCGGGCCAGCAGCTGGCCGTCGATCGCCACCCCGTGACGCCCCCACAGCGCGATGCTGCCGCCCTGCGTGCCGGAGGCGTCGATGCTGCCGGCGATGCGGATGTTGCCGTTCGCCGCATCGCGGTCGAGCGCATCGGCGCCGCCGTCGGCGGTCAGGGTCACCGCGTCGGCGCGCAGCGTGTTGCCGGCGGACAGCAGCAGGTTGCCGCTGCGCGCATGCAGGTCGATGGCGCCGTCGAAGCCGCCGCCGGCCAGCTGCGCGGCCAGCGGATCCAGCGCGATCGCGCTGCCCGAATCGAGCAGGAAGCGGCCGCCACGGCCCTGCGCGGCGCGGCCGTCGAGGCTGCCGGGCAGGGTCACCGTGCCTTGCGCCGCCGACAGGTTGACGCTGCCGGCATCGGCGCTGCCCACGGCCGACACGTCGATGCGGGTGGAGGCATCGGCGCGCACGTCGCCGGCCGTGGCCTGCAGCGTGACCGTGCCGCCTTGGGTCGGCTTGGTGGTGTCGAAGAACGTGCTGGCCATGCCGGACGCATCCAGCGTGGCGCCATCGTGCAGGCGCAGCGCGCCTTCGCTGCTGCGCAGGACGATGCCGCCTGAATTGGCGCGGATCAGTCCGTTGCTGTCGATGCTGGCGCCGACCAGCGTCACCCGTCCGCCCAGCGGTTGCGCCGTGTTGGCGCTGGCGCCGCCGCCTTGCAGGCGCAGCGCGCCGGCGGTGCGCAGGGTCTGGTCGGCACCGGCGTCGGCCAGCAGCAGCGGAGTGCGCAGGTCCACGTCGCGCGTGCCGAAATCGAACTGGCCGCGGTCGCGCACGTACAGCGTCTGCGCCGCATCCACCGCGACCGCGCCGAACCCGGTCAGCTGCTTGTCGCCGCCGGCGAAGGCGACTTCGCGCCCCTGCAGGTGCAGCAGGCCGCCGCCGGCCACGGTGTCGGCCGGTGCCGCGCTGGCGCCCTGGTTGGACAGGGTCAGCTGATCGGCGCTCAGGCTGACGTCGCGGCCGTCGCCGACGAAGCGGCCGGCGCTGAGGGTGAGCGCGTTGCTGACGCGCAGGTCCAGGCCGCCGGCGAAGTCCATGTCGCCGTAGCTGTGCAGGTTGACCTGTTTCGCCTGCGCGAACTGGGCCAGGCTGCCGGCGCCCAGCACCAGCCCGTCGGCCTCGCCGCTGGCCGCCTGCGCGTCCAGCCGCACGTGGCCGGCGCTGGCGTCGATGCGCTGGCCGCGCAACAGCGCGCCGGCATCGATCGCGCTGTCGCCGGTGGAATCCAGGCTCAGCGCCGCGCCGCCGTCGAGCAGCGCGCCGGCGCCGATCTGCAGCCGTGCGCGCGCCTGCGCCGCCTCCGGCACGTTCGCCCGTTCGATGGTGGCCGCACCGAGGCTGGACAGGCGCACCAGCGCGCCGTCGCCGCTGCTGCCGCCGTCCTCGCCGATCAGCAGCGTCGTGGCCGCGCGATCGCCGCTGCCGCCTTGCGCGCGCAACACGCTGCCGGCGTCCACGCGCAGGCCGCCGTCGGCAGCGTCGCTGGCGGCGGTCGCCAACAGCAGTTCCGGCGCTTGCAGCGCGCTGCCGGCGTCGTTGCTGATCCGCAGCTGTTGCGAGGTGACCTGCAGGCGCGTGCCGTCGGCGCTCTGCTCGCGGGTACCGCCGAGCAGCAGGCTGCCGGCGTTCATCGCGTTGAGCGCGCTCGCCTCCACGCCGACATAGCCGGCCGCGGCGGTCTGGCCGGCGCCGAGCACCTGCAGCGCGCGCGCGGCGATATCGATCTGCGCGGCGTTGCCGCCGCTGGCCGCGGCGGTGTTCAAGGTCGCGCCCAGGCGCAGCGCGTCGCCAGCGGCGAGGATCAGTTGCCCGCCGTCGCGCGGCAGCTGCGGTGTCGCGTTGCCGGCGACGGCCGCCTGCGCGGCGAAGAACGCATTGGCGCCGGTGCGGGTGTATTCCGAGTACTGGCCCCAGGTCGCCGCCGACTGTACTTCGAACAGCTGGCTGCGCGCGCTGCGGGTGCCGCTCAGGGTATCGACCAGATAGCCGGCGACCACCGCGGTGCCGTCGGCCGCGACCAGGTTCTGCGCGGCGGTGGCGTCGGTGCTGCCGCTGCGCGCGACCACCCGGTAGGCGCCGGGCAGGGTGGCGTACTTGGCCGGCAGCAGCGTGTAGTCGCCGTCCGCCAGGCCGGGCACGCCGCTCAGATGCACGGCGCTGCCGAGCGCGGGCGTGCCGCCCTTCTGCTCGAACGCTGCGTCGCTGGCGGCGACCGGCGTCTGCACCCCGGGCACGATCGCGTAGACCGTGCGGCCGTCCGCGTACAGCGGCACCTGGGTGGCGTTGCCGCTGGCATAGCTGGTGTTGGTCGAGGACAGCAGGTCGCGGCTGCCGCCGGTGCCGGGCACCCACTCGCTGGCCTGCAGATCGCCGCCGCCGGACAGGTCCACGCGTGCGCCGGGCGCCAGCGCGACGCTGTCGGCGTCCAGCCGGATCTGCTTCTGCGGCGGCGCGCTCAGCGCGGTGCTGCTGCCTTGCGCACTGCCGTCGTAGCGCCACTGCGAACCGTCCACGGTGCTGCCGTACGGCAGGGTCGCGCCTTCCAGCGACACCGAGGTGAGGCTGCCGGCGCCGAGGCTGACCTCCAGCGTTGGCGTCAGTGCGCGCGTGCCGAACACCGCGCGCGTGGCCGCGTCGTCGAGCGCGCCGACCCCGAGCAGCAGCCGTCCGCTCGGCGCGCGCAGGCGTCCGTCCTGCGCGATGCGGGTCGCATCCAGCGCCAGGGTGCCGCCGGCCGACAGCGGCAGCGCCGGCGTGTCGCCCTGGGCCTGGATGCGGATGCGGGTCTCGGCGCGGCTGCCGTCGCTGCCGAGCGCGCCGAGCGCGCGCACCAGGAAGGTCTCGCCGCTGGCCGGATACAGCTGCGCGGCGCTGAAGGTCAGATTGCCGGCGGTCAGCAGTTCGCCTGCGCGCGGCGTGGCGATGCCGTTGGCGTCGAGCAGATAGGCATAGGCCGCGGGCGTATGGAAACGCACTGCGCCGCTGCTGGACAGGCGCGCCTCGCCGACCCCGTCCAGCGCGAACTGGCCGCCGAGATCGATCTGCGCAGCGTTCACCGTCAGCGTGGTCGCGCCGGGCGCCTGCGGCTCGGCCAGCACCGCGGCCGGGCTGTTCGGCGACTGCCAGCCGTTGAGGCCGACGTAGGCGGCGCTCAGGCTGACCTGGCCGCTGTCGGCCAGGCTGCCGAAACCGGTCGCATCGCTCGCCAGCAGCGCATAGCGCGGCGCGTTGAACACCAGCGCGCGCGACAGCGACAGCGCGACGTCGCCGGCGAAACCGACCGCCACCTGCGGGCGCAACGTGCCGGTCGGCGACTGGTCGCCGACCAGCAGGGTGTCGATGCCGCTGCCGTCGAGGCGATCGGCGGCGAAGTACAGCGGGCCGGGTGCGGCGGTGGCGTTCGGCAATGGCGCGCCGGGCTGCGCGCCCTGCGGCAGGCGGCTGTCGTGCTGGGTGAAGATCACGCCGCTCGGACCGGGCAATACCTGATTGCTGCCGTCGACCAGTTTCAGCGGGAGCAAGGCCAGGGTGCCGCCGCGGTCCTGCGCGCTGCCGCCGCCGGCGCGGATGCTGCCGTCGAAATACAGGCCGGTGCTGGCGGCCAGGTCCAGGCGCCCGCCGGCGCTGCCCACGGTCTGCGCCTGCAGCGTGTCGCCGCCACCGATGATGGCGTTGCCGCTGGGCAGGTCCAGCACCGCGGCGGTGCCGGACAGGTCCAGCTGCGCGCCGGCGGCGACCACGATCGCGCCGCTGTCGTTGCTGAGGGTGATGTGGCCGCCGTCGAGCACGCGCCCGCTGCGCGGCCGCACCAGGCCGCTGGCGCCGGGCTGCAGGGCGGCCTGCGGATCGAGCAGGGCGACGCCGGACACGTCCAGGCGGCTGTTCGCACCCAGCCACAGCGATTTGCCCGGTGCCGCATAGGCCTGGCCGCGGTCCACGTCCGGCGCGGCGGACAGGCCGGAGTCGCGCGAGGTGTCGCCGGAGATGGCGATGCTGCCGCCCTGCGCCTGGATGCCGCCCAGCACCTCGACCTGGCCGCGTCCGCCGATGCGCACGTTGGCGCCCGGATCCAGCAGCAGCTGCGCGCCTTCGTCGAGCAGCACGCGGCCGCTGGCGCCGCTCAGGCTGGGATTGCCGGCGACGCGGCCGAGGAAATCGCCGCCGCGCAATGCGAAATCAGTGGCGGGGCGATAGAACGGATCCAGCTGGCCGAGCGTGGCGTAGCCATTGCCGCCGGCCTGCGCCGCACCGGCGACCACGTCGCTGCCGCTGGCAGCGCCGCGCAGCGCCTGCAGGTTCGGGAGCAGGTTGCGCTGGCTCACCCGCAGCTGGGTGCCGGCGACGAGGGTGGCGTCCTGTTCGGCGGCCAGGTCGTAGCTGCCGAAGCTGTTGTCGGCGAAGAAGCCGGCGTCCAGGTGCAACACGCGCGCATCGCTCGGCGCGCTGCCGCCGATCTGCACGCCGAAGGCGCGCAGGCTCAGCGTGCCGCCGCCGGCGAAGTTGTCCGCGCGCAGGCTGGCCGGGTCGAACTGCAGCAGCCCGGCGCCGTCGGCCACCGGCAGGTCGGCGGTGTAGGTGGGGGAGCCGGCAGTCTCGTTGGACGGACGCACGTAGGTATGCAATGCGATGTCGCCGCCATGGCCGAGCGGCCGCCCGTCGCGCATCGCCAGCGCGCCGTCCTCGTCGACATAGCCGCCGCTGGAAGCGTTCAGCACGGCGCCGGAGGCGATCAGCAGCGACCCGCTCTGGTCGACGTTCTGGCCGGTGACGGGGTCGGTGATGCGCAGCTGCAACGCGTCGAGGCTGATGCTGCCGCCATCGACGAAGGCGCTGCCCTGCGCTTCGGCGCCGAAGCGGCGGTCGTCGTTGATCCAGCGTCCGCTCACGTCCAGCCGTGCGTCCGCGCCGAGCAGCAGGTCGCCGTGGCCGAGCACCTGCCGCGTGTCCGTGGCTCGCCTGGGATCGTCCACGAAGGCGAAGCCGCCGCTGCTCTGCAGCGCGATCTTGCCGGCATGCGCGGTCAGCGTGCCGTCGATCTCCAGACGCTGCGCCTGCAGCGAAATCGCGCCGCCGTCGGCGACCTGCAGCGCCGCGTCGGCAGCGACCGCGATCACCGGCGCGTTGCCGATCGCCAGCGTCTGCAATCCGCTGCCGTTCACCATGCGCGTGGACAGGCGCGACCAGAACAGCGGGTTGTCGCGCTCCTGCGCCGCTGCTGCGCTGCCCGGCAGCGCATCGGCGCGCGTGCCGAGCGCAAGCCCCTGCGGCAGCGCCGCTGCCTCGTCGACGATCAGCCAGCTGCGTTGGTCGCGGGAAATGTCGCCGCCTACCGACAGGCCGATGGTGGCGTTGTACAGACCGATGTCGCTGTCGATGCGCAACGCGCCGCCCTGCGGCAACGTGCCGCTGGCACGTTGGTAACGCCCGGCGAGCGCTTGCGCGGAGAGATCGCCCTCCAGCAGCGCCACGCCCGGTTCCGGTCCGTTGCCGCTGGAATGGCGCCCGAGTTCGATGTTCAGCGCACCGGCGTCGCCGCCTTGCAGATAGTCGCTCTCGTAGTAGCGGCGGCTGCCCAGCAATGGATTGCTGAACTGTTCGCTCACGCCCCAGCGCGTGTGCGCGACGGTCTGCGTGCCGGCCACGCCCAGGTAGCGCAGCGACGGATCCGCGCTGGCCAGGTCGTACAGGCGGCCGTCGGCACCGAGCAGGCGCGGCGTTTCGATCATGCCGCCGAGCATGTGCACGTAGCCGCCGTCCATGTTCACCTGCGCGCCGGGCGCGATCACCAGGTCGCGCGCGCCGATGTTGATGGTGCCGCCGTCGAGCAGCATCTCGTCGATCGTGCGCGGCACCTGGTCGACGTAGCCCTGCGCATTGAGCAGCGGGCTGCCGACCCAGGCCTGGCCATCGGCGCGCACGCCGCTGGCGCGGCGATCGAACTGCAGCGCCTGGCGGAACAGCGCGCCGTCGCGTTGCAGCGGCGCGTCGGCCAGTTCGTTCTGGCCCACGCGCGGAATCTGGATCAGGTTGCTGCTCATCGCCTGTCGCACGTCGGCGATGCCGGACACGTCGAGCTGCGCGCCGCTGTCGATCATCAGCCGGTTGTTGAGCTGGGGACGACCCTGCAGCCGGGTGGTCTCGCTGCCCAGGCCGATCAGGTCCACGGTGCCGCCCGGGGCGAAGGTGAGCGACTGCTCGCGCAGCTGCACCTGTGCGCCGGCCAGGATCATCCTGGGACCCAGGAAGGCCAGATCGGCGGCGCTGCTGGAGGTGGTGGTCTCGCCATCGTGCTCGGGCAAGGTGGCAGTGACCGAACCGGGGGCCAGTTCCAGCGCGCCCCCCTTGTAGTTGGCCAGCGCATCGCCGCCGGCTGTAGCTTCCTGGTTGATCGCCAGCAGCATCACGCTGCCGGGGCGGCTGATGCTGGTGGTGGCCTGGACCAGGCCGCGTTGCTGCACGTCGTAGCCGACCAGTGTCGCGTTGCCGCGGGTCGCCGCAATCGTGCCGCTGTTGTCCAGCGTGCCGACGGCGGAGCGGTCGCTGCCGCTGGGCGAGAAGAAGCCGCTGAAGCCCAGCGGCATGATGTTGCCGCTGCTGGTGCCGAGCAGCGTCTGCAATTCCTGCGATTGCCGCAGGCCCAGCACCGCCGCCAGCAGCGCCTGCCCGTCCTGCGCGGTCACCGTGCCGGCGTTGCTGACGTTCGGCGCGGCGATCAGGGTATAGCCCTGGCTGCCGCTGGCGATGCGCGCGCCGCTGTCGATGCGGATGTCGCCCGGGGTCTGCCCGGCGGCCATGCTGTCCAGGCCGGTCAGCACCGTGCCGCTCTGCCCGGTGCTGCCGAACAGGCCGCGGGCGAGGAATGTCTGGTCGCTGAGCGCGCGGTTGGCGTCGAACAGATCCAGCGACGACACCAGCAGCGAATGCACGTTGACCTGGCTGGCGCCGCCGAACAGCACGCCGTTGCGGTTGAGCAGATAGACCTGGCCCGGCGCCTGGATGCGGCCCAGGATTTTGCTCGGCGCCGCGCTCGGGTCGTTGACCCGGTTCAGCGCGATCCACTGCGCCGCGTCGCTGCCGCCGGCGGACTGGTCGAACTGCAGCACGGTGCGGCTGCCGACGTTGAACGTCTCCCAGTTGAGGATCGCCTTCTTCTGGGTCTGCTGGATGGTGACCTGGGTGTCGCCGCCGACCGTCTGCTGGGTCGGCGCGCGCGCGCCCAGCCAGACGTTGCGCTGGCCCAGGCGCGGATCGTCGCTGCGTACCGCGCCCGGATCGATGACTGCGCCGTCGGGCAGCTGCAGGCCGCCCTTGCCCAGGCCATCGGGGACCATGCCGGCTTGCGCGGCCTGCGCCGCGGCGCGCGCGGCGGCCTGGGTCGCGTCCAGGGCCTGGCGCGCCTGCGCGGCGCGCTGGAACGCCTGCAGCGAGGTCTGCGCCAGCTTGCTGGCCGCCGCCGATTGCAGGCCCTGTTGCTGCGCGGCGGCCGCGGCCTGTGCGCCCGGATCGGCGCCGCGGCGCACGAACGGACTGCTTTGCGCCTGGCTGCGGCCGACCAGGGCGGCCGAGATCGCCACGCTGAGCAGCAGCAGGCGAAGGGGACGGCGGGGGCGGCGGCGGTTGCGGGGCATGGCGGCGATCTCGGTAGCGGCGCGTCAGCGCGCCGGAGCGAACGGAGTGGGGAGGTAGCGCGGTTGCGGCCGCTGCGGCACCAGCGAGCGGCCGTAGGCATCGCCGTAGCGCTGGCGCAGCGCGGCAGGCGTGGGCTGCCCGCGCTGCAGCGGATCCAGTGCGGTTGCGGCGGCGGCCAGTGGCACCGCGCCGGGGCGGGCGCTGGCGGCCGCGGCGCGCAACGCCTGGTTGAGGCAGTCCAGGTGGCCGGCGACGTCTTCGCCGATCCGCACCTGCACGCATGGCGCAGTCGCCGCGGGCGTGGCCGGCGCGGCGTGCGCGTGCAGCGCCAGCGCGGCCAGCGCGAGCGATGCCAGCGCGGCGCCGCGGTGGTTCATTGGGTTGGGTCCTGCAGCGCCGTGGCCGTCGCTGTGGTCGCGGTGGCGCCGGTGCAGGCCTGGGTCTGCGCGTGCTGCTCGGCCAGGCGGTCTTCCAGGGCGCGCACGCGGTTCTCGCGGGTCACCCGGGCCATGCCGAACATCTCGCGGCCGTGGCTGCGCACGAAGCGCACGAAGGCCGGGTCGCGGTACAGCGCGGCCAGTTCGCGCGCGGTGGCGTACAAGGCCTCGCTGCCGCTCGCGCACTGCGCCATCCGCGCGCGCTGGCGCTGCAGTTCCGTCTGCAGCGTCGCCTGCGTCTGCGCCTGCTGCGCTGCGGCCTGCGCGGTCCTGGCCTGCGCCTGTTGCTGTTCGCGCTGTTGCGCCAGCGCCGCGTCGCGTTCGCGCTGCGCCTGTTGCAGCTGCCGCTGCAGCGCGGCCTCGCGGCCCGCATCGGCACCTGCGGCGCGTGGCGCTGGCGTTGGTGCGGCGCGCAGCGCATCGCGCTCGCGTTCGGCGGCGGCGGTGGCCAGCTGCTGCTGCACCAGGTCCGCTTCGGCCTTGCGCAGGCGCGTGCCGGTTTCGCGCAGCGCTTCGCGCAGTCGCGTCTCGGTGCTGTCCTGGGCGTGCAGCGGGGCGGCGGCGAGCAGCGTCGCCGCCAGCATGCCGCAGGCCAGGGAGGAGGGAAGGCGCAGCATGCTCAGAACTCCGTGCCGAGGTCGAGCTGCAGCAGGTCCACCGCGAACGGCGGGCCGGACACCTCGTTGGCGCTGAGCCAGCGCAGGCCGACCCAGGTGTTGCGCGCCAGCGCATAGTTGCCGCCGACGATCAGCCCGCGCGCATTGGTGCCGCCCAGGTGGAAATCCGAATCGGTGAAGCCGTCCGGCACCGCGTCCGATTCCAGGTACTTGTAGCCGACGCTGAAGTTCCAGTCGCCAGGCTTGACCGGCTTGGGCTGGCCGACGGTGACGTTGAGGTAGTAGCCCATGTCGCCGCCATCGAACACGCCCTGGTCGCCGAGGTTGTTGACCGGGCCGAGCGAGCGCACGCGTGCGGCGTTGTAGCGGGTGTTCTTGACCACGTCGGCCTCGACCAGCACCGCGACCGGGGCGAACTGGTCCAGCTGCAGCTGCGCGTGCAGGTCGGCCACGCCGAACTTGCTGGCATAGCCGTAGTACTGCAGTTGCGGGCCATTGGGGTTGGCGCTGTCGGCGACGATGTCGCGCAGCGCGAACAAGGTGTTGCCGAACTGCTGGAACTGCGGCCGCGAACCGTCGGTGTCGCAGCTGTCGGCCGAGCCCGGCGCCAGGCACGGCGACGAGCGCTTGCCTTCGAACTGGTCGTACTGGAAGTAGCCCAGGCCCACGCGCAGCGCCATCGCGTCGGCGAAGCGCCACTGCATGCCCAGCTGCGCGCCGTACATCCACTTGTCGCGGCTGCGGGTCTTGCTGGTGCTGGTGGAACCGAAATCGAACTCGGTGTTGTAGACCGGGAACAGGCCGGCGCTGATCCACGGCGCGAACGCCGCATCGGCGTCGGCCAGGTCGTAGCGCGCGGCCACGCCGTCGAAGTTGAGGTCGTTGTCGAACACCAGCTCGCTGCTCCAGAACGGATTGGCGAAGCGGCCGAACGACAGGGCCAACCCGTCGAGGGGCGTGAGCTGCAGCGCGGCGCGGTCCAGCCACAGCGAATACTTGGACAGGTTGCCGTTGCCGCCCAGGGTCTGGTTGGTGGATACCGGGCTGCGGTCGCTGCCGGTGGCCAGGCGCAGGTCGGCCTGCACCCAGTCGGCGATCTGCGCGCTCACCCCGAGCCGCGCACGCACGCGCATGCGGCTGCGGTTCTGCGTGGTGTTGAGGAACGGGGCGTTGGTGCTGCCGACCGTATCGAAGCCGGAGCCGGCATTGATGGCGCCGAAGTTGGGGAAGGTCGCGTAGTTGTCGTCGGCGTTGAACACGCCTTCGCCGCGCACCCGCAGGTCGCCGTACACGCGCACGCGCTGGGTCCATTCCGGCAGCGCGCCGGGCGCGGCCCAGCCTTCGGACTTGGCCTGCGCGGTGACTTCGGCGCGCAGCTCGTCCTTGATCTGCTGGCGCACCGGCTCGGGCACGTACGGCACCACCACCGCGCCGGGCTGGGTCGTGTACGCCGCGGCGCCGGCCAGCGCCGGTGCCGGCGCGGGTGCCGCGGTGGCGGAGGCTTCGCGGATCAGGTCGTCGGCCTGGGCGCGGGTCATCACGCCCTTGGCGACCAGCAGGTCGATCAGCCGCAGCGTGACCTGCGGGTTGATCTGCGCCGGATCGATCGCGGGCGCGGCGGACTGGGCCATGGCCGCGGCCGGCGCCAGCAGGAGCGCCAGCAGCGCCAGGCGCAGCCGGGACGGACGGGGGAAGGAAGACGGAGTGGTCATGCGGGAGTCCTTGGTGCGAAACGCGGCGTCAGCCCGGCGCCAGCGCGCCGATGCGCAACTGGATGGGTTGGGGAAGGGAGGCGGGCGGCGGCTGCGGCAGCGGCTGGTCCTGCAGCGCGCGCACGATCGCCGCGTCCAGTTCCGGCTTGCCGGCCGAGGTGAGGATCTGCAGGCGGCCGATGCTGCCGTCCGGGTTCAGCCACAGCGCCACGGTGGCGCTGTAGCGGCCCTTGCGGGTGCGCTCGTCGCGCTGCAGCAGCTGCTGCACCGCGCGCTGCACGCTGGCCGCATAGTTGCCGAACGGGCTGCCGCCGCCGCCCTTGCCGCCGATGCGGGTGCCGCCGCCGTCGCCGGCCTGCAGGCCGAAGGCGTTGTCGCCGGGACCGGCCGGCGCGGTCAGCGGATCGCCGGGCGGAGTCGGCTCGGCGTCCGGCTTGGGTTGCGGCGTCGGCTCGGCGGCCTGCAACGGCTGCGGCCGTTCCTGCGGTTTGGGCGGCTGCGGATCGGGTTTGGGCGGCGGCGGAGGCGGCGGGGGCGGCAGCATCACCTGGGTGATGCGCGGCGGTTGCGCGCGTGCCGGTGTCGCCTGCTGCGGGCGCAGCAGCGTGGAGACCAGCCAGCCGAGCAGCAGCGCTAGCAACGCCGCGCCGACTTTCAGCCAGCGCCGCGGCGGCTCGGTGTACTGCAGCGTATCCATCGCGTCCACTCAGCCGGCCGCCGGGCGTTGCGTGGCCAGGCCGATCGAGGCGATGCCGAGCCGGCTGCACAGGTCCAGCACCGCCATCACCTTCTCGTACTGCACGGTGCGATCGCCGCGCAGCATCACCGGCAATTTGGCATCGCTGGCCAGCGCGTTGCGCAGTTGCTGTTCCAGTTCGCTCATGCTCACCGGCACCGCGTCCAGGCTGACCTGGCCGTTGTTGTCGATCGCGATGACCTTGGTCTTGGGTTCGGACAGCGGCTTGGCCGCGCTGGCCTTGGGCAATTCCACCTTGATGCCCTGCACCGCGGCGGTGGTCATGATGATGAAGATCACCAGCAGCACGTACGCCAGGTCCAGCATCGGCGTGATGTTGATGTCGTCGTAGGGCTTCTTGCCTTGGACCTTCATCGGCTCAGCCTCCGCCCGCGCGGACCGGCGCGTCGCCGGCATAGTCTTCGGCGATGCGCTTTTCCAGCTCGTCGACGAACACCTGCATGTCCGCCGAGACCGCTTCGGCCTGGCTGAGCAGGTAGTTGTAGCCGAACAGCGCCGGGATCGCGACGGCCAGGCCGGCCACCGTGGCCAGCAGCGCGGCGGCGATGCCGGGCGCGATCGCGTTGATGTTGACGTCGCCGGCCGCGGCCACCGCGGCGAAGGTGATCATGACCCCGACCACGGTGCCGAGCAGGCCCAGGAACGGGCCGCCGGAGATGGCGATGGTCAGCAGCACCATGCTCTTGTGGATGCGCTGGCCTTCGCGCACCGCGGCCGCGTCCAGCGCCGAGCGGATCGCGGCGATCGACTGCGGACGCACGACATTGGTGCCGCTGGCCTGCAGGCGTTCGCGCAGTTCCTGCTGGCCGACCTGCAGCAGCCGCGCCAGATTGGAGCGCACGCCGGCGCTCGTGCCGAGCTGCTGCCAGTGCGGCGCGTGCAGCGGATGCGCGGCCACCTGCTGGCGGTACGCCGTGAGGAAGCGCGCGTTGGCGCCGGCGGTGGCGTTGAGGTACAGGCCCTTGCGCACCATCACCCACCAGCTGATCAGCGCCATCACCCCCAGGATCCCGATCACCGCCCACGCATCCGGGGTCAGCGCGGCGATCAGGATGCCGAAGTAGTTGTGGCCAGCATCGCCGGAATGCTGTTCGACCGGATCGAAGCGCAGCAGCCGCGCGTCCACGCCCTGGCTGCGCGCCGCAGCTTCGATCGCGCCGATCGCGCGCGCGTTCTTGGCGATTTCGACCTCGTCGAGCAGGCCGATGAAGTTCGGCCGCGCCGCGCCGGGTTCGCCGCCGAGCAGCAGGCCGCCACTGCTGGCCGGCAAGGCCACTGCGGTCTCGCCGGCGGGCTGGCCGTTGACGAACAGGGTCGCGGTCTTGCCGTCGCTGCGCAGCGCCACATGCGCCCAGGCATCGGCCGGCAGCGCGGTGGTGGCGGCGATCTGCGCGGTCGCGCCGAACTCGGCGAGCACGCGGCCTTCGTCCAGGCGCAGGGTGAGCACGCCGGGCAGCGCCAGCAGCACGCCCGAGGCATTCGCGCTGGCCGGCTTTGCCCACAGCGACAGCGTCGCCGGCTGAGCCGCCGGCCAGGTCAACGAGGCCGAGGTGGGGATCGTCACCGGCGCGCGGCCGTCCAGGCGCAGGCCGGCGCCGATCAGCGCGGTGTCGGCCAGGGCCGGCGCGGAGGCGGCGTTGTTGGCGTAGGCGGTGCTGTCGGCGCCGGCGGCTTGCGCGCTGGCGAAGTGATAGACCGCGACGGTGTCGGCGTCGTAGCTGCCCTTGGCGTCGCTGCCGCCGCTGGCCTCGGGGTTGCCGAAATAGACGTACAGCGGCGTGCTCGCGTTGGCCGGCAGGTCGGGCAGATCGACCCAGGCCAGCGCCACCTGGTCGACCAGGCCGTCGTATTTCTCGAAGTGGTACTTCAGCGGCGTGCGGTCGTCGCCGGCGACGAAACGCACGTCGCTGCCGTCGGCCTTGGCATCGGCGAAATTGAAGTTGCCCGCATGCAGGCGCACCAGCACCTGGGTGCGCCCGGACGGCTGGCTCAGCGCCGCACCGGTGGACGTGGTGTCCAGGGTGAGCTTGGCCCGATAGTTCCATTTGCCGTCCCACCATGTCGCGGCCATCGCCGGCAACGCGAGCAACAACAACCCCAGCAGCACGAACATACGCAGTCTGATCACGATCTACCCCAATTGATGTTTGAACGACGCCGGCGTCAGAACTCGCTCCACAGCCGGAACAGCACGTTGATGTCTTTCTGCTTGTGCCCGCTGGGACTGGACAGCGGCGCAGCCACTTCCAGCGCACCGTTGAGATGCGCGAACGCCTTGAAGGCCGCACCCAGTCCGGTCGACACCAGGGTTTCGCTGACCGACTGCTCGGGCAGCGGGTCGTGGATGCGCGCATAGCCGGCGTCCACGAACGCGTGCACGCGCGCTTCCTGCACCATGCGCCCGGCCGCGGAGGCGAACGAGGGACTGCGCAGTTCGAACTGGCCGGCGGCGCCGTAATCGCCCAGCGCCTGGCTTTCGCTGTAGCCGCGCACGCTGTCCATGCCGCCGATGCTGAATTGCTCGTTGCTGATCAGCGGCTCCGACGCCAGCTGGGTCTGCAGCCGCGCATACCACTGGTAGTCGCCGCCGAAGCTGCGCGTGCGCGAGGCATCGGTGCGCAGGTGGAAGAAGTTGGAGCGCGCCTTGTAGCGCTTGATGTCGAAGCGCGCGCTGTCGTCGCCGACGCCGCGCACGTTCATCGTCGCGGTCAGCTCCAGCGTGTCGGTGCCGCGCGGCTGGCTCCAGCTGGCGTTGTAGGCGGCGCTGAGCGGCAGGTAGCGGATCGGCGCGGAGCTGCGGTCACCGCCGAACAGGGTGTCTTCCTTGAAGTCCTTGTAGTCGGCGCCGATGCTCAGGCTGTGGAAGAAGCCTGCCTCGGCCGGCAGCGCACGGATCAGGCGCAGGCCGGACAGGCTGCCGTTGCCGATCACGTTGAAGCCGCCGATCGCGGCGACCTCGCTGTCGCTGCGCACCGTGTAGCCGAGCAGCGACCACGGCGATGCGCCGAAGCGCGCCAGGTACGAGGCGGAAAAGACCCGTGCATCGGACGGCCGCTGCGGCGCGGTCTGCGCCGAGAAGGTCAGGCTGTGGCCGCGTTGCCACAGATTGTCGTAGCGCACCGAACCGCTCAGCCGCAGTTCCGAGGTGTTGGCGCTGTTGCGGTTGTTGAGTTCCAGGCTGCCGTGCAGCGGCAGCGTGTCCTCCACGTTCAAGTCCACGTCCACCGTGTTCGGCTGCGCGCCGGGCTTGACGTCGGGGGTGACGCGGCGGTCCGGCCACTGGTTCAGCGCGACGATGTCGCGCTGCACGGCGTTGAAGTCGGGCACGATGCCTTCCTGCAGCGACGGCGCGCCGCCGGCGATGGCATCGGGAGAAAAATAGTCCGCGCCATTCACCCGCAGCCGGCCGATGCGCTGCTCGCTGACCTGCAAGGTGACCAGGCCGTTGCCCGCATCCTGCTCGGGAATGCTCACCGCCACCGTGGCCAGGCCCTTGCCCGCGTACAGCGTCTGCAACGCGGCGCGCGCCGCTTCCACATCGGCCTCGCTGCGCTGCGGGCCGAGGAACGGGTACACCGCGCGCTCGATCTCCGTTGCGCTCAATTCGCTGTTGCCGACCACCTGGTAGGCCATCACGTCGAAACGCGCGGTCGGCGCGTCTGCGGCGAAGGCGCACGGCACGCCGCACACGGCCATGCCGAGCGCTGCGAAGATTCGCAACTCCATCTGAAAATATCCCCTGACGTCGGCGCGCGGCGCGATGCCGCCTAGGAAGACCGCCTCAATGCGGCGAGGACCATAGGAGCGCTAAATGACTATCCGCGAACGCTTTTATGACGGCGTGTGTAAGGTGTTTGCCATAGATGGCGGAAAAATGCCGAAGTCTGAAATATGAATTCGCAGTGCATCAACATAATCCGCGGCCAGCGCCAGGCTGCGTATGGCGACGGGCAGTGATTACCGCGCGGTGACTCGATCAGGCGGGCACGCAGCAGCGCAGCGGCGCCGGTGCGACTTGTCTACGAGATCGTCCGCGCCGCGGCCATGCGACGACAGGAATCGGTCGCGCTTAAATGCGAGGTAACGTTCACCAGCGCAGCCCGGATGCTTCCTGCCGGTGGCGGTCAGCCCCCACGGTATCGTCCTGGTGCTGCGCCAGGCACGACACGACAGGCGCGGCGTCGACCACATTGTCGAATACGACAGACCGCTTTTGCCGGCCATCCGCCGCCGCCCACTCGGTCAGTCTTGGCGAGCACTGGTTTTCTCGTTTCTTCGCGGCCACCCAGCCTGTGGTTGGCGATGTTCGACCACGGCGCGATCGCTGGCGACCGGGGCATGTCGATTGCGGCAGCCGATCCATGTAGACATTTCACCGCTGCGGGCTGCATCGGATATGGCCGTTACGCGGTGCTTCCTGCGTATCGACCGTACAGCGTTGACACCCCCGCCACGGATATCGATGATCTGACGGGGTGAAGCGCTGACTGGGGAGTCGAGCGTGCTGCCATACCGCCTTCGGGAATTGCGCAATCTCATCGCTGCCGCAATGGCGCTGTCTTGCGTGGGCTGCGCGATGGTGACGGTCTCCTCCGGCGCCGACCAGGTGGTCGTCAGCGGCATGTTCGGAGCGCGCATCAAGACATTGGGCATGGCGCCGGTGGCGATCAGATCCCAGGGCCTGGGCGTGTCGCAGACCGCGCATGCGTTCAGTGCGGGCTGGTACTCGGAGGTGGGCGTCTATGCGCCTGCGGATATGGACGAATGTCGTGTCGTGCTGCTTTCCACTACCGAGCAGGAGGCGCGGCGCCTGGTCGACATCCTGCATGCCGGCGGTACCGATGTTTCGCAGATCTGCATCGACCAACAAGGAGTGTCGCGATGAAAGCATGTCCGAGTCTGTGTGTGGCGCTGTGCGGCCTGCTGCTGGCTGGCTGCGCGCATCTGGAGCAGGCGCCGCTGGTGTATGCGTCGAAGACGTCGTTCGGCGTGGATATCTCCAGCGCGTCGACCGAAAATCCAGGGCTTTCGGTGAACCTGGGCTACAAGCAGGTGGATGCCGCCTACGTTCCGGTCGCGGTCGCCCGTGCTTGCCGCGAACCATATGCCAGCGGCGCCAGTGTTCAGCCCTGCACCGGCCCGCAGTACCAAATGCAGCTGATCACCGGCAGCGCAAGGGTGGGGCAGGCCGGGCCGGAGGGATTGAGCGAGGAAGCCAGGATCGAGGAGGCCGGCAAGGCCTACCTGAGCTATACCAAGGCGCTCGAAGGCGAAGCCCGCGCGAAGGAACTCCTGGACGTCGCCGAACTGCAGCTCGGGCAACTGCGCGACCGCCATGCGACGTTGAGCGACCAGAAGAAGCAATACGAGCAATACGCGGCGGAGCTGAAATCGCTCGGCGACCTGAGTGCGCAGGCGGGCCAAACCGACCTGGGCATATCCGACGAGAGCGCAAGGAAGAAGGACGCCGCCGAGAAGAACGCAGCCAAGTACAAGCTGGACGAAGAGCAGCTCGCTTTTCTGAACAACTACGAGAGGGCCGAAAAAGCGGCGCGGGACGCGGCCAGTGTCGCGCGCTCGGAATATGCCACTCGGCAGAACCAGGTGCAGTTGGAAGCGCTCAAGCTCAAATCGGCGAATTCGAAGGTCGCGCAAAGCAACCTCGGCGACTCCTACTCCGTTTTCGGCAGTTTCGACGGGTCGAGCGCGACGGAGAGTACGGGCAAGGCGTCGATCGGTTTGGGCAAGATGTTTTCGACCGGCGTCGCTGCGCAGAGGCTGGCAAGTGGCATATCCACGATGGCTTGCTACGACCTGATCAAGAACAAGCTGTCTTCGGCCGTTTCGCCAGCGGACTTGGAGAAGCTCCTGCAGCGGTGCGAGTGAGCGCAGCAGGCGCGGTTGCGCTGCAACGCTTGGCGATACGATTGCGGCGGCCGCCGCGCTACAGCAACCCGTCGCGCTTGACCGCGAGATAGCGTTCCACCAGCGCGCCCGGCAGCTCCTCGCCGGTGACGTCGAGCACCATCACGCCGTGGCTGCGCAGCGCGTCGTGGGCGTCGCCGCGTTGTTGCAGGTAGCGCGCCACCGCGCCGGCCTGCACCGCCTGCTGCAGGTCGTGCACGTCCTGGCGCAGCGCCTGGTCCAGCGCGTGCTCGCGCAGGCTGGCCACGCACACCAGGTGCCGGCGCTGCAGCAGCCGCACCGCGGCGAGCAGGTCTTCGATGTCTTCGTCGCGCACGTTGCTGATCAGCATCACCAGCGAACGGCGGCGCTGGCGCAGCGACAGTTCGGTCGCCGCGGCCAGGTAATCGGTGGCCACCGCCTGCGGCTGCAGGTCGTAGCTGGCGCGCAGCAGCGCATCGACCGTGCCCATGCCGCGCTGCGGCGCGACCCAGCGCGCGTCGCCGCCGCTGGCCATCAGCCCCACCGCATCGCCCTGGCGCAGCGCCAGGTACGACACCACCAGCGCGGCATTGAGCACGTTGTCGAAATGCGCCAGGCCGCTCTCGCTGGCCATCATCCGCCGGCCGGTGTCGATCAGCATCAGCAGCTGCTGGTTCTTCTCGTCCTGGTACTCGCGCGAGATCAGCTTGCGCGCGCGCGAGGTGGCCTTCCAGTCGATCTGGCGCAGGCTGTCGCCGACGCGGTACTCGCGCATCTGGTGGAAGTCGGTGCCTTCGCCGCGGCGCCGTTTCAGGTGCGCGCCGACCAGCCGCGACGCCTGTTCGGCGCTGAACAGGGCGAAGCGGGTCAGCGGCGCGAAGTTCGGATACACGCGCACCGTCTGCGCCGCGCCGGCCACGCGCCGCTGCCGCCACAGGCGCCAGGCCGAATGCAGGCGCAGATGGGTGCCGGGAAATTCGAAGCGGCCGCGCGCGGTCGGACGCAGCCGGTAGGTGAGATGGGTCTCGCTGGCCGCGTGCAGGGTCACCCGCCGCGGCAGGCCCTGCATCCACCAGCCGCTGGGCACCAGATCGAACACATCCAGCGTCTGCCGCTGCGCGCTGTCGAGGCGCAGCCCGGCCTCGCGCTCCACGCCCAGCGGCAAGGCCTCGGGCAATTCGCGGCGCACCTGCGGGGTAGGGCTGCGCCACAGCCGCCACGCATCGACCGCCGCGACCACGCCGATCGCCGCGCCCAGCGCCTGCCACGGCCACAGCGCGACGACCTGCAGCGCCGAGGCCAGGCCGCACAGCGCCCATAGGCCGAGCAGGGCTAGCAGTGGCGGGGCGGGTCTCATGGGTTGAGGGCCGGGATTCGGAATTGGGGATTGGGGATTCGCAACAGCGCGGCGCGCGCGCTCAAGGCCGCACCGGTCGCCGTCCGGATGCGAGCGGGGAATGCCGGCATCGCCGCGGATGCGGGCTTTTGCGAATCCCCAATCCCCACTCCCGAATCCCGGCTCATTTGCGCGGCGCCTCCACCTTCGCCAGCAGCGCGCCCAGCGCGTCGTCGGCGCTCTGGCCTTCGATCTGCAGTTCCGGGGCCAGCGCGATGCGGTGACGCAGCGCCGGCTTGGCGATGTCGCGGATGTCGTCGGGGGTGACGAAGTCGCGCCCGGACAGCACCGCCTGCGCGCGCGCGGCGCGGATCAGCGCGATGCTGCCGCGCGGGCCGGCGCCGAGCGCGATGCCCGGCCAGCTGCGGGTGGCGGCGACGATGCGCACCGCGTAGTCGATCACCTGCGGGTCCACCACGATCGCGGCGGTGCCCAACTGCATCGCCACTACGTCTTCGGCGCTGAGCACGCGCGGCACCTGCGTCAGGTCGAAGTCGCCGGCGCTGCGCCCGGTGGTGACCGCTTCCACCATGCGCTTCTCGTCTTCGAGCTGCGGATAGTCGATCAGGATCTTCAGCAGGAAGCGGTCCAGCTGCGCTTCCGGCAGCGGATAGGTGCCTTCCTGCTCGACCGGGTTCTGCGTGGCCAGGGCCAGGAACGGCGGCGCCAGCGGAAACGATTTTCCCTCGATGGTGACCTGGCCTTCCTGCATCACTTCCAGCAGCGCCGACTGGGTCTTGGCCGGGGCGCGGTTGATCTCGTCGGCCAGCAGCAGGTGGGTGAACACCGGGCCGCGGCGGATCTTGAAGCTCTCGGTCTTGGGGTCGTACACGGCATGGCCGCTGACGTCGCTGGGCATCAGGTCGGGGGTGAACTGCACGCGCGCGTAGTTCAGTTCCAGCGCCTGCGCCAGCGCGCGCACCAGCAGGGTCTTGCCCAGTCCGGGCACGCCTTCGATCAGCACGTGGCCGCCGGCCAGCAGCGCGATCAGGATCTGCTCGAGCACCTCCGGCTGGCCGATGAAGGCCTGGCCGACCGCGTCGCGGATCGCCTCGACGCGTTCGATCAGGGCGGGGCCGGTGAGGGGGGCGACGGATTCGGCGGGGGCGGTGGTCATAACTGGTTTCTCATCTGGACGAGGAGGCGAATGCGATCGCGGAAGGCGGCGTGTTGCTTGGGCGCTGGCGCCTGCAGCGCCTGTTCGACCTGCGCCGGCGACAGGTTCAGGCGTTCGGCGATGGCCGCGGCCTGGGCGGGACCCTGCAGCGCCGCGGCGAGCGGCGCGCGGCGTCGCAGCCGGGTCAGGAATGCCTGGCGCATCGCGGCGTACAGCAGCGCGGACTTGCCGTAACGGAACAGGTGCTCGCCGCTGGCGCGCACGTGCTCCAGCAGCGAGCGGCGGTCGCCGGCCGGCGAGGCGCGCAGCGGGCCGAAGCGCTGCATGCGCGACCACAGCCAGGCCAGCAGCATCAGCAGCGCCGGCAGCCAGGCCGGCCAGCCGCGGGTGAACAGCGTGCGCCACAGCGACGGCAGTTCGGCGGAGTAGATCAGGTAGATGGTGCCGTGGCCGTAGTTGGGCGCCAGGATCTGCCGCGCCAGCAGGCGATGCGGCACGTCGCGCAGGCCGCCGTTGGGCGGGGCGGGCGGCGCCTCGAGCGCGTCGTCGCCCAGGCGGCTGCCGCCGTTGCTGCCGTTCTGCAGGAAATCCATTTCCGCCAGCAGGTCCACGTAGCCGTCGCCGTACGGCAGGCGCGCGTAGGCGTAGTCCTCGTCGCTGCCCCACAGGTTGCTCGCCGCGTCATAGTCGACCTGGAAACGCCGGCCGTTGCAGAACTCGCTGTGTTCGGGCTGCCCGGGAATGGCCAGTTTCAGGCAATGGTGCGGCTTGCCCTTCTCCAGCGCGACATCGAGCGCGTCGAAGATCGGCAACTTGGCCGTGTCGTCGTCCTCGTCGGCCGCCGGCGTGCGCAGGATCAGGTGGCCGCCGCGCTCGACCCAGGCCAGCAGCGCATCGCTGTCGGGCTTGCTCAGCGCGCGCGGGTCGCCGAACAGCAGCACGCTGTCGTGCGGCTGCAGGCGCATCGCCGCCAGGTCCAGGCGCTGCCGCGATTCGGCGCGCGCGCCGTCGGCGCGCAGGGTCTGGCGCAACGCATACAGCGGGTTGTACGCGGCCTCGCCGCGCGGCGGCAACGCCAGCTCGCGTTCGGCGCGTTCGTAGCGGCCCAGGAACCAGGCCGCCAGCACGCTGGTCACCAGCAGCCCGAGCAGGAAGATCAGCGCATTGCGGGTGCCGCTGTTCATGCGCGCCACCGGTACTGTTGCTGCAGGTCGTCGAGCAAGCCGGCGAAGGCGTCGTCGTCGGGCAGGCGCCCGGCGTAGGCGGCGTATTGCCAGGTGCGCACCATGCGCGCGAACAGGCTGCGGTCGGCTTCGTCCGGCAGGCGCCTGGAGGCGCGCAGGCATTGCGCCTCGGTGGCGCCCGGCGGCAGCACCAGGTTGGCGCGTTCGCACACGGTCGCCACGCTGGCGCGGTACAGCAGCGCCAGCGCGTCGCGCTGCCTGCCCTCGCGCCACAGGCGGCGCGCGAGGGTGGCGACGTCGTCCGGCAGCGGCTCGGCGGTCAGCACCGGCGCATGCGCCACCGGCGTCTCGACCGGGGCACGCCTGCGCACGCTGCCGCGCATCCACGGCAGCCAGTGCTTGGCGGTCAGCAGCAGCACCAGCACCAGCATGCCGGCCAGCAACCACATGCCCCATTCGCCGACGAACGCGAACACGGCCGCCACGCTCGCCAGCAAGCCCTTGCCGAAGCGCGGATCGAGCTTGGCGGGATCGGCTTTCTTCTCGTCGTCGTCGCTGCGGTCGCGCTTCTTCCAGTAGCCGATGCTGCGCTTGCCCGACAGCAGTGGATCTTCATAGGTGCGGTCTGCCGCGCGATCGAAGCGCGCGTCGGCGGCGGGAACGGTGTTGAAGATGTCGTCGAGCGCGGCCGGCTCGGCCGCGTCGTCGTCGTCGTCGGTGTCGTTGTCCTTCTCCGGATCTTTGATGTCGTACGGATCGCTTGCGGCATCGGCATCGGCATCGGCGTCGGCTTGCGACGGGGCGGTCGCTGGAGCGGGGGGCAGCGCGTGCGAGTCGGTCGCGACCGGGCCTTCGCTGCCCGGCGCTGCGCTTTGCGCGCGCAGCGCGGCGCCGGGTGCGCCGAGCAGGACCAGCGCCAGCAGCAGCGGCGCGGCGCCGCCCAGCCGATCGCGCAGCCGGCGCAGCGCCATTTCCACGTCCCAGGCTTCGATCTCGGTGCGGCGGTTGAGGTACAGGCCGAAGCCGGCGCCGACGAAGAACGGTTCGATCAGCGTCATCCCCAGCCAGCCGAAGGCATTCAGGCCGATGTCGGCCCAGGCCGGGTTCTCCTCGCCGACCAGCGCCCACGCCGCGCGCACCGTTTCCGGCAGCAGGTCCACCGGCACGAACATCAGGATCGCGGCAATGCAGGCCAGGCACAGCATCAGCTCGAAATGCCAGCACACGCTGGCCAGCAGCAGCGCGTGTCCGTACACCGCGCCGCCCAGCGTGCGGCGGCGCTGCCGCTGCTGCTCGGCGCTGGCGCCTTCGAGCAGCTCCAGCGGCATGAACACGGTGCGCGCCGGGCTCAGCCGGCGCCAGGTCAGGTAGCCGAACATCGGGCCCCAGCCCCAACGCAGTTGCGCGCGCAAGGTGTCGCGCACGCGCGGCACGTCGCCGAACACGCCGCGCGAGATCACGAACAGCGGGATCCGGTCCAGTACCGGTTTCAGCCACCACAGCAGCAATCCGGCGAGCCAGAGTTGGTCGATCGCCCAGGCACCGAGATTGAGCAGCGCGAACAGCGGCAGGGTGAACAGCAGCCACGGTTTCCAGATCGCGCCGGCATGGCGGCGCACCAGCGCGCTGCCCAGCTCCATCGCCTCCCAGGCCGAGCGCGCGCGCAGCACCACGTCCAGGCGTTCAATCCGCATCGCCGGCCTCCGCCACGCCGCGTCCGCCGCGCCACAGCCACAGCAGCACCAGCGTCCACAGCAGGCCGGACACGCCGTACTTCACCGCCGCCGGCAGCGAGCCGATCGAGGACCAGAACGCCTCGATGAAGGCGGCGACCAGCAGCATGAACGCCACGCCCAGGCACAGCTTGGCGCCGATGGTGCCGCCTTCGACCAACGCGTCGATGCGCCGGCGCCGGCCCGGCGCCAGCAGCTTCAGGCCCAGCTGCAGGCCGGCGCCGCCGGCGATCACGATCGCGGTCAGCTCGAACGGCGCATGCCCGGCGACGAAGCGCCAGAACGTCACGCCATACCCGATCTGGTGCAGATGCCCGGCCACCGCGCCGATGGTGACGCCGTTGAACAGCAGCACCAGCACCGTGCCGAGCCCGGCCAGCAGGCCGCTGGCGAAGGTGCGCAGGCCGATGCTGATGTTGTTCATGATGTAGGTGCCGAACATCTGCCAGTCGTCGCCGCTGTCGCGGCCGAGCTTGTGCACGGCGGTGGCCGGGTCGTACATCGCCTCCATCTGCGCGATCTGCATGGGATCCATCAAGCCGTGGATCAGTTCCGGCCGGTACTGCAGCAGCACGAAGATGGTGACCAGCGGCACCACGAACAGCGCGGTGGCCGCGGCCATGCAGCCGGCCTGGCTGCGCACCAGCTGCGGGAAATCGGCGAACAGGAACTCGGCCGCGCGCCGCCAGCGCGGCCGCGGCGGCCGGTACAGCTCGGTGTGGCCCTGCTGCATCAGCTGCTGCAGGCGCGCGGTGACCAGCGGGCTGTAGCCGCGCTTGCGTGCCAGCGCCAGCTGCTGGCAGAGGCGCCGGTAGCGGGCCGGCATGTCTTCGTCGGCCAGGCGCCATGCGTCCGCGGCGCTGTCGGGCGCGCTCGCGTCCGCGTTCGCGGGGCGCTTGCGTCCGCGCGTGTGCAGCCAGGTCTCGAAGGCCTCCCACTCGTGCTGGTGGCGGGCGATGAACTGCTCCTGCCTCATCGTCGCCCCAGCAGCCAGTTGGCCATCGCATACAGCCGCAGCACGCCGGCCTGGCCGGGCGTGTGCGTCAACGGCAGCGCCAGCGTGGCCAGTTCCAGCTGCCGCGCCGGCGCCAGCCGCGGCGCGCGCTCGGCGAAGGCGATCAACGCCGCCTGCTCGGCCGGCAGCAACACCAGTGGCGGCGGCGCGGCGCTGGCGATCGGCGGCAGTCCGGTCTCGTGGCGCGGCGGCTGGTGGATCACCAGGGTGCCGGCGACCATGTCGCCCAGGCGCCGCGCATGCACATCGAACAGGCAGGCGATCAGGCCGATGGCGTAGCCGAACGGCAGCATGTCCACGGTGCGCAGCAGGTTGCGGGTGATCGCCGCCATCCATCCGGCCGGCGCGCCGTCGCGCGAGACCACGCGCAGGCCCAGCGCCTTCTTGCCCAGGGTCTGCCCGAACCAGCCTTCGAGCACGATCGGATAGGCCCAGAACACCAGGAACATCGCCACCAGGTACAGGCCCTGGCCGAAGCCGCCGAGCGCACCGAGCAGCAGGCCCATCAGGGTCAGCACGCCGAAACGCACCGCCAGGTCGATCAGCCACGCCAGCGCGCGCGGCACCGCGCCGGCGGCCGGCAGATGCAACGGCACGCCTTCGGGCGTGATCACTTCACGGTAGGTATCGAGCATGCCGCTCACTGCCGGAGTGCGGCGTGGCGCGCATGCGTGCCTGCGATGTAGGGAGGCCGTCCTTCCGTCCGGCCGGCTGCCTGTGGCGGCATGCGTGATCTCGACTGCGTCCTGCTCCGAACCGCGACTTTAGCCGGCGCGGCGCCAATTGCCCAGCCGGGCGCCGTGGTCGGCGCCGGAAAGTCCTCACGCGATGACGACGACAACGCGGCAAGCGTGCCGCGCAGGCCGCTCAACGCACCGTGCCGCCGTCGCGCTTGCGCCCGGAGAACAGCTTGCCGATCCCGCCGACCAGCGCCATCAGCCCCAGCGCCACCAGCTTCCACGCCTTGGCCAGGATCAGGCCGAGCTTGGCGAACAGGCCGGCCTTGGCCGCCAGGCCGCCGCCGATCAGCGTGGCCAGCCCGTAGCTGGCGATCTTGTCGGTGGACGGGTTGTGGTCGGCGTAACGCGCGCCGCTGTCGAACTCGGCCATCGGCAGCAGTTGCTGCATGCCTGCACGGACCTGCGGCAGTTCGTCCATGCCGGCGATCGCGTTGAGGCTCAGGTAGCCGTGGCGGCCGAGCACGCGGATGTCGTAGTTGAGGGTGTGGCCTTCGTTGCCCTGGAACGCCAGTTCGCGGGCCCAGTACAGCTTCTTGGTCGCGGCGTCGTAGCGCGGCGGCACCGCCCAGCCCACCAGGTCCACGCTCTCGTAGCCGGCTTCCTTGCGCTGCGTGTTCTCCTCGCGGGTTTCCTTCTGCATGTCCGCGAGCATGTCTTGGTAGTCGATCTTGCTGGCGTCCTCGTCGGACACGTAGCCGTCGTCGGCATAGGCGACTACCACCGCCCAGCTTCCCTTCTCGTCCAGCGCAGGCTGGCGCGGCACGATCAGGCCCAGCACGGTGTCGTCCGGCGGGTTGCCCCAGTAAGTTTCCAGCACCTGCCGCGCATCGTCCTTGCCCAGGTAGCGGAAATCGTGGTTCAGGTCGAAATGCACCTTGGCCTGCGGCACCTCGATGTGCCCATCCTGGAAATGCAGCGAGGCGACGAACTGCTCGGCGGTCATGCCGTCCTCGCCGTGCGCTTCCTCGGCCATGGCCGATCCGGCGCTGGCGCCCAGCGCAAGCAGGAAAGCGGCCAGCAGGCCGCGCAGCGGAAGTGTCTTGGTCATCGCGAATCCATTCGGTGGCGTCCCCACGCCAGAGGCGCGCAGTGTCGCGCAAAGCGCCACGCCGCGCCAGTCGTCCGCGCCGATCAGGCGCGCGCTGCGGGCGCGTGGCCGATGCCGGCGTCGAAGGCGGCCAGCAGCTGCGCGCCGGCGGGCCACTCGCCCAGGCCGCTGGCCGCATTGAGATGTCCCAGGCCGTCGAGTTCGACCAGTCCGCTGCCCCAGTCGCGTGCGCGGCGGCGGCTGTAGGGCGGTGTCGCATACGGATCGTCGCTGCTGGCCACGATCAGGCTGCGGAACGGCAGCGGCGCCGTCGGCACCGGGACGAAGCTGGCGGCCTGCGCATGCGGAAACGCCGCGCTGTCCGGATCGGGGACTGCGACCAGCAAGGCGCCGCGCGGCAACCGTTGCGCGCGCGCCGCCCAGTGCGCGACCAGCAGGCAGCCCAGGCTGTGCGCGACCAGCAGCGGCGGCGTGGCGCAGTCCTGCACGCAACGGTCGAGCGCGTGCAGCCAGTCGCGCAGCTGCGGTTGCGCGAATGAACTGGGCTGCAGCCGCCGCATGTGCGCGTTGCGCCGTTGCCAATGCGTTTGCCAGTGCTCCGGCCCTGAGTCGCCGATGCCCGGCACGATCACCACCGCTTGCATGCGCTACGCTCCGTTCGAGAGAGCGGCTAGTGTCGCGATGCGTGCGTCGCCGCGCCATGGCGATTCATCGCCGTACGCGGCGTTTTGCCGATGAATCCAAGGTGCACGAAGAGAGGACGAGCGGCGTGGCAGCGAAACCCTGGCAGGGGGATGCCCTGGATCACGCGATTCTGGAGGCGTTGCAGTGCGACGGGCGCATCGCGTTGGCGGAACTGGGCCGGCGCATCGGCCTGTCGCAGCCGGCGATGTCCGAGCGCGTGCGCCGGCTCGAGGAGCAGGGCGTGATCACCGGTTACGCGGCCCGGGTCGATCCGCGGGTGGTGGGCCTGGCGACCGCGGCCATCGTCCGCCTGCGCACCACGCATGCGCAGATCGGCGCGTGCCTGGAGCAGTTCGCGCAGATGCCGCAGGTGCTGGAAGTGCATCGGGTCACCGGCGAGGACTGCTTCGTGCTGCGGGTGCTGGTGCCCGCGCCGGCGCAGCTGGAGCCGATCATCGATGCGTTGGCGCGGTTCGGCGCGGTGACCACCAGCGTGGTGTTGCGCAGCGAGGCGCCGCGCCCGATCGGCCGCGCCTTGCTGGCGTTGGCGGCAGAGTAGCTACGGCGCCACGCGCGACGTCTGCGCTTACTGCGGCGCCTGCGCGGCCGCGTCCAGATAACGGTCTTTCAGGCGCACGTAGTGCTGCGCGGAGTAGTGCAGGCTCTCGACCTCCTTGTCGCTGAGCGTGCGCGCCAGCCGCGCCGGATTGCCCAGCCACAGTTCGCGCTCGCCGACCGCCTTGCCCGGCCCGACCACCGCGCCGGCGCCGACGAAGCCGTATTTCTTCACCGTGGCGCCGTCGAGGATGCACGCACCCATGCCGATCAGGCACAGGTCCTCGATGGTGCAGGCGTGGATGATGCAGCCGTGGCCCACGGTCACGTCGGTCCCGATCAGGGTCGGATAGCCGGCGGTGTTGAACGGGCTGTGGTGGCTGACGTGGATGATGGTGCCGTCCTGGATGTTGCTGCGCGCGCCGATGCGCACGTGGTTGACGTCGCCGCGGATCACCGTGCCCGGCCAGACCGACACGTCCTCGTCCAGCACCACGTCGCCGATGAGGGTGCAGGCCGGGTCCACGTAGACGCGTGCGCCGAGCTGCGGCGTCTTGTCCAGAAACGGGCGGATCGGGTTCACGGCATTCTCCGGCGGAAGCGGCGGGGGACATGCGCCGGGCTGCGGCGCGGTCGTCGATGATAGCGCCTGGCCACGCCGCGCCTGCCGCGACGCAGGCCCGCTCTGGCCGGAACAAGGCATGGCGGAGCAGCGCCCGGACGCCAGGCGCCAGCGGCCGACCATCGAAGCAAATCCGGGCTTTGTTCGATAAACGCACATTACATCGATATTCGCACTTGAATGGTGCAGTGCGATAAAACTAGCGTTGCCTCCTGTTCCAGCGTTCCATCCCTGACGCGGCGAGGACGGCACTTGCGTGCCGAGGTCGGGTGCAGGGGATGACCGCCGGGAGTGCGCGCCGCGTGGCGGCGCCGATCAACGTCCTTGTGCGGAGATGTGTCCCATGCGTCGTAGCTTGTCCGGGTGTGCGCTGCTGGCCGCAGCGGTGGTGCCGCCGTGCGTGTCCGCCTACCAGGCCGAGCCGCTGCCTGCGGCACTGAGCGTGCTCACCGTGGACCGCTATGCCGACGACACCGCGCCGGGCTCGCTGCGCTGGGCGATCGCCACCGCCAACCTGGCGCCGGGCCGCCATCGCATCGAGATCGCCGCGGTGGGCCGGCCGCCGTACGTGATCCGGCCGGCGTCGCCGCTGCCGGAGATCAGGGGGCCGGTGCAGATCGTCGGCACCGCGCGCGACGTGGACGGGCAGTACATCGCCATCGACGGTTCGGCCTATGTGCGCGGCAAGGGCACCGAGGCGTGCCCCGGCGCGGAGAAGGGCCAGTTCGGCGCCAACGTGCGCACCACCACGCTGCCCGGGCTGGTGCTGCGCGACACCCAGGGCGTGGAACTGAGCGGCCTGGAGATCCGCAACTTCTGCATCGGCGTGCTGATCAACCGCGCCAGCGGCAACGAACTCCACGACAACCGCATCGTCGCCAACAAGGGCGGCGCCGGGGTGATGCTGACCGGCGACGACGGCAGCGGCCAGTCCACCGCCACCAGCACCGTGCACAACCGCATCGTGCGCAACGAGTTCCTCGACAACGGCGACGGGCTGGAGCTGACCCGCGGCGCCGCATGGAACCTGGTGGCCGACAACCTGTTCCGCTCCACCGACGCCAACCCGGAGCCGTCGCAGGGCATCGAGATCCTGTGGGGCAACGACAACAGCGTGCTGCGCAACCGCTTCGAGAACTACTCCGACGGGCTGCAGATCAACTGGGGCAACCGCAACACCATCGCCGCCAATACCTTCATCGGCAACTCGATCGGGGTCAGCATCAGCGGCCGCGGCAACGTCGTCGACGGCAACACCCTCAGCGGCAACGGCATCGGCATCGCGGTCCGCCCGCAGCCGCGCAGCGAGGCCAACCGCTTCACCGCCAACCTGCTGTCCGGCAACGGCCTGAAGATCGAGCGCTGCCAGGCCGGCGGCGCCTGCGTGCCGGGGCAGCCGCGCGGCGCGATCGTGTTCGGCGTGCCCGGCCTGGAACACGCCAGCTTCGTCGGCTCGCGCGGGATCGGCGTGGACACCGACGCGTCCAAGCGCGCCAGGATCTGCGCCGCGGGCGAGAGCGCGGACTGCCAGCCGGCGCCCAACCATGGCCAGGCGCCGCCGCGGCTGCTGGCGGTGAGCGGCAACGGCCAACGCGAACTGCAGGGCGAGTTCGCCGGCACCCCGCGCAGCCGCTACACGGTGGAGCTGTTCGGCAACCGCGACGCCGGCAGCGACGAGGCCGAACGCTACCTCGGCCGGCTCGACGCGGTGGTGGATGGCGACGGCCATGCACGCTTCCGCTATCGCCTGCCGCCGGACAGCGCCGACCTGGCCAATCTCACCGCCACCGTCACCAGCGCCGACGGCGCGACCTCGCCGCTGAGCGCGCCGCTGGCGTTGCCGCGTTGAGCGCCATGACCCTGCTTCCGCCCAGCAAGAGTGTCCGCATGTCCGCATCGCCGCCTCCATCCCGCCTGCTGCTCGTCGCCGTGCTGCTGGCGCTGCCCGCCGCGGCCGCCGCGCAGTCCGCAGCCAACGCCTACGCCGGCAACACCCTCACCGGCGATTGGGGCGGCACGCGCAGCGCCTGGGCCGCGAACGGGGTCAGCGTCCGCGGCGACTACGTCGGCGAAGCGCTGGGCGTGACCGACGGCGGCTACGGCCGCACCGGCGCGCGCTATGCGCAGCAGGTGCGGCTGGGGCTGGACCTGGACATGGGCAAGCTGGCCGGCTGGGAGGGCGGCACCTTCCGCTTCACCCTCAACGACCGCCGCGGCCGCAGCACGTCGGTGGACCTGATCGGCAACCGCTTCCCGGTGCAGGAGGCCTATGGCGGCCAGTACACGCGCCTGTCCGAATTCAGCTACGACCAGACGTTCGCCAGCGGCACCTACTTCAAGCTCGGCTACTACGCGATGGGCAACCAGTTCGGCCTGCTCGGCGCCGGCACCAGTTTCGTCAATGCCGCGTTCTGCGCGCATCCGCTGGCGATGTCCGGCAACAGCGGCTGGTACAACTATCCGGTCGCGCGCTGGGGCGGCGAAGTGGCGCAGCAAATGAGCCCGGCGCTGAACCTGCGCGTGGGCGGCTTCCAGGTCAATCCGAACCTGGCCGGCGACAATGTGCACAACGCGTTCCGCCCGTTCGTCGGCGGCACCACCGGCACGCTGTTTCCGGTCGAGCTGACCTGGACCCCGGGCAAGGGCACGCGCCATGCCGGCGTGTACAAGCTCGGCGGCTATTACGATTCCTCGCGCGTGGCGCGCAAGGGCCTGGACAGCAGCGACACCACCGGCCGCCATGGCGCCTACCTGCTGGCCGAGCAGAAGCTGTACAGCGAGGCGGCCGATCCGGCGCGCGGCTTCAGCGTGTTCGGCGAATACATGCAGTCCGACCGCGCCACCGCGCAGATCCGCCGCTGGTACGCGCTGGGCGGCATCTACCAGGGCATCGGCGCGCGCAGCCAGGACCGCATCGCGCTGGGCTATGTCGGCGGCGACATCAACCGCACGCTGGTGGATGCGCGCCGCGCGTCGCTGGTGGACGCCGGGGTGCCGGCGGATTCGCCGCTGTACGCGTTGAGCGGGGCGGAGGAACTGTACGAGCTGTCCTACAGCGCCCAGATCACGCCGTGGCTGATGCTGCGCCCGGATGTGCAGTACGTGGTCAATCCCGGCACCTTCTCCTACCGCCAGACCGACAACGCCTGGGTGGTCGGCCTGCAGGCCAAGGTCACGTTCTGATGCGTGCCGGCGCTTCCCGGCGCGCCGCGCTGCGCGCTCCGTCGTTTCCACGGGGTGTTCCGATGACCATGTCGCTGTCGCGCGTTTTCGTTGCCGCCCTGGCCGGCGTGCTGCTGCTGGCCGCACTGCCGGTGTCGGCGCAGTCCGCTGCGGCGGCAACGCCGTTGCCGGCAACCAAGGTGCTGGACGTGCGCGGTGTGCGCATCGGCGAGGGCGCGCCCAAGACCATCGTGCCGATCACCGCCACCACGGCCAAGGAGGCGCTGGCGCAGGCCGCGCGCATCGCCGCCAACGCCGATACCGATATCGCCGAGTGGCGCATCGATTACCTGGACAACGCGCTCGACGGCAAGGCGCTGGCGCGGCTGGGACCGCAGGTGGCCAGGGCCCTGCACGGCAAGCCGCTGCTGCTGACCTTCCGCACCAAGGCCGAGGGCGGCGCCAGGCCGATCGCCGACGCCGACTACGGCAAGCTCTATGCGACGCTGCTGCAGGCGCGCTTCGCCGACCTGCTGGACGTGGAGATGTTCCGCGATGCGGCGGTGGTGCAGGCGCTGGTCGCGCAGGCGCACGCGGCCGGCGTGTCCGTGGTCATGTCCAGCCACGACTTCCAGCGCACGCCCGACACCGCCGAGATCGTCGCGCGCCTGCAGCGCCAGCAGGCGCTGGGCGCGGACGTGCTGAAGATCGCGGTGATGCCGCACGACGCCGGCGACGTGCTCAAGCTGCTCGACGCGACCTGGCAGCTGCGCCGCAGCAGCGACCGTCCGCTGCTGACCATGGCGATGGGCGGCACCGGCGTGGTCTCGCGCCTGTCCGGCGAGACCTTCGGCCAGGCGCTGACCTTCGGCATGCTCGGCAAGGCGTCCGCGCCGGGGCAGGTCGAGGTCGGCCGCCTGCGCGAAGTGCTCGACACGATCCACCAGGCCGCCAGCGCCGCGCGCTGAGCCGGCGCCGCCACCCAGGAATCCCGCCATGAGCCATGCCGCCGCCGCGCCTTCCTCCGTCGTGCTCGAACGCATGAGCGGCTTCCAGTGGATCGCCATCGCGATCTGCGTGCTGCTCAACATGCTCGACGGCTTCGACGTGATGGTGATGGCATTCACCGCGCCGCACATCTCCGGCGACTGGCAGCTGTCGGGTAAGGCGCTGGGGCTGCTGCTCAGCGCCGGCCTGGTCGGGATGGCGGTGGGGTCGCTGTTCCTGGCGCCGCTGGCCGACCGCATCGGCCGGCGCGCGGTGATCCTGTGGTGCCTGGGCATCCTGACCGCCGGCATGGGCCTGTCGGTGCTGGCGCAGGGTCCGTGGCAGCTCGGGCTGCTGCGCGTGTTCACCGGCGTCGGCATCGGCGGCATGCTGGCCAGCGTCGGCGTGATCACCGCCGAGTACGCCGACGCCAAGTGGCGCAGCACCGCGGTGGCGCTGCAGGCGACCGGCTATCCGATCGGCGCCACCCTGGGCGGGCTGATCGCCGCATTCGTGCTCGAGCGCTGGAGCTGGCATGCGGTGTTCCTGCTCGGCGCGGCCGCCTCGCTGCTGTGCGTGCCGCTGGTGCTGCGCTGGCTGCCCGAATCGCTGGACTTCCTGGTGACGCGGCGCCCGCCCGGCGCGCTGGCCCGGCTCAATGCGCTGCTGGCGCGGATGCGGATGGCGCCGCTGGCCGCACTGCCGCCGGTGGCGGTGCGCGCCAGCGGCGACAAGCAGGGCTACGCGGCGCTGTTCGTCGGCCCGCTGCGGCGGCCGGCGCTGCTGATCGCGCTGGCGTTCTTCCTGCACATGTTCGCGTTCTATTTCGTGCTGAGCTGGACGCCGAAATTGCTGGTGGCCGCTGGCGTTTCGGCGCAGCAGGGCATCACCGGCGGGGTGCTGCTGAACCTGGGCGGCATCGTCGGCGGCAGCCTGTTCGGCTGGTTGGCGTCGCGCCTGCCGCTGTCGCGCCTGACCAGCGTCAGCCTGTTGCTGGCCGGATTGGGCATGGTGCTGTTCGCCGGCTTCAACACCCGGCTCGGTATCGCTTTCCCGGTGGCGTTCGTGATCGGCGCGGCGCTGTTCGCGGCGATGGCCGGCCTGTACGCCACCGCGCCGGCGGTGTTCGCGCCGCAGGTGCGCAGCACCGGGCTGGGTTGGGCGATCGGCATCGGCCGGCTCGGCGCGATCCTGTCGCCGCTGACGGTGGGCCTGCTGGTCGATCGCGGTTGGTCGCCGTCGACGCTGTACGTGGTCTGCGCGGCGCCGCTGTTGCTGGCGGCCATTGTCTGCGCGCTGCTGCAACGCAGCGCGCGCTGAGCCGGGCGCCGGCGCGCAGCGAGAAGGCACGAGGGCGCGGCCACCGAATGCTGCAATGCAGCTTGCGATAATACTTATGATCAATAACTATTATTGAAAGTAACAGAAGCGTGCGGTCCCCGATCCGGGTGCCGGCGCGGGGCGGATCGGAACAGGGCGCTCGGCGCCGTTGCGAAGCCGCGATATCCATGGCGTGTGGTCGGATCCGGGAGGATGCGTCGTATGCAGCAGCGAGGCAGTGCGTCGTTTTTGCCGGCCGTGCCGGCGCCCGCAGCGCGGGCCGCGCACGGTGCCGCTGCGCCATGCCGCGGCACGCCGGCGCCGGCCGAGCCCGGCGAATGCCTGCGCTATGCTGTGCGCACCGCTTCCCCTGCACGGCGCACCGCCCTTGAGCAACACGCAACTTCCCGACAGCAGCGCACCGGCCGAATCGATCGACCAGGCCCGGCTGACCCGGCTGCTCGGCTTCCGGCTGACCCGGACCGAATTGCAGATCCGGCGGATGTTCCTGGAGTGCGTGCGCGACTACGACCTGAAGCCGGTCGACTTCTCGGTGCTGGTGCTGGTGGATGCGAACAGCGGCGCCAACCAGCGCCAGCTCGCCGAAGTGCTGGATGTCTCCCCGCCCAACCTGGCGATCGTGATCGCGCGGCTGATCAAGCGCCGGCTGCTGCGCCAGGTGCGCGGACGCCAGGACCGGCGCATGCAGCATCTGCATCTGACCGCGACCGGCAAGGCATTGCTGGACGAGGCCGAGGCGGCGGTGCAGCGGATGGAAGCGCAACTGCTGGACGCGCTGGGCGCGTCCGCAGGGCGCTCGCTGCTGCGTGCGCTCGACCTGCTCGGCAGGATCGCACCGACGACCTGATCCTCGCGGCGCCTGCGCGCCGCTCCGCCGCATCCCGCTCCACGCCGCCGGATTCCCCGGCCGGCGCATGCAGCGCGTGCGGCGTTCGTCTCCCCCCCGCGCTCGGCCGTTCCATCCTGTCCAGGAGAACCCTCGCCGTGAGTCGCATGCCCGTCGCTGTCCCCGCAATGCCGCGTCCGCGGCACCTCGCCTTCGCCCTCCTGCTCTCGCTTGCCGCTACCCCGGCCTGGGCGCAGAGCGTGCCGCAGACCGTGCAGCTGACCAACGGGCTGAACACCGGCGGCACCAGTTTCCTGGATGGCTTCACCCGCACCGAACCAGGCTGGGCGATCGTGCAGTACGCACGCTATACGCACCTGGATGCGATCGAGGACGCGCACGGCGACGACGTGCCGGCGTTCCGCGGCACCGACATCGGCTCGACGCTGCTGCTGACCCAGTTCGCCTACGCGACGCGGTACAAGCTGTTCGGCGGTGTGTTCGGCCTCAACGCGCTGGTGCCGCTGGTCAATCTCGACGCCGCGTTCGCGGCCGACAGCCCGGCACGGCTGCGCGACAACGGCTTCGGCCTCGGCGACATCACCTTCGGTCCGTATCTGCAGATGCTGCCGACGATCCGCGACGGGCGGCCGGTGTTCGTCCAGCGCTTCGAGTTCGACGCAATCGCGCCGGTCGGGAAATTCGATCGCGACCGCGATCTCAACCAGAGCTCGGGCTATTGGTCGCTGATCCCGAGCTGGGCGTTCACCGTGTTGCCCACGCCGCAGTGGGAACTCAGCGCGCGCCTGAACTACGTCTACAACTTCCGCGCCGACAAGGCCGCCAACCCACCGCAACTGGATGGTTTCACGTTCCGCAACGGCCAGGCCGGCGATGCGTTCTGGGTCAACTTCGCCAGTTCCTACGCGCTGACGCCCGCGTTCCGGTTGGGCGTGAACGGCTACTACCTCAAGCAGCTGCGCGACAACCGCACCAATGGCGAGCGCGTGGCCGACACCAGGCAGAGCCAGTTCTATCTCGGCCCCGGCGCGTCGTGGCGGATCGATGCGCACAACATGCTCAACGCCAATCTGTACCTGCCGGTGGAGGTGAAGAACGCCGCCTCCGGCAACAACGTCAACTTCCAGTACGTCCACGTGTTCTGAACCGGATTTCGCTCTCATGAACCTGCACAACAAGACCCTCGTAGTGACCGGCGTGGCCTCGGGCATCGGCGGCGAAGTGGCGCGGCTGGCACGCTTCCACGGCGCACGCGTGATCGGCGTGGACCGCAATCCGGTCAACATGACACTGGACGGTTTCCACCAGGCCGACCTCGGCAATCCGGCCGCGATCGATGCGCTGGTGGCGCACTTGCCCGAGCGTATCGACGCGCTGGCCAACATCGCCGGCGTGCCAGGCACCGCACCGGTGGAGCTGGTGGCAAAGGTGAACTACCTGGGCCTGCGCCATCTCAGCCAGGCGCTGCTGCCGCGCATCGCCGCCGGCGGCAGCATCGTCAACGTCGCCTCGATCCTCGGCGCGGAATGGCCGCAGCGGCTGGACCTGCATCGCGCATTGGCGCAGACCCCCGACTACGCCGCCGGCGAGCGCTGGCTGCAGGCGCATCCGGTGGCGCAGGCCACCTGCTACCAGTACTTCAAGGAAGCGCTGATCGTGTGGAGCGCGCTGCGTTCGCAGGACTGGTTCGCCGGCCACGACGTGCGCGTCAACAGCGTCGCGCCCGGCCCGGTGTTCACGCCGATCCTGGGCGATTTCGTGGCGATGCTCGGGCCGGAGCGGGTCCAGGCTGATGCGGGCAAGATGAAGCGCCCGGCCTATGCCGACGAGGTCGCCGAGGCGATCGTGTTCCTCGCCTCCGATGCCGCGCGCTGGATCAACGGCGTCAACCTGCCGGTGGATGGCGGCCTGGCCGCCACCGCGATCTGAACCTTCGTTCTCCCGTCCCTTTTCCGAGACCACGCACCATGAACAACCCCAGCACTCCCCTGGCCCTTGCCGCGACCTGGCAGGGCGCGCTGTTCGACGGCGACTGGATCGCCGCGGCCGACACCCTCGAGGTGATCGAACCAGGATCCGGCCAGCCGCTGTATTCGGTCGGCAAGGCCGGGCCGGCCGAGGTCGACGCCGCGGTGGCGAAGGCGCGCGCGGCGCAGCGCGCCTGGGCCGCGACGCCGCCACGCGAGCGTGCCGCGGTGTTCCATCGCGCCGCGGCGATCCTGCAGGAACAGGCGGCCGCGGCCGCGGCGCTGATCGCGCGCGAGACCGGCGGCATCCTGGCCAAGGGCGAGCACGAAGTGCGCGAGGCGATCGTGCTGCTGCAGCGCGCCGCGGCGATGCCGTTGCACGCCAGCGGGCAGGTGCTGCCGAGCGCGCCGGGCCGCTTGAGCCTGGCGCGGCAGCTGCCGTTGGGCGTGATCGGGGTGATCTCCCCGTTCAATTTCCCGCTGGTGCTGTCGTTGCGCTCGGTGGCACCGGCGCTGGCGGTCGGCAACGCGGTGGTGCTCAAGCCCGATCCGCGGACGCCGTATGCCGGCGGCTTCGTCATCGCCGAGGTGCTGGCCGCGGCCGGCCTGCCCAAGGGCCTGCTGCACGTGCTGCCCGGTGGCGCCGATGCCGGCCAGGCGCTGGTCGAGGCGCCCGGCGTGCCGATGATCGCGTTCACCGGTTCCACCGCGGCCGGCCGCAAGATCGGCGAGCTGGCCGGCAGGCACCTGAAGAAGGTCTCGCTGGAACTGGGCGGCAAGAACGCGCTGATCGTGCTGGAGGACGCCGACCTGGAGCGCGCGGTCTCGGCGATCGCGTTCGGCGCCTACTTCCACCAAGGCCAGATCTGCATGGCCACCGGCCGCGTGCTGGTCCAGCGCGGCATCGCCGCCGAGTTGACCCGGCGCCTGGCCGAGAAGGCGCGGCACCTGCCGGTCGGCGATCCGGCCAGCGGTCAGGTCGCGCTCGGGCCGATCATCGACCGGCGCCAGCTGCAGAACGTGGTGGACATCGTCGCCGCCTCGGTGGCGGCCGGCGCGGTGGTCGAGGCCGGCGGCAGTCACGAGGGCCTGTTCTACGCGCCGACCGTGCTGTCCAACGTGCAGCCGGGCATGCGCGCGTTCGAGGAGGAGGTGTTCGGACCGGTCGCCAACATCATCGTGTTCGACAGCGACGACGAGGCGGTGGCGTTGGCCAACCGCACCGAGTACGGCCTGTCGGCGGGAGTGATCTCGGCCTCGGTCGGCCGCGCGCTGGCGATCGGCGAGCGCCTGCACACCGGGTTGCTGCACATCAACGACCAGACCGTGGCCGACGAGGTGGTCAACCCGTTCGGCGGCACCGGCGCCTCCGGCAACGGCACCAGCGTCGGCGGCCCGGCCGACTGGGAGCAGTACACCCACTGGCAGTGGGTCACGATCCAGGATGCGGTGCCGCAGTACCCGTACTGAGCGCGATGCTTAAGCCCCTCTCCCTCCGGGAGAGGGGTTGGGGTGAGGGTCCGGCGCGAAAGCGACTCGCTGATTAAGTACACGAGGCTGCGCCCGGACCCTCATCAGCCCCTTCGGGGCACCTTCTCCCGCAGGGAGAAGGAACACCCCCCCATTCTCCCCCCACCGAGGTCGATCCACATGAGCAGCAAACCCGAACACGACACCGTCGCCTATGCCGTCGAGGACGGCGTGGCCTGGGTGAAATTCAACCGGCCGGAGAAGCGCAACGCGATGAGCCCGGCGCTCAACCGCAGGATGCTCGAGGTCCTGGATGAACTCGAATTCCGCGACGACGTGCGCGTGCTGGTGCTGACCGGCGAGGGCAGCGCCTGGACCGCCGGCATGGACCTGCAGGAATACTTCCGCGACACCGAGGCGCACGGCCTGGCCGGCACGCGCAAGGCGCAGCGCGAGAGCTACGGCTGGTGGCGGCGCCTGCGCTGGTACCAGAAGCCGACCATCGCGATGGTCAACGGCTGGTGCTTCGGCGGCGGCTACGGCCCCCTGTTCGCCTGCGACCTGGCCTTCGCCGACGAGGACGCCAAGTTCGGCCTGTCCGAGATCAACTGGGGCATCCTGCCCGGCGGCGGCGCCTCCAAGGTGGCGGCCGAACTGCTGTCGTTCCGGCGCGCGATGTACCACGCGATGCTCGGCGAACCGATCGACGGCCGCACCGCCGCCGAGTGGGGCCTGGTCAACGAGGCGCTGCCGGGCGAGCGCCTGCGCGCGCGCGTGGCGGAGGTGGCGCAGGCGCTGTCGAAGAAGAATCCAGTGGCGCTGAAGGCGACCAAGGACGCGGTGCGGCGCGTGCGCGAAATGACCTACGAAAACGCCGAGGACTATCTGGTGCGCGCGCAGGAAGCGGCCAACAGCTACGACGACGGCCGCAAGGAAGGGCTGAAGCAGTTCCTGGACGAGAAGAGCTACAAGCCCGGCCTGGGCGCCTACGATCTGTCCCGGCAACGCCGCGACGCCTGAGCACAGCGAGGTTACGATGGACATGAGCACGACTCCCGCCGCGCCGCCGCTGGGCGCGGTGCGGACCCCGGTGCAGCGGCTGCTGGAACCGGCTTCGATCGCCATCGTCGGCGCCTCGCCGACGCCGGGCGCGCTCGGCGCCTCGATGTTGGGCAATCTCGAACGCAACGGCTATGCCGGACAGATCCACCTGATCAACCCCAAGCGCGAAGAGATCGGCGGGCGGCCGTGCCTGGCGTCGATCGCGCTCCTGCCCGATGGCGTGGACGTGGCGGTGCTGGCGATCCCGCAGCCGGCGGTGCTCGACGCGGTGCGCGCGCTGGCCGCGCGCGGCGTGGGCGCGGCGGTAATCTTCTCCTCCGGTTTCGCCGAGGCCGGCGAGGCGGGCCAGGCGCAGCAGCGCGAGATCGCGCGGATCGCCGCGGCGGCCGGCATGCTGGTCGAAGGCCCCAACTGCCTGGGTTGCATCAACTACCTGGCGCGCATCCCGCTGACCTTCATCGAAGCCGACGTCAGCGCCGAACAGGCCGCGCGCAACCGCGCCGCGCCGGCGATCGGCATCCTCTCGCAGAGCGGGGCGATGATGACGGTGCTCAACACCACGCTGGCCAGCCGCGACCTGCCGCTGTCCTATGCGATCTCCACCGGCAACGAGGCCGCCAGCCACATCGAGGACTACCTCGACTTCCTGCTCGATCACGCCGGCACGCGGGTGATCGCGATGATCGCCGAACAGTTCCGCCAGCCGCGCCGGCTGCTGGCGCTGGCGCGGCGCGCGCGCGCCGCCGGCACGCGGCTGGTGTTGCTGCATCCGGGAAAGAGCAGCGCCGCGCGCGACTCCGCCGCCACCCACACCGGCGCGCTCGCCGGCGACTACCAGGTGATGCGCACGCTGGTCGAACGCGCCGGCGTGGTGCTCGCCGACACCCTCGAAGAACTGGGCGACATCGCCGAGATCGCGCTGCGCTGCCCGCGCCTGCCGGCGGCGGGCACAGCGATCCTGGGCGAGTCGGGCGCGTTCAAGGCGCTGTGCCTGGACCTGTGCGAAGACCTGGGGCTGGACCTGCCGCCCCTGCACGACGGCGATTCCCCGGCGCTGCGCGCGGCCATGCCGGCATTCGTCGCGGTCAGCAATCCGCTTGATCTCACCGCGCAGGGACTGGTCGATCCGGACCTGTACCAGCGCACCTTGGCGGCGTTGTTCGACGACCCGCGCTTCGCCACGATCGTGGTCGGCCTGATCCAGACCGATCCGGTGACCTGCGCGATCAAGCTGCCGCCGGTGCTGCGCGCGGTGCGCGAGCTGCGCCCGCACAAGGCGGTGATCTTCGCCGGCCTCGACGAGGGCGCGGCGCTGCCGGCCGACTATTTGGCGCAGTTGCGCGAAGTGGGCGTGCCGTACTTCCCCAGCAGCGAACGCGCGCTGCGCGCCATCGCGCGCCTGGCGGCGCTGGCCGAGCGCGATTTCGACGAAGCCGCGACGGTGGCGGTGCAGGTCGCGTTGCCGGCGCAGGGCGGGGTGATTCCCGAGCATCGCGCCAAGGCGCTGCTGGCCCCGCTCGGGCTGCCGTTCGCGCGCGGCGAACTGGCCGCCACGCTGCAGCAGGCGCAGGCGGCCGCGGCGCGGATCGGCTATCCGGTGGCGCTGAAGGCGCAGTCGGTCGAGCTGGGCCACAAGAGCGATGTCGGCGGCGTGATCCTCGGCCTCGGCGACGCCGCGGCGCTGGCGGAAGGCTGGGAACGGCTGCACGCCAATCTCGCCCGGCATGCGCCGGATGCGCCGCTGGAGGGCGTGCTGGTCGAGGCGATGGGCGAGCGCGGCATGGAGATGATCGTCGGCGCGCGCCACGATCCGCAGTGGGGGCCGGTGATCCTGGTCGGCTTCGGTGGCGTCGCCGCCGAGGTGCTGCGCGACGTGCGCCTGCTCGCGCCGGACCTGCCGGCGGCGTCGGTGATCGGCGAACTGCAACGGCTCAAGGGCGCGGCGCTGCTGCACGGTCATCGCGGCGCGCCGGCGCTGGACGTGGCCGCGCTGGCGGAGCTGGTGGTGCGGCTGGGCAGCGTGCTGCGCGCCGAACCGCGGATCCGCGAGATCGACCTCAATCCGGTGATCGTCTATCCGCAAGGGCGCGGCGTGCTCGCGCTGGATGCGCTGATGCTGATCGACTGATCCGGCCACCTGGCCGCCTTTCCACCACGACCCCAGACCTGGAGCGAGCGATGCAAGCCGATCCTTTCGACCCCTCGCGCCTGGCGCCCGACGTCCTCACGGCGCTGGCGACCATGGCTGCCGCTGCGGACGGCAAGCCGCCGTTGCATACCTTGCCGATGCCGGCGATGCGCCGCGCCTACCGCGAAATCACCACGGTGCTCGGCGGCGATGCGTGGCCGATGCGGGAGGTGCGCGACCTGCAGGCCGACGGGCCGCTCGGGCCGATTCCGTTGCGGCGCTATCTGCCCGCGGCGGCCGCGGCGCCGTCTGCGGCCATCGTGTACCTGCATGGCGGCGGCTGGATCCTGGGCGACCTGGACAGCCACGACAAGGTCTGCCGACGCCTGGCGCATGCCGCCGGCTGTGCGGTGATCGCGGTGGACTACCGGTTGGCCCCGGAGCATCCGGCGCCCGCCGGTCCCGAGGACGTGCTGGCGGCGATCCGTTGGCTGCACGCGCACGCCGCGGAACTGGCGCTGGATCCGGCACGCCTCGCGGTGGCCGGCGACAGCGCTGGCGGCGGTCTGGCCGCCATGGCCTGCCAGGCGTTGCGCGGCAGCGCGGTGGCCTTGCGCGCGCAGGTGCTGTTCTATCCGGGGACCGACCTGTCGCCCGGCGGCGATGCGTTTCCTTCGCGGCGCAGGAACGGCGCGGTACCGCCGTTGACGTTGGAGCTGATGCAGGCCATGTCCGGTCCGTTCCTGTCCTCGGGCCTGGACCCGCGCGACCCGCGCCTGTCGCCGCTGCAGGCAGCGGACGTGTCCGGATTGCCGCCGGCGCTGGTGTTCACCGCCGAATGCGATGCGCTGCTCGACGACGGCCGCCTGTATGCCGATGCATTGCGCACCGCGGGCGTACCGGTGGAGTACGTCGAACTGCCCGGCATGGTCCACGGCTTCATCGAGATGGCGGGCGTGTTGCCGGCTGCGGTGCAGGCGATCGAGCGTAGCGGCGCGTTCCTGCGCGAGCGCCTGGCTTGAGCGATGCGGGCAGGCCGATCCCGATCGCGCCGATAGGCAGCGCCCGGCAGCGCGGGCGTTCCTAGCGCGTTGCCGGCGCGCCGACGCCGCCCTGCTGCGCGCGGCGGAACGCATTCGGCGAACAGCCGGCATTGCGGGCGAAATAGCGGCTGAAATAGGCCGCGTCGGCGAACCCCAGCCAGGTGGCGATCTGCTGCACGCTCAGCGAGGTGTAGACCAGGCTGCGCTGCGCCTCCAGCATCACCCGCCGCTGCAGCAACTGCAGCGGCGCGGCATTGGCATGCTGCCGGCACACCGCGCCGAGGTGACTGGCGCTGAGGCCCAACTGGTCGGCATAGCGCTGCAGCGGCCAGTGTTCGCGATAGTGCCGGTCCACCAGCGCCAGGAAGCCGCGAACATGTTCGCTGCCGCGGTCGTGGCCGCTGTCCGCACCCGGCGCGGGTTGCTGCAGCACGCGTCGCGCGGTCCACACCAGCAACTGGCCGGCCAGCGCGTGCAGCATCGGCACCCGGCCTTCGCGGCGGTGCGCGTGTTCGGTGGCGAGTCCGGCGAAGCAGGCGTCGAGCATGGCGCGGTCGCGGCCGACGTCCAGGCAGGCAGGTCGCGCCAGCGCCTGCGCCATCTGCGGCCACTGCGCGTGCCAGGCCTGCAGCAGCGCGGCGGACAGGGTGACGATGTGGCCGCGGATGCGGCGATGGAAATCGAAGCCGTGCACGTACAGCGGCGGCATCCACACCAGCGCGGCCCGATCCACCCGCTGGCTGCGCCCGTCGATATGGATCCCGGCCGGGCCGCTCTGCACGTACAGCAGTTGCGACAGATCGTGGTGCCGGTGCGGCCGGATCCGCCAGCCGTGCAGGCGGCTGCGCGCCGCGATCGACTCCCAGTGCAGCGCATCGGCCGCGGTGGCGTCGCCGGTCTCGCCGTACAGGCGGAACGCGGGGACGGATTGGGCCTGAACGGGTGGTTCGGTGATCGCAGCCATCGGCGAAAAGTGCAGGAAATTCTCCGGTTAGTCCATTGGAATCGCGCAACGGCGCGAGAAGACTGGCGAAAAGTACCGCCATGCCGGTTTCGGAGAACGTATGAAGACGTCAGTCGCCATCATCGGTGCAGGCCCCGCCGGGCTGTTGCTGGGCCAGTTGCTGCTGCGCCAGGGCATCGACACCCTCGTCATCGAGCGGCGTTCGCCGCAGTACGTGCTCTCGCGCATCCGCGCCGGGGTGCTGGAGCAGGGCACGGTCGAGCTGCTGCGCGCGGCCGGTGCCGATGCCAGGCTGCAGCGCGAGGGGGTGGTCCACCATGGCTTCGAGCTGGTGCTGGACGGCCACCGCGAGCGCATCGACCTGGGCGGCTCCGGCGGCGCGGGCGCGGTCACCATCTACGGCCAGACCGAGGTCACCCGCGACCTGATGCAGGCGCGGGCCGAGGCCGGCGGGGTCAGCGTCTACGAGGCCGAGGACGTGACCTTGCATGGGGTGGACGGCGAGCATCCGTGGGTGGAGTACGTGCAGCACGGCGAGCGGGTACGGGTGGAGTGCGACTACATCGCAGGGTGCGACGGGTTCCATGGCGTCAGCCGCGCGTCGATCCCGGCCGGGGTGCTGCGCGAGTACGAGCGGGTGTATCCGTTCGGCTGGCTCGGGGTGCTGGCCGATACCGCGCCGGTCAACGAAGAGTTGATCTATGCGCGGCATGCGCGCGGGTTCGCGCTGTGTTCGATGCGCTCGCCTACGCGCACCCGCTATTACGTGCAGGTGCCGGCCGGCGAGCGTGTGGAGGACTGGTCGGATGCGCGCTTCTGGGACGAGTTGCGCGCGCGCCTGCCGGACGCGGTGGCGGCGCGCCTGCGCACCGGGCCGTCGATCGAGAAGAGCATCGCGCCGTTGCGCAGTTATGTGGTGGAGCCGATGCAGTATGGCCGGCTGTTCCTGGCCGGCGATGCGGCGCATATCGTGCCGCCGACCGGGGCCAAGGGTTTGAATCTGGCGGCGGGCGACGTGGGGCTGTTGGCGTCGTTGTTCGCGCAGGCGCGGGAGCAGGGCGACGCTGCGCCGTTGCTGCGCTATTCGGAATTGGCGTTGAAGCGGGTATGGAAGGCGGTGCGTTTTTCGTGGTGGATGACGACGATGTTGCACCACTTCCCGGACGAGGATGCGTTCGAACGGCGCTTGCATGAGGCGGAGTTGGACTATCTGCTGGGTAGTCCAGAGGGGCGGGCGACGATTGCGGAGAACTATGCGGGGTTGCCGCTGGAGACGGGGGCGGCGTTGGGTTAGTTGGGTCGGCGCGGCGCCCGATGGGGTTTGTCTATCTGTTCCTGCGCTCCCTGTAGGAGCGGCTTCAGCCGCGACGAACGAAGCCTCACCGCGGCCGATCTCGTTCACTGCGGGCGCCGGATCATTTCTGATCCGGATGTTGTTTGGGATTCTGGAGTCATGGCTGGAGCGATCGCCAGAGCTAGAGCTAGAGCAAAGATTGAGAGCAAAGGCTTTCGCCTTGCGTCGAGTCACTTTTCTTTGCTTGTGCAAAGAAAAGTAACCAAAAGAAGCGCTTCACCACAGCCGAAGGCTGGTCAAGCACACCCCGCAGCGCGCCTTCCGCGCTGCGCGCTCCAGGTCCGCAGCCCCGACGGGCATTTTTCGATGGCACATCCATGTGCCAACGAAAAACGTCGCGCATCCTGCGCGCCGCCCTTCGGGTATTCGCCCGCCGGGGCTGCCGCGCTGAGGGGGCCCGGAAGATCAAAAGCACAGCAACAACAGCAACAGCAGGAGCAAGAGCAAGAGCAACAGCCGGGTAAGGACAAGCGCGACGGTGGAAGTAACGGCGCTAGCGCTCTCTTAGCCCCTCTCCCATCGGGAGAGGGGTTGGGGTGAGGGTACGGGCGAAGCCTCGTGCTGCCTCCATCGCACAAAGCTGTGCGCGTGCCCTCACTCCATTCCTGCGGGGTGCCCTGTGAGGTGCTGCAGCTTGTTCGCTTGCGATCGGCGCGCGCTCAGAGCGCGTCGGCGCGGTAGCCGGTGTCGATGCTGATGCTGCCGCCCAGGGCGCGCGAGACGCAGGCGCAGAGTTTGCGGTTCTCGCGGCGCTGTTCGTCGCTGAAGAAGACGTCGCGATGGTCCAGGCCGGCGTCGGCGTCGAGCACGTCCACCTGGCACAGGCCGCATTCGCCGCGGCGGCATTCGGCCATCATTTCCACGCCGGCCGCCTGCAGGGCGTCGAGCATCGATTCGTTCTCCGCCACCGGGACCTCCAGGCCCAGGGCCGGCAGCCGCACCACGAACGGGCGCGCTGGCGCGTTGCCGCTGTTGCCGAAGGTCTCGAAGTGCAGCCGCGCGCGCGAGCGGCCGGCGGCGTGCCAGTGGCGGCGCACCGCGTCGAGCATGCCCAGCGGGCCGCACACGTAGATCTCGGCGGTGGGGGAGAGCCTGGCGATCTCGGCCTCCAGGTCGGGCGCGCCCCGCTCGTCGTCGCAATGCACGTGCAGGCGCTCGCCGAGCGTGTCCTGCAGCTGCGCCACGTAGGCCATCGCGCTGCGCGAGCGGCCCACGTAGAGCAGGCGGAACGCGGGATGCCGCTGCGCCAGCCGTTGCGCCATGCCCAGGATCGGGGTGATGCCGATGCCGCCGGCCACCAGCAGGATCTCCGCGGCGCGCTCGTCGAGCGCGAAGTTGTTGCTGGGCGCGGAGGTCTCGATGCTGTCGCCGGGCGCCAGCGTCCACATGTGCCGCGAGCCGCCGCGGCTGTCCGGCATCGCGCGGACGGCGATCAGATAGCGGCCGTCGGCGCGGGGCTCGCCGACCAGCGAGTAGGAACGAATGTCCTCGCGCCCGTGCAGGCGCAGGCGAAAGTCGAGGTGGCTGCCGACCGCGAACGGACGCGCATGCGCGCCGGGATCGAGCAGGAGTTCGCGCACGCCGTCGCAGGCATCGGCGACGGCGACCACGCGGGCCGGGTACCACTGGGTTTCCTTGCGCATGGCGGGGTCCAGGTGGGGAGGAAGAAGAGCGCCGGGCTGGCGCTGCGGGTGCCGACGGCGGCCGGCGCCGGCGTGGTTCGATTCAGGCGCTGCCACCACGGCTGCGCGCCCGCGCGTCTGGCGGGTTCGGCTGGATCAGCCCGCCGCCGTGCACCCGTCCGATCGCCTGGTCGCGCAGGGCATAGCCGAAATTGCGCTGGGCCAGGCGGGCGTGCTCGCGCATCAGCGCTTCGGCGCGCGCGCCCTGGCGCTGCGCGATCGCTTCGACCACCTGCCGGTGCTGGTCCTGCGCCAGGGTCAGGATCAGGCGCGCTTCCGGCACCGCCACCTGGGCCATCACGAAGCCGTTGGGCGAGGCGAACGGCAGCTGCACGGTGCGCGCGAACTCGCGCGCCAGCAGGTCGCTGCCCGCCATCGCGATCAGCAAGGCATGCAGCTGTTCGTTGTACTGCACGTAGTTGGCGAAGTCGTCCTCGCCCAGCTCCGAGGCGAGGACCGCATCGAGTCGCTCCAGCAGCGCGTGCGCCTGCTGCAGCTCGGCGACGCTGGCGCCGCGTTCGGCGGCCAGGCGCGCGGCCAGCCCTTCCAGGGTGCCGCGCAGTTCGATCGCATCGTGCACGTCGCGTTCGCTGAACGCCTTGACCGCGTAGCCGCCGCCGGGCAGGGCGGTGGCCAGGCCTTCTTCGCACAGGCGTTGCAGCGCCGCGCGCACCGGCGTGCGCGAGACGCCCAGGCGTTCGACCACCGCCAGTTCGGACAGGCGTTCGCCCGGCGCCAGGGCGCCGCCGAGGATCAGGTCGCGCAGTTCCAGCAGCGCGCGGGTGGTCTGGGCGGCGCTGGAGCGGAAGGGAGGCGTGGCGTGCATGGCGTTCCGGTGGTGGGTGGGACGGTCAGCCGACCATGCGCAGATCCAGGTCGCGGCTGCGCTGCTCGCGCGCGACCATGCGCTCGATCAGCCGCCGCGCCCACATCCCGCCGGCATCGACGTTGAGGTTGTAGAACGCGTGGTCCGGATGCGCGTCGATCGCGCGCTGCTGCGCTTCCAGGATCGCCTCGTCCTCGCCGAACACGCCGGTCACGCCCTCGCGCAGCAACGTGGTCATCGACTGCTCGTGCAGCGAGTGGTTGCGCATGAACGCCCAGAAGTAGTGGCAGCTGCCGTCTGTCTCGGGGGTGATGGTGTTGAGCACGTAGCCGTTCACGCCCTGGCTGCGGTCGCCTTCCGGCGCGCCGCTGCCGGCGACCGCCACGCCGACGTCGATGGCGATGGTGGACGGCGCCTCAAAGCGGATGATCTGCCAGCGGTCGACCTTGCCGCGGTAGCCCAGCGCGTGCTCGATCTGCCGCGCCCAGAACGGCGGCGGGTCGATGTCGCGCATCCAGCGCGAGACGGTGACGCTGCGCTCGCCGTGCACCACTTCGAACGGCGCCTCGGCCACCGCGTCCTGGCCGATGCTGGAGCCGTGCACGAAGGTCTCGTGGGTCAGGTCCATCAGGTTGTCCAGCACCAGCCGGTAATCGCACTTGACCTGGATGGTGCGGCCATCGCCGGCCCAGGCCGGGTCGCTGTTCCAGTGCAGGTCGGGGATCAGCGCCGGGTCGGCCAGCGCCGCGTCGCCGGGCCAGATCCACACGTAACGGTGCTTCTCGGCGACCGGAAAGCTGCGCACGCAGGCCGCGGGGTTGATCGTCTCCTGCGAGGGCATGTGCACGCAGCGGCCCAACGCATCGTAGACCAGGCCGTGGTAGCCGCAGACCACGTCGTCGCCGCGCAGCTTGCCCATCGACAGCGGCACCAGCCGGTGCCAGCAGGCATCCTCCAGCGCCACCAGCGCGCCGGCGCCGGTGCGGTAGAGCACGATGTCGAGGTTGCAGGCCTTGCGCGACAGCAGGGCGTGGCGGACCTCGTGGTCCCAGGCGATGGCGTACCAGGCGTTGAGCGGGTAGCGGGGAGTCGGGTCGGACATGGCGGGTCCTGTATACATTTGGCGGCGTGCCGATCTGGGCACGGCGGGTAAATTGCGCTCTTGCTCGTTTTTTTCGGGTTAAAAAAAGCGGATGCCGACGTTTTGTATACATCGAACCGTGTTCGCGCACGCCGCGGTGCAACATCGATAATGTTCGATTATCGATTTACATGGCCGGTAATCGAATTGACCGCGTGAAGCGCCGGGCCTAACGTGTGGCTCTGTCCGGCGACGCGACGAGGGCTGCGTGCAGCCTCCATCGATGCGCCGGAGCTTCGATCAACCAGGCACCACGGCGGACGCCGCCGTTGCGCACCTCGCGGGAGACAGCACCGATGTCGGCAATCCTCTATCGCCCCGTGACCGGCCCGCAGCCGGTCGCCGGGCACGGCTCCGCAGGAGCGGCGGCATGATCGACAAGACCGTCGCCTCGTTCGAAGCGGCCGTGGCCGACATCCACGACGGCGCCACGGTGATGATCGGCGGCTTCGGCAGCGCCGGCATGCCCGACGAACTGATCGATGCATTGATCGCGCAAGGCGCGCGCGCGCTGACCATCGTCAACAACAACGCCGGCAACGGCGACACCGGGCTGGCCGCGCTGATCCGGCACAAGCGCGTCCGCAAGATCGTTTGCTCGTTCCCGCGGCAGAGCGACTCGCAGCATTTCGATGCGGCCTACCGCGCCGGCGAGATCGAGCTGGAACTGGTGCCGCAGGGCAACCTGGCCGCGCGCATCCATGCCGCCGGCAACGGCCTGGGCGCGATCTTCACCCCGACCGGTTACGGCACCGAACTGGCCACGGGCAAGGAGACGCGCGAGATCGATGGCCGGCACTACGTGCTCGAATATCCGATCCGTGCCGACTTCGCGCTGATCAAGGCGTATCGGGGCGACCGCTGGGGCAATCTGGTATACCGCAAGACCGCGCGCAATTTCGGTCCGTTGATGGCGATGGCCGCCGACTGCACCATCGTGCAGGTCGGCGAAGTGGTGGCGCTCGGCGCGCTGGATCCGGAAGCGGTGGTCACCCCGGGCATCTTCGTGCAACGCGTGGTCGCCGCCGGAGACGCCGCATGAACCGTTTGAGCCGCGACCAGATCGCCGCGCGCGTGGCGCGCGATATCGGCGAAGGCGCCTACGTCAATCTCGGCATCGGCCTGCCGACCCAGGTGGCCAACTTCCTGCCTGCCGACAAGGAGATCTTCCTGCATTCGGAGAACGGCGTGCTCGGCATGGGCCCGGCGCCGGCGCCCGGCGAGGAGGATCCGGACCTGATCAACGCCGGCAAGCAGCCGGTGACGCTGCTGACCGGCGGCTGCTATTTCCATCATGCCGATTCGTTCGCGATGATGCGCAGCGGACGCCTGGACGTATGCGTGCTCGGCGCATTCCAGGTCTCGGTGCATGGCGACCTGGCCAACTGGAGCACCGGCGCGCCGGACGCGATCCCCGCGGTGGGCGGCGCGATGGACCTGGCGATCGGCGCCAAGGACGTGTTCGTGATGATGGACCTGCTGACCAAGAACGGCGACAGCAAGCTGGTCGCCGAATGCACCTATCCGCTGACCGGCCTGCGCTGCGTCTCGCGCGTCTACACCGACCTGGGCGTGTTCGCGGTCGGCAAGCACGGCGCCGCTGTCATCGAGCTCGTCGACGGCGTGTCGCTGGACGAACTGCAACGCCTGACCGGCCTGTCGCTGACGATGGAGAAGGCGCAATGAGCGACGTGTTCATCATCGATGGCATCCGCACCCCGATCGGCCGCTACGGCGGCGCGCTGGCCGGCGTGCGCGCCGACGACCTCGGCGCGGTGCCGATCAAGGCGCTGCTGGCGCGGCATCCGCAGCTGGACCCGGCGCTGGTCGAGGACGTCTATCTGGGCTGCGCCAACCAGGCCGGCGAGGACAATCGCAACGTCGCGCGGATGAGCCTGTTGCTGGCCGGGCTGCCGTCCAGCGTGCCCGGCAGCACCGTCAACCGCCTGTGCGGCTCGGGGCTGGACGCGGTCGGCACGGTCGCGCGCGGCATCCGTGCCGGCGAGTTGGGGCTGGCGATCGCCGGCGGCGTGGAGTCGATGTCGCGCGCGCCCTACGTGATGGGCAAGGCCGCCACGCCGTTCGCGCGCGAGCAGCGCATCGAGGACACCACGATGGGCTGGCGTTTCGTCAATCCGCAAATGCAGCGGCTGTACGGCGTGGAGCTGATGGGCGAAACCGCGGAGAACGTCGCCGCGCGCTACGCCATCTCGCGCGAGGATCAGGACGCGTTCGCGCTGCGCAGCCAGCAACGCACCGCCGCCGCGCAGGCGGCCGGTTTCTTCGACGGCGAACTCGTGCCGGTGACGGTACCGGGCGGCAAGCGCGGCGAGACCGTCGAGGTCGCGCGCGACGAGCACCCGCGCGCGGACACCAGCGCCGAGGCGTTGGCGCGGCTGAAGCCGATCTTCCGCCAGCCGGGCACGGTCACCGCCGGCAACGCCTCGGGCATCAACGATGGCGCGGCGGCGCTGCTGCTGGCCTCGGCCGCGCAGGTGCAGGCGCTGGGCCTGACCCCGCGGGCGCGCGTGCTCGGCTTTGCTTCGGCTGGCGTGGAGCCGGCCTACATGGGCATCGGCCCGGTGCCGGCCACGCGCAAGTTGCTGGCGCGGCTCGGCGCTACGATCGAGGACTTCGATGCGATCGAATTGAACGAAGCCTTCGCCGCGCAGGGGCTGGCGTGCCTGCGCGAACTGGGCGTCGCCGACGATGCCGCGCACGTCAATGCCAACGGCGGCGCGATCGCGCTCGGCCATCCGCTGGGCATGAGCGGCGCGCGCCTGGCGCTGACCCTGCTGCGCCAGCTCGAGGCCAGCGGCGGCCGCCGCGGCCTGGCGACGATGTGCATCGGCGTCGGCCAGGGCGTGGCGCTGGCGATCGAGCGGGTCTGAGCGACTATCTTGTAGCCGCGGCGTTGCAGGCATGAAGCGGCTCCTGCGCGAGCAACGAACACGCAACAGGCTCCATGCGGAGCCACCGGAAGGAGCAAGATGAGCGATTCCACCAACGACGCGCTGCTCGGCTATCGCAAGCCGTATCCGGGCACGCAGCCGGCGTACATCCATCCTGCCTACGCCTCGACCGTGCGCCGCGGCCCCAGCCGCGACCCGATCGCGATCCCGGCGACGCTGTCGGAAATCACCGGACCCACGCTGGACCGGATCACCCTGGGCGCGCACGCCGCCGATCTCACCGCCGGCTTTCCCGGCGAGCCGCTGGGCGAGCGCATCGTCGTCTCCGGCCGCGTGCTCGACGAGAACGGCCAGCCGGTGCGCGACAGCGTGGTCGAGGTCTGGCAGTGCAATGCCGCCGGGCGCTACCTGCACGCCGGCGACCAGCACGATGCGCCGCTGGACCCCAACTTCACCGGCACCGGCCAGGTGCTGACCGACGAACACGGCCGCTACCGCTTCAAGACCATCAAGCCCGGCGCCTATCCGTGGCGCAACCACTACAACGCCTGGCGTCCGGCGCACATCCACTTTTCGCTGCACGGCGAGGGCATCGGCCAGCGCCTGGTCACGCAGATGTACTTCCCCGGCGACCCGCTGCTGGCCTACGACCCGATCTTCAATTGCGTGGACGACGACAAGGCCAAGGCGCGGATGGTGTCGGCGTTCGACTGGGAGAACGCGATCAGCGAATACGCGCTGGCCTACCGGTTCGACATCGTGTTGCGCGGCCGCAAGCAGACCGTCTGGGAGTGACACCATGAGTTTTCAGGCAACCCCTTCGCAAACCGTCGGCCCGTACTACCGCCTGGGCCTGGAGCCGCTGTACCGCACCGAGATCGCGCCGGCCGCGGCGCGCGGCGAGCGCGTGCAGGTGAGCGGCACGGTGTTCGATGGCGCCGGCGTGCCGGTCGCCGATGCGGTGCTGGAGATCTGGCAGGCCGACGCCGCCGGCATCTACGCGCATCGCGACGACCCGCGCCACGACGATCACGATCCGGCGTTCCACGGCTGGGGCCGCGTGCCGACCGACGCGCATGGCCGTTTCTCCTTCAGCACGATCAAGCCGGGTACGGTGGCCGGGCCCAAGGGTGCGCCGCAGGCGCCGCACCTGGTGGTGCTGGTGTTCATGCGCGGCTTGCTGCGCGCCGCGTCCACGCGGCTGTACTTCGCCGATGCCGCCGGCAACGGCGAGGACCCGATCCTGGCGCTGGTGCCGCCGCAACGGCGCGACACGCTGCTGGCCCAGCGCACCGCGCCGGGGCACTACGCCTGGGACGTGCGCATGCAGGGCGAGCAGGAGACCGTGTTTTTCAGCTACTGAGCGCCCGCTTTGTGTAGGAGCGGCTTCAGCCGCGACCGGGGCTTTCCTGGTAACGCCCGGTCGCGGCTGAAGCCGCTCCTGCAGACAGGCGACAGCGGCGGCGGGTGCAGTCCGCGCATCCCGTCATCGCGTTGGCGCTACCCTTGGCCGGCCCGATGCGCCGGCACGACCCGCAGAGACGTCATCCATGAGTTCCAGCCTTTCCCTGCTCAGCCCCTTGTTCGGCGACCCCGACATCGATGCGCTGTTCGACGATACCGCGCGGTTGCAGGGCATGCTCGATTTCGAGGCCGCGCTGGCGCTGGCCGAGGCGCGCTGCGGGGTGATTCCGGATGCGGCGGTCGCGCCGATCCAGGCGGCCTGCCAGGCGCAGCGGTACGACCTGGCCGCGCTCGGCCAGGCCACCGCGCTGGCCGGCAACCCGGCTATCCCGCTGGTCAAGGCGCTGACCGCACAGGTCGAGGCGACCGACGCGTCCGCTGCGCGCTGGGTGCATTGGGGCGCCACCAGCCAGGACGCGATCGACACCGGCAGCGTGCTGCAGCTGCGCGCCGCGCTGGACGCGCTGCAGCCGAAGCTGGCGGCGCTGTGCGATGCCGTGCATGCGCTCGCCCAGCGCGAACGCGACACCGGTTTGCCTGGCCGCACACTGCTGCAGCAGGCGGTGCCGGTGACGTTCGGACTCAAGGCCGCCGGCTGGCTGGATGCGCTGCAGCGCGCGCAGCGCCGCTTGCAGGCGCTGCGCGAGGACGCGCTGGTGCTGCAGTTCGGCGGTGCCGCCGGCACCCTGGCCTCGTTGCAGACGCAAGGGCTGGCGGTGGCGCAAGCCCTGGCGCAGGCGCTGCGGCTGCCGCTGCCGGCGCTGCCCTGGCATGCCGCGCGCGACCGCATCGTCGAGATCGGCAGCGCGTTCGCGCTGCTGGCCGGAACCCTGGGCAAGATCGCCACCGACATCGTGCTGCTGATGCAGTCGGAAGTGGCCGAGGCCTTCGAGCCGGCTGCGTCCGGCAAGGGCGGCTCCTCGGCGATGCCGCACAAGCGCAACCCGGTGGGCTGCGTGGCCGCCATCGCCGCGGCCACGCGCGTGCCCGGCCTGGTGTCCACGCTGTACGCGGCGTTGCCGCAGCCGCACGAACGCGCCGCCGGGCAGTGGCATGCCGAGTGGGAAACGGTGCCGGAGATCGTGCGCCTGAGCGCCGGCAGCCTGGCGCAGATGCGCAGCGTCATCGAGGGCCTGGAACTGGACCGCGCGCGCATGCGCACGCACCTGGACAGCCATGGCGGCTTGCTCTACGCCGAGGCGGTGTCGGTCGCGCTCGCCGCCACCTTGGGCAAGGCCGCCGCGCACGCGTTGGTGGAGGAGTCCGCGCGCCACGCACTGCAGCACGGCCGTCACCTGCGCGAGGTGCTGGCGGCCGACACGCGGGTGACCGCGGTGTTGGATGAGGACCGGCTGCAGGCGCTGTTCGCCGCCGACAGCTGGCGCGGCATGGCCGATGTCTGGATCGACCGCGTGCTCGCCAACGGCTGAGCCTGTGCAACTGGATTCCGCGGAGCCGCCATGCCGTTTCTCGATCTGCCCAGCCATCGCCTGCACTACCGCCTCGACGGCAGCGCCGGCAAGCCGTGGCTGACCTTCTGCAATTCGCTCGGCACCGACCTGCACATGTGGGACGCGCAGATCGACGCACTGGCGCCGCACTACCGCCTGCTGCGCTACGACCGTCGCGGACATGGCGGCTCCGGCGTGCCGGCCGGCCCCTATCGCGTGGACGATCTCGGCGGCGACGTGCTGGCGCTGTGGGATGCGCTGCGGATCGAACGCAGCCATTTCTGCGGGCTGTCGATCGGCGGCCTGACCGGGCAGTGGCTGGGCCTGCACGCCGGCGCACGCCTGGAGCGCCTGGTGGTGAGCGCCACGGCGCAGAAGATCGGCAGCGAGGACAGTTGGCGGGCACGCATCGCGCAGGTGCAGGCCGAGGGCCTGACTGCACTGGCGGCGGCGACGCGCGAGCGCTGGTTCACCCCGGCCTTCGCCGCGCGGTGTCCGCAGCGGCTGGACGAGATCATCGCCACCTTCCTCGCCACCTCGCCCGAAGGCTATGCGGCATGCTGCCACGCCGTGGCCAGCGCCGACTTCCGTGGCCGACTCGGCGCGCTGGCGGTGCCGCTGCTGGCGATCGCCGGCGACGACGATCCGGTGTGCCCGCCGCAGGACCTGCGCGAGATCGCCGCTGCGGTGCAGGACGGCCGCGCTGCGCAGGTGCCCGGCCGCCACATCTGCAATGTGGAGTCCGCGCAGGCGTTCAACCAATGCCTGATCGAGTTTCTGCAGGCTTCCTAGCACGCAGTCCGCTCCGCAGCTTGCCGATAACCAGCCGTCCAGCGAACCCGACGCTGCATTCTCCCGCCATCACAACGGAAACCCCATGGACGAAAAACAACGCTACGACGCCGGACTGCAGGTCCGCAAAGTCGTACTCGGCGAAGACCACGTGGAACGCGCGCTGGCCGCGCGCACCGATTTCACCAGCGAGTTCCAGGAGTTCATCACCCGCACCGCCTGGGGCACGGTCTGGACCCGCGACGGCCTGCCGCGCCACACGCGTTCGCTGTTGACCCTGGCGATGATGGTCGCGCTCGGCCACGACGAGGAATTCAAGCTGCACGTGCGCGCCGCGCGCAACAACGGCGTGAGCGCGGACGAGATCAAGGAAGTGCTGCTGCAGGCGGCGATCTACTGCGGCGTGCCCGCGGCCAACCACGCCTTCGCGCTGGCCAAGCCGATCCTGGAAGAGCAGGCGGCCGAGGGCTGAAGCCGGCGGCGCTGGCGTTGCGCTGCTCGCATCGCGTGGCCGATCTTGTAGGAGCGACTTCAGTCGCGACAGGCCTTCCCGGTAACGCCTGTCGCGACTGAAGTCGCTCCTACAGGACGGCGCGGGCGCCAAAGACACCCACACCGAAACGCTTCAACGGCGCTGGATGCGGATCACCAACGTGGTGTCCTGCAGCAGCGATACCGCGCGGGTCGGCGTATCGGCGCTACGCAGGCACGCGGGGGACCCTGCCGAGACCCTGGATTCCAGTTCCGGGAAATCGGCCAGCACCTGTTCGCGCTCCATGATCCGGCCGCCGCGTTGTTCGCAGCTGTGCATCAACGCTGCCGCCAGCGACTCTGGCAGCCGATACCCCTGCGACACGGCGATGCCCTCTCCCAGCAGCCCCTCCTCGCGCGTCTTCCACGCCGGGCGCATGGCGTCGGGCATGTCGAAGCCGGCGATGTGTTCGATGCGCTCGCGCAACGCGCGGGAAGCCCTGCCGCCACTGACGAACATGGCCATGACGATCAGTGCCAGCGAGCCGAACACGATCCAGCGCGCCCGTGGCGTCTTCGGGTCCACGCGAAATCCGAAGAACGTGATGCCGCCTTCCTCGCTCATTCCTGCTCCTGCTGTCGCCCGCTTGGCGCCGTGCATGATGGGCCGGTTCCGCCGTGTTCCGCCAGCGTTGCGGCACTTCGTCGGCCGGCGCGACGGCACGGATGGCCGTGGCAAGATGCAGGCCGATGTGGCGCAGGCGCTGGCCGCCGATCCGGTGCGCACGGACTGGCGTGCGCAGGAGTAGTTCGCGTACTGGCCGAGCAGGTCGCGGAGGTGCCGGTGCTGGTGCTGCGCGGCGTCGACGATCCGCTCGCCACGCAGCCGGGTCACGCTGCCGCACGCCGACCATGTGGCGCACGTCGAGGACGCGCATGCGGCGTGGGTGGAGGCGGTGGTCGGCTACCTGCGCCGGCCGCGCCGAGCGCGACACGGGCGCGGTGGCCCGACGGATCGAACGGTGCGGCGATGGGTGCCATGTAGCGACCGCAGGCGGCGCGCGAGCCGCTTGCGGCGCGCTCAGCTGAGCAAGCCGCCCAGCCGCTGCGCGGCGTCCCTCAGCGGCGGCAGCAGCTGCGTCTGCATCGCCTGCAGGGTCACGCGGCCGGCCTGGGTACCGATGTTGAGCGCGGCGATGACCTCGCCGCGGCGGTTGCGCACCGGCACCGCGATCGAGCGCAGGCCGATCTCCAGTTCCTGGTCGATCAGCGAGACATCCTCGCGGCGCACGCGTGCCAGCGTCTCCAGGAACTCGCGCTGGCCGGTGACGGTGCGTTCGGTGCGCGGGCGCAGCGGATTGCGCTCCAGGTAGCTTTCCAGGGTGTCGTGCGGCAGCGCCGCCAGCAGCACCCGGCCCATCGAGGTGCAGTAGGCCGGCAGCCGGCTGCCGGCGCGCAGGCCGATCGACATGATGCGCACGGTCTCGGCGCGGGCGATGTACAGCAGGTCGTCGCCGTCGAGCACGCCCAGCGAGCAGGATTCGTGCACCGCGTCGCGCAGCGCGTCCAGCACCGGCTGCGCGGCGGCGGTCATCGACGAGGACGCCACGTAGGCGCCGCCGATGCCCAGCACGCGCGGCAGCAGCACGTAGCCGCGGCCCTGTTCGCCGACGTAGCCGAGCTTGCCCAGGGTGTAGAGCACGCGCCGGACCGCCGCGCGCGAGATTCCGGTCTCGGTGCTGATCTGCGACATGGTGACCTCGCGCGCATGCAGCGCGAACACGCTGAGCACGGCCAGGCCGCGCGCCAGCGAGGTCATGAAGTCCGGGTCGCCTTGCAGCCCGTCGATCTGCTGCATCAGCTCGTGGGTGAGCCCGCGCTCGGCGGGCGGCGAACCGGCGCCGGCCTTGCGCCGGCCTGCGGAAGCGGGGGAATCGGCCATCAGGTGAGCGTGCAATCCATCGGATACCCCGTCATGGTAAGCGCTGCACGGCCGCCTGCGTGGCGGCCGTGTTCCCGGTAGCCGCGGAACCGGCGCGCGCCGGCCGGTTCCGGGCGGGTCTCAGTGCTTGCCGGGCAAGGCGTAGGCGATCACGTAGTCGCCGCGGTCCGGCGACTGCCGCGCGCCGCCGGCGGTGACCACGATGTACTGGCGGCCGCTCCTGGGCGAAACGTAGGTCATCGGCGTGCCCTGGCTGCCGACCGGCAGTCGCGCCTTCCACAGTTCCCTGCCGGTGTGGCTGTCGAGGCCGCGCAGGTAGTAGTCCTGGGTGCCGGCGAAGAACAGCAGGCCGGACTGGGTGGCCAGCGCGCCGCCCAGGGTCGGCATGCCGATCGGGATCGGCAGGCGCATCTTGATGCCGAGCGGGCCGGTGTCCTGCACCGTGCCGACCGGCACCTGCCAGACCAGCTTGCGGGTGGCCAGGTCGATCGCCGACAGGGTGCCGTACGGCGGCTTCTGGCACGGGATGCCGAGCTTGGAGACGAAGCGGTCGCGCAGCGAGCCGTACGGGGTGCCGGTCTGCGAGGCCGCGCCCATCTCCACGCCGCCGGCCTTCTGGCTCTCCATCTGCCGGCGCGGGATCAGCTTCGTCCACAGGCCGATGCGCATGTCGTTGACGAACAGGTAGCCGGTGGTCGGGTCCAGCGCGGCGCTGCCCCAGTTCATGCCGCCCAGCGAGCCCGGCCACTGCAGCGCCAGGTCCTCGCCCGGCGGGGTGTACATGCCGTCGTAGCGCATCTGCCTGAACTGGATGCGGCACAGCATCTGATCGATCGGGGTGGCGCCCCACATGTCGGCTTCGGTCAGTTTTGCGGTGCCGATCTGCGGCATGCCGGTGGACAGCGGCTGGGTCGCCGCGTAGCGCTCGCCGTCGGCCTTGCCCTGCGGTGCGGCCACCTCCTGGACCTGCGCCAGCGGCTGGCCGGTAGCGCGATCGAGCATGAAGATCTGCCCGGCCTTGGTCACCTGCAGCAGCGCGGGCACGGTGCCGCCCTTGCCGTCGGGCACGTCGGCCAGGGTCGGCTGCGCCGGCAGGTCGTAGTCCCACAGGTCGTGGCGCACGGTCTGGTAGTGCCAGCGCACGCGCCCGGTCGCGACCTCCAACGCCACGATCGAGGAACTGTACTTGTCGTCCTGCGGCGTGCGCTCGCCGCCCCAGGCGTCCGGGGTGGTGTTGCCGGTGGGCAGGTAGATCAGGCCCAGCGCCGGATCGTAGGCCATCGAGGTCCACACGTTCGGGGTGGCGCGCGTGTAGTGGATGTTCGGGTCCAGCGGGGTGTCCGGGGTTTCCTTGGCCAGGTCCCACGCCCACACCAGCTTGCCGCTGCGCACGTCGAAGGCGCGGACCACGCCCGAGGGCTCGCCGACCTCGATGTTGTCGGCCACGCGGCCGCCGACCACGATCAGGTTGCCGGCGATCAGCGGTGCCGCGGTCAGGGTGTAGAAGCCGGGCTTGACCTCGCCCATGCCGGCCTTGAGGTCGACCACGCCGTCCTGGCCGAAGTCGGCGCAGGGCGTGCCGGTCTGCGCGTCGAGCGCGAACAGGCGCGCATCGACCGTGTTCATCAGGATGCGGCGGCGGCACAGCGCCGGTGTCGCCGCTGGCGTTGCGGCAGCGGGCGCCGGCATCAGGTTGTCGCCGGCGGCCGCGGTTGCGGTCGCTGCGCTGTCTGCGTCGTAGTAGCCCAGGCCGCGGCAGCGTTGCCAGTTCGGCGCGGTGGCCTTGGGGTCGAACGACCAGCGCTTCTGTCCGCTGTCGGCATCCAGCGCGAACACCTGGTTGTGCGGGGTGCAGACATACACGGTGTCGCCGATCTGCAGCGGCGTGGCCTGGTCCTCGGCGCCGAAGCCGTTGCTGGTCGGCACGTCGCCGGTGCGGGTCGTCCACGCCACCTGCAACTGGCCGATGTTGTCGCGGTTGATCTGGTCCAGTGCGGCGAAGCGGGTGCCGGCCACGGTGTTGCCCCAATGCATCCAGTCCTTCTGCTCGGTGCCTGGCGCCACCGGCGTGACCGGCGCATCGGCGCTGGCCTGCACGACCGGGCGCGGCACGAAGGCATAACCCGCGGTAGCGGCCAGGCCGACCGCCAGCAGCGCCGACAGCGCATAGGCGCCGCGCCCGGCCGGCTGCCGGCGGCTGCGGCGCAGGGTCGGCCACAGCAGGGCCACGAGCAGCGCCAGCACCGCCGGCGCGACCAGGCGCGAGACCAGCGGCCAGAACGCCAGTCCCACTTCCCACAGCGCCCACACCAGCGTGCCGACGAAGGCCGCGGCGTACAGCGCGGCGCCGGCGGGCCGGCGCGCGATCACCAGGATGCCGGCGGCCAGCGTGGCCAGCCCCATCAGCAGGAAGTACCAGCTGCCGCCCTCCGTCGCCAGGCGCAGGCCGCCGACCAGCAGCACGCCGCCGATCAGCACCAGCAACAGGCCGACCACCCAAAGCAGTCCGCGGCCCAGGACCGAGACATCCGATTGCGTATTCACGTTGCGTATTCCTCTGCAGACTCCGTGACCGCGCGCGGTTGCGCGACGGCGGTGTGCCCGGGCGTTCCGTCAGACGGCTAGGGAAACGGACGGGTCCTGACCACAGCGGAAGGCGTCTTCCGTGGCCTGCCGCTGCGCCGGGAAACGCGACGGCGACACCAGCGCGCCGCCGTCCTGGCGGGCGGCACCGACGACGGCGCATTCCGAGAGGTCTGGTCGATTATCGCACCGATGTGCGAATTTGGCATCGGTCGCGGCGAGGCGCCGATCGGCGTGCGGCAGATCGACCGACGGCTGGGGCGAGTGCGAGGGCGGCGAGGCGCAGATCGCGGTGGAACGCAGCGGCGTGGACGGCGGGTGGACCCATGCGGGCGGCAACGCATGCGCGGACCGCGGCGTCTGCGCGGTGGCCGGGCCGATGCAGGGATGGGTCGATCGCAGTGCGCGCGGGCGCGGCACGGTCGTTCACGCGCCACCGGGATCCGTATCGGCCGCCGCGTCCGGATCTGTGAAGAGCCGGGCCCTGCTGCGGCGTGCCGCGTCTGCGGCCACGTTCCGGCGAGCCCGTCGCGCGAGCTCGCCGGAGGCGCTTGCTACTTCTTCTTTTCTTTCTTGGCCGCGCGCTTTTCCTTCAGCGTCTTGGTCGGCTGCTTCTTGTCGCTCTTCTTCTGATCCATGCCCTTGCTCATGACACCCTCTGGACGATTGCACTGTGGATTGCCGACTGCGGCCGCCGTGGCGGCGATCGCGGGTGCCACTTTACTCCGCTGGCGGCCGGCCATGCCGCAGTTGTCGACCGGCATGCACGCAAGGTTGGGCCATAATCGTGTTTTCCCCCAAGGTGCCCCGCGTCCGATGAAAACCCCCCAGGGCCTGCAGCCGCTGATCGAGGATGGCGTCATCGACAGCGTGCTGCGCCCGCTCAAGAGTGGCAAGGAGGCCGCCGTGTACGTGGTCCAGGCCGGCGCCGAGGTGCTGTGCGCCAAGGTCTACAAGGACATGGCGCAGCGCAGCTTCCAGGCGCGCGTGCAGTACCAGGAGGGCCGCAAGGTGCGCGGCAGCCGCCAGGCGCGGGCGATGGGCAAGGCGACCAAGTTCGGCCGCCGCGAGCAGGAAGCCGCGTGGAAGGACACCGAGGCCAACACCCTGTACCAGCTGGTGGACGCCGGCGTGCACGTGCCGCAGCCGCGCGGCTACTTCCACGGCGTGCTGCTGATGGACCTGGTCACCGACGCCGACGGGCAGAGCGCGCCGCGGCTGGGCGAAGTGGAGCTGGAGCCGGAGCAGGCGCGTGCGTTCCACATGCAATTGATCGGCGACGTGGTGAAGATGCTGTGCCTGGGCCTGGTGCACGGCGACCTGTCCGAATACAACGTGCTGGTCGCCGCCGAGGGCCCGGTGGTGATCGACTTCCCGCAGGTGGTCAGCGCCGCCGGCAACAACGCCGCGCGCGACATGCTGCTGCGCGACGTGCACAACCTGCGCGACTGCCTCGGCCGCTTCGCCCCGGAGCTCAACGAAACCCATTACGGCGAAGAGATGTGGGCGCTGTACGAGAAGGGCGAACTGCGCCCGGACAGCGCGCTCAGCGGCCGCTTCGTCTTCGACACCCGCCGCGCCGACGTGCGCGCGGTGCGCGACTCGATCGAGGACGCGCGGCAGGAAGCGATCATCCGCCAGCAGGGCCGCGAGGCCGCGGCGGACGAGGACTGAGTCGCGCGGCAGCGCGTCCTGCACGACGCGCTGCCGAAAAACATCCCTCGCTGCTGCGCCGATCGCCGCAGCGCGCCGCCGATCGCATCGGTGGCTCCTTCACTGTCGCGTCCCTGTCATTTCCGCATCGCCATGCGTGTTCGCCAGGGCGTGTCATCGATTCTCCGGCAGGTTGCGTTGGCGCTGACAGATACAAGCCGCACGCCTGCTCTTGCGCGCGCTGGCGTGTCGCCCCAGCTCACTTCTTCCATCTTTCCTTTCCATGCACGCGCAAGGTGGTGCGTGTTGCTCGGGATCGAGGGTGCGTCTTGGTATCGGCAGCGAATGGCGCTGCCATCGGCGAGCGCAACAGCGCGCCCGGCAACGGGTTGGAAACGTGCCGCACACGCGACGCGGCGACCGGAATATCCGTATCCCGATGCGATACCAACGTATCGCCCGCAATACGAATCTTTCGTCAATCTTTCTGCGCGCACGCGCAAGTTGTAGTGGCAGCTGACTGCGGTTTTCGTGCGGATATATCGCGGGAATACATTTCGTGTAGCGTTGCGCGCTTCGATCTTCCCACCCCCACGATTTGACCCTCATGCTCGACGCTTTCGCCGCGCCTCGTTGTTTCATTCTCTGTGGTTCCGTCGTCGCGCTCGCGATGGCGGCGGGGTGTTCGTCCGCGCCGCAACCGCCACCGCCGATCAAGGTCGGCACGCTCGCGCTGACCCCGCACAGCTTGCCGGTGGAGCAGTCGCTGCCCGGGCGCACCGTGGCCTACGAAGTCTCCGACGTGCGACCGCAGGTCAACGGTCTGCTGCGGCAACGGCTGTTCACCGAAGGCCAGGAAGTCCAGGCCGGGCAGGTGCTGTACCAGATCGATCCTGCGCCGTACCAGGCCGCCTACGACACGGCGCGCGGGCAGCTCGCGCAGGCCCAGGCCGCCGTGGTCGCGGCGCGTCCCAAGGCCGCGCGCTACCGCACCCTGGTCGAACAGGACGCGGCCAGCAAACAGGACGCCGACGACGCGCAGGCCGCCTTGCAGGAAGCCGAAGCCAACGTGGTGGCGGCGCAGGCGTCGTTGCAGGCGGCGCGCATCAATCTCGACTACACCCGGGTGACGGCGCCGATCTCCGGCACCATCGGCAGCTCGGCCTATACCGCCGGCGCGCTGGTGACCGCGCAGCAGGATGCGGCGCTGGCCAAGATCCAGCGGCTGGACCCGATCTACCTGGATGTGAGCCAGTCCAGCACGCAGATGCTGGCCTTGCGCGAGCGGCTCGATGCCGGCCAGATCAAGGCGGCCGACGGCAAGATCTCGGTGCGGGTACGCCTGGAGGACGGCAGCTTCTATCCGCATCCGGGCACGCTGGAGTTCGTCGGCACCTCGGTCGATCCCGGCACCGGCGGGGTCACCCTGCGCGTGGTCGTGCCCAATCCGCAGCATCTGCTGCTGCCCGGCATGTACCTGCGCGCGCTGTTGCCGTTGGCCAGCGACCCGAACGCGATCCTGGTGCCGCAGCAGGCGGTGACCCGCGATGCCAAGGGCGATCCGCTGGTGAAGCTGCTCGGCGCGCACAACCGGGTCGAGGAGCGCCGCATCCGCACCGGCGACGCGGTCGGCCACGACTGGGTGGTGCAGGCCGGACTCAAGCCGGGCGAACGGCTGATCGTGGTCAACGGCAGCCGCGCCGAGATCGGCAAACCGGTCGTGCCGTATGCGGTCAGCGCCGCGCAGCTCGAGGCCGCGCCCGCGGTGCCGGGCGACGCCCAGGCCGACTGAGGAGCTGCCATGTCGCGTTTCTTCGTCAACCACCCGGTGGTGGCCTGGGTCATGGCCATCGTCGTCGTCCTGGTCGGCATGCTGGCCATCCACGCGCTGCCGATCGAGCGCTATCCGCAGATGGCGCCGCCGACCATCACCGTGCGCGCCACCTACACCGGCGCCTCGGCGCAGACCGTGGAGAACACGGTCACCCAGCTGATCGAGCAGTCGCAGCAGAGCCTGGACCATCTGCTGTACATGACCTCGACCAGCGCCTCGGACGGGACCGCGCAGGTCAACCTGGTGTTCGAGACCGGCACCAATGCCGACACCGCGCAGGTGCAGGTGCAGAACCAGCTGCAGTCGGTGATGTCGGTGCTGCCGCAGGACGTGCAGCAGAACGGCATCGTCATCACCAAGTCCAGCGGCTCGCTGTTCGAGGTGGTGGCGTTCACCTCCGACGACGGCAGCATGGACAACTTCGATGTCGCCAACTACATGGAATCGAACATCGACGACCAGATCAGCCGCGTCAGCGGCGTGGGCAACATCCAGCCGATGGGCTCGGAGTACGCCATGCGCATCTGGCTGGATCCGGAGAAGCTGCGCAAGTACGCGCTGATGCCCTCGGACGTGGAGAACGCGCTGCAGGCGCAGAACACCGACGTGTCGGCCGGCGAGATCGGCGGCCAGCCGGCGCCGCGCGGGCAGCGCCTGGATGCGACCGTGACCACGCGCAGCCGCCTGCACACGCCGGCGCAGTTCGGCGCGATCGTGCTCAAGAGCGGTCCCGGCGGCGCGGCGGTGCACCTGTCCGACGTGGCCAGGATCGGCCTGGGTCCGGAAACCTACGACAGCATCACCCGCTTCAACGGCAAGCCGTCGGCCTCGCTCGGCATCGAATTGAACGCCGACGCCAACGCGGTGGAAACGTCCAGGGCGATCGACGCGCGCCTGCAGGAGCTCAAGCAGTACTGGCCGCACGGCTACACCTACCACATCGCCTTCAGCACCACGCCGTTCGTGACCACCTCGATCAAGGAAGTGGTCATCACCCTGATCGAGGCGGTGCTGCTGGTGGTGGCGGTGATGTACCTGTTCCTGCAGAACTGGCGCGCCACGCTGGTCCCGACCATCGCGGTGCCGGTGGTGCTGATGGGCACCTTCGGCGTGCTGGCCGCGTTCGGCTACTCGATCAACACCCTGACCATGTTCGCGATGGTGCTGGCGATCGGCCTGCTGGTGGACGACGCCATCGTGGTGGTGGAGAACGTGGAGCGGGTCATGAGCCAGGAAGGACTGCCGCCGAAGGAGGCGACGCTGCGCTCGATGCAGCAGATCGGCGGCGCGCTGGTCGGCATCGTGCTGGTGCTGACCGCGGTGTTCGTGCCGATGGCCTTCTTCAACGGCGTCACCGGGGTCATCTACCGGCAGTTCTCGATCACCATCGCCGCCTCGATGATCCTGTCGGTGCTGGTGGCGATGAGCCTGACCCCGGCGCTGTGCGTGACCATTCTCAAGCCGCTGCACCAGGGCGAGGAACCGATCGGTTCGCACGGCCGCCTCGGCCGGTTCTTCGCCTGGTTCAACACGCGCTTCCGTGCGCTGTCCGAGCGCTACCGTGCGCTGGTCGAGCGGGTGCTGGGCCGGCGCGCGCTGGGCCTGCTCGCCTACGCGCTGCTGCTGGGCGTCACCGGCGTGCTGCTGTGGCGCCTGCCCGGCGCGTTCCTGCCCGACGAGGACGAGGGCATGCTCAACGTGCTGGTCAAGCTGCCGGCCGGCTCCACCCTGGAGCAGACCCTGGCGGTGACCGACCGCCTGACCAAGGCCGCGCTGCACGAGCCGGGCGTGCGCTCGGTGCTGTCCTCGGCCGGCTTCAGCGTGACCGGCGCCGGCCAGAACGTCGGCATGGCCTTCGTCCGCCTCAAGGACTGGGACGACCGCGAGGACGACGCCGACACCATCGCCGCGCATCTCAACAAGGCGCTGGCCGACGTGCCCGACGCGGAGCTGTTCGTGACCTCGCCGCCGGCCATCAGCGGGCTCGGCGACGCCTCCGGCTTCACCTTCGAACTGATGGACTACGAAGGCGCCGGCCACGCCGCCCTGGTGAACGCGCGCGACAAGCTGCTGCGCCTGGCCGGGCACGACCCCAAGCTGCGCGACGTGCGCTACGCCAGCCTGGAGGACGCGCCGGTCTATGCGGTCAAGATCGACGACGACAAGGCGCAGGCACAGGGCGTGGACCCGGGCGACATCAACGCCACGCTCAACAGCGCGCTCGGCGGCGACTTCGTCAACAACTTCATCTACAAGGGCCGCATCAAGAAGGTGTTCGTGCAGGGCGACGCCGAGGCGCGCATGGCGCCGCAGGATCTGCAGCGCTGGACGGTGCGCAACGCCAGCGGCGACATGGTGCCGATGTCCGCCTTCACCACCTCGCACTGGACCAGCGCGCCGGCCGCGCTGGAGCGCTACAACGGCGTGTCGGCGATGGAACTCACCGGCCAGGCGGTGGCGGGCGTCAGCTCCGGCGCGGCGATGGACGCGATGGCCGCACTGAGCAAGCAGCTGCCGCACGGCTTCGGCTATGCGTGGTCGGACATGGCCTACCAGGAGAAGCTGTCGGCCAACCAGGCGCCGGCGCTGTACGCGATCTCGCTGCTGTTCGTGTTCCTGTGCCTGGTGGCGCTGTACGAAAGCTGGACGGTCCCGTTCGCGGTGATGCTGGCGGTGCCGGTGGGCGTGTTCGGCGCGGCGCTGTTGATGACCGTGCGCGGCCTGCAGAACGACGTGTACTTCCAGGTCGGCCTGCTGACCACGGTCGGCCTGGCGGCCAAGAACGGCATCCTGATCGTCGAGTTCGCGCGCGAGCTGGAGCAGCGCGGCGAAAGCCTGCTGGCGGCCACCCTGCACGCGGTGCAGATGCGCCTGCGGCCGATCCTGATGACCTCGCTGGCGTTCCTGCTCGGCGTGCTGCCGCTGGTGTTCAGTCACGGTGCCGGCTCGGCCGCGCGCCATTCGCTGGGCACCGGCGTGACCGGCGGCACGCTGGCCTCGATCACCCTGGGCCTGTTCTTCGTGCCCTTGTTCTACGTCATCGTGCGCAGCGTGTTCCCCGGCAGCAAGCATCCGCCGCTGGAGGCCACGCCATGAGCGCATGGTCGTCCCGCCTGCTGGCCGCAACGTGCTGCGCGGCGCTGGCCGCGTGCAGCATGGCCCCGCACTACGCGCGCCCGGCGCCGCCGGTGCCGCTGCAGTTCGATGCCGCGGGCAGCGCCCCGCCTGCGGCCGGCGCCACGCTGGCGATGCCGGACTGGCGCGAGGTGTTCCTCGATCCGCGCCTGCGCCAGGTCATCGCCCTGGGCCTGGACAACAACCGCGACCTGCGCGTGGCCATGCTCGACATCGACAAGGCGCGCGCGCAGTACCGGATCCAGCGCGCCGCGCTGGCGCCTTCGCTGGATGCCAATGCCAGCAACAGCCGCCAGCGGACCAGCGCCAGCGCCAGCGACACCGGGCAGGCGCAGATCGGCAGCAGCGACACGCTGCAGGTCGGCATCAGCAGTTGGGAACTGGACCTGTTCGGCCGCGTGCGCAGCCTGAAGGACGAGGCCCTGGAAACCTGGCTGGCCAGTGCCGAAACGCAACGCAGCGTGCGCCTGAGCCTGATCGGCCAGATCGCCGACGACTGGCTCGCGGTCGGTGCCGACCGGCAACTGCTGGCCCTGGCGCAGCAGACCCTGGACAGCCAGGAGCAGACGCTCAGGCGCAGCCGCGCCCAGCACGACAACGGGATCGGCTCCGGGCTGGACCTGGCGCAGATCCAGAGCAGCGTGGAAGCGGCCCGCGTCGATGTGGCGCGCGATGCCACCCAGCTCGTCCAGGCCCGCGATGCCTTGCAACTGGTGGTCGGCGCGCCGGTGGACGCCGCGTTGCTGGCCGGGCCCGATGCGTTCGACGGCAGCGTGGCCCTGGCTCCGCTGCCGGCGGGACTGGATGCCACGGTGCTGCTGCAGCGTCCCGACGTGCTCGCCGCCGAGCATGCGCTGAAGGCGGCCAATGCCGACATCGGTGCCGCCCGTGCGGCGTTCTTCCCGACCGTCTCGCTGACCGCCTCCACCGGCCGCAGCAGCGACGCGCTGTCCACGCTGTTCGCGGCGGGCTCGCGGACCTGGTCGTTCGTGCCCAGCATCGCGCTGCCGATCTTCCACGCCGGCGCGCTGAAGGCTTCCTTGGACGTATCGAAGATCGGCAAGAACATCGCCGTGGCGCAATACGAAAAGGCCATCCAGAGCGCCTTCAGCGACGTCGCCGATGCGCTGGCGCAGCGCGACCACCTCGCGGCGCAGCTGAGCGCGCAACAGGCGCTGGTGGACGCGGTGCGACGCAGCCACACGCTGGCCGAGGCGCGCTACCGCGCCGGCGTGGACGACTACCTGCAGGTGCTGGACGCGCAGCGTTCGCTGTACGCCGCACAGCAGGATCTGATCGCCCTGCGCCTGCAGGACGACAGCAACCGGGTCGCGCTGTACACCGTGCTGGGCGGCGGCGCGGATGCGAGCGCGACAGCCTCTGCCGCGGCGAGCCGCTGAGCGCGGGGACGCGCAGGTTCGAGTCAGCCCACGCGGATGCACGATGTGGGAGCGACTTCCGTTGCGACGGGCGTTGCCGGGAAGGCCGTCGCGACTGAAGTCGCTCCCACAGACGCGTAGCGCGCTGACGGCAGCGCAGGCTTGCGCAGCTTGCTACTCGCGGAATGGACCGCGGTCGGCATCCCCGTGGGAAACGCCCGGTGGCGAAACCAGCGTGCCCAGATGGGCCTGCGCAAACGTATCCGCGGCGACCGGGCGGCCGAACAGATAGCCCTGGTACGCCGTGCATCCCATCTCGCCCAGCCATGCATGCTGCTGCTCCGTCTCCACGCCTTCGGCGACCGTGGAGATACCCAGGATGCCCGCGATCTCGATGATCTTGCGCACCAGCTCGCGTTGGTTGCCGTCTGCGGTCATTCCGCGGACGAACGACCGGTCGATCTTCAGTTCGTCCAGCGGCAGCGCCTGCAGCAGCGACAGCGAAGAGAAACCCGTGCCGAAGTCGTCGAGCGACCACGATATCCCGTCCTCGCGCAGCGCGTTCATCCTCGCGGTGACCAAGGGCAGGTCGCTCGCCAGCGCCGACTCGGTGATCTCGAAACGGAGTCTGTTCGCCGGAGCGCCGATCCGGCCCACCACGCCGCGCACGTCTTCGACGAAGCTCGCCGACACCAGTTGCAAGGGGCTGACGTTGACCGACAGCACCAGATCCGCGGTGCCGGGATGCCGCGACCAGGCTTTCAGCTGCAGGCAGGCCTGTTCCAGCACCCACATGCCGATCTGATGGATCAGCCCGGTACTTTCGGCCAGGGGGATGAACTCGGCCGGCGGCTGCAATCCATAGCCCGGTCGATTCCAGCGCAGCAGCACTTCCGCGCCGACCAGCCGTCCGCGCGCCGACACCTGCGGCTGCAGGTGGGCGCACAACTCCTCATGCGCGAGCGCGCGGACCAGCGCCGCATGCTGGTCCAGCCGCACCTTGATGTCCTCGCTGAAGATGGCCAACACCCCGGCGGTCAGGATCATCGCGGTCGCGGTGTTCAGGCCATGGCCGATCCGGCGGATCTCCTCCGGCATCAGCCTCAGCGCAACGCCGAGGCTGCCAGGGATGATGGCCAGCGCGATCAGCAACGCAAAGCACAACGCCGGGAATGCCCAGCGCAGGTAGACCCCTTCGCTGCGGAACAGGAAAAAGGCGGCTGCACCGATCGGCAGAAGGAACAGATGCGTCGATCGCGCCGCCGCCGCGGTCGGCGTATCGGCCAGGCTGGCGAACACCGTCATGATCAGCAGCAGATGCGCGATGGCGACGAGGGAAACGCGATCGAGCCTGCGCGACATGTACAGGCAGGCCGTGCCCATCAGCATCACCGAAAAGAGAACGAGCGCCAGTGCGCTCATGCCATGCGTGATGTAGTACGCCGTCCATGCCAGGCCGTGCGCCATGCAGGCGAGCCCGCCGAACCGCAGCAGGCGTTGGACCCGCGGCCACTGCGCCTGGTCGGGGAGGTTGCGCGCCACCCAGTCGTCGCCGCCAGCCCCCAAGCCGGTTTTTTTCACATGTATCCCGTTCTTCTGCGCATCGTCATGTGATCTGCGTCGGCTCGGTCGGCACCTGCACACGCCCTTCAATAGCGAAAGTCCCGCGTGGACAAGGTGACGAAGAAGCAGGCCGGTTGCAAGGCAGGAATGCGGCAGCGGCTCCACGCGATCCGGGCTGCGCGCTGCGATGCTGCGGCCGGGGAGTGGGGCGCGCCACCGCGCCGGCGTGGACGAGGACCTGCAGGTGCTGGACGCACGGCGGTCGCCGTACGCCGCACAGCAGGCGCTGATCGCCCTGTGCCTGCAGGACGACAGCAACCGGGTCGCGCTGTACACCGTGCCGGGCGGCGGCGCGGATGCGACGGCGGCGGCTCCGCCGCACTGCGCCAATGACGGCAGCACGCCCCATGATGCCAGCCAGCCCGCGCATGGGGCCTTCTGGCGTGTAGCGCGAGACCAGCGAACGCGCTCGGTCGCCTGCGCGTTGCGCACTCTGCTGCCGTTCTGCATGGGTCCGGCGGCCGTGTTCGGCGCGAACGCACGCGTCCAAGTCGCGCTACCGCATCGAAGCATCACCAAATGTTGTGGTGGCGCAGTGCGTGTCCCATAGCGCTTGGGGTGATCGCCAAGTGCCCGATTTACAGCGGAAACTTCATGTGTTTACTCATGTGTGCAATGCAAAAATTCCATGGATAGACTCGGATTCCAGGGCAACGAAGCCTGTGCCGTTTCGGTGCGGTGTGCCCTGGAGTCGAGGCAAGTTATGAAGACGGAAGAGAGTTCGTACGAAACGCTGGTCGATCTGGTACACGATCTGCAAGCAGTCCAGGACGACGCATTGGAGTTGCTGGATAAGGCAACGGCCATTAACAACGAAAGCATCCGGCGGAACAATCTGGACGCCGACGAGTATGAAGAACTGCCGCTCGGCGAAGAGACTGCCATGCTGCGGAGCAATGTGTTGAATCCGATGCCTGAGGAAATCGCTTGCGTCGAGAAGGCGATCAAGGCGCTCGAAGCCGGAGCTATCAGCGAAGAACAGGCCGCCGCGATCGCGGTGGATGCTGCTGAAACGCTCAAGACGGCGGAAGCGACGCTCGAGGAAGTCGAACAGAGCATCTCGCGCCATGAAGACGATGGCGAGGACGAGGAGTAAAAATAAAAGCTAAAGCTTCACCGCCTGCAGCAGGCGATACCCCGTCAGGAGCCATTGCGCTCATCAATTTGCGGCTGCCGGCCTAGCCCGGCAACCGCTGCACTGCATCCTGCACGCCGCCGCCGCTTACGCCACCCGGCTGCGCCGCGCGCGCTCCAGGTGCACCAGCAGCAGCGAGATCGCCGCCGGGGTCATGCCGGGAATGCGCTGCGCCTGGCCCACGGTCTGCGGGCGCACGCGCTGCAGCTTCTGCTGCACCTCGGCCGACAGCCCGCGCACCTGCGCGTAGTCGAACGCCTCGGCGATCGGCGTGTCCTCGTGGCGCTGCTGGCGCGCGATCTCGTCGCGCTGGCGGTCCAGGTAGCCGGCGTACTTGATGCCGATCTCGACCTGCTCGGCGACTTGCGCGTCGTCCACGCCCGGGCCCAGCGACGGCACCCGCATCAGCGCGGCGTAGTCCAGTTCCGGGCGCTTGATCAGGTCGAGCACGGTGGTCTCGCGGCTGACCGCCACGCCCAGCGTCGCGGCGACCTCGCGGCCCAGCGCATTGCCGGGCGTGGCCCACAGCACGCGCAGCCGCTCGTTCTCCCGCGCCACCGCCTCCTGCTTGGCCCGGAAGCGCGCCCAGCGCGCCTCGCCGACCAGGCCCAGGTCGTGGCCGATGCCGGTCAGGCGCGCATCGGCGTTGTCCTCGCGCAGCTGCAGCCGGTATTCGGCGCGGCTGGTGAACATGCGGTACGGCTCGGTGGTGCCGTGGGTGATCAGGTCGTCGATCAGCACGCCGATGTAGGCCTGGTCGCGGCGCGGCGTCCACGGCTCCAGCCCGCGCACCTGGCGCGCGGCGTTGAGCCCGGCGATCAGGCCCTGCGCGGCGGCTTCCTCGTAGCCGGTGGTGCCGTTGATCTGGCCGGCGAAGAACAGCCCAGGCATCGCCTTGGTCTCCAGCGAGGCCTTCAGCCCGCGCGGGTCGAAGAAGTCGTATTCGATCGCGTAGCCGGGACGGGTGATGTGCGCGCGCTCGAAGCCGCGGATCGAGCGCACCAGCTCCAGCTGCACGTCGAACGGCAGCGAGGTGGAGATGCCGTTGGGATAGATCTCGGCCACGTCCAGGCCTTCCGGCTCGACGAAGATCTGGTGGCTGGCCTTCTCGGCGAAGCGCACCACCTTGTCCTCGATCGACGGGCAGTAGCGCGGGCCGATGCCCTCGATCTGGCCGGTGTACAGCGGCGAGCGGTCCAGCGCGCCGCGGATGATGTCATGGGTGCGCTCGGTGGTATGGGTGATCCAGCACGAGACCTGGCGCGGATGCTGGGCGAGCTCGCCCATGAACGACATCACCGGCAGCGGATCGTCGCCGGGCTGCTCCTCCATCGCCGCGTAGTCCAGGCTGCGCCCGTCGATGCGCGGCGGGGTACCGGTCTTGAGCCGGTCCACGCCGAAGCGGCCGTCGCGCAGCGTCTGCGCCAGCGCGGTGGCCGGCGGGTCGCCGGCGCGGCCGCCGGCGTACTGGGTCTGGCCGATGTGGATCTTGCCGGCCAGGAAGGTACCGGCGGTCAGCACCACCGCCGCCGCCTCGAAGCGCAGGCCGGTCTGGGTGACGGCGCCGCGCACGCGCTCGCCCTCCACGATCAGCGCGTCCACCGCAGCCTGGAACAGGGTCAGGTCGGGCTGCGCCTCGACCAGGCGCCGGACCGCGCCGCGATACAGGTTGCGGTCGGCCTGGCAGCGGGTGGCGCGCACCGCCGGACCCTTGGAGGCATTGAGCGTGCGCCACTGGATGCCGGCCAGGTCGGCGGCATGCGCCATCGCCCCGCCCAGCGCATCGATCTCCTTGACCAGATGGCCCTTGCCGATGCCGCCGATGGCCGGGTTGCAGCTCATCGCGCCCACCGTCTCCACGTTGTGGGTCAGCAGCAGGGTGCGCGCGCCAGCGCGCGCGGAGGCCAGCGCCGCTTCGGTGCCGGCATGGCCGCCGCCGATCACGATGACGTCGTAGCGGTAGAAGGAATCGCTCATCGGCTATTCGTCCGCCCGGTCGCGCGGACCGGGATGGGGGCGTGCGCGGGACGGCGCGCGCCGGAAAACGGAATTTTTGGAGTTCGCATCACAGTTTACGGATTCGGCCCTAAAGTTGGCACGTAGTCTGCAGATATCCCTACTGCACCCAACGTGGCATTGCGTCAGGGGCGTACGACTGGAATTGGAACAGGGGCCAGTCACGCGCACGTTGGGGGAGCTGGGGGCCGGTAGTCGGGGGACTGCCGGCCCTTTTTTATGCCTGCGATTCGGGTCCGATGCCAGCAACCGCAAGGCCCGAACGCGAAAAGCCCCGGCGAACCGGGGCTTTTCGTTTTAGGCGCCGACGCCCGACAGGGCCGGAACAGGGGGGATCCAGATTTCCCTGTCGGACATCGACATAGACGGTGGGGCGATCGCTTCGGGTCATAAAGCGACGCAGGCGGTCACCCCGTACGACGTAGAGTGCGTCTTGTGCCCGCGTGAAATCAAGCCTTTTCTTAGGGCTCTAGTGTGCGCTTCGTCCCATTGCTACGACCCAGATTGCCAGGCCGGGGCGCGGCCGGACGCGGCTGGGCGGCCGGCCGCGGCGCGCTGGCCGGACGTGGCTGCATCGACTGCGGACGCGGCTGCATCGCCTGGGGGCGTGGGCCGGCGTTGGCGGCATCGGGACGGCGCAGCCGGTCCAGGTCGCGCCACGGCGACTTGACCCGGCCGCCGCCACCGCCGATGACCGGCGGCGGACGGTCCGGCGGGCGGCCGTTGTCGTCGGGCCGCGGGCGCGGCGGCGGACGGTGCCGCGGCGGACCGTAGTAGTCGCGGTAGTAGTAAGGGCCGCCGTAGCCGTAGTAGCCATAGCCGTAATAGCCGGCGCCATAGCCATAGGGCACGGCACCGTAAGGCGCGTAGTAGCCGTCGGAGTAGCCGTCCGGATAGCGGTATTCGACCGAGGGGGCGCCGCGGTAATAGCCGCCACCGCTGTCGGCGTAGTCGTAGGTGGCGCAGCCGCTCAGCGTGGCCAGCAATCCAGCGGCCAAGATCAGGCGCATGTTCATGGCGAATCCTCTCCCTGAGGCTGACCGACAGGTTCGGCGTGTTGCATTGAATGCCCCCTTAACCCGCTTCGTCGTTGATTGAACGCTTAAGTCGCGTGCAACGGCTGCATTGCCTTGGCAGCCCGCGACACCGCGAACTTGGGACGATACGCTAACCTTTCACGCATGTTCTCATCTTCACTGCCCGTTTTCGCGGATGTGACCGCCGCCGCCGCGCGGATCGCGCCGCATGCCCAGGTGACGCCGGTCCTGCGCTCGCGGGCGCTGGACGCGTCGACCGGCGCGACGCTGTTCTTCAAGGCCGAGCACCTGCAGCGCAGCGGCGCGTTCAAGTTCCGCGGCGCCTGCAATGCGGTGTGGGCGCTGAGCGAGGCCCAGGCCGCGCGCGGCGTGGTCACCCATTCCTCGGGCAACCACGGTGCGGCCCTGGCGCAGGCCGCGCGTAGCCGCGGCATCGGCTGCCACGTGGTGGTGCCGGAGGGCGCGGTGGCGGCCAAGCTGGCCAACATCGCCCGCGACGGCGCCACCCTGTGGCGCTGCGAAGCCGGCATCGCCGCGCGCGAGGCGATGTGCGCGCAGGTGCAGCAGCAGACCGGCGCGACCCTGGTGCATCCGTATACCGATCCGGCGGTGATCGCCGGCCAGGGCACCGCGACCCTGGAATTGCTCGGCGCCAGCGGCCCGCTCGACCTGCTGGTGGTGCCGGTCGGCGGCGGCGGCCTGGCCGCCGGCAGCCGCCTGGCGCTGTCGGCGCTGGCGCCGCAGGCACGCCTGCTGCTGGCCGAGCCGGCCGGCGCCGCCGACACCGCGTGCTCGCTGGCGGCCGGCGCGCTGCGCGTGGACTTCGTTCCGGACACGGTCTGCGACGGCCTGCGCGGCACCCTCGGCGCGCCCAACTTCGCGCTGCTGCATGGCCAGGCCGAGACGATCGTGGTCGAGGACGCCGCCACCGTGGCGGCGATGCGGCTGCTGTGGCAGGTGCTCAAGCAGGTGGTGGAACCCTCGTCGGCGATCGCGCTGGCGGCGGTGCTGGCGCAGCCCGAGCGCTTCGCCGGGCGCCGGGTCGGGCTGATCCTGTCCGGCGGCAACGTCGACCTCGACACCCTGCCGTGGGGCGCGGCTTGAAGCCGCGGCGACGGCGCGGCTGGCTGGGCTGGCTCGGTCGGCTGGCCGCGGTGCTGGGCCTGTGGCTGCTGGGCGTGGCGATCTACATCGTCTGGGTCGGCGACCGCGACCAGGCGGCGCCGGCCGACGCGATCATCGTGCTCGGCGCGGCCGCCTACGACGCCAAGCCCTCGCCGGTGTTCGAGGAACGCATCCGCCACGGCCTGGACCTGTACCAGCGCGGCTATGCGCCGACCCTGATCTTCACCGGCGGCTTCGGCGGCAACGGCGCGCGTTTCGCCGAATCGCAGGTGGCGCGCCGCTACGCGCTGCGCCACGACGTGCCGGCCGACGCGATCTTGATCGAGACCGTCTCGCGCACCACCCGCCAGAACCTGCTCGAGGCGCGCGGGTTGATGCGCAGCCACGGCCTGCACCGGGCGATCGTCGTCAGCGATCCGCTGCACATGGCGCGGGCGCTGCGGCTGTGCCGCGAGCTGCAGATCGACGCGCTGGCGTCCTCGACCCCGAGCACCCGCTTCCGCAGCTTCCAGACCCGCTGGCGCTTCCTGCTGCAGGAGGTCTACTTCTTTCACCGCGACCTGCTGGTGCCGGGCGCCTGAGCGGGCCCGGCCGCCGTATCATGGGCGCCCGCATGGCATGAGGTGGTGGCGATGAAGATCGACGGAACCCGCGAGCAGGACCGCGCCATCGAACTGGTGCTGTCCTATTACGACGCGTTCAACCGCGGCGACTGGGCGGCGATGCTCGACAAGCTGACCGACGACGTGGCGCACGACCTCAACCAGGGCGCGCGCGAGACCGGCAAGGACACCTTCGCCGCGTTCCTGCAGCGGATGAACGCCAGCTACCGCGAACAGCTGCGCGACATCGTGGTGCTGGGCGGGCAGGACGGCCGCCGCGCCGCCGCCGAGTACGTGGTGCACGGCGAATACCATCACACCGACGAAGGCCTGCCGCCGGCGCGCGGGCAGACCTACGTGCTGCCGGGCGGGGCGTTCTTCGACATCCGCGACGGCAAGATCGCCCGGGTCAGCAATTACTACAACCTGCAGGACTGGATCGACCAGGTGTCGGCCTGAGCGCTGTCCAGCGCAGTCGGGTGTGCCGCGCTGGAACTGCGGCGGTGTAGGAGCGGCTTCAGCCGCGACAGGCGTTACCGGTAATGCCTGTCGCGGCTGAAGCCGCTCCTACAGGTAGTGCATCCGGTTCTGGGCTCTTACGATTCCCGATTCCCGATTCCCGATTCCCGGAGCGAAGCGCGTCGCCTCAATCGCCGCGGCGGCGGATCGGGATCGCCGACACCGGCACCGCGGCGATCTCGCTGCCGCCCTCGCGGATCGGCGCGCCCGGCGGCGGCGCCCAGGCGTGCGCATAGATCACTTCCCAACTGCTCGGCAGCGTGCCGTCGGCGTTGCGCAGCGGCTCGTAGGCGGCGCTGGCGGCGGCGAAACGGCCGCGTCCGGTCAGCGTATGGCGGCGCGCGTGCAGCGCGTTGGTCGCGCCGATCGCGCGCAATTCGCGCATCAGCGCGGCCAGGTCGGGATAGGTGAGGGTGAACAGGTCGCGGTCCAGCACCGGGTCGCGGAAGCCGGACAGCATCAGCGCATCGCCGAACTGCGCGATCGGCGCGAAGCGGCTCACGTGCGGCGCCTCGCGGTCGGCGTGCGCGAACGCCTCGCGCAGTTCCACCAGCGTGTCCGGGCCGAAGCTGGAGCACAGCAGCAGGCCGCCGGGTTTGAGCACGCGGCGGAAACCGGCGAACACCGCCGGCAGGTCCTCGACCCACTGCAGGCACAGGTTGCTGAAGATCACATCCACGCTGTGCTCGGCCAGCGGCAGCGCGCGCGCGTCGGCGCAGACGCGGCCGAACGGCTTCCACCAGCCGGCCTGGCGCTTGGCCTGCTGCAGCATCGGCAGCGCCTGGTCGAGCGCGATCACCTGCGCGCGCGGCCAGCGCTTCTTCATCGTCGCCGCGGCGTGCGCGGGGCCGCTGCCCACGTCCAGCACCACCTGCGGCACGCGGTCGCCGAGATAGTCCAGCGATTCCAGCAGGCGCTTCTCGACCTCGTGCTGCAGGGCGGCGGCGGCATCGTAGCTGGCGGCCGCGCGCGAGAACGCGCGGCGGATGTGGTTGGCATCGAACGAAGAAGGATCCATCGGCGCATTATCGCCGGCCGCGGCGCGCAGCGGCCAGCGAAAAGCCGGGAATGGGGAATCGGGAGTGGGGAATCGAAACGGCTGCGGCGGCGAGGCGGTCGCCTGGCTTGCCCATTCCCGTCGCTCCATTCCTCAATTCCCATCGCCATCGCGCATCAGTCCGAAGCGCATCAGCGGACACCGCGCGGACCGCACGCAGCCATTCACTCCGTCTCGAACCCTGTCCCTTTCCAGGATGGGCCGCGCACCGGGCAACAGGGTCTGCCCACTGACGCAATGGCCTGTGCATTGCACGCAGGCGCGCAGGCCGCACCGAACGCATCCGCACTACAAACGTCAAACACCGGAAGCCACCGCGCGCAGTCCCCCATCCCCACTCCCGAATCCCCACTCCCGGTTCTTCAGAACGTCCCCGGATAGGCCCCGCCATCGAGCAACAGGTTCTGCCCGCTGAGGTAGCCGGCCTGCGCGCTGCACAGGAATGCGCAGGCCGCGCCGAATTCTTCGGCGGTGCCGAAGCGCCCGGCCGGGATCTGCTGGCGTTTCTGCGCCGCCACTGTCTCCACGTCGGTGCCGCTGCGCTGCGCAGCATGGGCGAAGTTGCCGCGCAGCCGGTCGGTGTCGAACTGGCCGGGCAGCAGATTGTTGATGGTGACGTTGTGCGCGACGGTGCGCCGCGCCAGCCCGGCGACGAAGCCGGTCAGGCCGGCGCGCGCGCCGTTGGACAGGCCTAGGCTGTCGATCGGCGCCTTCACCGCTGCCGAGGTGATGTTGACGATGCGGCCGAAGCCGCGCGCCTGCATCGCATCGACGGTGGCGCGGATCAGCGCGATCGGCGCCAGCATGTTGGCGTCCAGCGCGCGCAGCCAGTCCTCGCGCTCCCAGTCGCGGAAGTCGCCCGGCGGCGGTCCGCCGGCGTTGTTGACCAGGATGTCGACCTGCGGGCATGCCGCCAGTGCGGCGGCGCGTCCGGCCTCGGTGGCGATATCGGCGGCCACCGCGATCACCGCGCCGGCGCCGGGCAGCGCGCGCAGGCCGTCCGCCGCCGCATCCAGTGCGGCCTGGCCGCGCGCCACGATCACCACGTTGACGCCTTCGCCGGCCAGCGCCCGCGCGCACCCCAGGCCCAGGCCCTTGCTCGCGGCGCAGACCAGCGCCCATCTGCCGGCGATGCCCAGATCCATGCGTTCGCTCCGCTCGTCGAAACCGCGATGATCGTCCATCGCCGTCGCGGCGGCCAGCCACGCGCCGCCGCGACGGTTGTTGGCGTGCGTTGTGCGGGCGCCCAGAGAACGATCCACGAGCGCGATGCCGCGAGCCGTTTTGCGAACGCCAGTATTCGCACGCAGATGCGGCAACGCGAGGCGGGGTCTCCGGTCGGGTGCTGCAGGCTGCCGATCCGGTGGAGCGGCTCTTGGCGGACTCGGGCAATCGAACGCCGAGGATCATCGGCCTGGTGAGGACCTTGCCCTGGCCCCGCATCGGGTGGCGACACTGAGGGCCCGGTCGCGGTCGTTCATTCCGGACGGCTCTCCGTGATCCGCTGCGCCAGAGCGGCGTAGTAGGCGGCAGACGCCTGGTTTCCCTCTTGGCGCAAGCGCGCGGCGGTTTCGAGCGCAGCCGCTCGCGCTTGCGCGAACACGCGGTCGTCCTCGTTTGGCCGGAGGCCGTCGCTGCTCACGACACGCAAGGCCGCATCGAAGCGAACGGCTACCATCAATCCCCCCTCGTGCAGCATGAGCAGGCCCTCGGCCGGGCGGCCCTCCTGCATCCGTCCCGCGAAGAAGGCATACGGCTCGGCGGTCCCGGCCCTGACTATGCCGAGGCCATCGGCGGCTCCATGTCGGCAACCGCCGAGCCATCGGGCGGGGGCGGCGTCCAGGTCCGCGGGCGCCTCGAACCGGCAAGGCGCTGCCGGAGGCGACGACATGGCGGGCATGCTGGCGCTTGCCGCGACCAGGAGCCCGAACATCCTGAGCATTCTGCCGAGCATCGATACCATCGTGTCGCTCTCCTGTTGCCGGAAATCTCAGGCCGCGTTCCGCCTCGTTGTCCTGTGTCGGCATCGCGTTGCCGCCTTTGATCATGACATGCGCGGTGTTCCAAACCGCCTGCGGATCTGCATGCGCTCGGGCGCGCGGTCGCAGTGGATAGTGCACGCAACGGCGGGTGTCTTGATGCACTGGAGTGCGGATGCTTCGCTGGCGCAGCGCCTGGCGACGCTGAATCCGCGTTCGGCTGCGCATCGGCGGCGCCTTGGGGAGGTTTGCCGTGCAGATCCAGCGTCTCTGCGCGCCGGGGTCGGGGAGCCGCGGCTACGCGGGGTCCCGATGGCTGCGCTTCGGATGGCGCAGTCATCATGCGAGGGTGTGCCAGGTGGCTGCCGCATCGTTCGCCAGCGGCCAGTGCCGGGGGCGTAGTCCTTACGGCAAGGCGGCAAGGAACTCGCTCAGCGCCATGGCGACGTCGTCGGCATGGCCGAGGAACGGAGCGTGGCCGCCGCCGGCGATGTGCAACGTCCGCGCATGCTGCGTCAGCGCTGCGGCGTCGTCCATGCCGGCGGGCGAAACCAGCCGGTCGCGCTGGCCGCTGATCCACAGGCTGGGCACGCGCAGGCCCGGCAATGCACGGCGCAGGTCGCTGCGCTCGAGCAGCGCCAGCCCATCCTGCAGCGCCTGCGCATCGGGTTCGCCGCGCGCGCTCAGGGTCTCGCGCAGCGTGCGCAATTCGGTGCGCGCATGCGCCGAACCCAGCGTGTCCAGCGCCAGGAAGCGGTCCAGCGTGCCGCGGTAATCCTCGGCCAGGTCGCGGCCGAACTGCGCGAACACCTGCGGTTCCACCGCATGCGGCCAGTCGCCGCCGCGCACGAACCGCGGCGTCGCCGCGAGCATCGCCAGGCCGCGCACCTGCGGCTGGGTCGCCGCGGCATGCAGCGCGAACAGCCCGCCCAGCGACCAGCCCAGCCACGCCGCCGGCGGCGTGGCCGCGGCGATCGCGCTGACCACGTGCGGCAGCGCCAGCGGCGTGTCGTCGCCGCGGCTGTGGCCATGTCCGGGCAGGTCCACCAGGTGCATGCGGAACTGCGCCGACAGGCGCTCGACCAAGGGCGCGAAGATGCCGCCGTGCAGCGCCCAGCCGTGGATCAGGACCAGATCGGGGCCGTGCCCCAGGGTTTCGATGTGCATCGTCGATCGTGTGCCGAATGGGAAAAGAGAATCGGGGAACGCCGCGCTCAGCGTCGCGCGCGCAACGCCAGCAGCCGCGGCAACAGCAAGCGCCATTGTTCGCGCGGGTAGGCGCGGGTGCGCCAGGCCGGCCAGCGCTGCACGCCTTCGCCGCGCTGGATCGCCACGCTCAGCCAGGCGGCGTCGAAGCCTTGCCAGACCCCGGCCACGCTCAACAGGTTCGGCGCCAGGCGTGGATGCACGTCGTGCAGCAGCATGCGCCGCAGCGTCTGCGGCGTGTACGGCGAGGCCGCGAGCACGGCGGCGATGTGCGCATGCCGCGTGGCGACATCGTCGTCCAGGTACAGCTCGGACAGCGCGGCCCAGACCTCGCGGCGCGCCGAGAGGTCGCCGTCGCTCACCGCGGGCCGCTCACATCGGCCCGCTCATGCCGGCAGGCCGACCGGGTGCACGGCCAGGCGGTCGCGCGCCAGCGCCAGCGCGTCCAGCAGCGCCTGCACCTGCGCCGGCGTGTGCAACGCCGACAGCGTGACCCGCAGCCGCGACTTGCCTTCGGGCACGGTCGGCGGGCGGATCGCGGAGACCAGGAAGCCGGCCTGTTCCAGCGCCGCCGACAGCGCCAGCGCGCTGGCCTCGTCGCCGCACAGCAGCGGCTGGATCGGCGTGTCCGAGGCCATCAGTTCCAGGCCATGCCGGCGCGCGCCGCCGCGGAACGCGGCGATGGTCTCGGCCAGGCGCTCGCGCCGCCACTGGTCGCGCCGCGCCAGTTTCACCGCGGCCAGCGAGGCGGCGGCCTGCGCCGGCGGCAGCGCGGTGGTGTACAGGTAGGGGCGCGCAGTTTCGGCCAGATGCCGGATCAGTGCCTCGTTGCCGACCACCAGCGCGCCGTAGCCGCCCAGCGCCTTGCCCAGGGTTACCAGCTGCAGCGGCACATCGTCCACGCCCAGCCCGGCCTCGGCCACGCAGCCGCGGCCATGCGGGCCGACCACGCCGACGCCGTGCGCGTCGTCCACGTACATCAGCGCCTGCTGCATGCGCGCTACCAGGGTCAGCGAGCGCAGCGGGGCGATGTCGCCATCCATGCTGAACACGCCATCGGTGGCCAGCATCGCCGCGCCGTCGGCGGCGTGCTTGAGCTGGCGCATCGCGCCTTCGGTATCCAGGTGCGGATAGCGGCGCAGGCGGCAACCGGCCAGGCGGGTGGCGTCGAGCAGGCTGGCGTGGTTGAGCCGATCCTGCACGCACACGTCTTCTTCTTCGCTCAGCAGCGCCTGCTGCACCGCCAGGTTGGCGAGGAAGCCGCTGCCGAACAGCAGCGCGCGCGGATAGCCGAGCCAGTCGGCGACCTCGCGTTCCAGGCTCTCGTGCAGCGCGTGGTGGCCGCAGACCAGGTGCGAGGCGGTGGCGCCGACGCCCTCGCGCGCGGCCGCGTCCTGCAGCGCGGCGAGCACTTCGAACTGCTGCGCCAGGCCCAGGTAGTCGTTGCTGCAGAAGCCGGTCAGCCAGCGCCCGTCCAGTTCCAGGCGCACGCCGTCGCGGCGGCCCACGCTGCGGCGCACGCGGATGCGGCCCTGCGCCTCGCGCAGCTTGCGCAAGAACTGGATGCGGTCGTGCAGATCGGGACGGGCCATGGGCGGCGGGGCCTGGGATCGGTTGGCTAGCGTAGCGCGTCCCCGGCCGGGCCGGGCGCCGCCGGCGATGGACGGCCGGATCGGCGGATGGACGCGCGCGCGCCGGCGCGCGCGCTGGCGTCAGACCAGCGCCGCGGCGATCGCCGGCCTGTCCGCTGTCGGCGCCGGTGCGGTGATGTCCGCATGCACGGTGCCGGGGTGGTCGTGCGCATCGGCGTCCACGTGCACCTGCATCGGCTTCAGCCCCAGCCGCGAGAACAGCGCCTGGTCGCGCGCGGTGTCCGGGTTGCCGGTGGTCAGCAGTTTTTCGCCGTAGAAGATCGAGTTGGCGCCGGCGCAGAAGCACAGCGCCTGCAGTTCGTCGCTCATGCTCTCGCGGCCGGCCGACAGCCGCACCATCGCCTGCGGCATCGCGATGCGGGCCACCGCGATGGTGCGCACGAACTCGAACGGATCCAGTTCGACCGTGCCGTGCAGCGGGGTGCCGGCGACCTGCACCAGGCGGTTGATCGGCACCGAGTCCGGATGCACCGGCAGGTTGGCCAGCGCCTGCAGCAGGCCGGCGCGCTGCTCGCGCGATTCGCCCATGCCGACGATGCCGCCGCAGCAGGTCTTCATGCCGGCGTCGCGCACGTGGGCGAGCGTGTCCAGGCGGTCCTGGTACTGGCGGGTGTGGATGATCGTGTCGTAGAAGTCCGGCGCGGTGTCCAGATTGTGGTTGTAGTAGTCCAGCCCGGCCGACTTCAGCGCCTGCGCCTGGCGCCCGTCGAGCATGCCCAGGGTGGCGCAGGTCTCCAGGCCCAGCGCCTTCACTTCGCGGATCATCGCCGCGACCTTGGGGATGTCGCGGTCCTTCGGCGAGCGCCACGCCGCGCCCATGCAGAACCGCGAGGCGCCGGCGGCCTTGGCCTGGCGCGCCTTCTCCAGCACCGCCTCGGTGCTCATCAGCTTCTGCGCGTCCACCCCGGTGTCGTAGCGCTGCGCCTGCGGGCAGTACGCGCAATCCTCCGGGCAACCGCCGGTCTTCACCGACAGCAGCGTGGAGACCTGCACCTGCGCCGGATCGAAGTGTTCGCGATGCACTGCGGCGGCGCGGTGCAGCAGCTCCGGGAACGGCAGATCGAACAGGGCGAGCAGTTCCTGGCGTTGCCAGTCGTGTCGGACGACAGCGGACATGGGGGTTTCCTGACGGTAAGCGGCTGGGAAAGCGGGCAGTCTGGTGAGCATGGATATCCCTGTCAACTTCAATGAATCGAGCCGGGTTGACGGCTGCTGGCGGCGGCTGCAGCGCTGGGTGCTGCCGGAGCGCTGCCTGGTCTGTACCGAACCCGGCGCCGCCGGCCTGGACCTGTGCCCGGCCTGCCGCGACGCACTGCCCTGGAATGCCAGCGCCTGCCAGGCGTGTGCGCTGCCGTTGCCCGCGCTGGATGCGGGCCAACTGTGCGGCGCCTGCCAACGCAAACCGCCGCCGCTGGCCCTGGTCGCCAGCGCCTGCGTCTACGCCGCGCCGGTGGATGGGCTGTTGCGTCGCTTCAAGTTCCACCAGGACCTGGCCGCCGGGCGCCTGCTGGCGGCGTTGCTGCAGGCGCGCTGCGCCGGCTTGCCGCGCCCGCAGGCGGTGCTGCCGGTGCCGCTGCATTCCGCGCGGCTGCGCCAGCGCGGCTACGACCAGGCGCTGGAACTGGCACGGCCGCTGGCGCGCGCGCTGGGCCTGCCGCTGTGCGCCGGCCTGCAGCGCGTGCGCGCGACGGCGCCGCAGTCGGAACTCGACGCGCAGGCGCGGCGCCGCAACCTGCGCCATGCGTTTGCGGTGCGGGCGCCGCTGCCACCGCACGTGGCGCTGATCGACGACGTGATGACCACTGGCGCCACTCTGCATGCCGCGGCACGGGCGCTGCGCCGCGCCGGCGTGGCCCGGGTCGATGCGTGGGTGGTGGCGCGGGTGCCGTGAGTGCGTTGGTGGCTTGCGTGCCGCCGCGGCGATTGGCCCCGCGACGGCAAAGGCGTGGCAGGTCATGTGGGTATGCGTGTCTGCTGCGGGCCGTGGTCGCGTGATCTGTCATGCACGCAGGGAGCGGTTGCTGCTGTGGTTGCCTGTGGACCACGCAACGGCAGCGAGGGCGTGCCTGATGGGGGGCGAGCGTTACGCTTCGTCGTGCGGTGCAGAAACCACGACCCGACGCAATCGGCCGCTGGCGGACGGGTTCCGCAGCGCGATGCATGGCACGTTCTTCTGCGTGACGCGGCTGGGGCAGCGGTCTGCGACAGGCCGCAACGGCCGGTTCTTCTATGATGTCGCCAAACGAACTGCGGGAGATGGCGATGCGTTGGAGAACTCTGGGACTGTCGTTGGCGTTGTGCGTGTTCGGCATGAGCGGATGCAGCTACGCCCCGTCGCCCGATGGCGCCGGCGCTAGTGCGGACGCGAGTGCGGTGAAGGCGAAGATCGAATGGCGCCTGGCCAGCAATGCGCCCAGCGCCGGCTATACCGAGGCCGCGTACCAGGGACGGCCGGTGTATCTGGCGCCGCAGCCGTTGTTGGCCGTCGATGGCGCCGCGACGGTGGCGCGCGTGGACGGCGACGATGGCAAGCCGGCACTCGATCTGCGTTTCTCGGGGCACGACGATCGCCTGACCCGGGCCACGGAGCAGAACATCGGCAAGCCGATCGCACTGCTGGCCGACGGCCAGGTGCTCACCGTGGCGACGGTGATGGCGCCGCTCCCCGGCGACAGGCTGCGCATCAGCGGTCTGCAGGATGCGCAGGAACAGCAGCGGGCGTTCGCGCTGCTGACGCATGCGCCGACGGCGGACGGGAAGCCGTAGCGCTGGCTGGCGCGATCGGGATGGGCCGCCATGTTCGCCATGGCGGGCTTGCACCGCATCGCGCGCCTGTTCGAGCCGCGCGCCGCTGTGTTGTGCAGGCAGCGTAGCGCGATGTCGCTGCTTCGAAGCGGAGCGCGCCAACGCTCTTTCCCCCGATTGCGCCTTCGGGCCAGGTCGGGGCGGGGACATGCCGATCCAGCAGGTGGGAGGCGGATTTCGCCGATCATGCGTGTCGTGATCGAAGTCGTTCCCGGCACCGGCCGTGGAAACGGCGTCGCGGCTGACGCCGCTCCTGCAGGAGTCGATCGACGGTTTTGTGGGAGGGACTTCAGTTCCGACGCTTTATTCCCGGCAACGACGGGACGAAGTGCCCTGCGGTATTGCCGTCAGCGGCCGGGAGCGCCGCCTGGCTCCTCACGACATCGTCGGGGCAGCCGCCACTGCGCGGCGACTCGCCGCGGTTACCCCGCGCGCAGCGCCAACGCCGCGACGATGCCGACGAAGACCGCCAGGCCGACCCAGTTGTTGTGCATGAAGGCACGGAAGCAGGGCGCGCGTTCGCGGGTTCGCGCGATGCGGAATTCGTAGGCGACCAGCAACGCGGCCACGCCCAAGCCCACCCAGTACCAGATCCCCAGCGCGCCGCGGGTGCCGACGAAGCCCAGCGCGACGAACATCAGCGCGTACAGGATGCCCTGCGCGACCAGGTCCAGGTCGCCGAACAGGATCGCAGTGGACTTGGAGCCGGCGCGCAGGTCGTCCTCGCGGTCCACCATCGCGTACCAGGTGTCGTAGGCGGTGGCCCACAGGATGTTGGCCGCGTACAGCAGCCAGCCCAGCGCCGGCACCTCGCCGCGGATCGCCGCGAACGCCATCGGGATGCCCCAGCCGAAGGCCATGCCCAGATAGACCTGCGGCAGGTAGGTGTAGCGCTTCAGATAGGGATAGCTGGCGGCCAGGAACAGCCCGACCACGCTCAGGCCGATGGTCAGCGCGTTCATCGTCAGCACCAGCGCGAAGGCGACGAGCATCAGCAGCGCGAACACCGCCAGCGCCTCGCGGCCGCTGACCGCGCCGGTGGCCAGCGGCCGGCTGCGGGTGCGCTCGACCTGCGGGTCCAGCCAGCGGTCGGCGTAGTCGTTGATGACGCAGCCGGCCGAGCGGGTCAGCCAGACCCCGGCGGTGAACACGAACAGCGTCCACAACGGCGGCACCCCGTCGGCGGCCAGCCACAGCGCCCACCAGGTCGGCCACAGCAGCAGCAGCGCGCCGATCGGACGGTCGCCGCGCAGCAGTTTCCAGTACTGGCCCAGGCGCGCGCGCGGCGGCAGCGCGGCGGGCGTTTCGTAGCGTTCGTAACCCATCGCGCAAGGGTAGCAGCCGGGCCCGGCCGGCGGCAGCACGCTCGCGCGGTGGCCGCTGCGACGGCGACGGCCTGCGCACCCGCTTCGGGCTGCAGACCCAGGCGCAGGAACTGGCTGTACGCACGCGATGTGCCGTCGCCGAACGCCGGCTCTCGCGGAAGCCGCGCCGCGCGGCGGCGGATACGGCGACCGCCGGGCCGGCCGTGGCGGCAATCGGGCATGGGGGAGACGCGGCGCGCGGTTTGCCGTTAGAATGCGCGTCCGTTGCGCCCGTAGCTCAGCCGGATAGAGTAGTGGCTTCCGAAGCCATTGGTCGGGGGTTCGAATCCCTCCGGGCGCACCACATCATCCCCAGCCTGCATGGCCTCTTCGACCGCGAATCCTGCCGGTGGTGGACACCGCCTTCGGCGCTGCGGCGATCGACGGCCTGCGGCGTATGACGCCGCTGCGCGTACTAGTACGGTTCGGGATGCCGCGCTGGCACCCTCTGCGTCGAAAGGCCGGCGCGTACTGCGTGTCTCTCCGCGCACACCGCATCATCGTCCATCGCGCATGGAATTCCTTCCGCCGCTGGCCTGCATCGCCTTCGGCATTGCGGCGACCGGCGGTCTTGGGCACGTGACGCCGCCGCTCCCCGGGATGCCGCGCTGGATTTCGCTGGGCTGCATCGCCAGCGCGTGCGGCGCACACAACACGACGTCCTCCGTCGCGCCGGCGCCGACGCTGAGACGCTCGCGGCCGCGGTTTCCACGTTCGCGGCGGCCCAGGGCGGGCCATCTCTTTCGCATCCTCTCCGGTGCCCGTGTCAGCGAGGCCGCCATGAATGTCGTGGGGCGGGCTCCGTTGCGGCCCCTTGCCGGAGGCTACCGGTGATCGGTCCGCGCACCCCGCTAGGCAAGCCTGCGGTCCACTTGCTGGGCGACGACGATGCGCTGGCCTACCTGCGACTCGGCGACGGCGCCCCGGTGGTACTGGTGCATGGTGCGCTGTGCGACTACCGCTATTGGGCGCCGCAACTGCGCGGCCTGTCCGAGGGCTTCGAGGTCGCCGCACTGAGCCTGGGCCAGTATTTCCCGCAGTTGCCATCGTCGCTGCGGCATCGCTTCGGCTGGCGTTGGCATGCGCAGCAGGTTGCCGGGTTCCTCGCCAGCTACGGACAACCGGTGCATCTGGTCGGTCACTCGCGCGGCGCCGCGGTAGCCTGGCAGGTCGCGCTGCAGCGGCCGGCCGCGATCGCCAGCCTGAGCCTGTTCGATCCGGGCGGGCCGCAGCCGCAGGGCCTGCCGGAGGAGGTGGTGGCGATCCGCGCGCGGGCGATCGCCTTGCTGCGCGACGGGCAGGTCGAGGCCGGCCTGGAATGTTTCGTCGATTCGGTCAGCCAGCCCGGCGCCTGGGCGCGCAGCAGCGCGACGTTCCGGCAGATGGTGCGCGACAACGCGCAGACCTTGGTGCCGCAGATCGGCGATGCGCTGCCGGCCTACGACCGCGAGCAGGCCGCGGCCCTGGCGCTGCCGGTGCTGCTGGTCAGCGGCGAACTGAGTCCGGCGCAGTACCGCGACAACGCGTCCGCGCTGGCCGAGTGGTTGCCCGAGGCGCGCCACCACGTCCTCGCCGGCGCTTCGCACGGGATGACCTTCACCCATGCGCGGCGCTGCAATGCCTTGCTGGCCGAGTTCGTGACATCGGTACCAGTAGGTTGAAGCCACGCAGGCATCCGCGGTGACAGGACCGTCGCCCGTCGCGCGGGAGTGAGCGGAAGGGGCGCTGGCCGGCATTGCCGCGATGTGCGGCCAGCAACGTGGTCAGCGGCAGGCGGCGGGATGGCGCTATCGCACAACTGCGGCGCTTTATGTCCAGCGTGTCCTGCTGCGTCGTCGCCGCATCCGCTTGCGTTATGCGCGTTGCGGTATGCGAGGCCGCTACGCGGCTCCGTGCGATGGGCGCATGCAGACCAGGCGGCTGCTGCGCCGGCGCGCTCGGCGCGCTATCGCGCCGCGTGCCGCGCTTCGCCTGCGCGCGCAAACGAACCCGGCTGCGGCGAAGCGGGCTCGCCGCGATCCAGTTGCCGGTAGCCGATCGCCTCGGTCAGATGCGCGGTGGCGATCGCGTCGCTGCCATCTAGGTCGGCGATGGTGCGCGCCACGCGCAGGATGCGGTGCAAGGAGCGCGCCGACAGGCGCAGGCGGTCGATGGCGTGTTCCAGCAGCGCTTCGTCGCGCGGCTGCAGGCGGCAGTCGCGCAAGGTCTCGCCGTGGCCGAGCTGGCCGTTGGGGCAGCCGGCGCGTGCCAGCTGGCGTTGCCGCGCCTGCTCCACCCGCTCGCGCACGGCCGCGCTGCTCTCGCCGGGAGCGGCATCGGCGCGCAGCGCCTGCGGCGGCAGCCGCGGTACATCCACATGCAGGTCGATGCGGTCCAGCAAGGGGCCGGAGATGCGCGCGCGGTAGCGGCGGATGCTGTCGTCGCTGCAGCGACAACGGCCGCTGGCGTCGCCGGCCCAGCCGCAGGGGCAGGGATTCATCGCTGCGACCAGCTGGAAGCGGGCGGGAAATTCGGCGCTGCGTGCGGCGCGCGAGATGGTGACCGTGCCCGATTCCAGCGGCTCGCGCAGCACTTCCAGCGCGTGCCGGTTCCATTCGGGCAATTCGTCGAGGAACAGCACGCCGCGATGCGCCAGCGAGATCTCGCCCGGGCGCGGATGGGTGCCGCCGCCGACCAGCGACACCGCGCTGGCGGTGTGATGCGGTGCGCGGTAGGGCCGCTGCCGCCAGCGCGCCGGGTCCAGACCGCGGCCGCTGACCGAGGCGATCGCCGCCGCTTCCAGCGCCTCGGCCTCGCTGGCCTCGGGCAGAATCCCGGGCAGGCGCGAGGCCAGCAGGGTCTTGCCGCAGCCCGGGCTGCCGATCAGCAGCAGGTGGTGGTGGCCGGCGGCGGCGATCTCCAGCGCGCGCCGCGCCTGCGCCTGCCCGCGCACGTCGCTCAGGTCGGGAAACGGCGTGGCCGCGGCCGGCAGGGCTTCGGCGGCGGGCAAGGTCTTGGTGCCGTTCAACAGCGCGCAGACCTCGAGCAGGGTGCGCGCGGTGAACGCCTGCACGTGCTGCGCCAGCGCCGCTTCGGGACCGTTGCCCGCCGGTACGATCAGTGTGCGTCCGGCCTGCGCGGCGGCCAGTGCCGCCGGCAGCACGCCGTCCACCGGGCGCAGTTCGCCGGTCAGGGCCAGTTCGCCGAGGAATTCGTAGTGGCCCAGCGCCTGCGGGTCGAGTTGCCCGGCGGCGGCGAGGATGCCCAGCGCGATCGGCAGGTCGAAGCGGCCGCCTTCCTTGGGCAGGTCGGCCGGGGCCAGGTTGACGGTGATGCGCCGCGCCGGGAACTCGTATTGCGCACACAGGATGGCGGCGCGTACGCGATCGCGCGATTCGCGTACCGCGGCCTCGGGCAGGCCGACGATCTGCGTCGCCGGCAGGCCGCCGGACAGATGGACCTCGACCCGAACCGGAGGCGCAAGCACCCCCGCGCGGGCACGGCTGTGCACCAGCGCCAGGCTCATGGTGGCGGGTGGGTCAGGCTTGCGCGGACGGCGCGTCGCCGCTGCGCGCGGCTTCCAGCGCGGCGACGCTGCGTTCCAGCGCTTCCAGCTTCTCGCGGGTGCGCAGCAGGACCGCGCGCTGCACGTCGAATTCCTCGCGGGTGACCAGGTCGAGCTTGCCCAGCCCGGCCTGCAGCGCGCTCTTGAAGGTGCTCTGCAGTTCGTCGCGGGATTCGCGCAGGCCTGGCGGTACCAGGTCGCTGAGGCGGCGGGCGAGGTCGTCGAGGTGATTGAGGTCGATCATGGCGATGCTCCGGCAGGGAGCGCCAGACTGCGGCACCCTGCGGTTCGGGGCCATCGGTATCGGGCGCGGCGCGCTGTCGGAAAATTCCGGCGATGGGGCGCGTGAGCATTTGAACCCGGCGGCCGGGCATCGCGCAACCGCGCTATCCTGACGCCATTGTGATTGGAGAAAGCCGCATGAAGATGATCATGGCCGTCATCAAGCCGTTCAAGCTCGACGACGTGCGCGAAGCGCTCGCCGCGCAGGGCGTGGCCGGCATCACCGTCACCGAGGTCAAGGGCTTCGGCCGGCAGAAGGGCCACACCGAGCTGTACCGCGGCGCCGAGTACGTGGTCGATTTCCTGCCCAAGGTGAAGCTGGAAGTGGCGGTCACCGAGGACCAGGTCGAACGCGTGCTCGAGGCGATCGTCAAGGCGGCCGGCACCGGCAAGATCGGCGACGGCAAGGTGTTCGTGTACGACCTGGGCACGGTGGTGCGGATCCGCACCGGCGAACTGGATGCGGACGCGCTGTAGGGTCTCGGTACGCGCTGCGCTCCTGGCGACAGGGCTGCATCGCGAGAATTCAACGGTGAGGTGCGCGGCAGCGCGGTCGTGCATCGTAGATCGCGGCGCGTCTAGCCGCAGCTTCGACGTCGCACCGCGCCGCCCGGCACTTCGCCGATCTCCATTGGCAAAGCATCTCGGTCTAGCTTGGCCCACGCTGTTCTCTGCGCCGCGATGGAGCTGCTCTCACTTCGCAACATTCGTCCGGTGCAGGGCCGCTGCGCCAGCGCGCAATGCCGATGGGTGCCTTGCCGCGGCCGCACTGGCTTCGCTGATCGAATACTCCTCGGCCTTGTCGCGCTCCACGCCGTTGAACGAACGGAGCCCGGAATTGCCCGGCTTCGGCGAATCTCTGGGCTGAACCCCTCCTGCAGTGCACCAGGCGGGCATCCGAAGCTCCCTGTGGGAGCGACTTCAGTCGCGACGAGCGAAGCGGTGGATTTCCGGCTGCGGATGCAGTCGGGACTGGAGTCCCTCCCGCAGTGCACCCAGCTGCTTGCCGCAAGGTCGTTGTAGGAGCGGCTTGAGCCGCGACGAACGCAGCTCGGAGCTGCGCCGGTTTCGGCGAATCTCGGGGCTGAAGCCCCTCCTGCAGTGCACCAGGCAAGCATCCTAAGCTCCTTGTGGGAGCGACTTCAGTCGCGACGAGCGAAGCGGTGGATTTTCCGGCTGCGGATGCAGTCGGGACTGAAGCTCCTCCCACAGTGCACCCAGCCGCTTGCCGCAAGGTCGTTGTAGGAGCGGCTTGAGCCGCGGCGAACGCAGCTCGGCACTGCACCGGCTTCGGCGATTGTCAGAGCTGAAGCTCTTCTCGGTCTCCAACAGGGCAGTGATAGCTCAGGGCGATCTGCTCGCGTTGCCGCGCATACCATTTAAATACCGAATTGGGCGCAAACCTGCGCCGCCGTTTGGCCTGACGCGAGCCAAGCCGGAATTCGACAATCCACAGCGCGCGAATCCCCGCCGCGGCCGCGCAGCTTGTCGCGGCGTAGCGACTTGCCTACTCTGTGTCGTAATACCATTCCAATACCGGAGATCCGGAATGACGCGACGCGCTACACGGGCGGGCCTGAGTCTGCTCTCGATGACGGTGGCGCTGGGTCTCGCGCTGGCGGTCCCGGCCGCGGCGCAACCGGTCACGCGGCCGGCGCTGTTTCCGAGCCCGGTGTCGATCCGGCTGGAGGCAGGTACTGTCGCGCTCGGCCGGAAGGTCGTGCTGGTCGCCGCGCCGGGCGCGGACCCCGCATCGGTCGCACTGGTCCGTCGCAGCCTGGTCTCCGCGGGGGTCGAGCACATCGCCACCGCGTCGCGCCTGCCGGCCACGCTCGAACAACCGTACATCGTCGTCGGAACCGGCGAGGCGGCGGTCGTCCGCGAGGCGCTGGCGCGCAGCAAGGCCGTGCAGGAAACGCACAAGGAGGGCTACACCCTCGCCAGCATCGCCACCGGCCAGGGCAGCCTGATCACGCTCGCCGGCCACGACGCCGACGGCCTGTTCCATGCCGCGCAGACCTTGCGTCAGCTTGCCGAACGCCCGGTCATCCCGACCCTGGTCATCCAGGATTATCCCGCGATGGCCATCCGCGGCACGATCGAGGGGTTCTACGGGGCGCCATGGTCGATGGCCGATCGCGCCAAGCACATCGATTTCCTCGCCCGCGCCAAGGCGAACACCTACATCTACAGCCCGAAGGACGACCCCTATGCGCGCGACCGCTGGCGCGAGGCCTATCCGGCGGCCACGCTGAAGGCGCTGGGCGGCTTGGCGGCGACGGCCAGGCGCAACCATGTCGATTTCGTCTACGCGATCTCGCCGGGGCCGTCGGTCTGCTTCTCCGATCCGGCCGATGCCAAGGCGCTGCTGCGCAAGTTCGACGCGTTTCGCGCGCTGGGCGTGCGCAGCTTCTATGTCGCGCTCGACGATATCGAATACACCAAGTGGAATTGCGAGCGCGACAAGGCCACCTTCGGTCCGTCGGGTGCGGAAGCGGCGGGCGTCGCGCAGTCGTACCTGCTCAACCTGGTGCAGGCGGATCTGGTCGCCCGGCACGCTGCGGCGTCGGAACTGATCATGGTCCCGACCGAGTACTACGACGCCAAGGAAAGCCCGTACAAGGCCGCATTGCGCCAGCATCTGGATCCGAAGATCGTCGTGCAATGGACCGGCACCGACGTCGTGCCGCCGGCCATTTCCATCCCCGATGCGCGCGCGGCGACCAAGGCGTTCGGGCGCAGGACGCTGCTGTGGGACAACTACCCGGTCAACGATTACGAAACCTCGGCCGGCCGCTTGTTGCTGGCGCCGTACACGCGGCGCGAAGCCGGCCTGTCCGCGGAGTTGGCCGGCATCGTCGCGAATCCGATGAACCAGGAGGCGCCGAGCCGTGTCGCGGTGATGGGGCTGACCGCGTTCGCATGGAACGACAAGGATTACGACGCCGAGCGGACCTGGCATGCGGCGGCGCGCGAACTGGCGGCGGGCGATGCGCGGGTGACTGCGGCGCTGCTCACCTTCTTCGATACCCAGCACCTGGCGCCGACCTTCGGCAGCCAGCCGTGGCAGGAGCAGGCGCCGCGGCTGAAGGCCGGGCTCGACCGGGTTCGCGAAGCGCTTGCCGGTGGCGACGCCGACGCGCGCGGCCAGGCGCTCGCCGAGCTCGCGCGCAGCGCGGACGAGATCGCGGCGGCGCCGGGCATCATCCGCGCAGGCGTGGCCGATCCTGGATTCGCCGAACAGTCACGCCCCTGGCTGGATGCGATGCAGGTCTGGGGGCGTGCGCTACAGGCGACGGCAGCCGGTCTGCAGGCCGCCAACCGAGGCGACGCCGCGGCGTCAGGCTCGTTCGCCGATGCGACCCGGCTCGCCGCCGAGGCCGCGGCGATCCAGTCGATCCCCGGCGCGACGCGTTTCGGCGGGCCGGTCAAGATCGCCGATGGCGTGCTCGATCGCTTCGTGGCGGACGCCCCGACGCTGATCGCGCTGGGCGCACCGGCTGGATCGGCTCCGACGGCTGCGCGTTGAAGGTTCGGCGGGCGGTGGCGGGGGGCGCTTCTCCGGCCGCCGCTTGAACCTTGCACCGGTGCCGCGCGGTACATCGTCCGCGATCGGCAAAATTTCCGGAGGCCCGCCAGCCGCTGCAGTGCAACGGGGGACGGAACGAAAACGCGCCAGTCGACGTGATGTCGACCAAGGCCGCTGCGCCTAGGAGGCTCTGCGCTCGTGATGTCTTGCGGGACGTGCATGCGGGTGACGCGCCGGCGCATGCACGCTCAGTCCGCGTTCGCCCGGGCGCCGCGAACACGCAGGCGCCCGGTTCCACCTGGGCCGATTACTGGCCCAGCGCCTCGGCCACGAACGGCGGCAGCACCTGGGTGCCGGTGTGCAGGTGCGCGCTGTAGTAGCGGGTGGCGAACGGCTTGGCCGCCGCGTCGGCCTGGCGGAAGTCGAAGCCGCCCTGCTTGCGCGCCAGGGTCACGCTCCACCAGCCGGTCGGGTAGCACGGCTGCGGGAACGGCACGGTGTGGAAGCTGGCGAAGCCGGCCTTGCCCATCTCCGCGCGCATTTCCTTGATCAGGTCCAGCAGCGCCAGCGGCGATTCGGACTGCTGCACCAGGATGCCGTCGTCCTTCAGCGCCTTGAAGCAGCTGGCGTAGAACGCCTTGTTGAACAGGCCTTCGGCCGGACCGACCGGATCGGTCGAATCGACGATGACGATGTCCACGCTGCCGGCCGGGCAGTTGGCCATGTAGGCAATGCCGTCGTCGAACAGCAGCTCGGCGCGCGGATCGGCGTTGGATTCGCACAGCTCCGGGAAGTACTTCTCGGCCATGCGCGTGACCTGCTCGTCGATGTCGCACTGGGTGGCGCTTTCCACGCCCGGGTGCTTGAGCACTTCGCGCAGGGTGCCGCAGTCGCCGCCGCCGATGATCACCACGCGCTTGGGCGCGGCGTGGGTGAACAGCGCCGGGTGGCTGATCATCTCGTGGTAGAAGAAGTTGTCGCGCGTGGTCAGCATCACCGCGCCGTCGATCACCATCAGCTTGCCCCAGTCGGTGGTGTCGTAGATCTCGATCTTCTGGAACGGCGACTGCACCTCGTCCAGCTTGCCGGTGATGCGATAGCCGATGGCCGAGCCGGTGGGCTGGAAGTGTTCGATGTACCAGTTGTCGTTGGCGGTCATGCAGAAGATTCCTAGGAAAGCAAGAAAGAAGACGGACGCATCCTTCTCCCACCGGGAGAAGGTGGCGCGACGCGCCGGATGAGGGTGGGGCGCAGCCTCACGCAGCTAGACCGCGCGACGCCAGACACCACCCTTCGCCGGATGAGGGCAGGGCGCGGCCTCGTGCACCCGAACCGCGCGGCACGCGAACCCTCACCAGACCCGGCTCCGCCGGGGACAGGGGCGTCAGGTCGGCGCGGATTGTAACGGAGCCCACGCGTAGCAGGCGTTACAATCCACGCCCCTTTTCCCCGCCGAGCCGCCACGATGAGCGATTGGTCCCTCGACCAAGCCCGCAAGACCTATTCGATCCCGCATTGGGCCGATGGGTATTTCGACGTGGATGCGGCCGGCCGGGTGGTGGTGCGCCCGCAGGGCGCAGACGGCGTGGCGATCGCGCTGCCCGAGGTGGTGGACGCCGCGCGCGCGGCCGGCGCCAAGCTGCCGATGCTGGTGCGCTTCCCGGACATCCTGGGCGAGCGCCTGGGCAAGCTGCAGACGGCCTTCGCCCAGGCCCAGGCCGACTGGGACTACGCCGGCGGCTACACCGCGGTGTACCCGATCAAGGTCAACCAGCACCGCGGCGTGGCCGGCACCCTGGCCAGCCACCACGGCGAGGGCTTCGGCCTGGAAGCGGGCAGCAAGCCGGAACTGATGGCGGTGCTGGCGCTGTCGCGGCCGGGCGGGCTGATCGTCTGCAACGGCTACAAGGACCGCGAGTACATCCGCCTGGCGCTGATCGGGCGCAAGCTCGGCTTGCAGACCTTCATCGTCATCGAGAAGCCGTCGGAGCTGAAGCTGGTGCTGGAGGAAGCGCGCGCGCTGGACGTCAAGCCGGGCCTGGGCGTGCGCATGCGCCTGGCCTCGCTGGGCGCGGGCAAGTGGCAGAACAGCGGCGGCGACAAGGCCAAGTTCGGGCTGTCGCCGCGGCAGGTGCTGGACCTGTGGAAGGCGCTGCGCGACACCGAGTACGCCGAGTCGCTGAACCTGCTGCACTTCCACATGGGCTCGCAGATCTCCAACGTGCGCGACATCGCCAACGGCATGCGCGAGGCCACGCGCTATTTCGTCGAGCTGTCCAAGCTGGGCGCCAGGATCAGCCACGTCGACGTCGGCGGCGGCCTGGGCATCGACTACGAAGGCACCCGTTCGCGCAGCTACTGCTCGATCAACTACGGCCTGCATTCCTACGCCAGCAACATCGTGCAGCCGCTGGCCAACGCCTGCGAGGAACACGGCCTGGCGCCGCCGCGGATCGTCACCGAGTGCGGCCGCGCGATGACCGCGCACCACGCGGTGCTGATCGCCAACGTCTCGGAAGTGGAGCAGGCGCCGGAAGGGCGCGTGCCCGACGCGCACGCCGACGAACCGGCGGCGATCCGCCACCTGCGCGAGATCCACGACGAACTGGACGTGCGCCCGGCGGTGGAGCTGTTCCAGGAAGCGCAGCATTTCCATGCCGAAGGCCTGTCCAGCTACGCGCTGGGCCAGATCGACCTGCCGCAGCGCGCGCGCATCGACGACCTGTTCTACGCCATCGCGCACGGCGTGCGCGCGCGCCTGAGCCATGAGGAAAAGAGCCACCGCCCGGTGCTGGACGAGCTCAACGAGCGGCTGGTGGACAAGTACTTCGTCAACTTCAGCGTGTTCGAATCGATCCCCGACGTGTGGGCGATCGACCAGGTATTCCCGATCGTGCCGATCGAGCGGCTGAACGAAGCGCCGGCGCGGCGCGGGGTGATCTGCGACATGACCTGCGACTCCGACGGCATGGTCAAGACCTACGTCGAGAACGAGAGCCTGGACAGCTCGCTGCCGCTGCACGAGCTGCGCCCGGGCGAGAGCTACCGGCTCGGCTTCTTCCTGGTCGGCGCCTACCAGGAGATCCTCGGCGACATCCACAACCTGTTCGGCGACACCGACGCGATCGAGGTCAGCGCCGATGGCGACGGCTATCGCATCGCCCAGCAGCGCCGCGGCGACACCACCGACGTGATGCTGGATTACGTGGGCTATGCACTGGCCGACCTGCGCGCGGCCTACGCCGAGCGCGTGGCCGCCGCGCAACTGCCGGCCGAGCAGGCGCAGGCCTTGTCGGCGGCGCTGGAAGCGGGGCTGACCGGCTACACCTATCTGTCGGACGAACCGCTGGGCTGAGTGCCGGCATGCGCTCCTTCGCCAGCAGGCGAGGAGCGCGCTCCGCGGCTGCGTGTCGCCGCGTTGTCGAACGCGCGCAGGAACGTACCGAGCGCGACCGTCGCTGCAGCGCATCCCGCGCAGACGCGACGCGCCTTGTCGTCATCGCGGCACCGCTCGCATTCGCCGCTGCGGATGGACGAGCGCTGGCACCGGCCCATAAGCTGAGCGCCCCTGCCATCCCCCCCCCCGACGCGATGCGCTACCCCGGACTGGACTTGCTGCGCGCGCTGGCGATCGTGTGGGTGATGCTGTTCCACTCGTTCGTGGTCGGCGGCCTGGGGCCGGACTGGGCCTGGCTGTCGCGCTATGGCTGGATGGGCGTGGACCTGTTCTTCGTGCTCAGCGGCTTCCTGATCGGCGGCCAGGTGCTGGCGCCGCTGGCACGCGGCGAACCGCTGCGTTATGGCGATTTCTACCTGCGTCGCGCGTTCCGCATCCTGCCGGCCTTCGCCGTGGTGCTGGCGCTGTACCTGGCCTGGCCCGGTTTCCGCGAAGCGCCGGGCATCGCGCCGTGGTGGATGTTCGCCAGCTTCACCTTGAACCTGGGCATCGACTACGCCAACCAGCAGGCGTTCTCGCATGCCTGGTCGCTGTGCGTGGAGGAGCATTTCTACCTGGTGTTCCCGCTGTTGGCGGCGCTGTCGCTGCGGCGGCCGTCGGCGCCGCGTTTCGTCGCGGTGTGCGCCGCGGTGGTGCTGGCCGGCATCGCGTTGCGCACGGCCGCCTGGCTGCACGACAGCGCGCTCGAGCGCATCGGCGACGGGCTGCAACGCAACTGGTTCATCGAGGACATCTACTACCCGACCTGGAACCGGCTCGACGGCTTGCTGGGCGGGGTGGTGCTGGCCGCGATCAAGGTGTTCCGGCCGCAGCGCTGGCAGTGGCTGCAGGCGCGGGCCAACGCACTGCTGCTGGCCGGGTTGGCGGTGTGCGCGCTGGCGATGTGGCTGTTCCGCGAACGTACCGGTCTGCTCGGCAACGCGATCGGCTGGCCGGTGTTGTCGCTGGGGTTGGCGCTGCTGGCGATCGCCGGTGCCTCCACGCGCAGCTGGATCGGCCGGCGCGCATTGCCTGGGGCGGGGTGGCTGGCAGCGGTCTCCTACAGCCTGTACCTGTCGCACAAGGCCGTGTTCCATCTCACCCAGCACTGGTTCGGCGCCGCGCTCGACGGGCGCGGGCTGCTCGCCTTCGCGAGCTACGCGGCGATGGCGCTGCTGGCCGCCGCGCTGCTGCACTACGCCGTGGAGCGGCCGTTCCTGCGCCTGCGCGATCGCCGTATCCGGCGTCGCACCGCGGCCGGCGCCTGAGCGACCCTCCGCGCACGGCCCCGGCGCAGGCATGGGCGTCTTTGGAGGCAGAGCGAATCATGCTATTTTCCGCCGTTTCATGGAATGAAGAGGGGTGCTATGCGAACGAGGGCTTGCGGATTGATCGTTGCGGCGTGCTGCGGCTTGGCCGCCGGTCAGAGTGGCGCGCAGGTGCGTACATCGCCCACCGTCGACACGAAGCCGAAGGTGCGCGAAACCTCGCCCAGTGTCCCCTTCGACAAGCCGTCGGCCGAAGCCGCGCTGGCCAAGGGACGAGCGACCATCACCGGCGTGGCCTGCGCCTACCACGACAGCCGAATTTTCCTTGCCGATAACCGCAAGGTGATGCTGTTCCCGGCAACCCCGTACTTCTCGGAGTGGGTCGCCATGCGCAAGAAGTCGGACCGGAGCAAGGAAGCGGTGCTGATGTCCAACGAGGCCTTCAACATGCGCGTGGAGACCGAGACAGACGCCAAGGGCGCGTTCCAGTTCACCGAGATGCAGCCGGGTCGCTACTACCTGGTGCTGCCCTTCCAGTTCGATCAGGCCAAGTCGCGCGATGTCTACGCGGGCAGCAGCTACGCCGGTTCGACCGAAGTGGACCACTACGAGCGTCAGGACTATACGGTCGCGCGCGACGACGAACTGTTCAAGGAAGTGGAAGTCAAGACCGATGGCAGCACGGTCAAGACGGCGATTACCGGCGGCGCCGGTATGCTCAGTGGCGGTGGTGGGCTGCTCAGCAAGATGCTGCCATGCAAGTGACGCGCACTCAGGCGCCGGGCTCGCCCACGATCGGCATGCGCCGCGCGCATGCGGTCCGGCGGGATGTCCTCCCAGGTACGGCCGCGACCGCCGGCGACGTTCGCTGAAGGCATGCTGCCGCGCCGACTCCGGCGCGGCGCCGGCTGTCCGCGTTCGCCCATCTGTGCGGTGATGGCGCTGCTGGCCGCCGCGCTATGCGGTGGAGCGGCCATTCATGCGCCTGCGCGGGCTGCTGGGGCGCAAGCTCGGGGAAGTACCGGCGGGGCTGCATGGGCCACCCCTGCCGACGCGCATCGGCGCAGCGAGCCGGTCGTGCGCGGTCTGCACGCGGCCGCCTCACCCGGGATCGGCGTACGCCACGCGCGCCTCGTGCAGGCGCTGCTGCAGGATCTCCGCCAGGCGCGTCACTGCCGGTGCCGGCTCTGCGTCGGCACGATGCAGGTTCAAGCCCAGCGCCGGCAGCGTCGGCAGGCCGCCGGCCCCAGGCGGCAGCAGCGCCAGCGACTCGGGCAGGCCGGCCGGCGTGCGCAAGGTCAGGCCCAGGCCGGCGCGCACCGCCGCCCAGACGCCGCCCAGGCTGGCGCTGGTGAAGGCGATGCGCCACGGGATGCCGGCGCGGTCCAGCGCCGTGGTCGCCGCGGTGCGCAGCAGGCAGGGCGCCTCCAGCATCACCAGCGGCAATGGCATCTCGCTGTGCCAGCCGCTCGGGTCCGGAAGCGGCGCCTGGGCCGCGGCGATCCAGCGCATCGGCCAGGCCGCCTGCGGCGCGCGATGCGCCGTCGCGGTGCCTGCGTCCCAGACCAGCGCCAGGTCCAACTGGCCCGCGTCGACCCGGGCCAGCAGTTCCTGATGGCGCGCGATGCGCGCTTCGATACGCACCTTGGGATGGGCGCGGGCGAAGCGTCCCAGCACGTCGGGCAACATGTGCTCGCCGAAATCCTCCTGCAGTCCAAGCCGTACCCAGCCCTGCAGGACCGACCCGTGCAGCGCACCGGTGGCTTCGTCGTTGAGGTCCAGCAGGCGCCTTGCGTAGGCCAGCAACACCTCGCCAGCGTCGGTCAGCGCCAGTCCGCGGCCGCTGCGGCGCAGCAGCGTGTGGCCGGCCTGCGCTTCGAGCTTCTTCAGCTGCGCGCTGATCGCGGACGTGGAGCGCCCGTGCCGATCTGCCGCCTTGGCGAAGCTGCCCAGTTCGACGCCGGCGACGAAGCTGCGCAGCGCATCGAGATCGAAGGTGACGCGGCGCATGCTGTCGATCCTGTTTTATCGAAGATTTGATGCTGAATTTCCCGATTTTCAGGAACATCTTCGGTGGCTAGGCTATGCGCAGTCAATCTCCAGCGCGAGACGCCAATGTCCGATACATGCCAGCCTTCTGCATCCTTGTTCGGCGACATCGCGCCGAAATTCGCGCAACTGACCGATGACGTGCTGTTCGCCGACCTGTGGCAGCGCTCCGCGCTGTCGCCGCGCGAGCGCAGCCTGGTCACGGTGGCGGCGCTGGTGGCCCTGTACCGGCCGCAGCAACTGCCGTTCCACCTGAGCCGCGCGCTGGACAACGGCCTGGGCCGCGACGAACTGGCCGAAGCGATCACCCATCTGGCGTTCTACGCCGGTTGGCCGTGCGCCGCCTCGGCGCTGCCGCTGCTGCGCGCCGCGACCGCGTCGGCCGCCTGATTCCCAAGCAGGAGACATCCCATGCCCTACGCCCGTATCTCGCTGCATCGCGGCGCCACGCCCGACCATCTGCGCGCCTTGTCCGCCAGCGTCTACCAGGCCATGCACGAGGCCTTCGAGGTGCCGGCCGGCGATTGCTTCCAGGTCATCCACCAGCACGATCCAGGGGAACTGGTGTTCGACCGCCACTATCTCGGCGGACCGCGCTCGGATGGCTTCGTGCTGATCGCGATCACCGCCGGGCGGCCACGCAGCGAGGCCCGCAAGCGCGCGTTCTACCGGCGCCTGGTGGAGCTGCTGGCGATCGCGCCGGGCATCGCGCCGGAAGACGTGATGGTGAACATCGTCACCACCGAGGCGCAGGACTGGTCCTTCGGCGGCGGCCGCGCCGGGATCGTGGCCGCGGAGGCCGGCGCATGATCGCCATGCAGTACTGCATCGCGTTGCCGGCCGACTACGACATGGCCATCATCCAGCGCCGCATCGCCGACAAGGGGCCGTTGCTGGACGGCCTGCCGGGATTGGTGTTCAAGGCCTATCTCAGCGCCGACCGCGCCGATCGCGCGCTGTCCAGCCGCAGCAACCTGTATGCGCCGTTCTATCTGTGGCGCGATGCCGAGGCGATGCGCGATTTCCTCGCCGGCGCCGCGTTCCGCGCGCTGACCGCGTCGTTCGGGCGGCCCGCGGTGCAACTGTGGACGGTGTGCGCTGCACATCTGCACGCAGACCTGCGCGGCGCCCGCTACGCCCGGCGCGAGATCGTCGCGATCCCCGATGCCGACGCGCTCGACACGCTGGGCCAACGCGAGGCCGAGCGGGCGAGGGACGATCTTGCCGCAGGCGCGCTCGCCGCGGTGAGCGCCTACGAGCCGCATGGCTGGAACCTGCTGCGCCTGCGGCTTTGGCGCGATCTGCCGCCGTCCGCGCCGGACGTCGGTCAAGCCTATGCCGTCGGCCACGTGTCCATGCCGGCAAGCGGCGGTTGAGGCAACAGCACCCCGGCTTTGCCTGTTTGCTTTTACCATTCCGATTCCCCACTCCCCATTTCCGGCCTCTCAATGACCCAGACTGCCCTGATTACCGGTGCCACCTCCGGTTTCGGCGCCGCCGCCGTGCGCCGCTTCGTCAACGCCGGCTGGCGCGTGATCGCCACCGGGCGCCGCGCCGAGCGGTTGCAGCCGCTGCTGGCCGAGTTCGGTGCCGAGCGCGTGCACGTGGCCGCGTTCGACATCCGCGACGAAGCCGCGCTCGATGCGATGCTGGCGGAGCTGCCGGACGCGTTCCGCGGCATCGACCTGCTGGTCAACAACGCAGGCCTGGCGCAGGGCACCGCCCCGGCGCAGGCCGCGTCGCTGGACGACTGGCGCACGATGATCGACACCAACATCACCGCGCTGGTGACCCTGACCCATCGCCTGCTGCCCACGCTGATCCAGCGCCGTGGCGCGATCGTCAACATCAGTTCGGTCGCCGCGCTGTATCCGTATCCGGGCGGCAATGCCTACGGCGGCACCAAGGCCTTCGTCAGCCAGTTCTCGCTGGGCCTGCGTTCGGACCTGCACGGCACCGGCGTGCGCGTGACCGCGATCGAGCCGGGCATGGCCGAGACCGAGTTCACCCTGGTCCGCACCCACGGCGACCAGGGCGCGTCGGACAAGCTGTACCACGGCGCGCAGCCGATGACCGCCGAGGACATCGCCGAGCAGATCTTCTGGGTCGCCACGCTGCCGCCGCACCTGAACATCAATCGGCTGGAGATCATGCCGGTGACGCAATCCTTCGCCGGGTTCCAGGTGGCTAGGGGCCGGGAGTAGGGAGTAGGGAGTGGGGAATCGGGAATAGGAAAAGCGAAAGCGAAAGCAGGCGTCGACGTGCTCCGCCTGCCCTGGGTCACGGTGGCCAGGCGGCCATCAGTCGCGCTTGCGCGACTGGCGAGGCAATGAAGCGGCTGGCCTACGCAGGCCAGTCGCAAGGAATGCAGGAGAAGCCGCTTCTCCCCATTCCAGTTTCCCCATTCCCGACTCCCAGCCTCACTGCGCCTTGATCGCGATCGCCGGCAGCCCGCTGCCGGTGAGCTTCTGCTTGGCCGCGGCCAGTTCGCTGGCCGTGCCATACGGCCCCATGCGCACGCGGTACACGGTCTTGCCGCTGATCTGCGCCGATTCCACGCGCGCCGACAGGCCCAGCATCGCCAGCTTGGCCTTGGTCGATTCGGCATCGCCGGAGGCGCCGAACGAGCCGGCCTGCAGGATGTAGCGGGCGTTGTCCGGCGCGGCGGCGGCAGCGGCGGGCACGGTCGATGCCGCGGCTGGCTTGGTCGCCGTGGCCACCGTATTGGCGGGTGCGCCCGCTGCTGCCGTTTCGGGTAGCGGGGTCGGGTTGGACGCTGCCGCCGTCGTTGCCGGCGCGGTGGCGGCCGCAGTTGCCGCAGTTGCGGTGGTCGGCGTGGCGGCGGCAGCCGGCTGCGGCGCGCGCGCCTGGCGCGCGGCCTCGGCGCGTGCGCTGGCGGCCAGTTCGGCGTCGGACATCTGCACTTCCTTGCCGGGCAGCAAGGTGTAGAAGTCGTACTGGGTCTGTGCGTCCTTCTTGGCGTCGGGCTTGGTGCTGCCGGCCGCTGTCGCCGCCGGCTTGGGCAGTTCCGGCGCCGCGTCCACGTCGGCATCGGCCACCGGCGCCGGCTGCGCATCCGGATTGGCGCGTGGACCGCCCACGCGCAGGAAGCCGTCGCCGTCCTTCTTGAACAGGCCAGGTGCCGCCAGGAATACCACTGCCGCGATCGCCACGCCGGCGATCAGCCATACCCATCCGGGCGTGCCGTTGCCGCTGTTGCGTCGCGCCTGGGTCTTACCGCGTCGTGCTGCCATCTACCGCTTCTCCACTCACATTTTTTCCGGGGCGGACACGCCCAGGAGGTTCAGGCCGTTGGCCAGCACTTGCTGCGCCGCCACGGCCAGGGTCAGCTTGGCGTTGCGCTCGCCCGCATCGTCCACCAGCACCGGGGTGCCGTGGTACCAGGTGTGGAACGCGGTCGCCAGTTCGCGCAGGTATTGCGCGATCAGGTGCGGCTCCAGCACATGCCCCGCATTCTCCACCACTTCCGGGTAGCGCGAGAGTTCCAGCATCAGTTCCAGCGAGGTCGCATCGTTCAGCCGGTTCAGCTGGCCCAGGCCGTCGGCCTGGTCGTAGTCCAGTTTCTTCTCCTGCGCCTGGCGCAGCAGGCTGCACACCCGGGCATGCGCGTACTGCACGTAGAACACCGGATTGTCGTTGCTCTGCTGGCGCGCCAGGTCGATGTCGAAGGTCAGCTGCGAATCGGGCTTGCGCGCGATCAGGAACCAGCGCGTGGCATCGCGGCCGGCTTCCTCGATCAGGTCGCGCAGGGTCAGGTAGCTGCCGGCGCGCTTGGACAGCTTCACTTCCTCGCCGCCGCGCATCACCGTGACCATCTGGTGCAGCACGTACTCGGGCCAGCCCTTGGGGATGCCCAGGTCCATCGCCTGCAGGCCGGCGCGCACCCGCGCCAGCGAGCCGTGGTGGTCGGCGCCCAGTTCGGTGATCGCACGCACGTAGCCGCGCTGCCACTTGCTCAGGTGATAGGCCACGTCCGGCACGAAGTAGGTATAGCTGCCGTCGGACTTGCGCATCACGCGGTCCTTGTCGTCGCCGAAATCGGTCGATTTCAGCCACAGCGCACCGCCTTCCTCGTAGGTGTGGCCGGAGGCGACCAGCTTCTGCACCGCCTCCTCGACCTTGCCGTCGCGGTACAGCGAGCTTTCCAGGAAGTAGATGTCGAAGTCCACGCCGAACGCGGCCAGGTCGTGGTTCTGCTCGTTGCGCAGGTAGGCCACGGCGAAGCGGCGGATCGCCTCCAGGTCGTTCGGATCCTTGGAGCCGGTGACCAGGTTGCCTTCCAGGTCCACCGAGTCGCCGGCCAGGTAGGCGTTGGCCACGTCCTGGATGTAGTCGCCGCGGTAGCCTTCTTCCGGCCAGTCGGGACTGTCGGGGGTCTTGCCCTGCGCGCGCGCCTGCACCGAGCGCGCCAGGTTCTCGATCTGGCCGCCGCCGTCGTTGTAGTAGAACTCGCGCTTGGCGTTCCAGCCGTTGGCCTCGAGCAGCCGCGCCAGGCAGTCGCCGATCGCCGCAGCGCGGCCGTGGCCCACGTGCAGCGGGCCGGTCGGGTTGGCCGAGACGTATTCCACGCCCACGGTGCGGCCATTGCCGACCAGGCTGCGGCCGTAGTCCTCGCCCTGCTTGAGCACCGCCAGCACTTCGCGCTGGTAGGCGCTGGGGCTGAGGTGGAAGTTGATGAAGCCGGGGCCGGCGATCTCGACCCGGGTCACCTCGTCGCTGGCCGGCAGCGCGGCGACCAACTGCTGCGCCAGCGCGCGCGGATTGCCGCGCGCGGCCTTGGCCAGCAGCATCGCGGCATTGGTGGCGAAGTCGCCGTGCTCGCGGGTCTTGGGCCGTTCGACCACGAAGTCCGGCGGCAGGGTGTCGGCCGGCAGGGTGCCGTTGGCGCGCAAGGCTTCGATGCCTTGACCGATCAGGGCGCGGAGTTGGGATTTCACGTGATCTCTGCTTGAAGCGCGGAACCGGCGATTTTACCCGACCCGCCGCCTCCCGGCCCGTGCCGGGTTCAGCCCGACCTCAGGCCGTCCGACGATGGCGGATCGGGATTGGGCCTCTGCGTTGGGCAACGCCGCCGCCGCGCTGCCACGGTTCCCGGATTCCGGCTCAGGCCCAGCCGCGCGCCGCCATCGACACCGGCGCCCCGTCGCCGACGATGAAATGGTCCAGCAAGCGGATGTCCACCAAGCCCAGCGCCTGTTTCAGCCGGTGGGTGACGGCGCGGTCGGCGGGTGAGGGTTCCGAGTTCCCCGATGGGTGGTTGTGGCCGATGATCACCGCGGCCGCGTTGTGCGCCAGCGCGCGCCGCACCACTTCGCGCGGATGCACCTCGGCGCCGTCCAGGGTGCCATGGGACAGTTCCTCGAACGCCAGCGAGCGGTGCTTGGTGTCCAGGAACAGCACCGCGAACACTTCGTGCGGCCATGCCCGCAGCCGTTGCGCGAAGTAGCGGCCGGCCGCCCCCGGATCGGTCAGGGTGGTGCCGCGTTCAAGCTCGGCGGCCAGGTGGCGCTTGGCCAGCTCCAGCGCCGCCGACAGCTTGCAGGCCCGTGCCGGGCCGAGCCCCGGCAGGCGGACCAGCTCGCGTGGCGGGCGGTCCAGCAGCATGCGCAGCGGTCCATGCCGATGCAGCAGGTCGCGCGAGGTCCGCACTGCGTCGCTGCCGGGCAGGCCGGAGCCGAGGAAGATCGCCAGCAGTTCGGCGTCGGAGAGGGCGCCGGGACCGCGTGCCAGCAGCTTTTCCCTGGGGCGTTCGGCATCGGGCCAGTCGTTTATGTGCATATCGCCAGATTGGCGGGCGATATGGCGCAACGGTATCAGGGCCGCAAAGGGCCATCGGGTAAGCTAATCGTTCTTGCATGGGTAGGACATTCCCGACGTGACCGGTACTTTCGAGGGGCCCCTGCAGGGGCGGCGTGTGCTGTTGTGCGTGGGCGGCGGCATCGCTGCCTACAAGGCGCTGGAGCTGGTGCGGCGGCTGCGCGAGGCGGGTGCCGAGGTGCAGGTGGCGATGACCGCCGGCGCGCAGCAGTTCGTCACGCCGCTGAGCTTCCAGGCGCTGTCCGCGCACCCGACCCGCACCAGCCTGTGGGACAGCGCCGCCGAGCAGGCGATGGGCCATCTGGAGCTGGCACGCTGGGCCGATCGCGTGGTGGTGGCGCCGGCCACCGCCGACCTGCTGGCGCGGCTCGCCCACGGCCTGGCCGACGATCTGGTGACCACGCTGTGCCTGGCCACCAACGCGCCGCTGACCGTGTGCCCGGCGATGAACCACCGCATGTGGCTGCACCCCGCCACCCAGGCCAATGTCGCCACGCTGCGCCAACGCGGCGCCAGCGTGGTCGGGCCGAACGACGGCCCGCTGGCCGAGGGCGAGTCCGGCCCCGGACGCCTGGCCGAACCGGAAGAGATCGTCGCCGCGCTGGCCGCTGGCCGCGCCGCGGCTGCGGCGCCCCTTGCGGCGCCCACGCCGGTCGCGGCCAGCGCCGGTGGCGGCGCGCTGCACGGCCTGCGCCTGCTGATCAGCGCCGGCCCCACCTACGAAGACCTGGATCCGGTGCGCTACCTCGGCAACCGCAGCAGCGGCAAGATGGGCTATGCCCTGGCCGCCGCGGCCGCGCGGCAGGGCGCGTCGGTGGTGCTGGTCAGCGGCCCGGTGCACCTGCCCACGCCCGACGGCGTGCAGCGCATCGACGTGCGGTCGGCGGCGCAGATGCGCGAAGCGGTGCTGGGCGCGCTGCCCGCCGACATCTACATCGGCACCGCCGCGGTCGCCGACTACACGCCCAGGCAGGTCGCCGCGCAGAAGATCAAGAAGAGCGGCGAGATGCTGACCCTGGAGCTGGTGCGCACGCCCGACATCCTGGCCGAGGTCGCCGCCCAGACCCAGGCGCTGAAGCTGGTGGTCGGCTTCGCCGCCGAGACTCACGACATCGAGCGCTACGCGCGTGGCAAACTCAACGACAAACACCTGGACCTGATCATCGCCAACCAGGTGGGGGTGGCCGGCAACGGCTTCGAGAGCGACCAGAATGCCGCCACCGCCTACTGGCAACAGGGCGCGCGCAGCTTCCCGGCCGTGTCCAAGGCGCAACTGGCCGAACAATTGCTGGCCCTGATCGCGGAGCGACTGCACGCATGACCATTCCGACGCCGTACCCGCTGCAGGTCAAACTGCTCGACCCGCGCTTCGGCGACAGCTGGCCGCTGCCGGACTACGCCACCGAAGCCAGCGCCGGGCTCGATCTGCGCGCGGCCACCGAGGCGCCGCTGACCCTGGCGCCGGGCGATACCGCGCTGATCCCCAGCGGGCTGTCCATCTACATCGCCGATCCGCAGCTGTGCGCGGTGGTGTTGCCGCGTTCCGGGCTGGGCCATCGCCACGGCATCGTGCTCGGCAACGGCACCGGCCTGATCGATGCCGACTACCAGGGGCCGCTGCTGATCAGCGTCTGGAACCGCGGCCGCGAGCCGTTCACCATCGCCCCCGGCGACCGCATCGCGCAACTGGTGGTGATGCCGGTCGTGCGCGTTGCCCTGCAGGTGGTGGATACTTTCGCCGACAGCGCCAGGGGAACGGGTGGATTCGGCCATACCGGAGTGCGCTGACAGGGGATCGTCTGCATGAGCGAGGCAACACAACGGCCGCCGGCGCCGGAGGGTTTGCGCAAGGCGGCGCCGCTGCTGGCGCTGCTGCTGGCCGCGCTGGCCGGCTGGTTCGGCTGGAGCGGCGCGCAGCAATGGCGCAACGAACAAAGCGCCACGGAACTGCAGCAGGCGCGCGACGCAGTGGTGGCGCAGACCTCGCAGGCGCTGGCGGCGGTCGCCAAGCGCTTCGCCGCGCAACTGCAGCAGCCCGCGGTGCAGGCGGCCCTGGCGCGCGGCGACGCGACCGCGGCGGCGCAGGCGTTGCGCGAGGGCTGGAAGGACGCGGAAGACGCACACGTGCTGCCCGCCGACCTGAGCGCCGGCTACGCCGACGCGGGCGGCTTCGGCTATGGCCGCCTGGCGCTGCTGGAAAAGGCGTTGCTGACCGACGCCGTCGCCAGCGCGGTGGTGCGCGACGGTGGTGGGGCGCGACTGGGGCTGGCCGCGCCGGTGAGCCTGGACACGGGCGCCGGCGTCGCCTACCTGCGCCTGCCGCTGCGCGTGCTGACCGCACCGGTGGCGCAGGCCGCGGTTCCGGCCAGCGGCTATCTGGCGCTGCGCCAGGGCAGCTACGACGTGGTCGGCGCCGGCGATGCCGGCTTGGCCGACCATGGCGACGCGTTGTCGCGGCCGATCGGCACGACCGGGCTGCGGGTGGTCGCGGCGTTGCCCGACGCCGAGCTCGGCCCGCTCGGCCTGGACGCGCTGCCCTGCCTGATCGTCGCCGGCCTGCTCGGCTTCTTGGCCTTGGCGGTGCTGCTGGCCGCGCGCGGCCGCCTGCCGCGGCCGCGCCGCGCCAAGGCCGCCGCCGCGGCGGCCGAGCAGGAGCCCACCCTGCGGCAGAGCCTGCAGCACCGGGAACCGCCACCGGCACCGCCGCTGCCCGAAGGCGAGAGCGCGCCGGCCAGGGCGGTTCCGGCACTGACCGTGCCGGCCGCCATCTTCCGCGCCTACGACATCCGCGGCGTGGTCGGTCGCGATCTCAGCCCGCAGGTCGCCGCCTTGATTGGCCAGGCGATCGGCGCGGTGATGCAGGAGCAGGGCCTGAACGAGGTGGTGGTCGGCCGCGACGGCCGCCTGTCCGGCCCGGAACTGTCGGCGGCGCTGATCGACGGCCTGCGCCGCGCCGGCTGCCACGTCACCGACATCGGCCTGGCGCCGACCCCGGTGGTGTATTTCGCCAGCTTCCACCTGCGTGCCGGCAGTTGCGTGGCGGTGACCGGCAGCCACAACCCGCCGGACTACAACGGTTTCAAGATCGTGGTCGGCGGCGAGACGCTGTCCGGTGCGGCGATCACCGACCTGTACGCGCGGATCAGCGAAGGCCGCCTGCCGACCGCCGCCGAACCGGGGCGGCTGGAGCAGCGCGACGTCGGCGACGACTACATCCAGCGCATCGCCGACGACGTGCAGCTGGATCGCCCGCTCAAGGTGGTGGCCGATGCCGGCAACGGCGTGGGCGGCGAACTGGCGCCGCGGCTGCTGGAGGCGATCGGCGCGGAGGTCATCCCGCTGTACTGCGACGTCGACGGCACCTTCCCCAACCATCACCCCGATCCCAGCGAGCCGCACAACCTGGAAGACCTGATCCAGACCGTGAAGCGCTTCGACGCCGACCTGGGCATCGCCTTCGACGGCGATGCCGACCGGCTCGGCGTGGTCACCAAGGAAGGCACGGTGATCTACCCCGATCGCCTGCTGATGCTGTTCGCTGCCGACGTGCTGCAGCGCAACCCCGGCGCGCTGGTGATCTACGACGTCAAGTGCACCGGCAAGCTGTCGGACTACGTGCTGCGCAACGGCGGCAGCCCGATGGTGTGGAAGACCGGGCATTCGCTGATCAAGGCGAAGATGCGCGAGACCGACGCCGAACTGGCCGGCGAAATGAGCGGCCACTTCTTCTTCAAGGAACGCTGGTACGGCTTCGACGACGGCCTGTACGCGGCGGCGCGGCTGCTGGAGATCCTGGCGCAGCGCGAGGAGAGCCCGTCCGAGGTGCTGGCCGAGCTGCCCGACAGCGTGTCCACGCCGGAGATCAAGCTGCCGCTGGCCGACGGGCAGGACGCGCATGCGCTGGTCGCGCAGCTGGTCGCCATCGCGCAGCAGGAAGGCTCGGCGTTCGCCGGTGCGCGGCTGCTCACCATCGATGGCCTGCGTGCGGACTTCGCCGACGGCTGGGGCCTGGTGCGCGCGTCCAACACCACGCCGGTGCTGGTGCTGCGCTTCGAGGCCGACACCACTGCCGCGCTGGAGCGGATCAAGGACCTGTTCCGCAGCCAGTTGCAGGCGCTGCTGCCGTCGCTGGCGGCGGGGTTCTGAGGCGCATGCCGTGTACGCCCGGCGCAGTGCCGGGCGAGGCGGCGTAGCGCGGCCGGCACGCGGAGTGGTGTGGAAACGGCTTCAGCCCGCGACAGGGTTGCCGAGAGCGCAGCGATTCCGGGCGGCGCTCGTCGCGGTTGAAACCGCTCCTACTGGAAGCGCGGCCAACTCGCTGGGTGTGCTGCAGGAGGGGCTTCAGCCCCGACTCCAACCGAAGCCGCGCAGACATCCGGGCTTCGCTCGTCGCGACTGAAGTCGCTCCCACAAGGGACTCGCGGCCAACTCGCTGGGTGCACTGTAGGAGGGACTTCAGTCCCGACTCCAGCCGAAGCCGCCCAGGCGTCCGGGCTTCGTTCGTCGCGACTGAAGTCGCTCCTACAAGGGGCTCGCGGCCAACTCGCTGGGTGCACTGTGGGAGGGACTTCAGTCCCGACTCCAGCCGAAGCCGCCCAGGCGTCCGGGCTTCGTTCGTCGCGACTGGAGTCGCTCCCACAAGGGACTTGCGGCCTACTTGCTGGATGCACTGTGGGAGGAACTTCAGTCCCGGCATCCCTGCCGCGGCGACCTGGCTAGCGCCGCTGGCCGCGCGCTGCGCTTAGCCGCTGTTCGCCGGCGCAGCCGGCGCCGTTCCGGTCCCGGGCCGCTTCGCCGCACGATAGCGTTGCAGCGCGTCGTCGATTTCCTGGTTCAGGCCGAGCCGCTGCTGTTCGAAGTTCTTCTGCATGCGCAGCTGCCACAGCAGCGCGCGATGCCGCTGCTGCACGTCCTCGACGATCTTGCCGGTCACCTTCTGCCCGGCCAGTTCGCGCGCGCCGGCGTTGGCCAGCAGGCCGACCAGCCCTTCGCGCAGGCTGTTGACGTTGTAGCGCGCGGTGTTGATGTTGTTGTCGACGATGCCGATGCGCTCGGAGAACACCCGGCGCAATTCCTCTTCGGTCTGGAACGACAGCAGCATCGCCTGGTCGGTGCGCTTGCGCGTCTCCAGCGCCGCCTGGTCGGCGCGCTGCTGCGCGGCATCGGCGGCGGCCGCGGCGCGCTCCTCGGCATTCAGCGCACGGCCGACCGCGCCGCTGCGCATCCCGCTCTTGGCGTTGAACTCGTCGCGCGCCTGGTTCACCGCTTCCGGCGGCAGCGCATCGCTGCATACGCGCTGCCCGCCCTGGTTCCAGCAGTACAGCTTCTTGGATGGCGCCGGCTGCGCTGCTGCCGGCAACGCAATCAGCGCGAGCAGGACCGGCAACGCGGCCCGGCCCCACGGTCGTTGGATCGGCATCATGGCAGCCCCCTGCTGTCAGCCTGACGGATCGCAGCCGTAGCGTGCCCGGTAGGCCAGCAGCGGTTCGCGGAAGCCGACAAGGTCCGCGTTTCCATCGATGAATGCAAGCAGATCGCCCAGGTGCGCGACCGACACCACAGGAACGCCGGCCTCCGCCGCCACCGCCTGCGCCGCCGAGCGCCGGTCGTGCTCGCCGGCGATCTCCTGCCGGTCCAGCGCGACCAGGATCGCCGCCGGGATGCCGCCGGCCTCGCGGATGATCGCCAGCGCCTCGCGGATCGCGGTGCCGGCGGTGATCACGTCGTCCACGATCAGCACCCGGCGCCCGGCCAGCGGCGCGCCGATCAGGCTGCCGCCTTCGCCATGGGTCTTGGCTTCCTTGCGGTTGAACGCCAGCGGCAGGTTGCGGTCGCGCTGCGCGTACTCGCAGGCCAGCGCGGTCGCCAGCGGAATGCCCTTGTAGGCCGGGCCGAACAGCAGATCGAAGTCGAGCCCGGCGGCGTCGGCCGCATCGGCGTAGCACGCCGCCAGGCGCGCCACCGTGCTCCCGGAATCGAAGCGCCCGGCATTGAAGAAATAGGGGCTGACGCGCCCGGACTTCAGCGTGAACTCGCCGAAGCGCAGCGCCTGCGCATCCAGGGCCAATTGCAGGAAACGTTGCCGGTAGTCGGTCATTGGGGAGCCGGGATTCGGGATTGGGGATGACGGGATTCGTGAAAGCATAGCCGGTCGCGGCCATGCGGCGTCCACGCATGGGTACGCTTTCATGAATCCCCGATGCAATGCCTGGATTGGTGAACACATAGCGGGTTACGACCATGCAGTGTCCACGCATGGGGTACGCTTTCACGAATCTCCAATCCCTCCATCCCGAATCCCCGCTCTATGCGTATCGTCAGTTTCAATGCCAACGGCCTGCGTTCGGCCGCCACCAAGGGCTTCTTCGAGTGGTTTTCCGGCCAGCACGCCGATGTGCTGTGCGTGCAGGAAACCAAGGCGCAGGAGCATCAGCTGGCCGGGCCGGCGTTCCTGCCGGACGGCTACCGCGCCTGGTTCCGCGATGCCAGCACCAAGAAGGGCTACAGCGGCGTGGCCATCTACAGCAAGCGCGAGCCGGACGAGGTGCGTACCGCGCTGGGCTGGCCCGAGTTCGACGAGGAGGGCCGCTACCTGGAGGCGCGCTTCGGCAACCTGAGCGTGGTCTCGTTCTACATTCCCTCCGGCTCGTCCGGCGAACTGCGCCAGGGCTACAAGTTCCAGGTCATGGACTGGCTGCGGCCGATCCTGGCCGAATGGCTGGCCAGCGGCCGCGACTACGTGCTGTGCGGCGACTGGAACATCGTGCGCTCGGCGCTGGACATCAAGAACTGGAAGTCCAACCAGAAGAATTCCGGCTGCCTGCCGGCCGAGCGCGACTGGCTCAACGGCCTGTGCGCCGATCGCGCCGAAGACGCCGATCCGGCCAGCGGCCGCGGCTGGGTCGACGCCTACCGCGCCCTGCACCCGGAGGGCCAGGACTACACCTGGTGGAGCAACCGCGGCGCCGCGCGCGCCAACGACGTGGGTTGGCGCATCGACTACCAGTTCGTGACCCCGACGCTGCGCGAGCGCCTGCAGGGCTGCGCGATCTATACCGCGCAGCGCTTCTCCGACCATGCGCCGTTCGTGGTGGACTACCGCGAATGAGCCAGGCCGCGTCCGCGCCGGCCTCCTACAAGGGCTGGGCCGGGATCAAGCGCGCCTTCGCCACGCCGTCGGCGGCGACGATGGCGCTGCTGGGCTTCGGCAGCGGCCTGCCGTTCCTGTTGATCGCCTCGCAGACCCTGTCCACGCGCTTGCGCGACGTCGGCCTGGACCTGGGCAGCATCGGCCTGATCAGCCTGGCCAGCTTCTTCTACCTGCTCAAGTTCCTGTGGGCGCCGCTGCTGGATCGCTATCCGTTCCCGTTGGTCGCGTTCCTGGGCCGGCGCCGCTCGTGGCTGCTGGTGTCGCAGCTGGGGGTCACGATCGGCCTGGCGGCGCTGGCGCTGATGCGTCCGGAGTTGAGCATCGGCGGCCTGGTGCTGTGGGTGCTGATCGCCTCCTTCGCCGGCGCCACCCAGGATTCGGTGGTCGATGCGTACCGGATCGAGATCGCCCCGGCGACGGCGCAGGCCGCGCTCGCCGCGACCTACACCTTCGGCTACCGCATCGGCCTGATCCTGTCCGGCGCCGGCGCGCTGTACCTGGCCCAGTTCGGCGACTGGACCCTGGCCTATCTGGTGATGGCCGGGCTGATGCTGCTGCCGATCGCCACCACCTTGCTGTGCCGCGAACCGGAGGTGCCGGCGGCCACGGTGGTGCGCAAGATCGACGTGGTCGGCGCGTTCTGGCAGCCGATTTCCAGCTTCTTCACCAGCAACGGCCTGGCGCTGGGGCTGGGGCTGCTGCTGTTCGTGGGCCTGTTCAAGTTTCCCGACCAGGTGATCGGGGTGATGTCCGGCCCGTTCTACCTCGATTCGGGTTTCAGCAAGGCCGACATCGCCACCGTCTCCAAGCTGTTCGGGGTGTGGATGGGCATCGCCGGCGCGTTCGCCGGCGGCCTGGCGGTGGCGGCGTTCGGCTTCCGGCGCATGCTGTTCGTCGCCGCGCTGGGTGTGGCGCTGTCGAACCTGGCGTTCCTGCTGATGGCCCACCATCCCGGGCAGCTGTGGTCGTTCTACGCCGCGCTCAGCGCCGACAACCTGTTCCAGGGCTTCGCCGGCACCGTGCTGGTCGCGTTCATGTCGTCGCTGACCGACCGCAACTTCACCGCCACCCAGTACGCGCTGCTGGTGTCGCTGGCCAACCTGCCGGGCAAGTTCGTCGGCGGCGCTTCCGGCTACATCGTCGAGGCCACGTCCTACAGCACCTTCTTCGTGCTCAGCGCGTTCACGGTGATTCCGACCCTGCTGCTGCTGGCCTGGCTGTGGCCGCGGATCCGCGAACAACCGGCCCCCGCCGCGCCGCAGGCGGATTGAAAGCCCGCTCGGAGTTGCGGATGATGCACGGCAGCGCATGGGGTGCGCCGCCGTCCGTCAGGGAGTCCGCATGACCGATCTGCTGTTGCGCGACATCGACCCCATCCTGGTCGATCGGATCCGCCGCATCGCCGTGGCCCGCGGTTGGACCCAGCACCAGACCGTGCTCAACCTGATCGAGCAGGGCCTGTTCGCCAGCGAGCATGAAGTGCGCAGCGGCTTCGAGAACCCGGAAGTGGATGCCTTGTCCGAGGCGATCGCCGCGTTGCGCGAACTGCCGGCCGGCGCCGGCTTCTGAGCCGCGCGTCGGTGCCGTGACGCGGGCCGCTGCCGTTGCGGTCAGGCCAGGTGGATCGCCCCGAGGATGCGCGGCCCACGCGCGCCGCTGACCGAAGGCAGATTGCCGGGCAGCCCGGCCAGGGTCTGCCGCGCCAGCCAGGCGAAGCCCATCGCTTCCACGTAGTCCGGATCCAGGCCAAGCGCCTGCGTGGACAGCACCTGCACGCCCGGCAGCCGTGCCTGCAGCCGCGCCAGCAACAGCGGGTTGTGCACGCCGCCGCCGCAGACCAGCAGTTGCCGGGTCGCCGGCTGCTGCGCCAGCAGCGCGTCGGCCACGGTGGCCGCGGTCAGTTCCAGCAAGGTCGCCTGCACCGCCGCGGCAGGATGCGCGGTGGGCTCCAGCAGCGCATCCACCCAGCGCAGGTGGAACTGTTCGCGCCCGGTGCTCTTGGGCGGGGCCAGCGCGAACCAGGGATCGGCCAGCAAGCGCTGCAGCAGGCCGTCGTCGACCTGGCCGCTGGCGGCGAAGGCGCCGCCGGCATCGTAGGGCTGGCCCAGATGCCGCTGGCACCAGGCATCGAGCAGTGCGTTGGCCGGGCCGGTGTCGAACCCACGCACGCTGCCGTGCGCCGGCAGCAGGGTCAGGTTGCCGATCCCGCCCAGGTTCAGCACCGCGCGGTCCTCGTGCGCATCTCCGAGCATCGCCGCATGGAAGGCCGGCATCAGGGGCGCGCCGTGGCCGCCGGCGGCCACGTCGCGGCGGCGGAAGTCGCACACCGTGGCGATGCCGGTCAGCTCGGCGATGCGGTTGCCGTCGCCCAGTTGCCAGGTGAAGGCCGGATCGGCCAACGGCCGGTGGCGCACGGTCTGGCCGTGCGAGCCGATCGCGCGCACCTCGGCAGGCGCGACGCCGGCCTCCTCGAGCAGCCGCAGTGCGGCCTCGGCGAAGGCGATCGCCACCTCCGCATCGAGCCGGCCCAGCGTGTCCAGCGAATCGATCTCGCCGCCTTCGCTCAGCGCGATCAGCGCCTCGCGCTGACGCGGCGCCCAGGCATAGGTGCGGCCCAGGCGCAGCTGCGCCTGGCCATCGGCGCCGAAGCGCACCAGCGCGGCGTCGATGCCATCGGCACTGGTGCCGGACATCAGACCGAGAAACAGGGACGCGTCGTCGATTGCGATCGGATCGGGCATTGCGGGCACCAGGCAGCGTCAGTAGCGCAGCGTGGGCGAGGGGCGGCGGCGCGTCAATCCGCGCCGCCGTGGCGGGGCCGCTTTGCGGCTCAGCCGGCGTCGCTGGACTGCGCCGACCTGGCCGAGGCGACGGTCTTCTTCTTCTTCGCCGGGGTGTCGCCCTTCGCCGGTGCGGCGTCGGCGTAGATCAGCTTCTCCACGCGCTGGATGCGCGCCAGTGCGGGCGAGGTCTGCGCACGGAACGCGGCCAGCTCGGTGCCGGCCAGCGGCGTCGGCGGCGGCATGGTCACCGAGGCCGGATTGCGCTGCACGCCGTCCACACGGAATTCGTAATGCAGGTGCGGGCCGGTGGCCATGCCGGTCATGCCGACGAAGCCGATCACCGTGCCCTGGTTGATGCGCTGGCCGGGCTTGATCCCGCCGAAGCGCGACATGTGCCCGTACAGCGTGCTGTAGCCCTTGCCGTGGTCCAGGATCACCACGTTGCCGTAGCCGCGCTGGGTGCCGACGAACTGCACCCGCGCATCGCCGGCGGCCATGATCGGCGTGCCCGACGGCGCCGCGTAGTCGATGCCCTTGTGCATGCGCATGGTGCCCAGCACCGGATGCTTGCGCGCGCCGAAGGTCGAGCTGATGCGGCTGTAGGACACCGGCATGCGGATGAAGCTCTTCTTCAGCGGCCGCCCGCTGACGTCGAAGTACTCGGCCGGCTTGCCGTCGCGCTCGAAGCGGAAGCCGCTGTAGGTCTTGCCGCGGGTGGTGAAGGTCGCCGCCAGGATCTTGCTGGTGTCGATCCGCTCGCCTTCGCGCCAGGTCTCGTCCATCACCACGCTGAAGCGGTCGCCCGGCTGCAGGTCCTTGTCGAAGTCGATGTCGTACTTGAAGATCTCGTCGGTCATCGTCGCGATCGCCGACGGCGACAGCCCCGCCTTGCGCGCGGCCACGTACAGCGAGCTGGTGATTTCGCCGCTGATGACCGCGGTGCGGGTGCTGGTCTCGCGCTCGGTCACCTTTTCGCGGATGTCGTCGCCGAGCAGCGACAGTTCCACGCGATGGGTGGCGTCGCGGTCGAAGCGGATGCCGCGCAGGCTGCCGGCCACCGGCAGGTCGAAGCCGATCTCGGCGCCGGGGCGCAGCTTGGTCAGCGCCTCGCGCGTGCCGGGGTGGTCCAGTACCTGATGCATCACCGTGGCCGGGATGTCGAGCTGTTCGAACACCGCGCCCAGGGTCTGCCCGGGCTGGATCCGCACCACCTGCCAGCTGTCGCCGGCCACGCCCTGCTGCTGGGCCAGCGAGATCGGCGGCAACGGCAGCGCCAGGGTCGCGTGCGTGGTCTGCAGCGGCACGTCGATCGCATTGGAGAAGCCGGGCACGATCGTGGCCACCAGCGCGCCGATGGTGGCGAACAGGCTGGCGTGGATCCAGTGGCGGCGCGTCCAGCGGCCGGCGGGGAAGTGCTGCGTCAGCTGCCGATGCAGTGCGGTGTCGTGAAGCACATGGAGACGTTGCTGGAAGCGCTGCTTGCGCGCGCGTTCCTGTTCGGTTTCGCTGTTCTGCATCAAGGCTTCCTCATGAGCTCGAAGCGCGAGCTCAAAACTCGGCTACCATAAACATCGATCAACAGCGCGTCAAACCATTGAACCGGCTCAGGTTTTCGCTGGGCGCGCGGTTAACTCGCACTTAACGTCATTCATGTTGCCTGGCGGCAACCCGTCGGAGTTCCGTTTTGTCCACGATTGAAGAGTCTCTTGCCCTGATCGGCCGCGGTGCCGACGAAATCCTCAAGCGCGAGGAACTGGAAGCGCGGTTGCGTGCCGGCCGCCCGTTGCGCGTCAAGGCCGGTTTCGACCCGACCGCGCCGGACCTGCACATCGGCCATACCGTGTTGCTGAACAAGATGCGCCAGTTCCAGCAGCTGGGCCACCAGGTGATTTTCCTGATCGGCGACTTCACCGGCATGATCGGCGACCCCACCGGCAAGAACGTCACGCGCAAGCCGCTGACCCGCGAGGACGTGCTCGCCAACGCGCGCACCTACGAGGAGCAGGTATTCAAGGTGCTGGACCGCGAGCGCACCGAAGTGCGCTTCAACTCCGAGTGGTTCGGGCAGATGAGCGCGGCCGACATGATCCGCCTGGCCGGGCAGCACACGGTGGCGCGCATGCTCGAGCGCGACGACTTCGCCAAGCGCTATGCCGCGCAGCAGTCCATCGCCATCCACGAATTCCTGTATCCGCTGGTGCAGGGCTACGATTCGGTGGCGTTGAAGGCCGACGTCGAGCTGGGCGGCACCGATCAGAAGTTCAACCTGCTGATGGGGCGTGGCCTGCAGGAGCATTACGGACAGCCGGCGCAGATCGTGCTGACCATGCCGTTGCTGGAGGGCCTGGACGGGGTCAACAAGATGTCCAAGTCGCTGGGCAACTACATCGGCATCAGCGAGCCGGCGATCGACATCGTCACCAAGACCATGAAGATCGGCGACGAGCTGATGTGGCGCTGGATCGAGCTGCTGTCCTTCGATATAAGCCTGAACGAAGCGCAGGAACTGAAGCGGCAGGTGCAGGCTGGCGCATTGCACCCGCGCGAAGTGAAGCTGCGCCTGGCCCGCGAGCTGACCACGCGCTTCCACGACGCTGCGGCCGCCGAGCAGGCCATCGTAGGCTGGCATGCGGTGGTGACCGGGCAGGGCGACACCAGCGCATTGCCGCTGCAGGACGTAGCGGTGCCGGCGGAAGGCCTGCGCATCGCCGCGCTGCTGACCGCCGCCGGGCTGACCGCCAGCAACTCCGAAGCCAACCGCAAGCTCAAGGAGCGCGCGGTACGGGTGGAGGGCGAGGTGGTGGAAGATCCGCAGCACAGCTTCGTGCCCGGATTCGAAGGCGTGTTGCAGGTCGGCAAGCGCACCTTCGCGCGCGTGCGCCTGGTCGCGGCCTGAGCACGATGGCGGCCAAACGCCGCCGTCGCTTGGGCTGAAAGGCTCTGGCAGCAGGTTCCACGCCGCGAGATGCTGCGAGCTTATTAGTGTCACGCATCGCATCGGCGCCGACCTGCATCGGCGGAGTGAAAAAATCTTTCACACCCCCTTCCCAAGCGACAGGTTTGCAGCCATACTTTCCCTCCCCCGACGCAACGCCTTGCGGCAACGCAACAGCAACGCGGCGGGGTCGTCAAAAACCTCCTCAAAAAGGTATTGACGGCAACAAAAAAGCCGCTATGATGGGCGGCTCGGTTCAGCGAAAAGCCTTCGGGGTTTGAGCGGAACCGGCGGCAAGACCTCCGAA
>NZ_JACCCN010000005.1:0-423806 GCF_013410075.1 Xanthomonas sp. JAI131 | reverse complement strand
GGCCGAGCCGCTCGTAGAGTTGGCCGAATAGGGTGGCCCGTATTGCGGCTGCGGCGCCGCGTAGCTCAGCGGCGAAACCAGCATCCCGGCAAGCAACAACAGGCAGGCCACACCGATACGGCGGGAGAGACGAACGTGGGGGTTCGACATAGCGTCATCCTTGAGCTTGGATAGAGTTGTAGGCGATGACCGCGGTGCGCGGGCATTGCCCGGCACCGACGAATCGTATCGCTCCTTTGTTGCAAATTCTGAGACGCCAAAAACTTTTTTGCTGGGCCGACCGGCCCAGCCCAGCTAGCCGCCCGGCAACTCCGTAGCGCTGAGCCCCTGGGCTCTACGACGCCCACCGCTCTGCCAAGCTCATAGATGAGCTGCGAGCTTGCGCTCTACCGATAGCGTCTTCCTACAAAGGGACCAGCGCTTAGCCCGGATACTTCGGAAACTTCTCGTCCGGGTGACCAGCCTTCCACTGCTTGTAAGCAGCAGTGCCCTCCCATGCCGTGAAGGCGCGCGGGGGACGGCCCCGGCCGCTCCAGGTCTCATGGGTATGTGGCAGCCAATATTTGGGGGCGACTTCCTTCTTGGCCTGGTTAGGAGCGGACTTGGGACCGCGGCCCGGGCTGCTGGCGCCGATGGCGACTGCCAGTTCCGCCTTCTGCTTCGGGGTGAAGTGCTCGCTGTATTGGCTCAGCAGGCCCGTGATTTCCGCGACAGCGGCGGCGGCCTGTTCTTGGCGGAGAGCCGCTTCCTGCTCTTCAAGCTTGCGGAGCTCTTCTTCGAGCTTGGCCTTGGCAGAGGTGATCGACTCAATGGTTTTCTTACTCATTCAGCGCATCGCCTGTTAGGAACATGGGTCTTATCCCGGAGGTCCGGAGTTTAAAGGATTTAGCCACCAACTCGCTTGGACATTGCCTTTTCCAGCGACAAATAGCAGCAGCTTGGGGCTATGCTGACCATGCTATACAACTGCTCGGCATGGAGCCTAAAGGGGGCCTGAGCATGGGACTGTATCTACGCAAGAGCGTTCGGGTAGGGCCGCTACGGTTCAACCTATCCAAGGGTGGCGTCGGCGTGTCCGCTGGGTTCAAAGGGTTCCGGGTCGGCACTGGGCCTCGGGGCAACTACGTGCACATGGGCGCCGGCGGCATCTACTACCGCGCCACCATCCCTGCCGGATCCTCGAGCTCGAGTCCACCTTCACCACGTGGTCCCGCCCGCCCCGCTTTCGGAGCCCCGCCCTATCCAGCCCCTACCCAGCAACCACCCGACTTCTCACATACCCATGGCCCGATGGTCGAGATCGACTCGGCCAACGCGACCACGATTGTGGACTCGTCCTCCCAGGCATTGCTGGAAGAGCTCAACGCCAAGAAGCAGAAATGGCGCATCTGGCCAGGCGTTGCCGTGGTTTCGTCGCTGGTGCTTCTGATCGCGGCCGGCAACCAGGCCCCGAACTGGGCACTGGTCGTGCTGGCCATTTTAGCAATGGGAGCCATCATTGCGGCGCACCAGAAGGATCAGCTTCGGAAGACCGTGGTTTTGATGTATGAGCTGGACGAATCGATGGAGAAGGCCTTAGAGGCACTCCACGCAGGAGCGAATGCCCTGGCGTCGGCCAGCGCTACTTGGCATGTGTCCTCGCATGCAAAGGTGTTTGACAGGAAATACCATGCTGGGGCAGGAACCGTTGTCGAGCGAAAGCTGACACGATTTGTGTCGGCGCCACCTCCGTTTGTGCAGACCAACATCCAGACAATCGCTGTCAACGTCGGCACGCAAACCCTTCACTTCTTCCCAGACCGTGTCCTGGTCTATGACTCGAATGGCGTTGGCGCGGTGAGCTACCAAGGGCTACAGGTCCTGGTGTCATCCACTCGCTTTGTCGAAGACGGCGGCGTTCCGCGTGACGCGACGGTCGTTGATCGCACTTGGCGCTATGTCAATAAGAAGGGCGGTCCTGACCGCCGCTTCAAGGACAACCGGGAAATCCCAGTGTGCCAATACGAGGAGGTCGCTTTGCGCAGTGATACCGGCCTCAACGAGCTCCTGCAGGTGTCCCGGCTCGGGTCAGCCGCTGGGTTCGCCTCAGCCATCGCGGGCCTGTCTCGAGTCATGCCGAGGGAGTTGGCCTGAACGAGCCCCTCCGTCAGCAGTGTCTTTTAAAGAACCCCGGCAGCCCTGGCGTCCGCTGTCCGCTGTGAGAAAGCATCCACCGCAGCACGCATGGCTTCTTCCAAGGACCTGCGACGGGCCATCGCTGCCTGTCGCATCTGAAGGATAGCGGCTCGGCCAGCCATCAGGTCCGCTTCGATCTGAGCCCTTCGTGATTGAATGGTCCGGTCCAGATCTGCGACCTGCCTGGGGTCGATCGCAGAATTAGGGTCGAAACGGAATCGCGCCTCCCTTTCCTGTCGCCACTTCAGCAAGCGGTCGGTCAGCGCCGGGCCAAAGCCTGGAACATTCAGAACTGCGTTGCGATTGACATCCGCTGCGGTCTCTATGTTGAACGACTCAAGCATCGCCTTCTTCGCTGCGCCAATCCCAGGAATGGAAGCCCGTTCAATCTCGAACTGATCCAAGAACTGTCTCAAAGCGCTCTGCCGACGATTATTGAACAGGGCTCGGTAGCGCCTCTCTCGTTCCTCCTGCAGACCGGCATGCTCATCGCGCAGCGGGCGAAGCTGATTTTGCTTCGACTGAAGCTGGGGGTCCGCCTGCTCTTGCTTCCATCGAGCGACGAGGCCGTCGTATTGGGCTTTCGCTTGCTGGTAGCCGGACGACAGCGGCCCCAGGTCCGAACGGCCACGACTGTTGATCCACGCGCCCATCAACCACCCCAGGCACGCCCACACTGGGGCTAACACTGCAGAAAGTGAGATGCCAAGCACCGCGATAAGCAGCCCCACCAGCCACCCTGTCGTTTTCCAGAAGGTGCGCCGGCTGCCCAAGGCTTGAATCTGGGGATTGGCAGGCACTGCCTTTAACTGAGGCAGCGCATGCATGGGTGGCAACACTGCCGTCGTGATATCTCGCCAAACCGAATCTAGGTTGAAGGGACCCGAGGGCAGATTGGGGATGACGACCTCTGCACCGCCAAAGAGCGCAATACCTGCGCGTTCAATCGGACACCATGGGCACTCAGCAAGCCCATTGAAATAGAAATGCGATGGCCTGGAAGAACACCGTTTGAAGTGCTGCTCCAGCTTCGTCAGGGCCTGGACCCAGTCTTCTGCCTTGGGGCGCTCGCCTGGCTTGGCTCCCTCGATGCCAAAGGCCTTTTCCCAAAGGCCTGCAACCCAAGGCGATGCCGCGGCCGGCGAGGCACTCAATGGCGGCGGGCTCATGCGGGTCCGCGCAGTGTCTTTGCCGTAGGCGTAGCGGAACTCAGGGATTGCCTTCTCGATTGGCATGTCGCCTGGCCCACTGTATCGGCCAGCAAAGGGATGCCGACCATTCATGAGCATCTGGAAAATCAGGACGGCCAAGCCGAAGTTGTCGTGGTTAGCGGTTCGTGTGACTTGTTTGAAGGCCTTTCCGTGGAGTTCGGGCGGCGTGAAGTCTTGGACGCCGACCTCACAGAGGAAGGTGCGCCCCTGGTGCGAAATCTGGAAGCTGTCTGTGTCGATCAGCTTCACGGTCGCATCGGGTGACACCCGCACGCCGCCGTGATTGACGTCCCCAACCAAGTGACCCGCCTGGTGGAGAACCGAGAACGCACGGGCCGTGTTCAAAGCGGCGCGAACGACCAGTCTCCAGTCGGCCTGGGGAAATTCCGCTAGGCGGCTTTTCGGACTGTAGAGCTTATGAATGTCCTTCGACGCACGAAGGTTGGCCATGACGAAGCCACAGACCTTGCCATCTGATTGCCGCAAGACGTCAATGGGCCAGGCAGTGAGCTGATCCAGCGCGGCGGTCCGCAGCGCGGCCATGGCCACCAGCTTGTCCGCTCTCTCATTGCTGATCGCCGCCAAATAGATCTTGGCGGCCGAGTCCGGCCTTCCCTCAACCTCGAAGACCGTTCCCTCGCCCCCCTTGCCCAGCTGTTTTCCCAGCCGGACCGGTCCGGCTTTGCCAACCAGAACAGGTGAGGCCACTTAGGGGTCCTCGGCTGGCGCCGGTGCGTCGGGCAGCTTCGCCAGCCGACTGGCAAGAAGCAGCGTCTTGTCGTCGTCTGTCCGCTCGCAGATCACCGGCGAGGAAAGGTAGGCCTCCAGCTTGGAGGACAACTCTTCGTTGTAGCCCGGGCCCTCCAGCGCGCGAACAGGCGCAAATATTTTGTCGAAGAAAGGCGAATGAACGCTCTGCGTCGCTTGGTGAAGCACCAAGGCTTCAATGCCGTCGGTGAACACCGCGACCTCATCCACGGGGCCTGTATTGCACGAGAATTCTGCGTTCAAAACAGCAGCTAGATCGGTGACAAAGACTGTAGTGTTGATGTATTCCCCGTGCTGAGGCCAGAACACATAGGCCCAGTCATCTCCGCGGGGGCGGATGACAATGGCGCCATCGCCCACTTGGAAGAAGCATGCGTGGGTCGGTGAGACGATGGCGGCCACCAACGTGCACGCATACTCCCTGACCTCCAACCCGTCGGCCGCAGCCCTGTGCGCAATGCGGGCCGCAACGCCAGCGAGCCAGTTCAACACCACGTCCCGGGTTAGATCCGCAACACCATGGCCGTCTTCGAAGTGATTGCGCACGCAGTCCAGAATCTCCGCCGTTGCCAGCTTTGCACCGGTTTCTGATTGCGAGGCACTTCCCGCGCCATCGGATGCCACCAAGAGCACGGTGCCGTGCTCTTGGAAGAACTCCTGTTCATAGGCATCCTGGCAGTCGGTCCCAAACTTGACATGGGACGTGCCAATGGAGGACGCCGCAACGACGCGCCAGTCCTGCAGTTCCATTACACGCTGGCCCAGCCTTCCGGGGCAGCGGGGTTGTCCAGAGGCACAGCATCGCCCGGGGTTGAACGGGACACAGCACTCATGGAGTTGGACAACCACCTGAAGAGTTCCTTGAACTGGAGTCCCTTCAGATGCAGCGGTGCACGCGTGGATATCTGGCCGAGGGTGTGCATGTCTGCGTCTTGCACGCCAACAGCGAAGAACTGGAAGTTCTTCGTCGCTTCTCCTTCGCGGACCAAGGCTGCGGCTCGCTGCCATGCGTCGGTCGGCGAGCCGTCGGTGATGAGAAACACCCAAGGCCGGTAGTAAGAGACGCCGTTGGCCTTGTAGATCTCCTTGCGCTGCCGAACCATCTCAAGGCCCTGTTCGATCGCAGCGCCCATCGGGGTATCGCCAGTGCACGACAGCACGGGAGGATAGAAGCTGTCTGCCGTGACGAAGTCGGTCACGGTCTGGACCGGGCCAAAGGTGACAATGGCAACCTCCACCCGCTTAGCGGCGAGCGAGTCCGAGTTCAACTCTTCTTGAAACTGCAGCAGGCCCGCATTGAGCTGCTCGATCGGCTTGCCGGCCATGGACCCAGAGGTATCCAACAACAGCAGGCAGGCGCAGCGGTTCTCAGGGTTCTCGGCAAAATCGCTGGCCCCAAAAGGAACCTGTTCAAAATCATTCATGACGCTGGATCTCCCTGTCCCTTGGCTTGAAGCGCCATCATAGCTCCGCCTTCCAACCCAATCTATGATGGGCTATGGCCACCCACCCTAACCCCGCCTCATTGCCAGCCTGGGCCCCGCAGGGAGTCGCGGATTGGGCTCCTTTGGCTGTCTCTGCAGCCGTAATCCTTATTCTGGCGACAGCGTTGATGGCGCGCGTCGCAGGCTCAGCAAGGGCCGTGCCAAATGGGAACGTTAAAGAAGAAGCCGCAGCGACAGCATCAGCGCTGCCGCCGTTGAATGCGGGAACGCCCGCCCTGTCGACCGAGAGGGTAGGAACCCTTCGCCTAGTGCCTACCGCTCAACTGCCGTCGGCAAAGCAGCCGGTGCAGGCCGATGCGCGGTGCCCACGCCCGGCTCCGTCCAACCTTTCGCCTCAGGCCAAGGAGGCAATAAAAGCCGGATGGCACGTCAGTGCCGACACTACGGTCAATGGTTTTCGGCTCGTCATGGTGGACGCGGGTGTGAAGAAGGTTTCCGCTGGCTGCGCGGCCATTGGAGCAAGCGCACTGGTGTTCAATGCAGGTGGGCTCATTGCCATTGCTTACGATCGCAACGCCAAGCAATCTTCAAGGCTGGGCTCACTGACCATCCTTCAAACGAGTGTTGTGCAGCTTGGGGCCTTAAAGGGACCTCTCGCAGAGCTGAGCGTCAGCGACCAGCAGATCCGGCTTAGGCCCTTGACCACAGACAAGCGGAACCGATCCTCGCGGTGATGGCTGGGTTGGCTCCCTAGCTCACCATGGCAGTGGAAAGACCTTTCTCGCTTAAAAAGGAGTGCGCGTGCTTTCCCGGGCCGGAGGAAGCTGCGCATCCAAATCCCGAGAGCGTTGTGCAGAGCGCTCTTGCGCCAAGCGCCCAGCCAGCTCGCCTAGAGCCTGGTCCATTTGCTGCGCAAAGACGTCCCGCTTGTCGCTGTTGACCCACGACATGCCGAGCACCTCGTTAAGCGTGGCATCCAATACGTCCCCGCCCTCCAAGGCGATCTCAAGCGCTTCAGCAGGCACGGTCAAGACATGGCCGAGGACACGCCCCTCCGCCACCACCCAGTGATGGGTGTTTTGCAAGCACTCCTTCACTGTCTCCAAGGCCAGCACTCGACCCGTTTTCCTGGTCATTCGAGCGACCTGCTCTCGCAGGGACTGGAGCTCAAGCTCCATTTCCAACTCCCGAGCCCGCTGCTTCACGCGCTCCAGTTCATCCATGAGCCGCCGTTCTTTGACCGTCTTCCCCGTTCGGGCCGACTGCCACTCTTCCAAGACGGAAATCAGATAGCGGACGTGCTGGTTGGCTCCGCCCTCGTTGTCCCCTGCCCCTTTTTGAAAAGCAGGACCCAATGGCGGTGTCCGCCGACGCCACTGGCCGAGGGTGTCGACATGGACACCAAGGAATTTTGCCGCTGCTCTACTACTGACCGACGGGGTCAGACCGACCCTGGCCCGTTCCAACTCCCTGTCCAGTGAAGCATCGACCAGCGCGCGGTATTGCTCCTTGCTACGAACGACCTCAATCATCCGGCCCTGTCTTTCGATTCCTGAGAGGAAGATAGTAGCGGATTTGGAAAGAAAACGCCCTTTTGCCTTATCTTTGATTGCACCCTTGACAGCCATAGCGAGCCGAATAGTCTTCAGCATCGGAAGGGAAATTTGCAATGGACAAAAACCGCGCAGAAAGACTGTTTGGCAAGCTGGGGATGAAGCTAATCCAGTTGCAACACGACAGCAGAGGATGGCAACTCCAGAGAACCATTAATGGCGAAGTGCAAAAAGTCCGCGAGTTCCGCTACTTCAGTGAAGTCGCCAGATATCTCGACGGAACGCTGATGGAAGTCGCATTGATGCAATCGTTCTACGAAGAGCTATTGCAAAAATCCGCAGCTTGGGAGTCGAAAAATGTTTGGGAGGTGATGGAGTGGCTGGCCGACAAGGGAGCACCCTATCCACCGGCACTGAAGGATCTTCAATCCATCAATCGATCCCTGCCTAGCCGATGGCGAAGTAGAGCTGCTGCCGTCTACGAAGATCAGCTAACATTGGGAACCAATGCGCGACGTATCACTCGAGCCAAAACGTTAGGTATACTCCAAACGACTTGGAAGCAGAGCGTAGGAGATCATGACAGCCCCTCTCCCCGAGACACCCAACTCACTTCAATCGATATTCGAAAAGATGCTTCCTGACTTTGGCGAGGAACTGGAGCGCAGCGCCCTGTCAGCTACATTTCAGCTCGCCTGCAATGGATTCATTTGTAGCGAGTATTTCAGCAATGCCGACGAAGAAACAACTACAGGAGCTCTTCTTGGAGCCATAGCCGCCACTGCCCCTTGGTGCTTCCAAGCCCTCTCGCAGGAACCTGACCTCAACTGGATCCGATTCGCCAAAAGCGGAAACGCCAGAAATGCGGAACCATCGACTGGCGCAGATTTTGCGTTAATCTTGAGAGTGACAGATAAATTAAGCAGACTAGCAATCTTCCAAGCGAAGTGCGCAGACAGCTGCGGAAACTTCTCCGTCCATCAGATTTCGCCCGAGCGAGCTAGTCAAGAGAAAATACCCGAGCCGCAGTTTATTCGACTCATGGATTTTGCCAGAGACGTCGAGAACGCCATACAAGTAAGCGAAGAATCCAGAAAACTACTGAGCTGGGTTCACTACATTGCATACGAGCCCGACGCGATTATAGCAACACCGCTTTCAGCGCTACGCGCAATCTCAGAACATTACGATTCATATCGAGAAAATGCAGAATCTCTATACAAAGCGAAACTTGCTGAGAGATATCCCAACACTAATAAACGCCAAAGAACAACACGCAGAAAATCCAAAGAAGAACCACGTGTTATCGACCACACTGTAGCGTCGAGCATTGAGAAGAGCCAGGTAGCGGCAGATATTTGGTCCGACTTCGAACCTGAGAGCATTTGCTCCCGAGACAATGGAATCCAATTTATCACTCTACTAACAATAGGCGCCAGCCCAACCATGCACCGGCATCCCGGGTGGCTCGAACTGGACAGCCACATGAAACTTGGAAGACTTTTGACAGCGGTCAAAGGCAAGATAGACATCTACGTTGGCCGCATCGACGACAGCGTCAATCTTGATCTGAGTTTGAAAGAAATATTAGATGGCGCCCGAGAATTCCGCGTGAAACGACGAGAACAGATTAGTGCAGAACTCATAAATACGGTGACCTCGGAGCTAGAGTCACTCTTTCCTAATGCGGAGCCCGAGCCTGATGCGGAGCCCGAGTCGAATGCTACACCCCCCACGGCGCCAAGAAAATCCCGCGGCCCCCGTCCCTAGCAATTTTTCGCCCCCCCCCTAAAGTCAAATAACTGGAAACTTCAGTCCAATCCCCGCCTGTTCCTACCGGTGAAAATGGAGGCTGGCTTATCATTTATTTCGTCGAGGCGGGGCTTGTCGGTTCCCTTGAGGCGGTTCCAGACACGGGGACTCATTGCAATCATGCTTTCTTCCACCCGTCCCATAGCCTCCCTGAGCTTGGACCACTCCTGCTCGGTGTAGCGTTCGGAGACCGCAGCCATGCGATCTGTCCCGAGTCCCGGCGTGTGATGGTGAAGCAGCTGCGAGACGATCCGGCTTTCGCCAAACAGCAGCGCTGCATAGCGGCCCAGGGTTCGTCGGAAATCGTGCGTGGTCAGCCCGATGTCCACTTCGGCCCGCACATCCACGAGTCCAGCATCCCGGCGGACGTTGGCCACGATGCTCTTACTGTCGGAATAGTGTCCCGTCTTGCTGCGATGGGACCTAGCCGGGAAGACGAAGACCGACCGAACCAACGCGCGACGCGCCTGCTCTACTTCTTTCTCCAGCCTCTCGACCAACTCGATGCGGTATCCCTTGGTCTTGGCCGCCTTCAGCAGCTCCTCGATGTCTACCAATGCCTTCCGCGCCTCCACTTCATCAAGGCGCTCTTCGAACCGGCGCTCCAACACCTTTTGAGCGAAGTAAGTCACCGGCAAGTAGCGCTCCTCCCCGCTTTTGGTGTCGAACAGGTAGACCTGCGAGCCTGCACGGCGGGTGTAGGGGTTCACCTCGTCCGGCCCGGCCAGCCAAACCCAGGACACCTCGGATTGCCTTAGCTCGCCAGGCGAACACCGATCAAACCAACGTAACTGCGCCGCTTCGCTGCGTCGCGTGCCCCATAGCAGCGTCAGCAGCAGGTAATCCGCCCCTGTCGCATTCAACCCGCCTTGCTCGTCCCGCCGAGCCAAAATCACCTTCAGCACCCGCGGCAGCGTGTCGTCGCCCAGCGGGTTTCGAATCTCTGCCCGCTCGTAGTGCCGTCGGAGCTCTTGGGCGTCGCGCAGCATGTCGTCGTCGTGGATAACCTGGAATGGGTTGTAGCGCAGCACCGGCTCTCGTTGCTCTCGGGCAGCCGCTTTCCGTTCGCGCTTGAGCACAAGGTCAACGGCCCGCTTGGCATCGGTGAACGAATGTTCGGTCGAAGCCCGCCCAGCGGCTTTGACCCGCTGCAGGTATCGACCGCTGATCCCCAGAGCCTCCAGTTGCTGCGTCGAGAGCTCTGCCCAGTCGGGATGGTCGGCCAAGGCGGTTCGCATCGCCGTCGGGATCCGGTTGGATCGGACCATGGACGACCTCCGCAGGTTCTCGAAGGCTTCATGGATGTCCCGGTCCGTCAGCCGGAGAATGGCTTTGTCGGCCAGCCCAACTTCAGCACGCGCAAACCGAGCCAAACTGTCCTGGACGGCGCGCACGCTCGCCGGTTTGGCCTTCTTGTTTCGGACCTTCTTTTCAAGGTCTTCGATGTAGGCGGCGAAGCAATCGGCCAGAGTGACCCCTTTGAGCTCAAGAAGGTGCTCGCTGCGGGCCTCCTGCCGAGACGGGTGCTCCCCGGTTTCCCGAACCACGGCCAGCTTCTGCCGGGCCAGCTCGTAGGCCTGCTCGGGCCCCATGTCGGCCACATTCCCTAGCGAGAACCGCCGAACTCCTGAAGGCCCGCGAACCACGACCTCGTAGGTCGTGCGGGTGGTGCCAACGTAGAAGCCGAAGCCGGTCGGCGCTCCCTGGTTGCCATCCAGGACCCGATACGGCTTCCCTACTTCCGCTGCCTGGCGTGGGGAGATGATGGTCCGGCCCTGCGGTCCCTCAACGGGGCCTTTAGCCACGCTCAGTTCGCAGATTTGACGGTAGGTCAGCTTAAACTTAGTGCCTCGGCGACGCGGGGCAGCCGCCTCCGTCGCAACAACCGTATCCATGGTCGATCCGCTGTGTGTCCGTCGCAACATCAGTTTGATCCCGTTTGAATGACCGCCGCAACTGCGGCGCAACAAAGAACACCGTTACTTGCCGCCAATGACCCGGATTGATCGCTACATGCCGTAAGGAAGCTTCTTGCAAACCACTGATTCCAATCCGAAAACCTCGTCTCCGAAGAGCACTGCCGAGCACACTCCGCTCATGAAGCAGTTCTTCGCCGCCAAGTCCGAGTACCCGGACCTGCTGCTGTTCTTCCGTATGGGCGATTTCTACGAACTGTTCTACGACGACGCGCGCAAGGCCGCGCGCCTGCTGGACATCACCCTGACCCAGCGCGGCAGTTCGGGCGGCGCGCCGATCCCGATGGCCGGGGTGCCGGTGCATGCCTACGAGGGCTATCTGGCGCGGCTGGTGGCGTTGGGCGAGTCGGTGGCGATCTGCGAGCAGATCGGCGATCCGGCGCTGGCCAAGGGCCTGGTCGAGCGCAAGGTGGTGCGCGTGGTCACGCCGGGCACGGTCACCGACGAGGCGCTGCTCGACGAGCGCCGCGACACCTTGCTGATGGCGATCGCGCGCAACAAGCACGGCTACGGCCTGGCCTGGGCCGACCTGGCCGGCGGCCGCTTCCTGGTCAACGAGGTCGACAGCGAGGATGCGCTGGAAGCGGAGCTGGCGCGGCTGGAGCCGGCCGAACTGCTGGTGCCCGACGAGGACCAGTGGCCGGAGTTCCTGCGCGAGCGCCGCGGCGTGCGCCGCCGCGCGCCGTGGCTGTTCGACGCCGACAGCGGCCGCCGCCAGCTGTTGAACTTCTTCCAGTTGCACGACCTCACCGGCTTCGGCATCGACGACAAGCCGCGCGCCACCGCCGCTGCCGGCGCCCTGCTCGGCTACGTGGAGGAAACGCAGAAGCAGCGCCTGCCGCACCTGACCGCGATCGCGATGGAAACCGCGGCCGAGGCGATCGCGATGAACGCGGCCACGCGCCGCCATCTGGAGCTGGATACGCGGGTGGATGGCGACACCCGCAACACCTTGCTCGGCGTTCTGGACAGCACGGTCACGCCGATGGGCGGTCGCCTGCTGCGGCGCTGGCTGCACCGCCCGCTGCGCCTGCGCGAGGTGCTGGTGCAGCGCCACCACGCGGTCGGCACGCTGATCGACCGCGGCGCCGATGCCGATCTGCGCGACGCGTTCCGCGCGCTCGGCGACATCGAACGCATCCTCACCCGCGTGGCGCTGCGCTCGGCGCGTCCGCGCGACTTCTCCACGCTGCGCGACGGCCTGGGCCTGCTGCCGACGGTGCGCACGATCCTGGCACCGCTGGATTCGCCGCGGCTGGCCGCGCTGGCCGCGGAACTGGGCCAGCACGACGAGATCGCGCACCTGCTCGCCTCGGCGATCGCCGAGCAGCCGCCGCTCAAGCTCAGCGACGGCGGCGTCATCGCCGCCGACTACGACGCCGAGCTGGACGAACTGCGCCGGCTCAGCACCCATGCCGACCAGTTCCTGATCGACCTGGAAGCGCGCGAGCGCGCCAGCAGCGGCATCGCCACGCTGAAGGTCGGCTACAACCGCGTGCACGGCTACTACATCGAGATCAGCAAGGGCCAGGCGGAAAAGGCGCCGGTGCACTACACGCGGCGGCAGACCCTGACCAACGCCGAGCGCTACATCACCGAGGAACTGAAGAACTTCGAGGACAAGGTGCTGTCGGCGCGCGAGCGCGCGCTGTCGCGCGAGAAGCTGCTCTACGAAGCCTTGCTGGACACCTTGGGCGATCGCCTGGAACCGCTCAAGCGCGCCGCCGCCGCACTCAGCGAACTGGACGTGCTCGCCGGCTTCGCCGAACGCGCGCAGGCGCTGGACTGGGCGCAACCGGAACTGGAGACCGCGCCGTGCCTGCGCATCGAGCGCGGCCGCCACCCGGTGGTGGAAGCGGTGCGCGAGCAACCGTTCGAACCCAACGACCTGGACCTGCATCCGGACCGGCGCATGCTGGTGATCACCGGCCCGAACATGGGCGGTAAATCCACCTACATGCGCCAGAACGCGTTGATCGTGCTGCTGGCGCACATCGGCAGCTACGTGCCGGCGACGCGTGCGGTGATCGGCCCGATCGACCGCATCCTGACCCGCATCGGCGCCGGCGACGACCTGGCGCGCGGCCAGTCCACCTTCATGGTCGAGATGGCCGAGACCAGCTACATCCTGCATCACGCCAGCGCGCAGTCGCTGGTGCTGATGGACGAGATCGGCCGCGGCACCTCCACCTACGACGGCCTGGCCCTGGCCGACGCGGTGGCGCGCCACCTGGCCCACCACAACCGCTGCTACACCCTGTTCGCCACGCACTATTTCGAGCTGACCGCACTCGCCGACGAATCGGTGGAAGGCGGCGCCAGCGGCATCGCCAACGTGCACCTGGACGCGGTCGAGCACGGCGACAAACTGGTGTTCATGCATGCGGTCAAGGACGGCCCGGCGAATCGCAGTTTCGGCCTGCAGGTCGCGGCGCTGGCCGGCCTGCCCAAGGCCACCGTCGCGCAGGCGCGGCGGCGGCTGGCGGAACTGGAGCAGCGCGGCGGCGAGAGCCACGCCTCGCAGATGGCGCCGCAGGCGCTGGACGCGCCGCAGCAGTTCGGCCTGTTCGCGGCCGCCCCATCGGCGGCGCAGGACGCGCTGGCCGCGCTGGATCCGGACGAGCTGACGCCCAAGCAGGCGCTGGAAGCCTTGTACCGGCTCAAGTCGCTGCTGTAGCGCGTGCGTGCGGCCTCAGCCCCTCTCCCGCCGGGAGAGGGGTTGGGGTAAGGGTCCGGCGCGAAGCGTCTCGCGGTGTTTGGATGCACGAGGCTGGCCCGTACCCTCATCCGCCCCTGCGGGGCACCTTCCCCCGAAAAGGGAGCCATGGTCCCGAGGGGAGAAGGAACCGCGTTAGCCCCTCTCCCACCGGGAGAGGGGTTGGGGTGAGGGTACGGCGCGAAGCGTCTCGCGGAGTTTGGGCGCACGAGGCTGCACCCGTACCCTCATCCGCCCCTGCGTGGCACCTTCCCCCGAAACGGGAGCCCATGGTCCCGAGGGGAGAAGGAACAGCCGCTAGGCGGTCGCCGGCGCCACGCTTGCCGGCATGTCCGGATGCGGATGCGCCGCGATCAACGCAGCATCGATCGCACTGGCACGCAGCAATGCAGGACGATCGCCATGGCGCTGCGCGAACGCGACGAATGCCGGGCGCGGCTCGAGCTGGCCGATGCGCAGGTAGTACCCCAGGCATGCGGCGGCATACAGGTCGGCCGCGCTGAAGCGATCGCCGGCCAGGTAGTCGCGGTCCGCGACCGCCTGTTCCAGGGTCTGCAGCAGGTCGGCCTCGCGGCCATAGCCGGCGCTGCGTGCCGGTGCCAGCATCCCACCCTCCTTCGCGGTCAACAGCGCCTCGAACGGCCCGGCCAGGAAGAACAGCCAGCGGTAGTAGTCGGCGCGCGCCGGCGATCCCGGCGGCGGCGCCAGCTGCCGCTCCGGCACCAGATCGGCCAGGTAGGCGCAGATCGCCGCATTTTCGGTGACCACGGTGTCGCCATGGCGCAGCGCCGGCACCTTGCCCATCGGGTTGATCGCCAGATAGGCCGGCGCCTTCATCGTGGTGCCGTAATCGAGAATGATCGCCTGATACGGCAGGCCGGTTTCCTCCAGCATCCAGCGGGCGACGCGGCCGCGCGACATGGGGTGGGTGTAAAGCACGATCTCGGTGGACATGGGCAGACTCCCGTTGTGAACAGCCTGCAGTCTGGTCCTGCCCTGCTGACAGGTGCTGTCAGTAGTCGGCGCCGTAACCGGTGGCCGCGCGCCAGCGCTTGATCAGCAGGTGCCGGCGCGAGGGATAGCGTTCGCCGTCGTCGGCCAGGGCCAGCACCCGGTCGGCGCGGAAGTGGCGGAAATCGCGGCGCAGTTCGCACCACGCGGCGATCATGCCGTAGCTGCCGAAGAAGGCCATCGCGAACGGCCAGATCAACCGTTGCGAGACCGCGCCATTGGCATCGCTGTAGTCCATCCGCAGCACGTGCTCGAGGCGGATGCCACGGCGCAGCACCGGCAGCCACGGCGCCGGCGGCGGCACGTCCGCGGCGGCGGGCACCAGCAGTCCGCTGGTCTCGATCGACAGGCGCAGGTTGCCGGGCAGCGTGGCCGCGATCCGCGCCACCGCGCGCTGCGCCGCCTGCGCCAGTTCCGGATCGGCCTGGCGCGCCACCCAGCGTGCGCCCAGGGTCAAGGCCTCCAGTTCGTCCTCGCTGAAATTCAGCGCCGGCAGCAGGAAGCCGGGACGCAGCACGTAGCCGACGCCGGGATCGCCGAGAATGTCGGCGCCTTGCACGCGCAAGGTCGCGATATCGCGGTACAGCGTGCGCAGGCTGACGCCCAGCGCGGTGGCGAGCTGGGCACCGGCCACCGGCCGGCGCCGGCCGCGCAGGGCGTCGAGCAGATGCAGCAGACGGGTCGCACGGATGGCCATCGCGACAGGATAGTGCGCTTTGCTGAGTGCTGGTCGCTGCCGGGAAGGATCCGCTCCCGCTTCCAGGCATGTCGTGCGAGCGCGCGCAGGCCATCGAACCGGTGCGGGGTGACACGCTGGCGCGCGCAAGCCGGCCGCTGCCGGGTGGCGGCTCGCGTCGCGGCTGTAGCCCGCCCGAAACACGCGCCCCTATACTCGCAAGGCCGTCGCTGGCCGCATTGCCGGCGCATGCGCCGGCGAGGGATCAGCCGCGCGGGTGGACGCGCTCAGCACAAGGAAGCAAGGCAACGCATGTCGATATGCCCGCAAGCCACGGCACCGCAACCGGCGCGACCAGGCATGGCGCTCGACGCAGCCGCGTCCGGCACCCGGGCCGCCATCCAGCACCGCGACGTGGCCGCTTCCAACCGCATCGGTAGGCACTGAAGGAGCCTCGCTTGGAGATCTACCTGTTCGTGATCGGCGTCGTCGTGGGCGGTTTGCTGTTGCACGTCTTCAGACGCGCGGGATCGGCCGCTCCGCGCACGCCGCAGTCGGCACCCGAACCCGACCCCAAGCCGGAAGCGCCCGAAGCGCTGACCGGGGAAACCCCGGCCCAGCACCTGCAGCGATTGCGCCAGCAGGTGGAAGCGCTGGACGACCAGATCCAGAGCCCGGCCGATCTGTTGCGGATCGCACAGTTCCAGCAAGGCGCGACCCTGCTGGCCAGCGCGGAGTTCTCCGACCAGGCGGTGCTCGAAGCGCTCGGCAGCCCCGGCTACGCGCTGCCGTCGATGGCCGCGGTGGCGCTGCCGCAGCGCCGCCGCAGCGATCCGGACGCGGTGCTGGAACTGCTGCCGCACCTGGGCTCGTATCCGCTCAACTTCGTGCTCGACTACCTGCAGACGCTGCCGGACGCCGATCACCTGCATCTGCTGCTGCGCCAGGCGCGCGACTGGTGGTGGGGCTTCGTGCCGTTCCGGCAGCGCCTGCGCGGCTATCTGCACTGGGCCGCGGGCAAGGCGCCGGCGGACCGCGCGGTGGAGTTCGACGGACTGGACGACGAGGCGCTGGCCAAGCTGGCCGACACCCTCGGCCAGTTCAAGGAGCCGGTGCTGGAGCCGTTCCTGCAGCGCCTGCAGGACGCGCGCAGCCTGCGCCGCGAGCAGCGCGTGCTCGGCGGTTTCGGCCGCGTCGTCGCCACGCTGCCGCCGCGCCTGCGCCTGCGTCATCCCGCGCTGGACGCAGCGCTGCAGCGCGCCTACGAGCAGTTGGTGGCCACGCCGCCGCAGCCGGTGCTGCTGGTCGGCGAGCACGGCGTCGGCAAGAGCGTGCTGATCGATCTGCTCAGCGAACGCCTGCTGGCCGAAGGCTGGCGCGTATTCGAAGCGTCGGCGGCGGAGATCCTCGCCGGGCAGAGCTACATCGGCGAACTGGAAGGCCGCATCCGCGAGATGCTGGCGGTGCTGCACCGCGAACGCGCGTTGTGGCGCGCGCCCGACTTCTACGACCTGCTGCACAAGGGCTCGCACTCGCGCGACCCGCGCGGCATCCTCGACCTGGTGCTGCCGGCGCTGGAGCGTGGCGAATTGCGCCTGATCGGCGAGATCACGCCGCGGCAGCTGGCGCAGCTGCAGGTGGCGCGGCCGGCAACGCGCTCGCGCTTCGAAGTGGTCACGCTGGCGCCGGCCGCCCCCGCCGCGCTGGCGCAGATCGGCGAACGGTGGGCGCAGGCGCAGCGGCAGACGCTGCAGGCGGAGGTGATCGACGCGCGCACCCTGGCCGAGGCCGAACGCATGGCCGCACAGTACTTCCCCGAGCAGCACGAGCCGGGGCGGCTGCTGCAGTTGCTGGACGAGACCTTGCAGGCCGCGACCGGCGCCGAGACGCCGCGCCTGCCGATCGACGACGATGCGCTGCTGCAGGCCGTGGCCAAGCGCAGCGGCCTGCCGCTGGACGTGATCGACGATCGCCAGCGGCTGGAACTGGACGCGCTGCGCCGCTTTTTCCGCCAGCGCGTGCTCGGCCAGGACGAAGCGGTGGAGACCCTGCTCGATCGCATCGCCATGCTCAAGGCCGGCCTGGTCGACAGCCATCGCCCGATCGGCGTGTTCCTGTTCGCCGGCCCCACCGGCACCGGCAAGACCGAACTGGCCAAGGCGCTGGGCGAGCTGCTGTTCGGCAACGCCGAGCGCCTGCTGCGCCTGGACATGAGCGAATTCCAGGGCGAGGACGCGCTGTCGCGGCTCACCGGCGACGACAGCGCCGGCCAGCGCACGCTGATCGCGCGGATCCGCGAGCAGCCGTTCTCGGTGGTGTTGCTGGACGAGTTCGAGAAGGCCCACCCCAAGGTCTGGGACCTGTTCCTGCAGGTGTTCGACGACGCGCGGCTGAGCGATCGCAACGGCAACACCGCCGACTTCCGCCACAGCATCATCATCCTGACCAGCAACGTCGGCGCCACCCTCGCCCGCGGCGCCGGCCCCGGCTTCGCCACCGTCGCCGGCGGCTACTCGCGCAGCGCGGTGGAGAAGGCGGTGTACGACACCTTCCGCCGCGAGTTCATCAACCGGCTCGATCGGGTGGTGCTGTTCAACCCGCTGGACCGCGCGCTGATGCGCGAGATCCTGCACAAGGAACTCGATCGCACGCTGACCCGGCGCGGCCTGCGCAACCGCGCCTGGGCGGTGGAATGGGAGCCGTCGGCGATCGAATTCCTGCTCGATCGCGGCTTCACCCCGGACCTGGGCGCACGCCCGCTGCGCCGCGCGATCGAGCAGCACCTGCTCGCGCCGCTGGCGCGCAGCATCGTCGAACAGCGTGCGCCGGAAGGCGACCAGTTCCTGTTCGTGCGCGGTGCCGGCGATCGCCTCGACGTGCGCTTCATCGCCCCCGATGCACCCGCGTCCATGCCCGCAGCGGGCACCGTCGCCGACCCGGCGGCGCCGGCGGACCTGCGCGACATCGTCTACGCGCCGGTCACCGGCGGCGCGGCGCTGACGCGCCTGGACACGGCCCTGCACGTCCTGCACGAGGCCCACGCCGCAAGCGCATGGCGGCTGGCGCGGGAAGCGGATTTCGCCAGCATGGGCGAACCCGATTTCTGGTCGCAGCCCACCCGCTTCCAGGTGCTGGACCGGATCGAACGCCGCGACCGCATCGAAAGCGCACTGGACAGTGCCGGACGCATGCGCGCGCGGCTGGACGGCGTGCAGCGCGACGGCGAATTCGTCGCCCGCCTGGCGCAATTGCTGTGGCTGCTGCAACTGGCCAGCGACGCGCTGCAGGAGCAACGCCCGCAGGACGCGCTGCTGGACCTGCGCATCGGCGCCAGCGAACTGCACCGCCATCCCGCCGACGCGCGGCGCTGGTGGCAGCAGTTGCTGCAGATGTATCTGGCGTGGGCCGCGCAACGCAACATGCGCGTGGAGGTGCTGCAGCAGGATCCGGAGCAGGGCCGCGCCTGGCTGGCGATCGCCGGCTTCGGCGCGCTGGATCTGCTGCAACCGGAGACCGGCCTGCACGTGCAGGAACAGGACGCCGACGAACCGGCGCTGCGCCGGCTCAGCGCACAGGTGCGGGTCGCGCCGGACCTGCCCGGACAGGCCCGGCGCGCGTCGGATGCCGACGACGAACTGCGCGTGTGCCGCCGCTACCGCATCGCGCCGGCGCCGCTGGTGCGCGACAGCGTGCGCGGTTGGCGCAGCGGCCGGCTGGAGCGCGTGCTGGGCGGCGATTTCGACGTGATGCCCAGCGCCTGAACCGCGCTGGCGGCGGCGCACGCCGCTCCCAGACAGCGCGCGCGGCATGCGCCACGATCGCCGCGCCGCGCCCCGCCTTGCGATTGTCGTTCCCTATCGAATCATTTCGATCAATCAATTTTATAAAGAATTCAGCCACCGATAGTCTGCACCTACCGAATCAGCCCGAGCCCGCCATGCGCCAGCCCAGTGATCGCCTCTTCCGCATTGCGCCGACGCATCGCTAACGCGACCCCGCTTTCCGACACCCGCCCCATCCCCAGCGACCGCCAGGCCCACAGGCGCGTCCCTTGCGCACGAAGGTAGAGACCGATGAACACCGAAGCCAAATGCCCGTTCAACCACAGCGCCGCCGCCGAAGGCACCACCAACAAGGACTGGTGGCCCAAGCAATTGCGCGTGGACCTGCTCAGCCAGCATTCGTCCAGATCCAACCCGCTGGGCGAGACGTTCGATTACGCCAAGGCCTTCAACGCGCTCGACCTGCAGGCGCTGAAGCGGGACCTGCACGCGTTGATGACCGATTCGCAGGACTGGTGGCCGGCCGATTTCGGCCATTACGGCCCGTTGTTCATCCGCATGGCCTGGCATAGCGCCGGCACCTATCGCACCGGCGATGGCCGTGGCGGCGGCGGCCGCGGCCAGCAACGCTTCGCCCCGCTCAACAGCTGGCCGGACAACGTCAGCCTGGACAAGGCGCGGCGCCTGCTGTGGCCGATCAAGCAGAAGTACGGGCAGGCCATTTCCTGGGCCGACCTGATGATCCTCACCGGCAACGTCGCGCTGGAATCGATGGGCTTCAAGACCTTCGGTTTCGCCGGCGGCCGCGAAGACACCTGGGAGCCGGACCAGGACGTGTACTGGGGCCGCGAGACCACCTGGCTGGGCGGCGACGTGCGCTATGCGCACGGCTCGGACGGCGTGGACAAGGCCGGCGGCGTACTGGTCTCCGACGACGACGCCGATGGCGACGTGCACACGCGCGATCTGGAGAACCCGCTGGCCGCGGTGCAGATGGGCCTGATCTACGTCAATCCGGAAGGCCCGGACGGCAATCCGGATCCGCTGCTCGCCGCCAAGGACATCCGCGACACCTTCGCGCGCATGGCGATGAACGACGAAGAGACGGTCGCGCTGATCGCCGGCGGCCACACCTTCGGCAAGACCCACGGCGCCGGCCCGGCCGACCACGTCGGCGCCGAACCGGAAGCCAGCGACCTGGGCGCGCAGGGCCTGGGCTGGCACAACAGCTTCGGCAGCGGCAAGGGCGGCGACACCATCACCAGCGGCCTGGAGGTCACCTGGACCACCACCCCGGCGCAGTGGAGCCACGATTTCTTCGAACACCTGTTCAAGTTCGAGTGGGAGCTGAGCAAGAGCCCGGCCGGCGCGCACCAGTGGGTGGCGAAGAATGCCGAGGCGCTGATCCCGGACGCGCACGATGCGTCGAAGAAGCATCTGCCGACCATGCTCACCACCGACCTGGCGCTGCGCTTCGATCCGGCCTACGCCGCGATCTCGCGCCGCTTCCTGGAACACCCCGAGCAGTTCGCCGATGCCTTCGCCCGCGCCTGGTTCAAGCTGACCCACCGCGACATGGGTCCGCGTGCGCGCTACCTGGGTCCCGAGGTGCCGGCCGAAGAACTGGTCTGGCAGGATCCGATCCCCGCGCTGGACCACGCGCTGGTCGATGCGCAGGACATCGCCACCCTGAAGCAGACGCTGCTCGGTTCGGGCCTGAGCATCACCCAACTGGTGTCCACTGCATGGGCCTCGGCCTCCACCTTCCGCGGCTCGGACAAGCGCGGCGGCGCCAACGGCGCGCGCATCCGCCTGGCCCCGCAGAAGGACTGGGAGGTCAACCAGCCGGAACAGCTGGCGCAGGTCCTGTCGGTGCTGGAGCGCATCCAGGCGCAGTTCAACGGCGCGCAGAGCGGCGGCAAGAAGATCTCGCTGGCCGACCTGATCGTGCTCGGCGGCGCGGCTGCGGTCGAGCAGGCTGCGAAGAACGCGGGGCAGACCCTGACCGTGCCGTTCGTGCCGGGGCGCATGGACGCCACGCAGGCGCAGACCGACGTCGAATCGTTCGCCGTGCTCGAACCGGCTGCAGACGGCTTCCGCAACTACAGCAAGCGCCGCTACGCGGTCTCCGCCGAAGCGCTGCTGATCGACAAGGCGCAGCTGCTGACCCTGACCGCGCCGGAGATGACCGTGCTGGTCGGCGGCCTGCGCGTGCTCGGCGCCAATGTCGGGCAGTCGGCGCATGGCGTGTTCACCAAGCGCACCGACACGCTGAGCAACGACTTCTTCGCCAACCTGCTGGACATGGGGATCGAGTGGAAGGCGACTTCGGACACCAAGGAACTGTACGCGGGCCGCGATCGCACCAGCGGCGAGCAAACGTGGACCGGCACGCGCGTGGATCTGGTGTTCGGCTCCAACTCGATCCTGCGTGCGCTGGCCGAGGTGTATGCCAGCGCCGATGCGCAGGAGAAGTTCGTGCGGGACTTCGTCGCGGCCTGGAGCAAGGTGATGCAGCTGGACCGTTTCGATCTGGCGGCATGAGATCGAGGGCCTGCCCGGTGCATTGGGCAGGCTGCTGATCGGTCAGGCCTGCCCGGATGATCCGGAGCGGGTCGGCGGACGCAGTTGCTGCACTGCGCGGCCTATGTAAAAAACGCCCCGGCTTGCCGGGGCGTTTGCGTGAGCGTCATGACATAGGCATCGCGACGCCAAGGCTGATGCAAGTCGGTCGTTGAAAGTGACTCGGGGTCTCGGGCCCTCAATCCCACGCTACCCGACACCGACAGGTCACCGCTTCGTTCGTCGCGACTGAAGTCGCTCCCACAGGGACTCGCGGCACGTTGGCTGTTGCGCTGTTGTGAGACTTCGAGTGGCCTTGGGCCATCTGCCCCGCCCGGCCTGACCAATCAGGTTCACCACGTTGTTTGTCGCGGCTGAAGCCGCTCCTACAGGGACTCCGCGGCGTGCCGGCTGGGTGCACTGTAGGAGGGACTTCAGTCCCGACATTCTCCGACACCGATCGGTCCACCGCTTCGCTCGTCGCGGCTGAAGCCGCTCCTACAGGAACTCCGCGGCGCGCCAGCTGGGTGCACTGTAGGAGGGACTTCAGTCCCGACACTCTCCGACACCGATCGGTCCACCGCTTCGCTCGTCGCGGCTGAAGCCGCTCCTACAGGAACTCCGCGGCACGCTGGCTGGGTGCACTGTAGGAGGGACTTCAGTCCCGACTGCACGATGCGTGGGAAAGCACCCCAGCCGGCGAAAGCGAGCGAGGGGCCGCGGGCATCGAGCGGAGCGCGGCGCATCTGCCCAGCGCACGTTGGCCCGCGTCGTCGCGTCTTCGGAAACGACCGTCCCCGTCAAAGCCCCTACAACGCGTCCAGATCGCCCAGCGCGCGGATCAACCGCCGCGCACGCTTGTCCGGCTTGCCCTCGGGCGCCTGGTAGCCGTTGCGTTCGGCGCTGCGTTGCGCGCGTTGCTGCGCGCGCCGCTCGCGCGAGGCCTCGCTCTCCTGGTACAGCGTCTGCGCGACGCTGGCCGGGCCGCGGTCGTCGCTGAGCGCCAGCACCTGGATCTCGAACACCTCCTCGCCGCGCTCCACGCGCAACTGCTCGCCCACGCGCACCGCGCGCGAGGATTTCGGCCGCTGCCCGGCCACGTCGACCTTGCCGGTCTCCACCGCCTGCTTGGCCACGCTGCGGGTCTTGAAGAAGCGTGCGGCCCACAGCCAGACATCCAGTCGGACCACACTCGGTTGCGCTAGCGGTTCATTCATCGCGTTTACGGAAATCCACGTTCATCGGTCGATCGTCGCGTCGCTCGCCGGACCACTGAAGCGACTCCTGCGGATGGCAGCGCTGCTGGCGCTGGCTGGCGGCCAGGCCGTCGGCGCGGCGCGGGAGCGCACTGGCGTCCTCGCCGACCAGGCATTCCGGGCGCTCGCCCGGTCGCAGGTCGGCATCGTCCCGGCGCGCGTTGTCGGCACAAGCGGCCAGTGCCAGCGCCAGCGCGCTGCATCCGATCCACTGCAGATTGCGGCGCGATCGCGGCATTGCAAGTTCCTCCGGTGAGTGCTGCGCCGACAGCCTGCGCCCAGGCCTGAAACTGCACCGCAAGGCCCGGCCGCGTGCGCCTGCACCGCCGACGGGCCGGCGCACCATCGGCGGGCGGCGATCGCCGCTTCAGCATCGACGCCTTTAGTCTAGGACGTTCGCCGCCGCGCCACATCTGCCATGCGTCGCCTCCCCGGGGTCGCGCGCAGGTGCTAGTGTGCGCGGCTTCCCGCTCCCGTCCCTGCAGGCAAGCGATGGCCAAGCCCGCCACCCTCACCGAAGGCCCGATCGGCCGGCAGTTGCTGCTGTTCGCGCTGCCGATCCTGGCCGGCAACATCGCGCAGTCGCTGAACGGGTCGGTCAACGCGATCTGGGTGGGCCGCTACCTCGGCGAGGCGGCGCTGACCGCGGCGGCCAACGCCAACAGCATCATGTTCTTCCTGATCGGCTCGGTGTTCGGCATCGGCATGGCCGCCACCATCCTGATCGGCCAGGCGATGGGCCGCGGCGACGTGGTCCAGGCGCGGCGGGTGATGGGCACCAGCGCCACGTTCTTCATCGGCATCTCGGTGCTGATCGCGGCCGGCGGCTGGTGGCTGGCGCGGCACCTGCTCGCGGCGATGGGCACCCCGGCCGCCTCGCTGCCGCTGGCCGAGGCCTATCTGCGAGTGATCTTCCTGGCGATGCCGCTGCTGTACGCGTTCGCGTTCCTGTCGGCTGCGCTGCGCGGCACCGGCGACTCGCGCACCCCGTTCCGCTTCCTGCTGCTGTCGGTGGCGCTGGATATCGGCTTCAATCCGCTGCTGCTGTTCGGGTTGGGGCCGTTCCCGAAGCTGGGCATCGCCGGCGCCGCCTGGGCCACGCTGATCGCCCAGGCCATCGCCCTGGGCGGCCTGCTGCTGTACCTGCGGCACAAGCGCCATGTGCTGTGGCTGGGCCGGCAGGACGCGCGGCTGTTCCGCATCGACCCGACGATCCTGCGCGCGCTGGTGGTCAAGGGCGTGCCGATGGGCCTGCAGATGGTGCTGATCTCGCTGGCGATGATCGTGATGATCTCGATGGTCAACGGCTACGGCACCGATACCTCGGCCGCCTACGGCGCGGCGATGCAACTGTGGACGTACGTGCAGATGCCGGCGATGGCGATCGGCGCGGCCTGTTCGTCGATGGCCGCGCAGAACGTCGGCGCGCAGCGCTGGGACCGGGTCGCGGCGACCGCGCGGCAGGGCGTGCTGTTCAACTTCCTGCTGACCGGCGCGCTGATCGCGCCGCTGATCCTGCTCGATCGCTGGACCCTGGCGCTGTTCCTGCCGCCGCACAGCGCGGCGCTGGAGATCGCGCGCCACCTCAACCACATCGCGGTGTGGTCGTTCCTGTTCTTCGGCGTGACCTTCGTGATCTCCGGCGTGGTCCGTGCCACCGGCGCGGTGATGCCGCCGCTGCTGATCCTGGCGCTGGCGCTGTGGGGCATCCGCGTGCCGTTCGCGCAGTTGCTGCAGCCGCAGTTCGGCGCCGATGCGGTGTGGTGGAGCTTCCCGACCAGTTCGATCTGCGCGATGGCCTTGTCGCTGGCCTATTACCGCTGGGGCAACTGGCGCAAGGCGCAGATGCTGAGCCAGCCGCGCCCCGAGGAAATGGCGCATCCGGCGGAAGTGCCGGCGGCGCCGCCGGCCGCGGTCGCGGACGTGTCGATCGTGCAGGAGCCGGCGCGCTGAGCCTGCGCGCCCGCGTTTCGATCGAGGCGATCGCCTGTGGGAGCGGCCTCGATGGCGACGGGATTTCCCGGGAAGTCCCGTCGCGACTGAAGTCGCTCCCACATGCCGCCTTCGACGGCTCCGGGAAGCGCGCTCACTCCGCCTCGGCCGAAGCGGCATCGAGAGAACGCCGTCGGGGCTGAAGCCGCCGACGCGCTGGCCACGCGAATGGTCCGCGGCTTCGCTCGGTCGCGGTTGAAACCGCTCCTACAGGATTTGCGGCTGGCCTGCTGGGTGCGCTGCGGCAGGAGCCTTCGCCCCCGACCGGAAATCCCCAGCCCGCGTCATGCCGAGCGCAAGCCCGACATATCGAGCGCAGCGGCGCAGCCACGCGCCATCGCAGCCACACCGCCGCCCAAACGCAAACGGCCGCCCGAAGGCGGCCGTCGCGGCAGCGACCGAAGTCGCCGGGGGATTACTCGGCCTTGGCGGCGGCCGCAGCGGCCTGACGCGCGACCTTGGCCTGTGCAGCGGCGGCCAGATCTTCCTTGATGCGGGCGGCCTTGCCTTCCAGGCCACGCAGGTAGTACAGCTTGCCGGCGCGGACCTTGCCGCGGCGCTTCACTTCGACCGAGTCGATGATGGCGCTGTGGCTCTGGAACACGCGCTCCACGCCGAAGCCGTGGGAGATCTTGCGCACGGTGAACGAGGAGTTCAGGCCGGCGTTCTTGGTGCCGATCACCACGCCTTCGTAGGCCTGGACGCGCTCGCGGTTGCCTTCCTTCACCTTGACGTTGACGACGATGGTGTCGCCCTGGTTGAACTCCGGCAGCTTGCGCTGGATCTGGGCGGCTTCGAAGTCGGCCAGGATGGTCTTGTTGAGCTTGCTCATGGTGGGCACCGCTTGTGTCTGGTGAGGTGGTCCGGCAGTCGCCGCACGGCGATTGCGCGATATACGGATGGGCCAAGCGCAGATGGCTAGGCCGGAAAGCCGGGCATTTTAACCCAGTCGTGCCGCCATGGCTAGGGCTTGGATGGATTTTCCTGCACGGGGGCCGGATCGGCCTGCAGGCCCTGGCGGAATTCTTCCAGCAGGCGGCGGTCGGCCGCGCTCAGCGCCGCCTCGTCCAGCAGGTCCGGGCGCCGCAGCCAGGTCCGGCCCAGAGCCTGCATGCGCCGCCAGCGCGCGATCGCGGCATGGTTGCCGGAGCGCAGGATGGCCGGCACCTCGCCCAGCGCGTGCTCGCGCGGATGGGTGTAGTGCGGGCAGTCGAGCAGCCCGTCCGGGCCTTCGAAGCTGTCCTGGGCGGCGGACTCGGCATCGTTCAGCGCGCCCTCCTGCAACCGGGTCACCGCATCGACCAGCACTGCGGCAGCCAGCTCGCCGCCGGACAGCACGTAGTCGCCGATCGAGATCTCCTCGTCCACCGCCGCGGCGACGAAGCGCTCGTCCACCCCCTCGTAGCGTCCGCACAGCAGCACCAGCCGCGGCAAGGCCGCCAGCTGGCGGGCCTTGGCCTGGGTCAGCGGCGCGCCCTGCGGGCTCAGGTAGATGACCGGCGCCGGTTGCGGGTCGGCCTCGCGCACCGCCTGCAGGCAGGCCTGCAGCGGCTCGATCATCATCACCATGCCCGGACCGCCGCCGAACGGGCGGTCGTCCACCTTGCGGTAGCCGCCGGTGGCATAGTCGCGCGGATTCCAGCCGTGCAGCGCCAGCAGCGCGCGCTCCTGCGCACGCCCGACCACGCCGAACGCGGCGCACTGGGCGACGAATTCGGGGAACAGGCTGATGACGTCGATGCGCATGGGGCGGGGATTGGGGAGTCGGGATTGGGGATTGGTCAGAGCAACGGCCACAGCAGGCGCATGCGCCTGCCTCGCTCAGAACTCGGGGTCCCAGTCGACCACGATCAGGTTGGCCTCGAAATCCACCGACTTGACGTAGTCCGGCTGCACGAACGGCAGCAGCCGCTCGCGGTCGCCGCGCACCACCAGCACGTCGTTGGCGCCGTTGGAGAACAGGTGCGAGACCTGGCCCAGGGCCACGCCGTCGACGGTGCGCACGTCCAGGCCTTCCAGGTCCACCCAGTAGTATTCGTCGGGCTTGGGCGGCGGCAGGGTGTCGCGCGCCACGTAGATCTCGGTGCCGCGCAGCGCCTCGACCGCATCGCGATCGGTGACGTCGGGCAAGGTGACCACCAGATGCTTGCTGGATTCGCGGCCGCGCACCCCGCTGAGGGTGCTTTCGCTGCCGTCGGGCTTGCGCACGATCCAGGGCTGGTAGCGAAAAATGGCGAGGCGTGGCTCGGTCCACGACTCGAGCTTGGCCTCGCCACGTACGCCGAAGGCGCCCAGGATCCTGCCCAGCAGGATACGGCGCTGGCTGTCTTTCATGGGTGCAAAAACCGAAGGGCCGCGCCAGGCGCGGCCCGCAGGATCAGGCCGCGGTGGCCTGGGCCTTGGTCGCTTCCTTGTACAGGTTGCGCACCTTGTCGGTCAGCTGCGCGCCATTGGACACCCAATGGTCAACGCGCGGCAGGTCGAGCACGATACGCGGCTCGGCGCCCTGCGCGACCGGGTTGTAATAGCCCAGGCGCTCGATGTTGCGGCCGTCGCGCGCGCTGCGCACGTCGGTGACGATGATGTGGTAGAAGGGGCGCTTCTTGGCGCCGCCACGGGTAAGGCGAATCTTGACCATGGTGAGTTTTCCGGTGTTGCCCAGTCGCCAGGATGGCGCGGTAAGCCGGCGATTATAGCGGGCGCGCGGAACGCTGCCAAGTCGCCCCCAGACCGGTCAGATGGCTTGCCAGGCCTGGGTCTCGACAGCGGCGTTCAGTATCCGCAACAGCTCCGCGGCCGGCCCCAGCGCCTGCCCGTCCACCGCGGCGATGGCCTGCTGGCCGCGCGCATTGCAGGCGAAGGCGGCGGCACACCCGGCCAGTTCGCGCAGGTGCAGCGGCCGCACCTGCTGGGCGATGCCGAGCTTGGCCAGGCCGGCCTGCAGCAACCGCTCCTGGGTGCCGCGCAGGGCCGGCGCCTGCGGCCACACCACGCCCTGCCCGTCCCACGCACCCAGGTTCCAGATCGACCCCTCGGCAACCAGCCCTTGCGCGCCGACGAACAGCGCATCGTCGAAGCCGGCCTGCAGCGCCAGCCGGCGTTGGTGGAACAAGGCGAACGTGCCGGCGTGCTTGATCTGCGGCAGTTCGCGCGCGAACACCGCGCTGCGCAGCCGCAAGGGCGTGGCATCCGCCTGCGCGGGCGCAGCCAGCGAGACCAGCAGTTCCGGCGTGCAGGCCGCATCGGCGCGGCGAAAATCGAAGTCGCGGGCGAACACGCTGGCGCGCAGCGACGCATCGCCGCTGCCGAATGCCTGCAGCGCCGCGCGCAGTTCGGCGCGGATCCGGGCGGCCGGCAGTTCGCTGCCGAACAGCGTGCGGGTGGCCTCATCGAGCCGCCGCAGATGCAGATCGAAGCCGCGCACCGCGCCGTCGCGGACCTGCATCGTGCTGAAGTGGCCGTAGTTGACCAGCGCCGGCGCGGCCAATGCCTCCGCGCTCGCCGGCCGTCCGTTGCAGAACAGCCTCGCGCTCACAGCAGCGCCTGCGCCTGGTCCCACCAGCGCTCGAGCAGCGTCGCCGCCGGCTGCGCCGGCGCCATCCACGCCGACTGCCCGGCCCAGGCCTGCATCGCCGCCAGGCGGCCTTCGCGCACCGCGGCCTGGCGCATCGGCGCGGTCAGCCCGCGCTGCACCGGGTAGGGCCGCGGCGACGGCGCCGTCGGCTCGGCGGCGGCGCGCACGTAGTCGGTGGCCAGCGCGCGGCCGAGGCGGCCGGAAAAGGCGCGGGTCGGCACGGTCTGTTCCGGCTCGGCGCGTGCCAGCGCCTCGGCCCAGGCTGGCGCCAGCGCCGCCTCCGGGGTGCGCAGGAAGGCGGTGCCGATCTGTACCGCGCTGGCCCCCAGGGTCAGCGCCGCAGCGATGCCGCGGCCATCGGCGATGCCGCCGGCGGCGATCACCGGCACGTCCAGCCGATCGGCCAACCGCGGCAGCAACGCGAACAGCCCGGTCAGCTGCTGCTCGGCGCGCGCCGCATCGAACGCGCCGCGGTGGCCGCCGGCCTCCGCGCCCTGCGCGACCACCGCATCGGCGCCGGCCACCTGCGCCGCCAGCGCCTCGTCCAGCGTGGTGGCACAGGCGAACCAGGCGATGCCGGCCTGCTTCAGCTGCGCGACGAAGGCCGGCGGGAACAGGCCCATGATCGAGGACGCCACCGCGGGACGCGCGTCCAGCAGCGCGGCGCATTGCGCGTCGAAATCGGCTGGACCGGCATCGCCGTCGGCAGCCTCGACCTGCGGCCCCCACTGCGCGAGGAACGCGCGCGTGGCCGCCTCGGCGGCGGCGTCGCGCAGCGGCGGCGGATCCGGCACCCACAGGTTGACCTGCGCCGGCCCGTCGCTGTCGCGCCGAAACGCGTCCATCCAGGCGCCGATGTCCGCGACCGAGGACAGCACCGCACCCATCGCACCCATGCCGCCGGCCTGCGCGACCGCCACCGACAACGGCACCGGGCAGGCGCCGGCCATCGGCGCCAGCAGGATCGGCACGCGCAAGCCGAAGCGTGAGCAGAACGCGGTCACGCGGTGTTGCAGCGAATCGTTCATGGCGGGTCGATGCCGCGGTGGCGGCTGGCGGATAGCGCAGCGGATGATATCGCCAGTTTCCGTGTAGCGGCTGCGGGGTGCGGTAGGCACGGGATGCGCGGGGCGAAGGCTGCACACGCATGAATGACCAGGGGCTGCACCCTTAGCTTCTGCATGCATTGCGAGGTGGCTTCGCCCCGACCCTCACCCCAACCCCTCTCCCGGTGGGAGAGGGGCTTTAGTGCCGCGGCTCAGCGGAACGGCAGGCCGCCGCGTCCGCCCATGCCGCCCATCATGCCCTTCATGCCGCGCATCAGGCCCTTCATGCCGCCGCCGGCCATCTTCGACATCATCTTTTCCATTTGCTGGAACTGCTTCATCAGCTTGTTGACGTCGGCCGGCTGGGTGCCGGAACCGCGCGCGATGCGGGCGCGGCGCGAACCGTTGAGCAGGGTCGGATTGCGCCGCTCCTTCTTGGTCATCGAGCCGATGATCGCGATCATCCGCGGCACGTCCTTGTTGCCGGCGACCTGCTGCTTGAGGTGCTCGGGGATCTGGCCCATGCCCGGCAGCTTGTCCATCAGCCCGGAAATGCCGCCCATGTTCTGCATCTGCTCGAGCTGGTCGCGCATGTCGTTGAGGTCGAACTTCTTGCCCTTGGCGACCTTCTCGGCCAGCTTCTGCGCCTTGTCCTTGTCGACCTGGTGCTCGACCTGCTCGACCAGCGACAGCACGTCGCCCATGTCCAGGATGCGGCTGGCCAGGCGGTCGGGATGGAACACGTCCAGGCCGTCGGGCTTCTCGCCCACGCCGATGAACTTGATCGGCTTGCCGGTGATGTAGCGCACGCTCAGCGCGGCGCCGCCGCGGGCATCGCCGTCGGTCTTGGTCAGCACCACGCCGGTCAGCGGCAGCGCCTCGCTGAACGCCTTGGCGGTGTTGGCCGCGTCCTGGCCGGTCATCGCATCGACCACGAACAGGGTTTCGGCCGGGTTGATCGCGGCGTGCAGCGCCTTGATCTCGGTCATCATCGCCGCGTCGATGGCGAGGCGGCCGGCGGTGTCGACCAGCAGCACGTCGACGAAGGACTTGCGCGCGTCGGCGATCGCGGCGCGGACGATGTCCACCGGCTGCTGCGAGGCCTCGGACGGGAAGAACAGCACCCCGACCTGCTCGGCCAGCGTCTTGAGCTGCTCGATCGCGGCCGGACGGTAGACGTCGGCGGAGACCACCATCACCTTCTTCTTGCGCTTTTCCTTCAGGTGCTTGGCCAGCTTGCCGACCGTGGTGGTCTTGCCCGCGCCCTGCAGGCCGGCCATCAGCACGATCGCCGGCGCCGGTACGTTGAGGTTGAGGTCGCTGGCGGCCGAGCCCATCACCGTGGTCAGCTCGTCGCGCACGACCTTGATCAGCGCCTGGCCCGGGGTCAGGCTCTTGAGCACTTCCTGGCCGACCGCGCGCACCTTGATGCGTTCGATCAGCGCCTGCACCACCGGCAGCGCGACGTCGGCCTCGAGCAGCGCGATGCGCACTTCGCGGGTGGCTTCGCGGATGTTCTCCTCGGTCAGGCGGCCGCGGCCGCGCAGGCGCTGCATGGTGCCGGAGAGGCGTTGGGTGAGGGATTCGAACATGCGGGCGGGTCGCAGACGGGAAACGGTCGTCGATTATAGCCGCGCCGGCCGGCGATCCCGGAGCCGGCCCCGGCTCGGGCCCGTAGCGGCATCGGCAGGCCGCCCCCGCCCTGGTGCCGCCGCCTGCCGGCTTCCTCGTGGTGCCGCCGATGCCGCCGCGCATGGCGCGCTGCCGTGGGCGCGGCGCGAGCGGGTGCGTCCGATCGACCGGGCCGCCGCCACGAGCGCAGGCCCGATATGCGAAACTGGCGCGATGCTCCTGATCCTCGTCGCGACCCTGCTGTACCTGACCGCTACCGGCCTGCTGGTCGGCTCGGTGGTGCGCGACCGGGTCGAGCGCAGCCGCGGCTGGCTGTGGGCGGCGCTGCCGGCGGTGGCGCTGCATGCGGGCTACCACGTGCAGGTGGCGTTGCACACCGCCGGCGGGCCGGACATGCACTTCTTCGCCGCGCTGTCGCTGGTCAGCCTGGGCATGGCGCTGATGACCGCGCTGGTCGGCGCCAGCGGGCGCATGGCGGCGCTGGGCGTGGTGGTGTTTCCGCTGTCGGCGGCGCTGCTGCTGGCCTACCACTCGCACGGCCACGAGCCGGCGCCGGTGCTGGACTGGCGGCTGCAGCTGCATGCATGGATGGCGCTGCTGGCCTACGCCACGCTGGGCATCGCCGCGCTGCTGGCGGTAATGCTGTGGCTGCAGGAGCGCGCGCTGCGCCGTCGCGACTTCCATCCGTGGCTGCGCGCGCTGCCGCCGCTGACCGCGCTGGAGACGCTGCTGTTTCGCACCATCGTGGTCGGCTTCATCCTGCTGACCCTGACCCTGCTGACCGGGGTGCTGTTCGTGCAGGATTTCCTGGCGCAGCGGCTGGTGCAGAAGACCGTGCTCAGCGTGCTGTCGTGGATCGTGTTCGGCGCGCTGCTGTTCGGTCGCTGGCGCTACGGCTGGCGCGGCATCAAGGCGGTGCACTGGACCCTGGCGGCGATGCTGTTGCTGCTGCTGGCGTTCTTCGGCAGCAAGTTCGTCATCGAACTGGTGCTCGGGCATCCGCAGTAGCGGCTGCGTGTCGGCATTGGGGGATGCAATGTCTCCCCTGTAGGAGCGGCTTCAGCCGCGACGCCGGCGCCGAGGAAATGTCGGTTGCGGAAACGATCTGTCGCGACTGAAGCCGCTCCTACAGGGCGCGCTGCCTGCCGGCAGCTCTGCATCACACCTCAATCGGCCAATGCCGCCTCCACCGCGACCCAATCGGCATGCGCGCCGACCTCGGCGAAGCGGTATTCGATGCGGTGCCGGTAGACCTGGCCGGGACGCAGAATGGTGTCGGGGAAGCCCGGCTGGTTCGGCGCATCCGGATAGCCCTGCGGCTCCAGGCACACGCCGCGGCCCAGGCCCGGATGCTGGCGATCCAGCCAGTGCCCTTCGTACAGTTGCAGCGCCGGCATCGCGCTGGCGATGCGCATGGCCACGCCGCTGTGCGGCGAATACAGGATGGCGCTGCAGTCGCGCGGCTCGGCCAGCACCAGGCAATGGTCGTAGCCGCCGCTCAGGCGCAACTGCGGATCGGCCGCGCCGCCCTTGTCGGCGATCGCGCGCGGACGGCGGAAGTCGAACGGCGTGCCGGCCACCGCGGCGACCTCGCCGGTCGGCAGCAACGCCGCGTCGGCCACCGGCAGGTAGCGGTCGGCCGGCACGCGCAGCCACTGCGCGGCGGCCGCCACGCCGGCATCCCCGGCCAGGTTGAAGTACGGATGATGGGTGAGATTGAGCGGGGTCGGCGCATCGGTCTGCGCAGCGAACTGCAGTTCCAGGGTGCGCCCGTGCACGCTGAACTCGGCGCTGACCTGCACGTTGCCCGGATAGCCTTCCTCGCCGGCCGGCGAGTCGTAGCGCAACTGCAGGCTGCGCTCGGACTGCGCCTGCACCGACCACACCCGGCGCCCGAATCCGCACGCGCCGCCATGCAGATGATTGGCGCCTTCGTTGGCGGTGACCGCGTAGCGCTGCCCGTCCACGCTGAACGCCGACCCGGCGATGCGGTTGCCGAAGCGGCCGACCAGCACGCCGAGATAGGCCGGGTCGTGCAGGTACGCGTCCAGCGTCGGCAGCCCGAGGACCAGTTCGGTGCGGCCGCGCGCAGTCTCCAGGCTCAAGCCGCGCAGCAGGCCGCCATAGGTCAGCACTTCCGCGCGCAAGCCGGCGCCGCTGTCCAGGAGCAAGCGTTGGATGGCGGTACCGTCGGGAAGCTGGCCGAAGATCGATGACATGCGGGGTCCTTTGTAGGCGCGTGCGGAGTCCACGCGTGCCGCGCAGCATAACCAGCGCGGCCGCTCGCAAGCCATCGCCGCGCAGGTTGGTGCATCGATGCACCACGCCACATGCTTGCGACTGCGATCACGCGCCACGGCGAGATGGGTGCGAGGCGCACTCCATGCACGATCTGCGGCATCGCATCATTGCAATCCCCATATCGATACGCCGATTTAAATCATTGGTCGGCTATCTGTCGCTCGCCTATCCTCGATGCGCGCATCGGGGAGCGCAACGGGACGGCGCGGCGACCACGTCAGCGGACAGCCGCGCCAGCGATGCGAATCGGCTATAGCAGCGAGGATTTAAGTCATTGGTCGCAACGCGCCGGCCTGCCTATGCTCGAACCGCGGCCGGGGGCTGCCGCAGCGCCGCACCCTCACCGATCACAAGGACTGCGATCTGCACCGATACCGCCACCACGCCGCGCCCTGCCACCCGCGACTGCCGCTGTGCGCCGCAGCGGCCCCGTGCAGCACCGATCCCGTGCATGCGCCGCGTGCGGCCGGCGCCGCCCCTCATCACCGACGCGGCGTCCGTGCACGGCACCGCCGCACCATCCACCTAGGAGACCCACGATGCTCTCGACCCGCTCACTGAAGAACGCCGCGCGACGCTGGCGGCGACGCCTGCCGCTGGCCGCCGCGGTGGCCGCGCTGACCTTCGGCGCCGGCCTGGCGCAGGCCGCCGACGTCGCGGTGCGCGGCACGCTGCACGCCGACCAGCCGGGTGCGCAGGTCTCGCGCAACCTGTTCGGCCAGTTCGCCGAACACCTGGGCAACGGCATCTATGGCGGCGTGTGGGTCGGGCCGGACTCGAAGATCCCCAACACCCGCGGCTACCGCAACGACGTGGTCGCGGCGCTGAAGGCGCTGGAGGTGCCCAACATCCGCTGGCCCGGCGGCTGCTTCGCCGACGAATACCACTGGCGCGACGGCATCGGCCCGCGCGCCAAGCGCCCGACCAGCATCAACACGCACTGGGGCGGCGTCGAGGAACCGAACAGCTTCGGCACCCACGAGTTCATGGACTTCACCGAGCTGCTCGGCACCCAGGCCTACGTGGCCGGCAACGTCGGCGACGCCGCGCCGGACGAGATGGCGCAATGGGTCGAGTACATGACCGCGCCGACCAAGTCCACGCTGGCCAACCAGCGCCGCGGCAACGGCCGCGACGCGCCGTGGAAGGTGCCCTACTTCGGCGTCGGCAACGAGTTGTGGGGCTGCGGCGGCAACATGCGCGTGGAATACGCCGCCGACGTGTACCGCCGCTACCAGACCTTCGTCAAGGCGCCGGCCGACCAGAAGATCATGAAGATCGCGCCCGGCCCCAGCGATGCCGACTACCACTGGACCGAAGTGATGATGCGGGAGGCCACCAAGTACATGGACGGGCTGAGCATGCACTACTACACCATCCCCGGCGGCTGGCCGCCGCGCGCCTCGTCCACCGAGTTCGACGAGACCGCGTGGATCGAGACGCTGTCGCGCACGCTGCTGATGGACGAGCTGATCAGCAAGCACAGCGCGATCATGGACAAGTACGACCCGGGCAAGAAGGTCGCGCTGGTGGTGGACGAATGGGGCACCTGGTACAGCGGCCTGCCCAACGTCAACCCGGGCTTCCTGCGCCAGCAGAACACGCTGCGCGACGCGCTGGTGGCCTCGCTCAACCTGGACATCTTCGTCCAGCACGCCGACCGCGTGCGCATGGCCAACATCGCACAGATGATCAACGTGCTGCAGGCGATGATCCTCACCGACGGCGACAAGATGCTGCTGACCCCGACCTACCACGTGTTCGCGATGTACAAGCCGTACCAGGACGCGACCGCGCTGCCGCTGCAGATCAAGGCGCCGGACTACAAGCACGGCGAGTACACGGTGCCGTCGGTGCACGGTTCGGCGGTCAAGGCGAAGGACGGCCACGTCTACGTGGCGCTGACCAACCTGGACCCGAACCGCGCCGCGGAGGTGGCGGTGAGCGTGGACGGCGTACAGGCCAGCGGCGTCAGCGGGCAGATCCTCACCGCGCCGAAGATCACTGCGCTCAACACCTTCGAGCAGCCGCAGGTGGTGAAGCCGGCGGCCTTCGGCGGCGCCAGCCTGCAGGGCGGCACGCTGAAGGTGGCGCTGCCGGCCAAGGCGATCGTGATGCTGAAGCTGCAATAGTCGCGGACGCCTTCGCGCCTACCCTCCCGCTGCAGGGCGCGGGCAGGTCGTCCGAACCACGCCGGCGCAGGTCGGCGTGGTTTTTTTATGCGCGGCGCCTATTCCGGGGTGTCGGACAGCCGCGCGAACAGCGAGTCGCCGTCCGGCGAGATCAGGTCGCTGACCGCCCAGCAGCCGTTGCCGCGGCGCTGCAGTTCGATCTTCACGCTGCCAGGCTGCTTGCGCGTCGCATCGATGGCCAGCCGATAGTCCACCCGCACTTCCAGCACCGTCGCCAGGGAGCCGCCGGACACCAGTGTAAAGCGCGGAGTGCCCTCAATGTCGCCGTCCTGCGCGTTGGTCCACGGGTCGTAGTCCAGGCGGCAGATGCCCTCGCGCTCGGCGCAGGCGAGTTCGTCCTTGACCGCATGGGCGAAGGACGGCGTCAGCAGCCCGTCCAGGTTCTGCGGCCGCCAATAGAAATCGCGCGCCTGGTACAGCCGTTCGGCCACCTGCAGCGGCGTCGCGCACGGCGGCGCCTGCGCCGCGGCGAGCGCAGGCAAAAAGGCAAGGATGGCAACGAGTCGACGCATGCGCGGCTCCGGTATCGGGGGCGCCTATGAAGCCCGGATCGCGGCGTGTGCGCAAGCGCCGGGCAAAAAAAGAGGAGCCGGCGAACCGGCTCCTCGACCTCGTGCAGCGCCTCTCGCAGGCGGCGGGCTACGCCGCGCTGACAGCCGCGTAGCCGTCGAACGTCATGCTCGCCGACGCGCGCCCCTGGGTCAGCGAGCGCAACGCGGTGGTGTAGGCCTGCAGTTGCGCCAGCGGCGCCTGCGCGACCACGTCGGCGCGGGTGCCGCGCTCGGCGATCGCCACGACGCGCCCCTCGCGCCGCTGCAGATCGCCGAGCACGTCGCCGACGCTGGCGGCCGGGGTATCGATCGCCAAGGCCATCACCGGCTCCAGCAGCAGCGTGCCGGCCTGCGCCAGCGCCGCCTTCACCGCGTCCGACGCCGCACGCTGGAACGCCTGGTCCGACGAATCCACCGCATGCGCCTGGCCATCGACCAGCACCACCTCCACGCCGACCACCGGGTAGCCGCGCGGTCCTTCCGCCAGCGCCGCGCGCACGCCCTTCTCGGTCGCGGCGACGAACGCCTTCGGCACCACGCCGCCGCGGCTGCGGTCGGCGAAGACCACCGCGCCGTCCGCGCGCGGCACCAGGTCCAGCACCACCTGCGCGAACTGGCCATGGCCGCCGTTCTGCTTGGACAGCCGCCCGACCACGCCCAGCGCCGCGGCGCGCAGCGTTTCCTGGTAGGCCACGCGCGGCGCACCGGTGCGCACGTCCACCTGCCACTCGCTGCGCAGGCGCTCCACCATCACCTCCAGGTGCAGCTCGCCCATGCCCCAGACCAGGGTTTCGCCGGTCTCGGCATCGCTGTCGACGCGGAACGAGGGATCTTCCTGCGCCAGCCGCGCCAGTCCCTGCCCCATCCGCACCAGCTCCGCGGCATTGGCCGCGCCCAACCGCCACGCCAGCACCGGCGGCTGCGTGCGGATGCTCTCCAGCACCCAGCGCGCGTCGCCGCCGCTGAGCGTCTCGCCGCTGGCCGCCTCCTTCCAGCCGAGGATGGCCACGATCTCGCCGGCGCAGGCCTGCGCCACGTCGTGGGTGCGCTGCGCCTGCACCACCGCCAGCCGCCCGACCCGGCGCAGACGCCGCGCCTGCGACGTCCACACCATGTCGCCGACGCGCAAGGTGCCCGCATACACGCGCACGAACGCCAGCGGCCCCTGTGCGGTATGCGCGACCTTGAACACCAGCGCCACCAACGGGCCGGACGGATCCGGCGCCAGCTGCGCGGCGAGCGCCATGTCCGTGCCGCCGACGTCGTCCGCGTCGCGCGTCGCCGGCACCGGCGGGCGGTCCAGCGGCGACGGCAGCCAGTCGACGATCGCGTCCAGCAACGGCTCGATGCCCTTGCTCTTGAATGCCGAGCCGGCCAGCACCGGCACGCCGGCGCCGGCCAGGGTGGCGCGGCGCAGCGCGGCGCGCAGCGCGTCGTCGTCGATCGCACGCTCTTCCAGATAGGCCTGCGCCAGCGCGTCGTCGTGCTCGGCCACTGCGGCGACCAGCCGTTCGCGCGCCTCGGCGAACGCAGCGGCATCGTCCGTGTTCCATGCACGCGTGGCCATGCGTCCGTCGCCGTCCCACGCCAGGACGCGGCGGCCGACCAGGTCGACCCAGCCGTCGAAGCCGGAATCGCCCGGCAGCGGCACGCCGACCGCCCACACCGTGGCGTCGAGCTTGCTGCGCAGCTGCGCCAGCACGCCCTCGAACGAGGCGCCGGCGCGGTCCATCTTGTTGACGAACGCGACCAGCGGCACACCGTGCCGGCGCGCCTGGCGCCACACGGTTTCCGATTGCGGCTGCACGCCGTCGACCGCGGAGAACACCGCGACCGCGCCGTCGAGCACGCGCAGCGAGCGTTCCACCTCGATCGCGAAATCGATGTGCCCGGGAGTGTCGATCAGGGTGAGCCGATGCGCCGGCTGCCCGCGCGGCGCCCACTGCGCCTGCACCGCGGCCGCGCCGATGGTGATGCCGCGGGCGCGTTCGATGTCGGAGAAGTCGGTGGTGGCGGCGCCGTCGTGGACTTCGCCGACGCGATGGATCGCGCCGGTGGCCCACAACAGGCGTTCGGTGAGGGTGGTCTTGCCGGCGTCGATGTGGGCGATGATGCCGAGGTTGCGCCAGCGGGAAAGGGTTTGGGTGTTCATGAGAGGGGTTCCAGATGCCAACACGGGGAGGCCGCATGCCCCGGTTGGCGCGTGGGCATGCGGCTAGGTTTCGGGTTCGGCGGCGTAGTGCATGGCACGTTCTCCTTCGCGTTTCGGAAAGTGGGACAGCTGGAAAAAAGGCAATAAAAAAGCACCCATCGGGTGCTTGTCTGCGGCGGATCGGCGGTGGCGGAGCGCTACGGCTCGGCTCGTTCCATCCCGTCAGGCAGGCGCACCCGGCCCGCGCTGATGCGCAGGGCGTCGGTCGGCAATATCAGCAGCGGTGCGTGCGACATGGGAGGGCGGGCGATACGTGGACGAGGGCGCAAGTCTGGACCTGCGCCGCAGGCGGGTCAATGCCTTCGGCGCCACGCTGCTGGAACAGTCCGGCGCGGCGCGTGCAACGACGCGACCGGGCCGCTCGCCGGTGTTGTCGCGACGCGTGTCCAGGCGGCTGATGTGAGCCAGCTGCGACTGGCAGCTGTGCTCGGTCAGGAACGGCAGCACGTCGATGCCATCGCCCACCCTTGTCGGCCAACGCGCGCATGTCGCGAGCGGGCTTGTTGCGCGGATGCGCGAATACCGCGCTGGAGCCGGCATCGACGACGCTGGAGCGGAAAGAGCTTCCGGAACCCCTCGCTTCCCTTCCTGGCAGAAAATGATGGAAGATCGACCTTTAAGCCAAGCGTGAATCCCGAGAGAGTGGGACCCCAACCACATCGGATTTCACCATGTCGCACCATCCCCGTCGCCGCTCCCGCATGGCCCTTTTCGTCGTCGCCGGCCTCTTCGCTGTCTGTGGATCGATTGCCGCCGCCGATTCTCCGGCGACAGCGCAGCCAGAGAATGCGCGGGCGACGGGCTTGCCGATCGTCCACGTCCGCAAGCATCCGGACGCGCTCCCGGTGGTGGTCGTGGTCGCCCAGGACAAGGCCGTGCTGTCGGACTTCGTCGTGCCATACGGCGTCCTGGCGCAATCCGGTGCGGCAACCGTGATCGCCCTGAACATGACCGACCGTCCGTTGAAGGCCGGCCCGCTCACGCTGTTGCCCGACATGACCGTCTCCGCGTTCGACAAGGCCTACCCCGATGGGGCCGACTACGTGATCGTCCCGGCGACGGCGGACAAGCATGCCGAGGAAACGGCCTGGTTGCGGGCACAACGCGCGCACGGCGCAGCGCTGGTGTCGATTTGCGACGGCGTCGAGCTGCTGGCGGAGATCGGCGCGCTCGACGGTCGCCGCGCCACGGGCCACTGGGCCTCGCTGCGCGAGCGTCGCAAGCACTACCGGCAGGTCACCTGGCTGACGAACCTGCGCTATGTGGCCGACGGCGATGTCGCCTCGAGCGCCGGGGTCTCTGCCGCGCTGCCGATCAGCCTCGCACTGGTCGAGACGATCGCCGGGACGCAAGCGGCGCGCGCGACCGCCGAGCGCCTGGGCGTTGCGTCATGGGAAGCCGCGCACGACAGCGACATGTTCAAGGTTCTCCCGACGGACCAGGCCACGCACCGCGCCAACATGCGCGTCGAGCGCGAAGACGTGGTGGCGCTGGAGGTGCGGGACGGCGACGACGAGGTGGCGTTGTCGCTGCACGCCGAAGCATGGTCGCGCACGATGCGCAACGAAGTCCGCATTGTCTCCGACACGGCCGGTCCGGTACGGCTGCGCGGCGGCCTGCGCGTGCTGACCCAGGCGGCTGCGTCCCCGACTGCGGACGTGCGCATCGCATTGGCCGCGGCCGCCCCTGCCGGCACGGCGCTTCCTGCCGCTTTCGATCTGATCGCCGAGCGTTACGGCAGCGGCACCGCACGTCTGTCCGCGCTTGCCATGGAATATCCGTGGGGCGACCTGAAGGCGGCACGGTGACATGCGCGCCCCCCCCACTCGGCGTTATCCGGTCCAGGGCACATGGTGGCCACATGCCGCGATCGGACAATAGCCCATGACGTCTTTGCCAGCGCGGAGCGCTCCCGCTGTCCTAGATGGAAAGCCGATCGGCATCGGTCACGTGGGACAGCCGCACGGACCGCTGCGCGTGGTGCTTCTCGCCTACGACGGGATGAACCTGCTCGACCTCGCCGGTCCGTTGCAGGCGCTGACCACGGCCAACCGGGGCGCGGGACCGGGCGCGCCGGCACGGTATGACACGATCGTGGCATCGGCACAGGGCGGCCCGATTGTCACCGGGTCGGGCTTGCCCGTAGTCACCGTCCCGGTCTGCGCGCTGGCGAACGTCGCGATCGATACGCTGATCGCGCCGGGCGGCTGTGCGGGCGAGGAGTTCGAGGTCACGCCCGCCTTGCGTGATTTCATCGCCGCGCGCGCCGGATCGGTGCGCAGGCTCTGCTCCGTCTGTACGGGCGCGTTCCTTCTGGCAGCCGCCGGCCAGCTCGATGGACGGCGCGTGGCGACGCACTGGGCCTGGCTCGATAAATTGAAGCGCCGGCATCCGGAACTGGAGGTCGATCCGGACAGCATCTTCATCCGCGACGGCAATCTGTGGACCTCGGCCGGGGTGAGTGCGGGAATCGATCTCGCCTTGGCGCTGATAGAGCAGGACTATGGGCCGCGCGTCGCGATCGACGCCGCCAGACAGCTGGTGGTCTTCATGAAGCGCGCCGGCGGGCAATCGCAGTTCAGCGTGCCGTTGGCGGCGCAGGCGCGGGATCGTGCCTTCGTCGAGCTGCACGCGTGGATGGCGGCGAATCTGGGCGCGGACCTGTCGGTCCCGCAGCTCGCGGAGCGTGCAAACATGGCGCCGCGAACCTTCGCGCGCATCTATGCTGCCAAGGTGGGGCGCACGCCCGCCAAGACGGTCGAGTTGATGCGGCTCGAGGCGGCATGCCGCGCGCTGGAGGAAACCGGGCTGCCCCTGAAGAGCATCGCCTTGCAAGTGGGCTATGGCGACGAACAGCAGCTGCGCCGCGCGTTTCGACGCCAGTTCGGCACCAATCCAGGCACGCATCGCTCGCGCTTCTCAACCCATCCCTAGGCATCGAAGCGGAGCGAAAGCGGCCCGCTTGAGGAACGATCAGAGCAAGCACGAAAGCCTGAAAGACGGCATATACCTATGCCTACCGGCGCGCCTCAGGCCGCCCAGATCTCGCCGAACACCCGGTCGAAGTTCAGCCCCAGCACCTTCTCGGTCACCCGTGCGCTGTAGCCGTAGCGCAGCAGGCCATCGGCGACGCGTTCGAGCTTGCGCACGCTGTTGACGTCGGGCAGGTACGGGGTGCGGTTCTCGCCGGGCGCGCCGACACCGTCGTGGCGGCGCTGCTGCATCAGCGTGTCCATCTCGCGGATGTCCTGCTCGGTGACCGGGAAGAACATCGAATCGGTGCCGATGCCGACGTGGTCCTCGCCGCACACGTCCAGCGCATGCCGCATGTGCCGCAGATAATCGGCCAGCTGCGGCTGGCGGCTGTCCTCGGTCAGGAACGGCAGCATGTAGATGCCCATCACCCCGCCCTTGTCGGCCAGCGCGCGCATGTCGCGGTCGAGCTTGTTGCGCGGATGCGCGAACACCGCGCTGCAGCCGGCATGGGTGAACACCGGCGGACGCTGCGACAGCGCGATACCGTCGCGGGTGGTCTGCGCGTTGGCATGGCTCAGGTCCAGCGCCACGCCGAGCCGGTTCATGCGCGCGATCGCCTCGCGCCCGAGCGCGGTGACGCCGCCGGCATCGCCGTCCAGGCAGCCGGTGCCGAACGGCGAGGCACGGTTGTAGGACAGCTGCATCACGCGCACGCCGAGCTGGCGGAACAGATCGATACGCTCGGGCTTGTCCTCCAGCATCGCCGCCGATTCGAAGGAGAAGATCAGCGCGATCCGGCCCTCGCGCTTGGCCCGCTGCAGGTCGTCGTGCTGCAGCACTTTCAGGAAGTGCTGCGGATAGGTTTCGACCAGCGCCTGCGCCGCGGCGATGTCCTTCACCGCCGCTTCGAAGTCGCCGTCGGCATCGCCCAGCGTGGTCTTCAGCGCGGTCACGCCGGAATCGCGCAACTGGCGTATGCGATCGGCGCTGTCGCCGTCGCCGGCCAGCCGGCCGATCGAGGCCAGGGTGTTGGCGTCGAGCACCAGGGCGCGGCGATACAGCGCCTGCGCGTCGGTTGCGCCCGCGCCATTGCCGGCCGTGTCGTTCGCGGACCGTGCCGCGGCGCCGCTCGCCGCCGCCGTGCCGGGTAGCAGCCCCGCCAGCAGCGCGCTGCCGGAAAGGCCCAGCCATTGCCGCCGCGTCCATGCTTCGCTCATCGCTTTCTCTCCCACTGTCATCAGGTGATACCCCGCCCGTGGCCGTTGCCGGCCGGGCGCGCCGCCCCGCATAGCACTGCATCCGGCGCGCGGCGGTCAGTGCCGAAAGTACCGCTGGCCGCGCGCCGCGACACCCGCGACGCCGCTCGGCCGCCCCGGCCGGCACGCGGCGCTGGCGGGGGCAAGCGTGGCTTTCTCCCCGCCGCGCTCCTATCATCCGCCGACATATCAAGGATGCGTGCCGATGACCACACCGCAGATGTCCGTCTATTTCTTTCTGCAGGCGGCAGCGATCCTCCTGATCTGCCGGCTGGTCGGCCTGTTGGCCAAGCGCGTGGGCCAGCCGCAGGTGGTGGGCGAGATGATCGCCGGCGTGGCGCTGGGGCCGTCGCTGTTCGGCTGGCTGCTGCCGGACGTGCAGCAGGCGCTGTTCCCCAAGCAGACCCTGGACATGCTGTACGTGGTCGCGCAGTTCGGCGTGGGCCTGTACATGTTCCTGGTCGGCACCGACTTCCGCGGCGACCATTTCCGCGCCCGCTACCGCAGCGCGATGAGCGTGTCGCTGGCCGGCATCGCGGTGCCGTTCGTGCTCGCCTTCGCGCTGGTGCCGTGGCTGCTGCACACCCCGGGCCTGTTCTCGGCCAAGGCCAAGATCCTGGAAGCCTCGCTGTTCCTGGGCGCGGCCATCGCCATCACCGCGTTCCCGATGCTGGCGCGCATCATCCACGAGCGCGGCCTCACCGGCAGTTCGCTGGGCACGCTGGCGCTCACCGCCGGCGCGGTGGACGACGCCGCGGCCTGGTGCATCCTGGCGATCGTGCTGGCCAGTTTCGGCGGCAGCTGGAACAGCGCCTACCTGGCGATCGGCGGCGGCGTGGGCTACGCGTTGTTCATGATGCTGGTCGGCCGCCATTGGCTGCGCCGCCTGGCCGATCACGTGCGTCCCGACCAGCCGCTCAGCGCCAGCGTGCTGGCGGTGGTGCTGATGCTGTTCTGCATGAGCGCCTGGGCGATGGACGCGATCGGCATCCACGCGGTGTTCGGCGGTTTCCTGCTCGGCGCCTGCCTGCCCAAGGGCGCGCTGACCGAGAAGCTGCGCGAACAGCTGCAGCCGTTCGTGGTGGTGTTCCTGCTGCCGATGTTCTTCACCTTCTCCGGGCTCAAGACCCAGCTCAGCGTGCTGCTGGACCCGCAGATCCTGATCGCCGCGGTGGCGATCCTGCTCGCCTCGTTCCTGGGCAAGGGCATCGCCTGCTGGGCCGCGGCGCGCGTCAGTGGCGAGAACAACCGCGACGCGATGGCGATCGGCGCGCTGATGAACGCACGCGGGCTGATGGAACTGATCATCATCAACATCGGCCTGCAGGCCGGGGTCATCGAGCAGGGCCTGTTCTCGATCCTGGTGCTGATGGCGATCGTGTCCACGCTGATGGCCACGCCGCTGTTCAACTGGGTGATGCGCCGCGCCGCCGCGCGCGAGGCGGCGCCGGCGGTGGCGGGCGGCAGGCTGTAACGCCTCGCCCGCAGCGCGGGCCTACGCCTACGCCACCCGCCACGCCGGCGGCAGGCCGGCGACGAGGTGCTCCTGCAAGGCGCGCACCTTCGGGGTGAAGTCGCGGCGGTCGGCCACGCACAGGTACAGCCGCATCGGTTCGGGCGCGGCGTTGACCGCACCGGCCGCGTCGTACTCAAACAAGGCGCGCAACGCGCCGCGCTGCAGGTACGGCTGCGCCACGAACGCCGCGAGCCGGGTGATGCCGCCACCGGCCGCGGCCATGCCGGCGAGCGCATCGATGTCGTCGCCGACCAGCGCCGGCGTCACCTCGGCGTCGAAGCGCAGCCCGTCGCGGACGAAGCCCCAGCGCAGGTAGCGGCCGTCCACCGCCCAGCGCAGCAACAGGCAGGCGTGGTCCTTCAGTTGCTCCGGCGTCGTCGGCGTGCCGGCACGCGCCAGATACTCCGGCGCCGCGCAGAACACGAACGGCACCGCGGCGATGCAGCGCGCGACCAAGCCGTCCTGCAACTGCGGCTCGATGCGGATGCTGACGTCCACGCCTTCCTGCGCATGGTCCACGCGGTGATCGGCGCTCAACAGTTCGATCGCCAGGCGCGGATGCCGCGCCGCCAGCGCCGGCAGCAGCGGCGCCAGCACATGCCGGCCGAACGCGGCGGTGCTGGCCACGCGCAACCGCCCTTCCGGCTCGGCCTGCGGATCGGCCACCGACTGCCGCGCGCGCTCCAGATCCAGTTCCACCCGCCGCACCTGCTGCAGATACAGCGCGCCGCGCTCGGTCAGCGCCAGGCTGCGCGTGCTGCGGTTGAGCAGGCGCACGCCCAGATGCGCCTCCAGCCGCGCGATGTTCTGGCTCACCGCCGCCGCGCTCACGCCCAGGGCCCTGGCACCACCGGCGACGCTGCCGGCCTCGACGGTGTGGATGAAACTGCGGATGGACTGAAGGAGATTCACTACGCAAACCGGTATACGCGATGCATTCGTAAGTTGCAGTTTACAAAGTCGCAAGCCGCCCTCGCCTACTGGCGCTGCGATCGGCTTGCTAACGTGCCGCCTCCCGAGCCGTCCGGCCCGCAACGACCACCGAGATATCGCCCATGCAGGATTTCGACATCGCCGCGCCACGCCGCCTGAAGCTGGGCGTGCGCGCCACCCCGTTCGTGTTCGCCTTCTACATGGCCACGATCATGGCCATGCTGATGTGCCTGGTGATCACCGCGGCCAATGCCGGGCTCGGCGAGGACTATCTGCAGCGCGTGCTCGGGGCGTACCGGCTGGCGATGCCGACCGCGTTCTGCTGCATCCTGGTGGTACGGCCGCTGGTGATGCGGCTGGTGGCGGCGACGGTGCATCCGCCGCGCTAGCGATGCCCGGGCAGCCCTAGCGGCAAGACGCCCCGCGCCCGCGGGCTGGCATGAGCGGAGAGCGGATAGCCGAACGGCGTGCCTCGCCCGAATAAGTGCTGCGCATCTAAGTTCCGAAGCAAACTCCCCCACATCCTGCCAACCGCATCGATAACGGTCCGTACGCCGTTGCTACGCTGAGGCGGTGACCGATGCGGTGACGGCGACAGTCCAGCACGCTGCGCATGGCCATATCGCCGCAGCATCGGCTCGGCGACGACCCATACAGGAGCTTTTGCGATGACCTTGTCCGTTGCCGGCCGCTTGCTTCGATCCCCGCGCACGCTCACCGAACCCGCGCAACTGACGCTGGCACGCATCGATGGCGGCACGCAGTGGTTCGAATGGGCGAGCGGGTCCGCGCAACGTTACGATTTCGCGGACGAGCGCAGCCTGCTCGATGACGTGCAGCAAGGCTTGCACGGCACCTCCATGCTGTGGCTGCCGCGGATCGGCCTGCAGGTCGGGCCGGCCAAGCTGCTGACGCTGGCCCTCCATGAGCTCGCCCTGATCCATAACGCCGAAAGCCTAGGCGACAGCGAGGCGCTGGCGCGCCGGGTGCGAGACGTGCTGGCCGCACACGACCTGGTGACCAATGCCGAGTTGGCTTCCGCCGATGCGTTCCTGGCCGAACTCGGGGTGGCGACGGCGCCGTTGCTGCAGGGGTTGGACTTCGACGACCGCATGGCCGTGTGGCGCCTGGCGGCGGCGGACCCACAACCGGCCGCGCGCGCCGTCAGCCGTCGCGAAGCCGCCGATTTCGCGCTGGCGCGGGCCCGGTCTGCATTGGAATTCTGCGACTACTACCGCTATTACCTGCAGTCCGCCGCCGATGGCCGCAGCGCCGCCGCACGCCGACAGGCCACCACCGAAGCGCTGGACACGCTGTTGCCCGCGTTGTTCGATGCGCTTGGCGGGCCACGGTTCGACGGCTCGCCCACGGTGGACGAGCTGCCGCGCGCGCTCCACAGCTACCTGGCGACGGGACGCGCGATCGGCTTCCCGCGCCTGTCGCTGGCCGCGCAACAAATCGCAGGCCAGGTTCCCGGCCTCGGTGGCGACCCCGATCGTCTCCGTCGCAGCGTCGCGTCCGTGCTGCAGGCAGCGCAGGCGTTGCTGGGCAACGCTTCGCTGCAGCCAGGACGCTTGGGCCAGGACGGCAGCAGCCTGCAGTGGCTGGCCCAAGACGGCGACCGCCGCGTGCGGTTGCAGTTCACTGGCGACGTCCTGACGATCGCCGATCTCGCCGACGCCGTGGACGCGGCCGCCAAGGCACCGCCGCGACGCTCGCAGCCAAGCCCGGCAGCCGCTGCGCCGCCGGTTCGCGAGGCAAGCGCGGACGCCGAGCGACACCTCGAACAGGCGCAGCAGCAGGTGGACGAGGCGCTGCGCATCGCCGAGCGTCTCATCGCAGAAGCCGAGGCCGTGGCGGCAGCTGCCATCCGCCAAGCCAACGAGGCCGCCGACGCCGCCTTGGCCGCGGCGAATGCCGCGACCAACGGCTCCTCCAGGAGGTAGTTCCGCTGCCCGCGCTACGCACCGTGGCGATGGCCGGCACCGCGCGGGTGCAAGGCATCACCGCGCACGATCGCGTCCGGCGCCAGCAACACGTGCGAGCGTGCCGCGCAGCCGTGCCGGCCGCTTACAGCGGCGTCAGCCGCCACAAGCCGTAGGGATTGGCGAACAGGTCGCCGGGCTGGAACTGCGTGCTGGGTTCGGCGTCGAGCCGGTAGCGCGGCGCATCCTCCGCCACGGCGAAGGTGTGGCCCTCGCGCATCTCCGGCGCTTCGGTGAACAGATACCAGGTGAAAGTGTGCAGCAGCGCGACCGGGTCGTCTGCCGCCTGCGCCGCGACGATCGCGTCCTTCATGCCGAAATGGTGCATGCCGCAGGAATGGACCTGCTCGCCGGTGAGGTTCAACACATAGGCACGATGGGCGCTGAAAAAGCCCAGGTCCGCGCACAGCTGGCGCCACGCCCCCGGACCGTGCGCGACACCGCTGCTCTCGACCTTCACTCCCAGGCCGCCCGCATCCAGCAACCCTCGGGCCGCCAGCATCATCGCCTCGGCGCGCGCCCGGGAACCGCCAGCGCCGATCAGGTACACGACCGAGGCATGCGCGTGGATGCGCGCCATGTCGTCGGAATCGAACCAATGCGGCCCGGCGGCGGCGAACGCGTCCGCCATGCGCGGGTCGCGCGGCTCGTATTGCAGTTCGAAGGCGTCGCCGCTTTCCGTGTGCAGCAGGACCCGCCCGGCAAAAAGGTAACCGCCGCTGTCGCGGACGATGCGCGCAACCAGATCCGAGCGGTCCTGCCATGGGCCGGGAATGCACAACACGATTTTCGGGGTTTCGATCAAGGTGGCGGCTCCTTGCCGTCAGGTATCGGATACGCGCGAGCGGAATGGCCGCTGCAGCGAAACGGGCACGGCAGCGTTGGCCGCAGGCCGCACCATGCTCAGGTCAGCGGCGTCATCACGCCCTTGCGGTAGGCCGGACGCAGTTGCAGGCGCCGGTACCAGTCCTGCAGATGCGGCAGCGCCGGCCGGTCGATCGGCATCTCGAACCAGGCGTAGGCGAAGCTGCCCAGCGGGATGTCGCCCATCGCGAACTGCGCGCCCGACAGCCACGGCTGCTGCGCCAGCGCCGCATCGGCCATGCCCAGCAGTTCGCCGCAACGCGCCAGCGCGGCGGCGATCCGGGCCGCGTCGCGCGCTTCGGGCGCGGTGCGCAGCGTGCCCCAGAACAGATCGCGGAACGGACCGGCGAAGGTCGAGGTAGTCCAGTCCATCCACTTGTCGCCGAGCGCGCGCGCGGCCGGATCTTCAGGGTACAGCGTGCCCGGCGCGTAGCGCGCGGCCAGGTAGCGCACGATGGCGTTGGATTCCCACAGCGCCAGGCCGTGGTCCTCGATCGCCGGCACCAGGCCGTTGGGATTCAATGCGCGGTAGGCCGGATCGGCGGTCTTGCCGAACGCGCCGCCGACCTCGATCGACTCGTACGCCACGCCGATTTCCTCGGCGCACCACAGCACCTTGCGCACGTTGCTCGAATTGTGTCGGCCCCAGATCTTCAGCATGACGGCGCTCCTGTCGCGAGCGCCAATTCTATGCTGCCGCATCCGCCGCTGCGATGCCGATGCGTGCGAGTGCGGCCGTCGTGCCGCCGCCGCAATGGCGCGGATTCAGCCTTGGCGGCCCGGCGCGGCATCGGCAATCCCGCGCCATCGCTATGCGCAGGCGCCGTTGCGGCCGTGCCCGCCCCTGCACGCGGCAGGCGCAGGCGCGCTCAGTCGAACTGCAGCACGAAACCGCCGCGCGCGGGCAACGCCACCTCGACGTTCTGCGTCGGCCCCACTTCGATACGCCGGCTGGCCAGCCCCAGCGGGCCGTCGCCATCGACGATCAGGCGTGCGCCACGGCCGGCCACCCCCAGCTCCGCCAGGTTCAGCCGCAGCGTGCGCGGTTGCGCGTCGGCATTGATGCCGGCCACGTACCAGCGCGTGCCGCCGCGCCGCGCGAACACCGCGAAGCGCCCGGGATAGCCGTCCACATAGCGGCTGTCGTCCCACACCGAGGGCAGTTCGCGTAGCAGCGCCTGCACTTCCGGCGCGGCCTTTTCCAGATTCTCTGGCGTCTCGGCGTAATGCTGGATGCCGGACACGAACAGCACCGTCTCGGCCAGTTCGAAGCCCGGCGTGGTGCGGCGCTGCACCTTGTCGTTGAGCTTGACCAGGGCCAGCGGGGTGAAGTCCATCGGGTCGAACACGTTGCGCGCGAACGGCAGCATCGCCGCATGCGCCGGCACCTGGTCGGCATTGACCTGCTCGAAAGTGGCGAACTCCAGCCCGCGCACCGCCTCCATCGTCATCAGGTCCGGCCAGGTGCGCTGCCAGCCGCGCGGCAAGGTGGCGCCGTGGAAGTTGAGCATCAGTCCGTAGGGCGCGGCGTCCTGCATGATGTCCAGGTAGTAGCCGATCATCGACTGCCCGTCGCCGCCGAAGAAGTCGATCTTCACTCCGGCCACGCCCATCGCCTTGAGCCGTTCGAACTCGCGGATGCGGCTGGCGTGGGTCAGCATGCGGTCGCGCGGGGTCTGCGGCGCGTCGTTCCAGCTGCCGGCCGAGTTGTACCAGAGCAGGATGGCCACCTGCTTGCCGCGCGCGTAGTCGATCAGCTCGCGCAGCTTGTCCTCGCCGATCTGCGTGTCCCACAGGGCGTCGATCAAGGTGTAGCGCCAGCCCATGCGCGCGGCGAAGTCGATGTAGCGCTTCTGCACGGCGAAGGTGGTGGCGCCATCGCCGAGCAGCGGCCAGCTCCACGACGCCTTGCCCGGCTGCGGCGGCGCGACCGGCGCGGCCGCGGGCGGGTCGGCCAGGTCGGTGCCGAGCGTGGACTCGGCGATGGTCTTCAGGCTGCCGACCGCGACGATGCGCCACGGCGAGCGCCACGGCAGCGCGAAGCGCGGATTGGCGGCGCCGCCGGGCAGCACCTCGCGCGGATCGGGCATGCCGATCGCGTACTCGCCGGGCGCGTCGGCGACATCGCGCAGGCGGCTGCCGGCATGGCCGCGGCCGAGCGAGCCCTCGCTGAGCAGGACCCAGTCCGCCGCATGGCGGAACAGGGCCGGATACACCCAGCCGGCCGCGAGCGGCGACGGCGTGCCGACGCCGATGTCCTGCAGGTAGTACTCCTCGTAGGAGGGATTGGTCCTGCCGAATCCGGTCTTGGCCGGCGACATCGGCTGCAGCCAGGCGCGCGTGGCGGCGGCGAAGCGGAACGTGGTGGCGTCCTCGCGCAACTCGCGGATCGTCGGGTCGCGCTGCGGGAAGTCGTAGCGGAATGCGACGCCGTCGTCGGAGACCTGGAATTCGATCTGCAGGCGCTCGCCGTTGGCGCCGCGCCAGGAGAACACCCGGCGGTTGGCGCGGTAGTCGTTGATGCGCCGCTTGCCGGTGAGCAGTTCGTAACGGTCGTGCACCGTCGCGACGGGCGACACCTTGAGCAGGCGCAGGCCCCTGGAGAAATCGGCATCGTCGCGGACCAGGCCCAGGCGCGAGCGCAGCAGCACCTCGCGCCCGTCGCGCAGCACGCGGTAGTGCGCGGTGCCGGCCTCGTCCACGCTCACTTGCGCGCGCAGCGAGGCGTTCGGGCTGGCCACCTCGCCGACCATGCGCTCGGCGGCCAGCGCCGGCAGCGCGCACAGCAACGCGCATGCCGCGACGAGGACCGCCGACGCCATGCGCCAGCGGCTCAGAACTGCGGATTCTTTTCCCATACCGGCCTCGCTCGGCAATAGACCGCATAGCGCTCGTGGGCGATGCGGTAGAACGGCACCAGGGTCAGCGGGCCCTGCAGTCCGTCGGCCTCGAACACCAGTTCCTGGCCCTCGCGCTTGCGCGCCCACAGCTGTTCCGGCGCGAAATACACCGCCGGCAACTGGCGGCCGACGATCCTGTTCAACGACGGCCGCTGGTCGGACACGTGCAGCTGCGCCGGATCGATGCCGTCGCTGCCCAGTTGCGCGGCCAGCACCAGCGGGCCGTACATCATCGCCTGCAGGCTGGGTTCGTCCGGCAGCGGCGCGGCGTGCAGCGCCATCGGCAGGTCCAGTTCGATGCGGTCGCCGTCGGCGAAGCCGCGCTCCAACTCCAGGTAGCTGCCCAGGGTCGCCTTGACCGCCTGCGCCTTGCCGTTGATGCGCAGGCGCACGCCCTGCGTGGCCCAGTACGGGATGCGCAGGCGCAGCGTCATCTGCTGCGCGCGCTTGCACTGGAACTCGAGCGCGGTGCCTTCCTGCTGCGGGAAGCGCGTGCGCTGGACCACGCGCATGCCGCGCTCTGGCCAGTCCAGCTGCGAGGCGATGAACAGGTTGACGGTGAGGCCGGCATCGTCGCGGAAGTAGATGCTGTCGTTGCTCTTGGCGAACTCCTCCACCCCGGTGCCGGTGCAGCACCAGAACGAAGCGAACGGGGTGTTGTAGAGCTTCCAGTACCCGGCATCCATCGGCACGAAATACATCATCATGCCGGCCTCGTCCTGGGTGCCCAGGCGCGCGTTGAACAGCACGCGCTCGTAGTAATCCATCAGCGCCGCGTCCGGCTGCCAGGTGTACAGGTGCCGGGTCAGCTTGAGCATGTTGTAGCTGCAGCAGCACTCGTGGCTGTGCCCGCTCAGGCGCCCGGCGAAGTGGTCCGGCTTGCCGAACATTTCGAAGTCGCTGGTGCCGCCGGTGCAATAGGCATGGTGGCCGCTGACGGTGCGCCAGAAGAATTCGGCGATCTGGCGCTGGCGCGGCTCGCCGCCGATCTCGTAGGCGCGCGCGGCGGCGACGATCTTCGGGATCTGGGTGTTGGCATGCAACCCGGCCAGCGCGTCGCGGCCCTGCGCCAGCGGCTCGAGCAGCGATGCCTGCTCGTAGCGCGCGGCCCAGCGCCGGTACTTGTCGTCGCCGCTGAGCAGGTACAGCTCCAGCAGCGACTCGTGCACGCCGCCGAACTCCACGCCGAGGATGCGCTGCCACTGCGCGTCGTCGAAGCCGTCCATCCACGCGCCCAGCCAGTCGGCGAAGCGCTGCGCGGTGCGCAGCGCCTGTGCGTTGCCGGCATGGCGGGCCATGTCCAGGTGCCCGGCGAGGATCTTGTGCGCGGTGTAGATCGGCACCCACACCTCCTCGCGGCGGCCGAGCCGGTCGTAGAACGAGGACGGGTACGCGCCGAGGTAGCCGTCGGCGCGCTGGCAGCGCGCCAGCTCGGCGACCAGCGCGTCGGCCTTGTCCTTCAGCGCCGCGTCGCCGGTGGCCGCGTACAGCAGCGCGCAGGCCGACAGATAGTGGCCACCGGAGAAATGCCCGCGGATTTCGCAGTGCGGCGATTCCCAGCCGCCCAGCGGTTCGGCGTGCGAGTCCAGTCCCGCGACAAGCCGGAAATTGTGCAGCAGGCGATCGTTGGGAATCGACATCAGGTAACGGCGGTCGCGTTCGCGCGCCTGCAGGAACGGGCCGTCGAGCAGTTGCACCTGGCCCATCGCGAACGGCTGCTCGCGCAGTTGCACCGCTGGCTGCCGTTTCGCGGCGGCCGGCGCAGCCGATGGCGTCACGGCCAGCACCTCGCCCTGCGCCAGCACACCCAGCGCGGCCAGCGAGGCGCCGCCGTAGTGCAGGAAATCGCGCCGTGTGCAGGCCAGGCCCGCCTCTTCATGTTCCGTCATGCGTCCGCTCCCGAATCCGGCGTGCGCCGGGTCAACAAGCGCTGCAGCAGGCAGAACACCAGCAGCAGCGCGCCGATCACGATGCGTGTCCACCACGAGCTGAGCGTGCCGTCGAACACGATCAGGGTCTGGATCACGCCCAGGATCAGCACGCCGAACAGCGTGCCGATCACGTAGCCGCTGCCGCCGGCCAGCAAGGTGCCGCCGATCACCACCGCGGCGATCGCATCCAGTTCCAGGCCCAGCGCATGCAGGCTGTAACCGGACAGCATGTAGAACGTGCACACCACCCCGGCCAGCGCCGAGCAGAACCCGCTGAAGGCGTAGACCTTGACCTGGGTCGCGGCCACCGGCAGGCCCATCAGCCGCGCCGAGGCTTCGCTGCCGCCCAGCGCGTACACGCCGCGGCCGAAGCGCGTGCTGTGCGCCAGCCACATGCCCAGCGCCACCGTGGCCAGCGCGATCAGCGCGCCGATCGACAGCGACGCGCCGGCGCCGATCGGCACGCGGAACTGGGCGATGGCCACGTACAGCGCGTCGTCGATCGGGATCGAATCGACGCTGATCAGATAGCTGGCGCCGCGCGCCAGGAACATGCCGGCCAGGGTCACCACGAACGGCTGCAGCCGGTAGCGCTGGATCAGCATGCCCATGAACGCGCCGAACAGCGCACCGAGCAGCAGCACCAGCGGGATCGCCGCCAGCGGCGACCAGCCGTGGTGCTGCACCAGCGACGCCGACAGCACCGTGGTGAAGGCGATCACCGCGCCCACCGACAGGTCGATGCCGCCGCTCAGGATCACGAACGTCATGCCGACCGCGGCGATGCACAGGAAGGCGTTGTCGATCAGCAGATTGGCGAACACCTGCGGCGACAGGAAGCCGTCGTAGAGCGCGCCACCGGCGCCGGCCATGGCCACGAACAGGGCCACGGTGATCGCCAGCGGCAGGCGCGCGCCATGCAGCAGCGCGCCGGCGCGGCGCAGGCCGCGCGCGGTCTGGACCGGTACGCCGGCCGCGCTCATCGCCCCGCTCCCGGCTCGGGACGCCGCACCCAGCCGCGCACGCTGGCGCGGAACTGCGGCGATTGCAGCAGCATCACCGCGAACACCAGCAGCGCCTTGATCAACATGTTGACCTGCGCCGGCACGCCGATCGCGTAGATCGTCGCGGTCAGGGTCTGGATGATCAGCGCGCCGATCAGGCTGCCGGCCAGGCTGAAGCGGCCGCCGTCGAGCAGCGTGCCGCCCAGCGTCACCGCCAGGATCGCGTCCAGTTCCATCAGCTGGCCGGCGTTGTTGGCGTCGGCGCTCTTGACGTTGGAACTGATCAGCAGCCCGGCCAGGCCGGCGCTGAACGCGCAGAACACGTACAGCAGCACCGCGATCAGCCGCGCCTTGACCCCGGCCACCCGCGCCGCGCGCGGGTTGTGCCCGATCGCGCGCACGAACAGGCCCAGCGCGGTGCGCCCGAGCAGCAGCTGCAACACCACGAACACCGCGGCGACCACGAACAGCGCGAACGGCAGGCCGAGCAGGAAGCCGTTGCCGAGGTAGAAGTACGGCGGGTAGTAGATGGTCAGGATCTGGCCGTCGCCGATCAGCTGCGCCACGCCGCGTCCGGCCACCATCAGGATCAGCGTGGCGATGATCGGCTGCATGCCGACCTTGACCACCAGCAGGCCGTTCCACAGCCCGCACGCGGCGGCGACCAGCAACGGCGCCACGATCACCGCCCACAGCGGAAAGCGGCTGTGCTCGCCGCCGCCGATCATCCATGCCGCCACCGTCGCGGCGATCGCCACCACCGCGCCGACCGAGATGTCCAGGCCGCGCACCGCGATCACCAGGGTCATGCCCAGCGCCACCAACGCCAGCGGCGCGGCGCGGTTGCCGATGTCCACCAGGTTGCCGTACAGGTGCCCGTCGCGCCATTGCAGCGCCAGGAAACCGGGATTCCACAGGCCGTTGCCGAGCAGCAGCAGCGCCAGCGTCGCCAGCGGCCAGAACAGCGGGTGGGCGGCGATGCGCGCCGGCAGCCGCGGCGCGCTGGGCGATCGGGTGGCCGCCGCGCTCATGCCGCCGCGCTCCCGGCGATCAGGTCGAACACCGCGCGCTCGCCGCAGCCGCCGGGCAGTTCGCCGACCAGGCGGCGTTCGCGCAGCACGGCGATGCGGTCGGCGATGCGCTCGATCTCGGCGACCTCGGCGGAAATGAACAACACCGCCATGCCCTCGCGGGCCAGCGCCAGGATGCGGGTCATGATGTCCTGCTTGGCGGCGATGTCGATGCCGCGGGTGGGTTCGTCGAGGATCAGCAGCCGCGGCCGCGTCGCCAGCCAGCGCGCGAGCACCACTTTCTGCTGGTTGCCGCCGGACAGCAGGCCGACCGGCGTCTCCACGCTGGCGGTCTTGATGCCCAGCGCGTCCACGTAGCCCTGCGCGATGCGTACCTGCTCGGCCAGCGGCAGGAACCGGCGCAGGCCCATGCGCGCCTGCAGTGCCAGCACGATGTTCTCGCGCACCGACAGCTCGGCGACGATGCCGTCGGTCTTGCGCTCTTCCGGGCACAGCGCCAGGCCGTGGCGGATGGCGTCGGGCGGGCCGCGCAGCGCCACGTCATGGCCGTCGATCGAGACGCGGCCGCAATCGGCGCGGTCCAGGCCGAACAGCAGCCGCGCCAGTTCGGTGCGGCCGGCGCCGAGCAGGCCGGCCAGGCCCAGCACCTGGCCGCGGCGCAGTTGCAGGTCGATCGGGTGCAGCTGGCCGCGCCGGCCCAGGCCCTGCGCCTGCAGCAATACCGGCGCGGCTTCGGGCGGCGCGGCGTCCACCGCCGCGGCGGCCGCGGCGGCCACGTCCAGTTCGCGCCCGACCATCGCCGCGATCAGCCGCGGCGCCGGCAGGTCCGCGGCCAGGTATTCGCCGACCAGGCGGCCGTTGCGCAGCACGCTGATGCGGTCGGACACCGCGTACACCTGGTCGAGGAAATGGGTCACGAACAGGATCGCCATGCCCTGCTCGCGCAGGCCGCGCATCACCCGGAACAGTTCGGCGACCTCGCCTTCGTCGAGGCTGGAAGTGGGTTCGTCGAGGATCAGCACCCGCGCCGACACGCTCAGCGCGCGCGCGATCGCCACCATCTGCTGCACCGCCACCGGATAGGCGGACAGCGCGCGGCGCACGTCGATGTCCACGCCCAGCCGCTGCAGGCACTCGCGCGCCTCGCGCTCGACCCGGCGCCAGTCGATGCGCCGCGGCCAGCCCTTTAGCGGATAGCGGCCGGCGAAGATGTTCTCGGCCACCGACAGGTTCGGGCACAGGTTCACTTCCTGGTACACGGTGCTGATGCCCAACTGCTGCGCCTGCAGCGGCGAGCTCGGCGCAATCGCGTCGCCGCCCAGCGCCATGCGCCCGGCGTCGGCCGCGACCGCGCCGGTCAGCAGTTTGATCAGCGTCGATTTGCCGGCGCCGTTCTGGCCCATCAGCGCGTGGATCTCGCCGCGGCGCAGGCACAGCGCCACGTCGTCCAGCGCGGCGACGCCGGCGTAGGCCTTGCTCAGTCCCTGCGCGTGCAGCACCACCGGCGTCATCGGCAGGCTCCGTCAGTACTTGCGCTTGGGCAGTTCGGCGGCGGCCTGCTCCTGGGTGTACACCGATTCCTCGACCACGATGCGCTTGGGCAGCGCCTTGCCGGCCTTGACGTCGCGGATCGCCTGCACCAGTTGCGGGCCGAGCAGCGGATTGCACTCGACGGTGACGTTGAGCTTGCCGGCCTGCATCGCCTCGAACGCGCCCTTCACCCCGTCGATGGAGATCACCAGGATGTCCTTGCCCGGCTTCAGCCCGGCTTCCTCGATCGCCTGGATCGCGCCGATCGCCATGTCGTCGTTGTGCGCGTACAGCACGTCGATGTTGCGCCCTTCCGACTTCAGGAACGCCTCCATCACTTCCTTGCCCTTGGCGCGGGTGAAGTCGCCGCTCTGCGAGCGCACCACCTGGAAGCGCGGGTTGGCCGCGATGATCTCCTTGAAGCCCTTCATCCGGTCGATCGCCGGCGCCGAGCCCACCGTGCCCTGCAGCTCGACGATGCGCACCGGCTTGTCGCCATCCTTCAACGGCGATTTCTCGAGCAACCAGCGCCCGGCCTTGCGTCCTTCCTCGACGAAATCCGAACCGATCAGCGTGGTGTACAGGCTGTCGTCGGACACCTTGACCGCGCGGTCGGTCAGCACCACCGGGATGTTCGCCGCCTTGGCCTCGCGCAGCACGGTCTCCCAGCCGGATTCGACCACCGGCGAGAACGCGATCACGTCCACGCGCTGGGCGATGAACGAGCGCAGCGCCTTGATCTGGTTTTCCTGCTTCTGCTGCGCGTCGGAGAATTTCAGCTTCATCCCCGCCTGCTCGATCGCCTGCTTGACCGAGGCGGTATTGGCGGTGCGCCACTCGCTCTCGGCGCCGACCTGGCTGAAGCCCACGGTGATCTGGCCCGACTTGCCGGCCGCGTCCTTGCCGCCGCCGGAACACGCGCTCAACGCCGCGCCCAGCAGTACCGCCATCCCCAGCACCGCCGCACGCACAGCTGACTTCTGCATAACCCCTCCTCGTTCGTTGCACGCTGGCGGTCGCGCGGCGTTCGGGCCGCGGCGGCCGCCCACCCTCCCAGGCAGGCGCGCGAATGGATCGATCAGTTCATCCCGCGAATGTATAGGCCGTCTTGACCGTCGTATAGAACTCCACCGCATAGCGGCCCTGCTCACGCGGGCCATAGCTGGAGGCCTTGCGCCCGCCGAACGGCACGTGCGGATCGACCCCGGCGGTGGGCAGGTTGACCATCACCATGCCGGCCTGCGCATGCCGCTTGAAATGCGTGGCGTGCTGCAGCGAGCGCGTGGCGATGCCGGCGCACAGGCCGAATTCGGTGTCGTTGGCCAGCGCCAGCGCGTGCTCGTAGTCGTCGGCCGGCATCACCGCCGCGACCGGGCCGAACACTTCCTCGCGCGCGATGCGGTGCTGCGGCTGCGCGGCGATCAGCGCCGGGCGCATGTAGTGGCCCTGGTGCTCGCATTCCAGTGCGTCGCCGCCGTACACCAGCTCGGCGCCTTCTTCCTGGGCGATGCGCACGTAGTCGCGGTCCTGCGCGAACTGGCTGGCGCTGGCGACCGGGCCGATATCGATGCCCGGGGTCAGCGCATGGCCGATCTTCAGCGTGGCCAGGCGCTTGCTCACGCGCGCGACGAAGTCGTCGTAGACCGCGCGCTCCACGATCAGGCGGCTGGAGGCGGTGCAGCGCTGGCCGGTGGAGAAGTAGGCGCCGTTGACCGCGATCTCCACCGCCAGGTCCAGGTCCGCATCGGCCAGCACCACCAGCGGATTCTTGCCGCCCATTTCCAGCTGGATCTTCAGCCCGCGCGCGGCGGCCTGCTTGAGCAGGTGGTTGCCGGTGGGCACCGAGCCGGTGAAGCTCAGCGCATCGATGCCGCGGTCCTCGACCAGCGCCTGGCCGACGGTGCGGCCGCTGCCGATCACCAGGTTGAACGCGCCGCTGGGCAGGCCGGCGCGGCCGAGAATCTCGGCCAGCGCCCAGGCGCAGCCGGGCACGATCTCGGCCGGCTTGAACACCACGGTGTTGCCGTAGGCCAGCGCCGGGGCGATCTTCCACGCCGGGATCGCCAGCGGGAAATTCCACGGCGCGATGATGCCGACCGTGCCGACCGGCTCGCGGGTGATCTCCACGTCCACTCCGGGGCGGGTGGAGGCGAGCTTTTCGCCGGGAATGCGCAGCGCCTCGCCGGCGAAGAACTTGAAGATCTGCCCGGCGCGCGCGGCCTCGCCGATGCTCTCCGGCAGAGTCTTGCCTTCTTCGGACGCCAGCAGAGTGCCCAGTTCCTGCTTGCGCGCCAGGATCTCGCTGCCGACGAACTCGAGTGCGTCGGCGCGCTGCTGCGGCGTGCTCGCCGCCCACTTGGCCTGCGCCGCGTTGGCCGCGGCGATCGCGCCGCGCACCGCGTCGGCGTCGACGCTGCCGACCTCGCCGACCGGCGCGGACAGGTCGGATGGGTTCTCGTCCGCTGCGATGTCGCTGCCGGCCACCCACTGGCCGTCGATATAGCTCTGGAAACGTTGGCTCATGCCGTTCTCCTGTTCGGTTACAGCGCGCGCACGCCGCCCAGTTCGAACCCGGCCGACACCCGCTGCAGCGGATTGACCAGGGCCGCGCCCAGCTCCGGCAGTTCGATCTCGAAGCGGTCGCCCGGCTCGGCCTGCACGCCGTCGGCGAAGCTCAGCGTGGCGGTGCCGAAGAAGTGCAGGTGCACGTCGCCGGGCACGCGATGCGCTGCGTACTTGAAATGGTGGTATTCCAGATTGGCCAGCGAATGGCACATGTTGGCCTCGCCGGTGACGAAGGGCTTCTCCCAGATCACCGCATCGCCGCGGCGGATGCGGCTGCTGCCGCGCAGGTCGCGCGGCAGTTCGCCGCTGCGCAGCTCCGGCCCGACCGCGCAGGCGCGCAGCTTGGAATGGGCCAGGTACAGATAGTTCTGGCGCTCGGTGACGTGGTCGGAGAACTCGTTGCCCAGCGCGAAGCCGAGCCGGTACGGCACGCCGTCGGCGCCGATCACGTACAGCCCGACCAACTCCGGCTCCTCGCCGCCGTCCAGCGCGAAATCCGGCGACGGCAGCGGTGCGCCCGGCGCGACCAGGATGCTGCCGTCGCCCTTGTAGAACCATTCCGGCTGCGCGCCGGGCTGGCCGTCGCGCGGGATGCCGCCTTCCACGCCGAGCTGGAAGATCTTCATCGAATCGGTGAGCGTGCCCTGGTCGGCCTGCTGCTGCAGGTTCTGGTGCATCGCGTCGCGGGTGGCGGCGCTGCCCAGGTGGGTCAGGCCGGTGCCGGTGACGCGGCAGTGCGCCGGGTCCGGATGGGTCAGCGGCGACAGCACGCGGTGGTTCGCCAGCAGTTCGGCGTAGTCGAGCACGATGTCGCCGAGTTGATGCGTGGCGTAGTCGTCCAGGCCGAGGCCGGCGGCGAGCGCGGCGTTGGCCAGCGCATAGGTCGAGCCGACTTCGCGCAGCAGGCGCACCTGGGTGCCGTCCGCCGCCACCGCGCCCACGCTGGGGATGCCGGACTCGTCGAGCAGTTGGATCAATCGCATGAATCGGTCGCCTGTCGGAATACGAAAGAGCCGCGCGGCAGCACAGACCGCCGGTGCCGCGGATGCGGTTCTATTCTGGCCGGATGACCTATATGCAACAAATATCGTTTTTGGCTTAATGTATACGAACATTCATATGCATAGGGCCGCCATGCCTGCCGCCACGCCCTGGTTCGTCCGCGCCCGCCTGAAGACCCGGCAATTGATGCTGCTGCTGGCGATCGAGGAGGAAGGCAACATCCATCGCGCCGCCGAGACCTTGAACATGTCGCAGCCGGCCGCGTCCAAGCTGCTCAAGGACCTGGAGGACATGATGGAGGTGCCGCTGTTCGAGCGGCTGCCGCGCGGCATGCGCCCGACCTGGTACGGCGAGGCGATGATCCGCCACGCGCGCATCGCCCTGTCCAGCCTGGGCGAGGCCGGCGCCGAGATCGAGGCGTTGAAGGCCGGCTATTTCGGCAGCGTCAGCGTCGGCGCCATCGCCGGGCCGGCGATGACCCTGCTGCCGGCCGCGCTGGCCCAGGTCACCGAACAGCATCCGCTGCTGCGCGTGGCGCTACGCGTGGACGGCAGCGACGTGCTGCTGGAGCAACTGGCGCAGAACAAGCTCGACATCGTGGTGGCGCGGCTGTTCGCGCGCCACGACAAGCGCAACCTGCACTACCAGGCGCTGGCCGAGGAAGAGGTGTGCGCGATCGCCCGCCCCGGCCACCCGATCCTGGCGATGCCGCAGCCGGCGCTGCGCGAACTGGCCGACGCCGGCTGGATCGTGCCGCCGGACGGCAGCGTGCTGCGCCACCGCTTCGAGCTGATGTTCCAGAACGCCGGGCTGGAGCCGCCGAAGCGGGTGGTGGAGACCTCGGCGCTGGTGGTGCTGCCGCAGCTGCTGCGCCTGGGCGACTACCTGGCGGTGGTGCCGGTGGACGTGGCCCGGCATTTCGCCGACCACGGCAGCGTGGCGATCGTGCCGGTGGAACTGTCGTGCCGGATGGACGCGTTCGGCATCATCACCCGCACCGACTGGCTGCTGTCGCCCGGCGCGCGGATCATGCTGCAGGCCCTGCAGGCGGCCGCCGGGCCGGTGTATGGCTACGTCGCGCCGGCCGAGGATGCGCTGGCGCCGGCGGATGCGCGAACCGAAGGATGAGGTCGGGGCTGAAGCCCCTCCTACAGTGCACCCAGCCGGTCAACCGCAAACCCCTGTAGGAGCGGCTTCAGCCGCGACCGAACGCAGCGGTAAACATTCCGTCTGCGCACACCGTCGGGGGCCGAAGCCCCTCCCACAGTGCACCCAGCCAACCAACCGCAACCCCCTGTAGGAGCGGCTTCAGCCGCGACCGAACGTAGCGGTAGACATTCCGTCTGCGCACACCGTCGGGGCTGAAGCCCCGCCCACAGTGCACGCAGCCGACCAACCGCAACCCCCTGTAGGAGCGGCTTCAGCCGCGACCGAACGCAGCCGCAGCCCATGCGCGCCGCCAAACCATCGGAGCCGAAGCCCTCCCACCCTGCAACCCGCCAGGCAATCGCGACCATCTTGTGGGAGCGACTTCAGTCGCGACGAGCGGAGCCTGGAAGCGCGACCGTTTCAACGATCGGCGGAGCCAAGCCCCTCCGACATGTCAGCGATGCACCCGCTCGCTCAGGTCCACCCACCATCCACCACGAACTCCTGCGCGGTGATCGCGCGCGACTCGTCCGAAGCCAGGAACAGCGCCATGCGCGCGATGTCCTCCGGCATCACCTTGTCCGGCAGGCACTGGTTGCGCGCCAGTTCGCGCTCGCCGGCCTCGTCCAGCCACAGCGTGACCTGGCGTTCGGTCATCACCCAGCCCGGGGTCAGCACGTTGACCCGGATCCGCGCCGCGCCCAGTTCGCGCGCCAGGCCGCGGGTCAGTCCGTTCACCGACGACTTGGCGGTGGCGTAGACCGGATAGCCGCCGGTCTTGGTCTGCCAGCCGGTGGAGCCGAGATTGACGATCGAACCGCCACCGAGCCGCTTCATGCCCGGCACCGCCGCCTGGATCGCGAAGAACGCGGCGCGCTGGTTGATCGCCACGCAGCGCTCCCAGTACTCCGGGGTCACCGCGTCCAGCGCGTGCCGGTCGTCGCTGCCGACGTTGTTGAGCAGCACGTGGAAATCGCCCAACTCGGCGGCGGCCTCGCCCAGCGCCGCCTGCAGCGCGGCCACGTCGGTGACGTCGCAACGGCGCCACCACGGCTTGGCCAGGCCGGCCGCGGCCAGCCGCTCGGCCAGCGCCGCGCTGGCCTCGGCGGCCACGTCGACGAAGGCGACCTGCGCCCCCTGCCCGGCAAAGGCCTCGACCAACGCCGCGCCGATGCCCGACCCGCCGCCGGTGATGAAGACGCGGCGGCCGTGCAGGCTGCCGTAGGTTGCGTTGCCGATGCCGGGAGACGCCGCGCTTGCCGTGTTGTCCATGCCGTTTCGCTCTAGGTGGATAGGATTTCGATATATGAAAACAAATATCCATAGTCAGATATTTGTTATTTTTCATGTATCAATATGCCCGCTAGCATCGCCGACGTAAAGCACCCGGGCGACGCCGCGCAGGCACCGATCCGGGCCGATCAGGTCTCGAGGATTCCGCCAGCATGGGCTCACCCACCAAACCGGTCCGCCGCAGCCAGGCGTGGTTCGGTCGCGAAGGCAAGCAGGGTTTCTACTACCGCAGCTGGCTCAAGAGCGCGGGCCACCCGCACGACATGTTCGACGGGCGCCCGGTGATCGGGATCTGCAACACCTGGTCGGAGCTGACCCCGTGCAACGGCCACCTGCGCGAGCTGGCCGAGCACGTCAAACGCGGCGTCTACGAGGCCGGCGGCTTCCCGCTGGAATTCCCGGTGATGTCGCTGGGCGAGACGCAGATGCTGCCCACTGCGATGCTGTTCCGCAACCTGGCCAGCATGGACGTGGAGGAATCGATCCGCGCCAATCCGCTCGACGGCGTGGTGCTGCTGATGGGCTGCGACAAGACCACCCCGTCGCTGCTGATGGGCGCGGCCAGCGTGGATCTGCCGACCATCGGCCTGTCCGGCGGCCCGTCGCTGTCCGGCAATTGGCGCGGGCAGCCGCTGGGTTCGGGCACCGGGGTGATCCAGATGTCGGAGATGGTCCGCGCCGGCACCCTGAGCCAGGACGAGTTCGTCGAGGCCGAAGCCTGCATGCAGCGCTCCAAGGGCAGCTGCATGACCATGGGCACCGCCTCGACGATGGCCAGCATGGTCGAAGCGCTGGGCATCTCGCTGCCGGAGAACGCGGCGATCCCGGCGGTCGATGCGCGCCGCGCGCGGCTGGCGCGGCTCAGCGGCCGGCGCATCGTGCAGATGGTCGAGGAAGACCTGCGCATGTCGCAGGTGCTGACCCGGTCCGCGTTCGCGAACGCGATCAAGGTCAACGCGGCGATCGGCGGCTCCACCAATGCGGTGATCCACCTGCTCGCCATCGCCGGGCGCCTGGGCGTGCCGCTGAGCCTGGACGACTGGGACCAGTTGGGGTCGCGGCTGCCGTGCCTGGTCAACCTGAAACCGTCCGGCCAGTACCTGATGGAAGATTTCTACTACGCCGGCGGCTTGCCGGCGGTGATGCGCGAACTCGGCGCCGAGCTGGACCTGGACGCGCTCACCGTCAATGGCCGCACCCTCGGCGAGAACGTGGCCGACGCGCCGTGCTGGAACCGCGAGGTGATCCATGCGCTGGACACGCCGTTCCGCGAACAGGCCGGCATCGCCGTGCTGCGCGGCAACCTGGCCCCGGACGGCGCGGTGATCAAGCCCTCGGCCGCCTCGCCGCACCTGCTGCGGCACCGCGGCCGCGCGGTGGTGTTCGAAAGCATCGAGGACATGAAGGCGCGCATCGACGACGAAGCGCTGGACATCGATGCCGACTGCATCATGGTGCTGAAGAACTGCGGCCCGCGCGGCTACCCCGGCATGGCCGAGGTCGGCAACATGCCGCTGCCGCCGAAACTGCTGCGCGCCGGCGTCACCGACATGGTGCGCATCTCCGATGCGCGCATGAGCGGCACCGCCTACGGCACCGTGGTCCTGCACGCCTCGCCCGAAGCCGCCACCGGCGGCACCCTGGCGCTGGTGCGCGACGGCGACATCATCGAACTGGACGTGCCCGGACGTTCGCTGCACCTGGAGGTCAGCGACGAGGAACTGCTGCGCCGGCGCAGCGAATGGACGCCGCTGCCGACGCCGCTGCGCGGCTGGAGCAAGCTGTACGTCGAGCACGTGCAGCAGGCGCACCTGGGCGCGGACCTGGATTTCCTGGTCGGCGGCAGCGGCGCCGACGTGGCGCGCGATTCGCACTAGCGCCGCGCTGTTGTAGGAGCGGCTTCAGCCGCGACAGGCCTTACCGGTAGCGCCTGTCGCGGCTGAAGCCGCTCCTACAAAAATCGATATCCGGCACAGCCCTGGCCGCATGCCATCAGGCTTCTCCGCGAAAGCCCTGTCCAAGGATCGGACACGCAGCCCGTCACCGAAACGTCATCCGCAGCCTCTAGCCTGCGCCGCATCCAAGGGGCAAGGCAGGTCGGTGGCGGCACATCCCAAGCGCGCGTGGGCGCGCATGTTCGCGGAACACGGTCCGGTGCTGCGCGGCTTCTTCGTGCGCCGCGGCGCCAACGAGGACGCCGAGGACATGGTGCAGGAAACCTATCTGCGCCTGCTGCGCGCGCACCAGCACCAGGGCGAGGCGATCGCCAATCCCGAGGCCTACCTGTACACGGTGGCGCTGAACCTGGCGCGCGAACAGGCCGCGCGGCGCAAGCAGGCGCCGCTGCGCATCGACGAGATGGAGCAGTTTTCGCAATTGCTGGCCGCAGGGGACGACGTGGAAGACACGGCACAGCGACAGCAGCGGCAACAGCGCCTGCAGGCCCTGCTGGCCGGCTTGCCCGAACGCACCCGCGCGGTGCTGGTGATGCAGTACCGCGACGGCCTCAGCTACAAGCAGATCGCCGAACGCATGGGCGTGTCCGCGCACATGGTCAAGAAGCACGTGGTGCGCGGGCTGTCGGCGTGCCGGCGGGCGCTGGCCGAGAGCGGAGAAAGCTGGTGAACAAGGCCGCCTTCCCGCCGCGCAGCGCCACTGCCGAGGCCGCGCACTGGCATGCCCTGCAACGCATGCAGGCGCTGGACGCGAGCCAGCAGGCGCAGCTCATGGACTGGCTGACCGCATCGCCGCTGCACCTGCGCGAATACATGGCGGTGCTGCGCGTGGCCGGCGAACTGGGCGAGGCCATGCGCGGCATGGACCTGGATGTGGACGCGCTGCTCGACGCCGACCGTCGCGCCGACACCGACGCAGCGCCGCGCAACGTGATCGCGCTGCCACTGCCGCAACGGCCGCCGCGCCCTGCCGCGCAAATTTCCCGCTCCGCAGGCCGGCACGCGCGCCTGCGCGGCTGGGGCATGGGCCTGGCCGCGGCGCTGTGCGGCGTGGCGGTACTGGCCGCCTGGGCCTGGCCGCGCACCACGACCTACAGCACCGCGCACGGCGAACAGCGCAGCGTGCAACTGGCCGATCGCAGCACCGTGCACCTCAACGCGCAAAGCGCGCTGCGCGCGACGATGACCCCGTGGAGCCGGCGCCTGCAGCTGCTGCATGGCCAGGCCAGCTTCGTGGTCGCGCCGGATCGGCGCCCGCTGCAGGTGCTGGCCGGCGCGCTGCGGGTCGAGGACATCGGCACCACCTTCGATATCGCCCTGTACCGGCAGCAGGCACGCATCGACGTGGCCGAGGGCCGCGTGCACGTATGGCGCGCCGATCGCCCGCGGCAGCCGATGCTGGCCGATCTCGGCGCCGGGCAGAGCGCGCGCGTCGACGCTGCCAGCGGCCGGGTCGAACTGGCCAGCGAGGATGTCGCCGCGATGCATGCCTGGTGGCAACGCCGCATCGTGTTCCGCGACGAACCGCTGGCCAACGTCGCCGAGGATTTCAACCGGCTCAACCGCACCCGCCTGCTGATCGACGACACCGCCGCCGGCGCGATGCGCCTGACCGGCAACCTGCGAGGCGATGACATCGCCTCGCTGCGCGCGTTCCTCGCCGACCAACCGACGTTGCGCGTCACCGTCAGCGCCGATGCGATCCGCGTCGGCAGCCGCGCCGCGCCGCGACCGGTCGCACGCTGACCGCGGCGTCGGTCGCCGAACGCGGCGACCGACGTCTGCGCGCCTGGTCAGATCGCGGCGCAACCGCGAGCGCCGTGGCACTACGCGTGCAGACGCGCCACCCACCACCGCCCAGCGCGCACCCGGTCATGGCGCGAGCGTTCGTTCGCACGCGCGCGCGCGCGACCAGCGGAGAAAACGACCGATCGGCCTCGCCCCCACGCACGTGTCACAGAAAATTCATCGAAAAGCGGTGCCCGATCGTCGCTGTCGATCCTCGTAGTCCAGGCACAACGCAGCATTCCGCCCTTGCGGCAGCGCTGCGCCCCACCTTCCGCTCCCACTGGACAACGACGATGCGCCGCACCCTGTTCCTTTCCATCGCCCTCGCCCTGCATGCCGGTACCGCCGGCGCCCAGACCACGCCCGTCGCGGTCGATGCGATTCCCGCACAGCCGTTGGCGCGCGCGCTCAACACCCTGTCGCGGCAGAGCGGACTGCAGTTCGTCTATGCCGCGGGCGTGGCCGGCAATCCGCAGACCCGCGGCACCAGCGCCGGCGCCACGCCGGAACAGGCCCTGCGGCAATTGCTCGACGGCACCGGCCTGCGCTACCGCTATCTCAACCCGACCACGGTGACGATCGAAGCCGCAGGCGCAGAGGCCGACGCGGCGCAGGCGGCACCGCCAGCGGCATCCGCCGCAATGCCGGCCGCCGCGCCCACGGCGGACGCGCCGGTGAAGGAACTGGACCGCATCCAGGTGCTGGGCAGCTACGCCGGCAGCCTCAGCGCCGCGTTGCGCGAGAAGCGCTACGCCGACAGCGTGGTCGACGTGATCGCCGCCGAGGACATCGGCAAGCTGCCGGCGCAGAACGTGGCCGAAGCGCTGCAGCGCGTGCCCGGCGTGTCGATCGTGCGCGACCGCGGCGAAGGCGTGTACGTGCGCGTGCGCGGCCTGGGCCCGAACTTCCAGGTCACCACGCTCAACGGCCAGACCATGGCGGTCAACGAGAACGTGCGCACCTCCGGCCAGACCGGCCGCCAGTTCCGCTACGACACCCTACCGGCCGAACTGGTGTCCGGCCTGGAGGTGATCAAGAGTCCCACCGCCGACCTGGACGAAGGCGCGATCGGCGGCATCGTCAACGTGCGCACGTTCCGTCCGCTGGAACTGGGCAAGACCCTGACCAACCTGTCGCTGGAATCGAGCCAGGCGCAGCGCACCCACGCCAACGATCCACGCGTGTCCGGCCTGTTCAACTGGGTCAACGCCGACGGCAGCTTCGGCATGCTGATCTCCGGCGCCTACGCGCAGCGCAGCCTGCGCCAGGACCGGGTCAACGAAGTGAGCTGGGACTACTACCCCAACGGCGTGCCGGGCGCGCCCGGCGCCTATTACGCGCCGACCGGCCTGCGTCCGACGCTGGAACTGGAGCAGCGCGAGCGCACCGGCGTGGCCGCCTCGCTGCAATGGAAACCGAGCGCGGCATGGGAGACCAACCTGGACCTGCTCTACGCCAAGCAGACCGTGCACTACGACGAGTACAGCATGGGCGTGGGCTTCGACAGCCTGGCGAAGATGAGCAACATTCGCGTCGAGCACGGCGGCATCACCGGTTTCGACTACCGCAACGGCCAGGTGCAGATCTCGCGCGAGACCTCCGGCATCACCGACGATAACCGCAGCGCGCGCCTGTCCAGCACCTGGAGCGGCGATCGCTGGACGCTGGGCGCGGTGGCGTTCCACTCGCAGGCGCACAGCTACGATTCGGACCCGATCCGGCGCACCCGCCTGCGCAGCGGCACCAATCTGTCGATGCGCGTGGAGATGCCGCAGGCCGACGGCGACAACGTGCCCGACTGGAGCTTCACCAACGGCTTCGATCCGAACAACCCGTCCACCGTGGCCGGACGGCGCCTGGAATGGCGCGAGATCGACGCGCGCGACAAGGAGGACGCGCTGCAGTTCGACGCCAAGCGCGCGCTCGACGGCGACTTCTTCCGCGACCTCAAGGTCGGCGCAAAATACCGCCAGCGCTCGCGCAGCTACGACCGCGCCGATCTGCTGCTCAACAGCATCGCCGGCGTGCGTTTCCCGGCCGGCAACTTCACCGCGCTGCCGGTGGACGACATGCTCGCCGACGCCAACGGCAACCTGCCGCGGCAATGGCTGGCGCCGATCGAATCCACCTTCTGGGGCAACTGGCCGACCGCCGCGGACCTGGCCAATACGCCCAACAGCGCCGACCTGCAGAACTCCTACGAGGTGAAGGAAAAGATCGGCTCGGCCTACGCCATGGCCGATTTCGGCAGCGAACTGGCCGGCCGCGCCCTGCGCGGCAATCTCGGCGTGCGCCTGGTGCGCACCGAACAGACCACCGACGGCCACGCAGACGTCAACGGCACCGCGCAGCCGGTGCATTTCGAGCGCAGCTACAACAACGTGCTGCCCTCGTTCAACGCCGCCTGGGACGTGCGCGAAGACATGGTGCTGCGCGGCTCCGCGGCCAAAGTCATCACCCGCCCCGACCTTACCGACCTGTCGTCCAAGCTCACCTTCAACTCCAGCGGCGAGATCCTCACCGCCAGCGGCGGCAATCCCGGGCTCAAGCCGTTCGAGGCGTGGCAGTACGACCTGACCTTCGAGTGGTACATCGACGGCACCTCGGCGCTGACCGGCGGCGTGTTCTACAAGGACATCTCCAGCTTCATCCAGACCCAGATGTCGAACCTGGTCTACCAGGGCCAGACCTATCTGCTGTCGTCCAAGACCAACGGCAGCGAGGCCAAGGTCAAGGGCGCCGAAGTGGCCTACCAGCAGGTGTTCGCCGGCCTGCCGGTGCCGCTGGACGGACTGGGCATGCAGCTCAACTACACCTGGACCGACAGCGAGGCCAGCTACCGCGACGGCACCCGCACCTTCACCGACAGCCTGGAAGGCGTGGCCAGGAACACCTACAACGCGGTGCTGTTCTACGAGAAGGGACCGCTGATGGCGCGGGTCAGCTACGGCTGGAGCGACGACATCCTCAACGCGGTCGGCACCGCCAACGTCGCCACGCTCAACAGCGACAAGTTCGGCAGCCTGGACGCGAACGTGGCCTACAAGGTCAACGACAGCCTGTCGGTGTTCGTCAACGCGATCAACCTCACCGGCGAAGTGCAGCGCCAGTACGTCGGCGACCATCTGTTCGGCGGCTACACCGACTACGGCCGCACCTGGTCGGTCGGCCTGCGCGCCCGCTTCTGAGCCGTGCCCGCGCGGTCGCCGCCGTCGTGCGGCGCCGCGCGCGAAGGCGGCAGCGCCCGCTGCGGCGCTGTCCGCCGACCCGTCTTCCCGGCCGGTGCCTCGGCCAGCGGCATGGCGCGCCTTGCCGTACCGCCTCTTCCGGAAACATGCGATGCCATCGATCCCTCGCCTAGCCGTCGCCGCGCTGCTCGCGCTCGCCCTGCTGCCGTTCGCCGCCGCGCACGCCGCCGTCGCGGCACCGCAGGACACCCTGGAAAAAGTCCTGATCCTCAAGCGCCACGGCGTGCGTTCGGCGATGTCCAGTCCGGAGCAGCTGGGCCACTACTCGGCGCGCCCATGGCCGCACTTCGGCGTCCCCGCCGGGCACCTGACCGAGAACGGCGCGCGCCTGGAAGCGCTGTTCGGCGCCTACTACCGCGCGCGCTATGCGCCGCAGGGCCTGTTCGCCGGCGACGCCTGCGCCAGCACCTACTACTGGGCCAATCGCACCCAGCGCACCATCGCTTCGGCGCAGGCGTTGGCGAGCACGCTGACGCCGGGTTGCGCGAACGAGGTGCACGGCGTCGCCGACGGCGCGTCCGATCCGCTGTTCGACGGCGCGCCGGCCCTGCGCACGCCCGCCGCGGCCGCGCTGATGCGCGCGGCCATCGCCGGCCGCATCGGCGGCGACGCCGCCGCCTGGAACGCGGCGCAGCGCGATGCGATCGACACGCTGCAGCAGCTGCTGTTGCAGTGCGCGCAGCGGCCGTGCCCGGCCGACGCGGACGCCGGCAAGCAGCGCCTGGACGCGGTGGCGGCGCGGATGGGCGACAGCGAAGACGGCATTCCCGGCATCGAAGGCCCGGCGGCGGCGGCCTCCGGTATCAGCGAAAGCCTGCTGATGGGCTGGGCCGACGGCCAGGACTTCGCCGCACTGGGTTGGCAAGGCCTGGACGAAGCCAGCCTGCTGCGCGCGTTCGCCCCGCACCAGGCCGAGTTCGCGCTGCGCCTGCGCGCGCCCACGGTGGCGCGCATGGCCAGTTCGCCGTTGGCCGCGCGCGTGCTGGCCACGCTGCAGCAAGGCAGCGACAGCCCCGCGCATGCCGCGCCGATCGGCGGCGCCGCGCGGCTGGTTGTCGTCTCCGGACACGACGGCACGCTGACCCTGCTGGCCGGCATGCTCGATCTGCACTGGCAACTGCCCGGCTACCAACCGGACCAGACCGTGCCCGGCGGCGCGCTGGTGTTCGAGCGCTGGCGCCGCGCCGATGGGCAACGCGTGATCCGCCTGCGCTACACCGCGCAGAGCCTGGCCCAGCTGCGCGAACAGCGCGCGCTGACGCTGCAGGCGCCGCCGCCATCCGCGCCGGTGTTCATTCCCGGCTGCAGCAGCGCCACCCCGGACTACGACTGTGCGCTGCCGACGCTGGCGGCGCTGATCGGCACCGCGATCGACCCGCACTTCATGAGCGAATGACGCCATGCCTCCGGCCGCCGGCCGGCGCCATGGCTGCCGCATCGGCGCATCCCGCGCCGCTTCCCTGGCCATCGTGCCAGCCGCTGTTCCCCACCACCGCAAGAGGCGATTCATGATCCAGCATCTACGCACCCTCGTGAGCTTCGGCATCGGAGTGAGCCTGGCCTGTGCCGGCGCGGCGCACGCGCAATCGGACACCGGCGTGCTCGACGTCCTCAGCTACAACGTGGCCGGTCTGCCCGAAGGCATTTCCAGCAGCAACCCTTCAGCCAACACCGCGCAGCTGGCACCGAAACTGGCGCCGTACGGCCTGGTCCACGTGCAGGAGGACTTCAACTACCACGCCACCCTGTACGCCGGCGACGCGCATCCCTACCGCACCGCCACCAGCGGCGGCGCCGCCATCGGCGACGGCCTCAACACGCTGAGCAACTATCCCTTCAGCGACTTCACCCGGGTCAAGTGGAACCAGTGCAACGGCACCGACTGCCTGACCCCGAAGGGCTTCAGCTACATGCGCGTGCGCCTGGCCGACGGCGTGCTGCTGGACGTGTACAACGCCCATCCCAACGCCGGCACCGAAGCCGGCGACCTGTCCGCGCGCCGCGCCAACATCGGCCAGCTCTCGCAGTTCATCCAGACCTGGTCGGCCGGCAACGCGGTGCTGGTGATGATGGATTCCAATACCCGCTATACCCGCGCCGACGACAACATCCGCACGCTGATCGCGGCCAACGGGCTGACCGATCCGTGGGTGGAACTGGTCAAGGGCAGCGCGCCGGCCGCCGGCGCCGAGCCGCTGCTGTGCGGCACGCCGCCGACCAATGCCTGCGAAGTGGTCGACAAGATCCTGTACCGCGATGCGCCGCAGCTGACCCTGGTCGCCAACCGCTACCAGCTCGACCCCGGCACGTTCTACGACAGCGCCGGCAAGCCGCTGTCCGACCACTACCCGCTGTACGCGCAGTTCGGCTGGGCGGTGGGCACCGACGTGCGCACCAGCGACCAGGTCGGCGGCCCGCACGGCATCCCGTTCAACGATCTGGCCGACAGCGCCAGCGGGCGTCCGCTCAGCGGGGTCACCCTGCGTGGCGGCGAGCGCCTGGACAACGTCGGCGCGATCCTGGACACCGGCAAGCTGCTCGCGCACGGCGGCACCGGCGGACAGGCGACCACCCTGTCGCTGGGCGCCAACGAGACGCTGACCTCGGCCACCGTCAGCGTCGGCAAGTACAACGACACGACCCGCGTGTTCTCGCTGAGCCTGCGCACCAGCACCGGCCGCAGCGTGCAGGCGGGCAAGCCGACCAGCGAGACCTATACGCTGACCGCGCCCAGCGGCTGGCACATCGCCGGCTTCACCGGCCGTGCCGGCGACGCGATCGACAAGCTCGGCGTGGTGTACCGGAAGGACTGAAGGGTCGCGGCGGGTCGCTCGCGCTCGCGCACCAACGAGAACGGCGCTCGCAACAGCGAGCGCCGTTTCGGTTACGCGGATTGTCTCTGCGCTGCACCTGCGGCCGGCATCCCGGCGAACGCCGATGCGTCGCTGCGCGTGCAGCGCCACAGCGCTGCACCCCGGATCGGGGTGCCGCGGTTTCCAGCGTCGATGCCGGCATCACCGCAGGCGGCGCATGCGCGCCAATGCATCGGCAGCGGCCGGATCGCGAGACCCGGCCGCTGCGGGATCGAACCGCAGATCAGGCCTGCTTCGGATCCGGACCGTAGGCGTTGGCGCCTCTGATCCCTTCCATGCACATGAAGACGAGGATCACCACGCCGCCCAGCCAGGGGATCAGGCCCAGCAGCACGTACCAGCCGGACTTGCCCTGGTCGTGGAAACGGCGCACCTGCACCGCGATCGACGGCACCAGCACCGCGAGCGAATACAGGCCCAGCAGCACGACCGCCACCAGCGACAGCGCGCCGGTGCCGTTCTGGCCGCCGACGCCGCCGCCGATTCCCATCAACACCATCAGCACGGTGATCACGACGATGTTCAACAGCGTGAACATCCAGTACTCCTTGCGCCGCGAACGCCCGGAAAAATCCGCGTAGCGCTTGAGCGGCATCAACATCCATTCCATTGTGTTTCCCTTTTTTTCGAACCGCTGCGTCACTGCAGCGGGCGGCATGGTGGCATAAACCCCGCCGCAGGGAAACGCTTGCAGCTACTCGCTCGCCGCCTCCAGCGCCTGCGCCAGGCGCTCCACCGCGATCACCTCCATGCCCTTGACCACGCCGGTCTTGGGCGCATTGGCCTTGGGCACGATGGCGCGCTTGAAGCCGTGCGTGGCCGCTTCGCGCAGCCGGTCCTCGCCGTTGGGCACCGGGCGGATCTCGCCGGACAGGCCGACCTCGCCGAAGGCGATGGTCTTCTCCGCCAACGGCTTGTCGCGCAGCGAGGACAGCACCGCCAGCAGCACCGGCAGGTCGGCCGCGGTCTCCTGCACGCGGATGCCGCCGACCACGTTGACGAACACATCCTGGTCGCCGACCAGGATGCCGCCGTGCCGATGCAGCACCGCCAGCAGCATCGCCAGGCGGTTCTGCTCCAGGCCCACCGCCACCCGCCGCGGATTGGACAGCGGCGAGGCATCGACCAGCGCCTGCACTTCCACCATCAGCGGCCGCGTGCCTTCGCGCGTCACCATCACGCAGCTGCCGGGCTGGTTGGCGCTGCTGCCGGACAGGAAGATCGCCGACGGGTTGGAGACTTCCTTCAGGCCCTTCTCGCCCATCGCGAACACGCCCAGCTCGTTGACCGCGCCGAAGCGGTTCTTGAACGCGCGCAGCAGGCGGAAGCGGCTGCCGCTCTCGCCCTCGAAATACAGCACCGCATCGACCATGTGCTCGAGCACGCGCGGCCCGGCGATGCCGCCTTCCTTGGTCACATGGCCGACCAGGAACACCGCCGTGCCGGTCTCCTTGGCGTAGCGCACCAGCCGCGCCGCGCTCTCGCGCACCTGGCTGACCGAGCCGGGCGCGGCGGTCAGCGACTCGGTCCACAGGGTCTGCACCGAGTCGGCCACGATCAGCCTGGGCCGCGCCGCGCTGGCGTGCTGCAGGATCTGTTCGATGCCGGTCTCGGCCAGCGCGTTGAGGCCGTCCAGCGGCAGATCCAGGCGCACCGCGCGGCCGGCGACCTGGGCCAGCGATTCCTCGCCGGTCACGTACAGCACCGGCAGCGTGCCGGCCATCTTGGCCAGCGCCTGCAGCAGCAGGGTCGACTTGCCGATGCCCGGGTCGCCGCCGATCAGCACCACGGCGCCTTCGACCAGCCCGCCGCCGAGCACCCGGTCGAACTCGCCAATGCCGGTGGACACGCGCGCCTGGTCGCGATGCTCCACGTCCTTGAGCGCGGTGATCTTCGGCGCCTCGGTCTTGCCGGCCCAGCCGCTGCGCCGCGCCGCGGCCGGCGCCTTCGCCGCCGACGCGCTTTCCAGCACGATCTCGCTCAGCGAATTCCACGCTCCGCATTCGGTGCACTGGCCCTGCCACTTGGTGTATTCGGCGCCGCAGTCGCCGCATACATAGGCCGTTTTCGCTTTTGCCATCTCGTTCTTGTCCGCTGCCAGGAGGCACCAGCATAGGCGCTGGCGGTCTCAGGTTGCGCGACAGAGGGTCGTCGCGACGTGGGTGTCTCAGGCACCAGTGTCCTCGGGCTTGAGGCCCATCGAGTATTCCTCGATCTCCTTGCCATCGACCCAACCGGTGGCGCAGTCGCCAGCGTAGTGGCCATCCGGCTTGAGTGCGCAGGCGATGCCGGTTGTCGGGCGTTTCCATTCGGTCGGCGAGTCGGCGCCCTTGCACATCGCGTTGCCCCGACAGAGCTTCACGGTACGGGTTGGAATCGCCATGACCAGGGCACGAACCAAAACCCCTTGCCTGCGTTGGGCCGCCCGCAGGCAGAGCAGCTGGTTTACTCCGACATGTGCGACGGGCTTGCCTGCGGCTGGCTTGAAACTGTCCTTGAGTGTGACGCCGTTTTCCGCTGCAACAGCGCCGAACGACAGGTTCGAGGTGCAGTCATCGCCGGCGTCGACCGCCATGCCGTCAATGGTGCAGGCAGGGTTACCGTGCGTGTCGCTGGTGCAGGCCACGGCAGAGCCAGGTGACGACGCCTGCAACATAACCTGCAAGGCGTGCGCATCGCCTGGCGCGGCTGACGCCGCCGAGGCTGTTAGCAGCACAACCAGGCTCAGCGCCCATCCAGAAGAATGGATGCTCTGTCTGCTACCGAGAAGGCTCCTTACGCCGCCTTTGACGGAGCCGGCGATGGCCTTGCGGCTGGAATTGACGAGCATGGTTGTCACGGGCTTCTCCTAAGCGACCTTTTGCACAATGCATACATCCGGGCCATCGACTGCACCGGTGGTGCCGGCATGACCTGGACCCTGGCGTTCAGCGATCAACCGAAATCATCGACTGGGGCGCTCATCGTGATTCGAGACCGCCCTTTGCCGCTGCGCGCTTTCATGTGAGCTCGCTCTCCACATCTTGCAACGTCGGCGTCGTGGAATGCACGCAGCGCTCAGCGCGCCTTGTACAGCTCGCTCAACCGGTCCGGCTTGCCGGCGATGCGTTCCAGGTGCGGATACTGCAGGCCGCCGTGGTAGGCGATGCGCAGCGTGTCGTAGCGGTTGCCGCGCTTGACCAGCAGCTCGATCGGCGCGGTGCCGCCCTTGGCCGCGGTGATCGCCTCCTTGATCGTGTCGGCGCTGAACTCGCGGCCGTTGACCGCGACCACGCTGTTGCCGGCGATGATGCCGGCATCGAACGCCGGACCGTCCCACAGCACGTCCTGCACGCTGCCCTTCTCGTCCAGGCTCAGGCCCAGCGAATAGGTCAGGCCAACGCCCTTCTTGGTCGCTTCGTAGGTCTTGATCGCTTCGTTCGGCTGGTCGGTATAGACCAGCTTCCAGCCGCTGGCCTCGATGCCGCCGACCAGCGAGCCGTGGCCATCGACGCGGCTGCGCAGGAACGTCGCCCAGTCGTACTTGGCCACGCCGTCGAGCGTGGCGACGATGTCCTCGAAGGTATACGGGTTCACGTCCCAGGCGCCGTCGTGCATGCCGAAGAAGGCCTTGGCGAAGTCGTCGATCGAGCGCTTGTTGCCGCTGAGCTCGCGCAGCTTGGCGTCGGTCTCCAGCCACAGCATCTGCCCGCCGGAATAGTAGTCCTCGCTCATCTGGTAGCTGCGGTAGGCGCGCGGCCGGCGCATCGACATGGTCGGATCGTTGGTGGTGTCCTGCAACGCGCGCCAGGCCAGGCCGGGGCGGCCGCGCTGGTAGGTGGCGGCGACGTCGGCGAGCATGTCGCGCGCCTGGCTCTGCGTCCACAGACCGGAACGCGCGGACAGCACTTCGCCCCAGAACTGGGTCTGGCCTTCGTACAGCCACAGCAGGCTGTCGCCCATCGGCACGTTGAAGTTCGGCGTGGCCAGGTCGGCGCCGCGGCGGTACTTGCCGTTCCAGGAATGGTTGAACTCGTGCGCAAGCAGGTCGCGCCGGTCCCAGCTCTTGTCCCACTCGGTGAAGTAGTTGAGCGGGCCGCTGTTCTCGCTGGAACGGTGATGCTCCAGGCCGATGCCGCCGAGCTTCTCGGTCAGGGCCAGCAGGAATTCGTAGTGGTCGAAATGGCGCGCGCCGTACAGCTTGTCCATCTGCTGCACCAGCGCCGCGTGCGCCTTGATCTGCTCGGGCCTGGCCTCCAGCGACTTGGCCTCGTCGGCGAACACGTTCAGGTACACCGGCGCCTTGCCGCCGGCATCCAGCGCGATGCGCTTGTAGTACTTGCCGGCGAACATCGGCGAATCCACCAGATCGTCGAAGTCGATCGGCTTGAACGTCACCGTGTCGCCGACCCGCGTGGCGGTCTCCAGCGCGGTGGCGTAGCTCCAGCCCGGCGGCAGGGTCACGCTGGCCTGGGCCTTGATGTTGCGCGCGTAGTAGCCGGCCGGGTACAGCGCGGTGGTGTTCCACTGCAGGTTGAGCAGTTCCGGGGTCATCATCACCCGGCCCTGGCCGTCGCCCTGCGAGGACAGGAACTGGAACTCGGCGACGATCTCGCTGGCGCCCTGCGGCACCTCGACCTTGAACGCGTACACGTCGAACTGGTCGCGCTTCCACGGCAACACCTGGCCGTTGGCCTTGATCACCAGCCCGGCCAGCTTGTCGATCGGCCCGGTCGGCGAATGGTTGCCGGGGATCCACTGCGGATACAGCAGGGTCATCGGACCCGGCACGGCCGGCATCGTGGTGCGCACGCGGAAGATGCGGTGCGCCAGGTCGGTGGCATCGACATCGATCTTCAGCGTGCCGGCGAACGGCACGTCCTGCGGCGGCGCAGTCTGCGCCGAGGCCTGGAACGCGACAGTGGCGGCCAGCAGCAGCGGCGCCATCCAGGCGGTGGACTTGGTCATGGGGTCTCCAGTGGGGGTAAGGCGGACGAGCGACCCACGATCCTATGCCCGCCGTCCGCTGGCGCTCTATGCCATTGGTCATGCCTCGCGCCGCCCGCAGACATTCGTCGCTGCAGGTCTGCATCCTGGCGCGACGCGATCATGCCGTCGCGGTCGCCACCCAGCCGCGAAACGAGAGCGCGGCATAGAACAGCGCGACATCGGCGAAGCCGGCCTCGCGCAGCAATGCCTCCTCCTCGGCCGGCGCGAGCAGCGGCAGCCGCGCCGCCATCGCCTCGCCGCTGGCCATCGCCTTGGCCCAATCGACGTCGGCGCGATCGCCGAAGGCGGCCGAGCGCGCCAGCCAGCGCTGCGGGTCGTCGCCGACAGCGGCATGGTGCGCGATCACGAGGGTGGCGGACGGTGCGAGGCGGCGACGGATCGCCTGCAACGTGCGCAGCCGTTCGGCCCGATCGAGAAAATGCAGGGTGAGCAGACAGGTGGCGCCGTCGAACGGACCGGCCGGCGCCTGGTCGACCGTGCCCTCCAGCAGCACGATGCGATCGGCATACGGCGACACGGCCCGGCGCGCGAGATCGAGCATCGCCGGCGACGGATCGACGCCGGTGAAGCGCCACGCTGGCCGCGACTGGGCCAGCGCCGCCAGTTCCAGCCCGCCGCCGGCACCGACCACCAGCACATGCGCCGCGGCCGCCGCGCGCTCGGCGAGCAGCAACCCTGCCATGCGATGCAGGTCCGCCAGGCCGGGCACCTTGCGTGGCGCGTCCGCCGCATAGGAGGCGACGGCGGTCGGGTCGGCAAACGGGGATGGCGTGCCTTGCGTCATGTCTGTGCTCCGAAGATCCGCTTGCGAGAAACACCGACGCTGCCGCGCCAATCGAACGCGACGCCTGGCGTCCGGCGTCCCGTCTGCGCCGGCCACGCATGGCGCGTGCGCGCTTCCGTCCGCGGAGGAAACCGCTTGGCCCAGCGTTTCGGCACGCAGCAAGCCGCCATCGAACCTACAAACGCGGGCGGTTGCTGTCAATGTCGCGGGTGCGACGTCCTGGCACGACGCGCCGCCGCAACACCGCTGCGCCGCCGCGGTCGGCGCCTGCCGCCCGCCGCCATGCGCAAGCTGCCGCGCAGCATGTCCACCTGCCCGCAGCGGCGCAGCCACCGCGAACGCGAAACGAACAAGGCCGCCCGGAGGCGGCCTTGTTCGATGCGGCGACTGCCCGGCCTCAATGCATCATGTTGACGTTGAGGTTGTGCATAACCCACAGCGAGCCGACCACCACGATGCCGATGATCAGCAGCGAGAACAGGCCCACGTGCACGTTGGAGCGCTGCTCGGCGGAGCGGTCCATGTGCAGGAAGTAGATCAGGTGCACCAGCATCTGCACCGCGGCCAGCACCGCGATGACGATGACGGTCACGCCCTTGGGGAACGCGCCGCTCATGACCATGCCGAACGGGATCACGGTGAGCACCACCGCCATCACGAAGCCGATCAGGTAGGACTTCAGGCCGCTGCCGTGCGACTGCTCGGCGTGTGCGTCGGAAGGATGGTGGTTGGCCATTACAGCGCTCCCAGCAGGTAGACGATGGTGAACACGCCGATCCAGATCACGTCCAGGAAGTGCCAGAACAGGCTCAGGCACGCCAGGCGGGTGGTGTTGCGCGGGGTCAGGCCGTTCTTGGCGATCTGGATCACCAGCACCGCCATCCACAGCAGGCCCGAGGCCACGTGCAGGCCGTGGGTGCCGACCAGGGTGAAGAACGCGGACAGGAACGCGCTGCGGCCGGGGCCGGCCCCTTCGTGGATCAGGTGGTGGAACTCGTAGATTTCCATGCCCAAAAAGCCCAGGCCCAGCGCCGCGGTGACCGCCAGCCAGCCATACAGGCCGCCCAGGCTGCGCTTGTGCGCGGAGATCATCGCCAGGCCGAAGCTCAGGCTGCTGAACAGCAGCAGGAAGGTTTCCACCAGCACGAACTTCAGGTCGAACAGTTCCTTGGCGGTGGGGCCGTCCACCGTCGCGCCGGCCAGCACCGCGTAGGTCGCGAACAGGCCGGCGAAGATGAGGCAGTCGCTCATCAGGTAGACCCAGAACCCGAACACGGTGTTGCCGCCGCTGTCGTGGTGGGCGTGGTCGTCGTGGCCGTCGGCGTGGACGGCGTGGTTGTCGAGCGTCGTGGAGGACATGGTTCAGACCGCCTTTGCGGCATGTGCCGCCTGTTGCTGCTCCAGCAGGGCGAAACGCGCGTTCTCGATGCGTTCCACTTCCTCTGCCGGCACCCAGTAGTCGACGTCGTCGTCGAACGTGCGCGCGATGAAGCTGCCGATCATGCCGACCAGGCCGATGATCGCCATCCACCAGATGTGCCAGATCAAGCCGAAGCCCAGCACCACGCTGAAGGCGCCGATCCAGACCCCGGCCGCGGTGTTGCGCGGCATGTGGATCGGTTCGTACTTGGCCGGACGCGTCCAGCCCTTGCCCTTGAGCTTGTCTTCCCAGAACTGGTCGCGGTCGTCGATGTGCGGCAGCACGGCGAAGTTGTAGAACGGCGGCGGCGAGGACGTGGCCCACTCCAGCGTGCGCCCGTCCCACGGGTCGCCGGTCAGGTCCAGGTTGTCCTTGCGCTTCCAGACGCTGTAGCCGATCTGCACCAGGTTCAGGAAGATGCCGATGCCGATGATCGCCGCGCCGGCCGCGGCCACCATCAGCCACGGCGCCCACTCCGGGTGGTTGTAGCTGTTCATGCGCCGGGTCATGCCCATGAAGCCGAGCACGTACAGCGGCATGAAGGCGATGAAGAAGCCGATGATCCAGCACCAGAACGAGGCCTTGCCCAGCGTCTCGTTGAGCTTGAAGCCGAACGCCTTCGGGAACCAGTAGGTCAGGCCGGCCAGGTAGCCGAACACCACGCCGCCGATGATCACGTTATGGAAGTGCGCGATCAGGAACAGGCTGTTGTGCAGCACGAAGTCCACCGCCGGGATCGCCAGCATCACCCCGGTCATGCCGCCGATGGTGAAGGTGATGATGAAGCCGATCGTCCACAGCACCGGCGCGGTCATGCGCACCCGGCCGCGGAACATGGTGAACAGCCAGTTGAAGATCTTCACCCCGGTGGGGATGGAGATGATCATCGTGGTGATGCCGAAGAACGCGTTGACGTTGGCGCCCGAGCCCATCGTGAAGAAGTGGTGCAGCCACACGATGAACGACAGCACGCCGATCGCCGAGGTCGCATACACCATCGAGGTGTAGCCGAACAGGCGCTTGCGGCTGAAGGTGGCGATCAGCTCGGAGAAGATGCCGAACGCCGGCAGGATCAGGATATAGACTTCCGGGTGGCCCCAGATCCAGATCAGGTTGACGTACATCATGGCGTTGCCGCCACCGTCGTTGGTGAAGAAGTGGGTGCCCAGGTAACGGTCGGCGCCCAGCAGCGCCAGCGCCACGGTCAGGATCGGGAACGCGGCGATGATCAGGATGTTGGTGATCAGCGCGGTCCAGGTGAAGATCGGCATGCGCATCAGGGTCATGCCCGGCGTGCGCATGCGCATGATCGTCACGAAGAAGTTGATGCCGGTCAGCAATGTGCCTAGACCCGATATCTGCAAGGCCCAGATGTAGTAATCGACGCCGACCCCTGGACTGTATTCCAGCCCCGACAGCGGCGGATACGCCAGCCAGCCGGTCTGGGCGAATTCGCCCACGCCCAGCGAGATGTTGACCAGCGCCGCGCCGGCCACGAACAGCCAGAAGCTCAGCGAGTTCAGGAACGGGAACGCCACGTCGCGCGCGCCGATCTGCAGCGGCACGATCAGGTTCAGCAGGCCGGTCATGAACGGCATGGCCATGAAGAAGATCATGATCACGCCGTGCGCGGTGAAGATCTGGTCGTAGTGGTGCGGCGGGAAGATCCCCTCGTTGCCGCCGTGCGCGATCGCCTGCTGGGTGCGCATCATCGCCGCGTCGGCGAAGCCGCGCAGCAGCATGACCAGCGCCACCAGGATGTACATGACGCCGATGCGCTTGTGGTCGACCGAGGTGAACCACTCCTTCCAGAGATAGCCCCACAGCTTGTACTTGGTGACCGCCGCGACCACCAGCAGGCCGAGCAGGCCGGCGCCGCCGAGCGCCGCCATGATGATCGGCTCGTGGTACGGAACCGCCTCGAGCGTGAGTTTGCCTAGCATCACTTGTCTCCAGAAGTGCACATGGCGACCGGCTCAGCAGCCGATGCCGGATGGGCGTCGTGGCCTTCCATCTTGTGGCCCTTGCCCATCATGTATTTGTCGAGCAACGACTTGAACATGCCGTCCTGCACCGACGAGTAGTAGGTCACCGGGTACTGCGCCTTGTCGTTGCGGTTGGCCGCCAGGATCTGGAACTCGGCCTGGTCCAGCGCCTTCGGCGCGGCCTTGACCTTGGCCACCCAGGCGTCGAAGCCGGCCTGGTCGGTGGCGTGCGCGGTGAAGCCCATCTTCGAGAAGCCGTGGCCGCTGTAGTTCGCCGACAGGCCGAAGTAGTCGCCCGGCTCGTTGGCGATCAGGTGCAGCTTGGTCTCCATGCCGGCCATCGCGTAGATCTGCGTGCCCAGGTGCGGGATGAAGAACGAGTTCATCACCGTGTCGGAGGTGATCTTGAAGTTCAGCGGCGTATCCACCGGGAACGCGATCTCGTTGACCGTGGCGATGCCCTGCTCCGGATAGATGAACATCCACTTCCAGTCCAGCGCCACCGCCTCGATGACGATCGGCTTGACCTTGGAGTCCAGCGGCTTGTACGGATCCAGCTCGTGCGAGGAGCGCCAGGTCAGCACCGCCAGCACCAGGATGATCATGCACGGGATCGACCACACCACCACCTCGATCGCGGTGGAGTGCGACCAGTTCGGCTCGTAGCGGGCCTTGGTGTTGGACGCGCGATAGCGCCAGGCGAAGGCCAGGGTCATCACGATGACCGGGACCACCACCAGCAGCATCAGCACCACCGAGGTGATCAGCAACGTCTTTTCGTCGTGGCCGATCTGCCCCTTGGGGTTGAGAATGGCCGCGTCGCACCCGGCCAGCAGCAGCGCGGGCAGGAGCAACAGACCGGAGCGCAGCGAGCGCCGGAGTTGTTTCAACGGAATCATCGAACGATCCAATTGCGTAGGGGATGCGGACCGCGCAACGGCGAACGGGGAGCGGCCCGGACGGGCGTTTCCGCGTTTCCTGCGGCATCCTGGCCGGCATGCGCGATCGACCACGCATTTTATGCTGCCGTGCGGCATCTCCGAAAGCCATTGACAAGGCCGAGCGTGCGCACAGGCGTGTTTTTGCGTGCGACACATTGCCGCACCTGCGTGCGACGGATCGCCGCATGCGGTCCGCGACGCGCAGCCGGCGACGTCGATCTCGTTACAATTTGAGATGAAATCGGGCGCGACCGGCACCCGCGTCGGCGCGGCATACGTTCTTTCAACGAGGAGCGACCGTAGCGACCGGCCATGGCGTGAGCGCCGCACGCCCCGGCCGCCCCTGCTCCAGCGCTACGGCCGCGCCGCCGCCTTCTTCTGCTTGATCTGCTCGATGTAGTTGTAGATGGTGAAGCGACTGACCCCCAGCGCCGTGGCCACCTGTTCCACGCTGTTGCGGATCAGGAACAGGCCGCGATGCATCATCGCCTCCACCGCGTACATCTTCTCTTCCTTGTTCATCAGCGCCGGCGGCTTCATGAAGCGCTTGACCGCGTCGTCGATGATCTCCTGCATCATCGCCTCCAGCCCGACCTCGCCGGCGGGCGCCTCGCTGCGCGGCGGCTTCGCCTTCCGGTGCAGCATCTGCTCCAGCCAGCCATGGGCCATCTCGAACACGGTCATGTCGGCGTTGAGGCACAGCGCGGCCACCGGCTGGCCGGCGCCGTCGCGGAACAGCAGCGTGGCCGAGCGCAGGTGGCGGCCGGCGGCATTGGTGGTCTGGTACTCGTCGACGATCGCCCAGCTGATCGTGCCGGTACCGGCCACGTCGCGGTAGAGCTCGCTGAAGCCGGCGTCCTCGCGCGGGCCGCTGAGGATCGGATCGCCGAGATTGCGCCCGGACACATGGCCATTGGCGATCGCCAGCACCGAGGCCCCCGGCGCGGACAGGTCGTGCAGCACCACTTCGATGTTCTCGCCGATCACCCCGCCGAGCAGCGCCACCACCGGCTTGAGCAGTTCGAACAGGTCGCGCACCTGCACGCCCGCGCCCAGCCCTTGCGCAGGCGCGGGCGCATGCGCCGCCTTGCCGCGCTTGCGCTTGGCGGCGGGTGCCGCGCCCTTGTGCGGCGCCCCGCCCTGTTTCGCTATTGCCATCGAATCGTCCCGTCCTGAGCAGTGCCCGGCGAATGCGCACCGGCCATCTTGCCGGCTACGCCCGCGGGCGTCGAGACGGCAACGCAACCGCGCATGTCCGCACAGGAACCATGTGACGCGCTCTTGACATACAAATTATTTTTGTATATCAACAAACTGTTGAAGCAACATTCGGCCGGCGGCGCCACCGGTTCCGCGGGCCGGTCAACCACCGTCGCGCCCTCGCATCGGGCGCGGCGCCACGCTCCAGGGGACAACCAAGCAGACCATGTCGACGTCCATGCCGTCCGTCAGATCGTGCTGTCGCGCCAACGCCTGGCTGCGTCCGTTCGCAGTTGCGTCGGCGCTGTGGCTGGCCGGCGTCGCCAACGCGGCGGCGGCGGTCCCGGCGCATGCCGACGTGCAGGTACGCTCGGCCGGCAGCGTCGCCGTCGAGGGCCATGGCACGTTGCGCTACGCGGCCGAGGCCGGGCTGCTGCCGATCCACGACGATCCGACCGGGCGGCTGATGGCGTCGGTGTTCTTCGTCGGCTACAGCGCCCCCGCCAGTGCCGGCGCGGTGCGGCCGCTCACCTTCCTGTGGAACGGCGGCCCCGGCTCCAATGCGGCACAGCTGCACATGGGCGTCGGCCCGCGCCGCCTGGACACCGCCGATCGCCTGCCGGACTGGACGCCGGCGCAGAGCGAGCGGCCGCTGGTCGAAAACGCCGACAGCTGGCTGGGCGCGAGCGATCTGGTGTTCGTCGATCCGCTGGGCACAGGCTACAGCCGCGCAGTCGAGGCCAAGGACCTGCCGACGCTGTACACCTCGCATGGCGATGCCGAAACGATCGCCGAAGCGATCCGGGTCTATCTCACCCGCCACGACGCCTGGGACCGCCCGCTGTACCTGGCCGGCGAGAGCTATGGCGTGACCCGCGCGATGCTGGTCGCCGCGGCGCTGCAGCGGCGCGGCATGCCGGTGCGCGGCGTGGTGCTGGTGTCCTACAACTTCGATCTGGGCACGCCACCGTCGGCCTACCCGGAAGACGCGTTGAACGTGCCGCAGTTCACCGCCGCCGCGCACTACCATCATCGCCTCGACGCCACGCTGCAGGCGCTCGACGAAACCACCGCGGTGGCGCAGGCGCAGGCGTGGACGCAGCAGGACTACCTGCCGTTCCTGGCCGCCCCGGCGGCGCAGACGCCGGAGGCGCGGCGCCGGATCCTGGCCGCACTGGCGCGCTTCAGCGGCCTGCGCGCGCAGGACATCGACGCCAAGCAACTGACCATCTCCACCGCCGATTTCGCCGACCGCCTGCTCGCCGACCAGGGCCGTGAGCTGGGCCGCTACGACCTGCGCATGACCGCGCCGCGCCGTGCCAAGGACGCGCCGTGGATGCCGGGGATCGACCCGAGTCTGCTGCCGATGGCCGGCCTGATGAACGGCACCTCGCGTGTGTTCAACCGCTACCTGCGCCAGCAGCTCGGCTTCGAGAGCGACCTGCTGTATCGCGGTCCGTTCGGCAACGCCTTCCATCCGCTGCCGCGCTACGTCGACCCGAAGTCCGGAATGCCCGACGACTGGATGGCGCAACTGTGGGATTTCTCGCAGAAGCTTCCCGAAGGCGCCGACGCGCCGCTGCGCAAGGCGATGGACCAGGACCCGCAGCTGCGCGTGCTGAGCCTGCGCGGCCGCTACGACGGCTGGCCCTGCGAAAGCTCGGTGGAAACCGCACGCGCCGCCGGCCCGCGCTACGCGGCGCGGGTGACCAACCTGTGCCTGCAGGGCGGACACATGTGGTACTCCGAACGCGCCAGCCGTGCCCAGGGCCGCCACGCGTTCGAAGCCTTCCTCGCCGCCTCTCCCTCTCTTCCCAGCACGGACTAGCCCATGCGCTCCGCGACCGCACGCACCGGCCCTGTGCCGCCGAAGACCCGAGTGCTGCAGCCGCTGCTGGCGCTGGCCCTGGCGATGGCCTTGCCTGCCGGCACCGCGCACGCCGCGGAGCCGGGCTTCGTCGATCCAACCACGCTGGGCCCGGTGTCGTTGCCCTCGCCGGTCACCACCCTGCACCGCGGCGTGTTCAACGGCCAGCGCATCGCCTACGCCGCGACGGTGGAAACCTATGCCACTACCGACGCCGACGGGCGCCCGGCGGCACGCCTGGTTTCCACCGCCTACGTCGCCACGTCCGCCGCCAGCGCGCGACCGCTGCTCTTCGCCTTCAACGGCGGCCCGATCGCCGCCAGCACGCCACTGCATTTCGGCCTGCTCGGCCCGCAGCGGCTGGCCGTGCCCAACGACCTGCAGGCCGACGCCGCCGGCTTCAAGCTGGTGGACAACCGCTATTCGCCGCTGGACGCGGCCGACATCGTCATCTTCGATCCGGCCAGCACCGGCTACAGCCGCGTCGCCGAGGGCGTGGCGCCAGCCAGCCAGTTCTCCACCCGCGCCGATGCGCGCCAGCTCGCGCAACTGGTCGCGGCATGGCTGGACCGGCACGGCCGGCGCGGCTCGCCGGTGTACCTGCTGGGCGAAAGCTACGGCACCTTGCGCGCGCCGGAAGCGGCCACGCAACTGCAGGCCGCCGGCATCGCGGTGGACGGCATCGTCCTGCTCGGCCAGGCCGCCAACATCCTCGAATACGCACAGCGCCGCGACAACATCGTCAGCTACGCGGTGTCGCTGCCGACCCTGGCCGCGCTCGGCTGGTACCACGGCAAGGTCGAGCGCAAGGGCCGCAGCCTGGCGCAGTTCGTCGACGAAGCATCCGCCTACGGCCGCGAGCGCTACCTGAGCACCCTGTTCCTCGGCAACCGCGCCAGCGCGCAGCAGCGCGAGGAAGTGGCGCAGGCGCTGCAGGGCTTCACCGGCCTGTCGGCCGACGCCTGGCTCAAGGCCGATCTGAAACTGTCCAAGGTCGCCTACGCGCGCCAGCTGTTCCCGGGCCGGATCCTGGCGTCCAGCGATGGCCGCTACCTGCTCGATGCGCAGGGCAATTCCGGCAGCGTGCCCGACTACAACGCCGCCGCCGAGCGCTACTACCGGCAGGTGCTGAAGGTCCCCGCGCAGGCGGGCCACTACTCCACCGCGATGCCGACCTCCAGCGACTTCAACGCCTGGGACTGGGACGCGAACAAATCGCCGTTCGGCGACTACCCGTGGGTCGGGCAACTGCGCGAACTGCTGGTGGCCAATCCGACGTGCCGGCTGCTGGTCGGCAACGGCTACTACGACAGCCAGACCACGATCGGCGCGATGGATTATCTCGCCGCGCAGTCGGGGTTTCCGATGCAGCAGGTCCGCACCCGCTACTACGAGGGCGGACACATGATGTACACGGTCGAGCGCACCGCCGCCGGCCTCGCCGACGACATCCGCCAGATGGTCCGCCGCACCTGGTGACATGACATTCCGCAGTCCCCGCAGCACCCGTGGTTCGCGCTCCACCCATCCCGCCCACCGCCCGCCAGACGAGTCCCGCCCATGTCATCCGTAGCCCGCCGCAACCGTCTCTCCCAGTTCATTTCGCGCGCCCTGTGCTGCCCGGCCAGCGCGCTCCTGCTGCTGCCGTCCATCGCGCTCGCCCAACAGGACGACGGCGCCACCGCGGCCAAGCAGCTGGACACCATCACCGTGACCGCGCAGAAGCGCAGCGAGCGGTTGCAGGACGTGCCGATGTCGATCCAGGTGCTCAACACCGAGAAGATGAGCAGCGAAGGCAGCTACAAGCTGGCCGACTACTTCGCGCAGTTGCCGGGCCTGTCCTACATCCAGTCGCCGATGAGCAGCAACATCGTGCTGCGCGGCATCGCCACCGACTCCGGCCTCGGCAGCCGCCCGACCTCGGGCATCGTCATCGACGACGTGCCGTACGGGTCGGCGCTCAGCACCGGTGCCATCCCCGACCTGGACCCGTCCGACCTGCAGCAGATCGAAGTGCTGCGCGGCCCGCAGGGCACGCTGTACGGCGCCAGCAGCATGGGCGGCCTGATCAAGTACGTGATGACCGATCCGGACACCAGCGCGACCTTCGGCCGCGTCGAGGCCGGCGGCTCCACGGCCGCGCACGGCGGTTCCGGCTACAACGCGCGCACCTCGGTGAACCTGCCGTTCTCCGACCGCTTCGCGCTGCGGGTCAGCCTGTTCCAGCGCCAGGACCCGGCCTTCGTGCACAACACCAACAGCGACGACGAGAACGACAGCCAGGTGCGCGGCGGCCGCGTCTCGGCGCTGTGGAACGTCAGCGATACGGTGACCGTGCGTTCCTCGGCGCTGTTCCAGGACACCGAGACCGGCTCCAGCTCGGTGGTCGACACCGATCCCGAGCTGCATCCGCTGTACGGCCAGTACAGCCACGACCGCATCAACGGCGGCGACACCTTCAAGGGCCAGGTGCGCTTCTACACCACCAAGGTCAGCTGGGATCTGGGCTGGGCGATGCTGGACAGCATCAGCGGCTACGCCCAGCACCGCAGCCGGGCCTACCAGGACGTGGGCTACACCACCATCGGCCGGCTCGCGCCGGTGTTCGCCGGCATCTTCGGCCTGGACAGCGATAACCCCAGTTCGCTGATCGACAACCGCTACAACACCGACCGCACGACCCAGGAAGTGCGCCTGGTCTCGCAGGGCGAGCATGCGCTGGACTGGCAGGTCGGCGCGTTCTACAGCGACGAGGAAGCCAAGAGCACGCAGAACTTCTACATCGCCGACAAGTCCAGCGGCACCATCTACCGCGACTTCCCGCTGCTGGTCTCGCTGGGCGACAGCACCTACCGCGAGAAGGCGGTGTACGCCGACGGCACCTACCACTTCACCCCGCAGTTCGACATCCAGGTCGGCGCCCGCTACGCGCGCAACAGCCTGCGCGAGAACAGCGACACCGGCGGCCTGCTGCAGGACCCGACCCAGAGCTTCGACAGCAACAAGGACAGCGCCACCACCTACCTGTTCTCGCCGCGCTACCGCTTCAACGACGCGCTGATGACCTACCTGCGCGTGGCCTCCGGCTACCGTGCCGGCGGCAGCAACGGCACCCTGGTGGCCAACGTCCCGTTCTCCTACGACTCCGACAGCCTGTGGAGCTACGAGCTGGGCCTGAAGACCCAGTTGCTGGACCACTCGCTGAGCCTGGATGCGGCGCTGTTCTACATCGACTGGAGCGACCTGCAGATCTCGCAGGTCGAGCCGACCCTGGGCAGCAGCTACACCACCAACGCCGGCAAGGCCACCAGCCAGGGCCTGGAACTGTCGGTCAACTGGGTGCCGTCGGCCGACTGGAAGGTCACCGCCAGCTACGCCTACACCGACGCCACCCTGGCACAGGACATCCCTGGCTACACCGAGGGGTCCTCCGCCTACGGCAAGGACGGCAACCGCCTGCCGTACTCGGCGCGCAACAGCGCCTCGGCCTCGCTCAAGCGCTATTTCCCGCTGGGCGGCAACCTGGAAGGCTTCGCCGGCGCGGACGTGGCCTACATGGGCGATCGCGACATGGAGTTCACCACCTCGGCCAGCATCCCGCGCATCCACCTGCCCAGCTACACCACCGTCGGCCTCAACGCCGGCGTGCAGGGCCAGGCCTGGAGCGCCACGCTGTACGTGCGCAACCTCACCGACGAGGTCGGCTACATCAACGCCAACCGCCGCGGCTCGCTGGCCAGTTCGACGCTCGGCGCCACGCTGATCCAGCCGCGCACGGTCGGCCTGACCCTGGCCTGGGACTATTGATGCGCCTCGCCGGCCGCCGCACGGCGGCCGGCCCTTTCTCCTGTTGCGGAATTCCCCGATGAAATGGATCCACGGCCTGGCCCTGCTGCTGTGCACGGCGCTGCCGTTCGCCGCAGTCGCCGACGACGCGGCACCGCTGCCGCGACCGACCCTGCTGTCCAGCCCGCAGCAGGCCCGCATCGGCGAGCAGCGGCTGCGCTATCGGGTCAGCTTCGACCAACTCGATTTCGCCGCCGCCGACGGCGCCCGCGCCGCCTCGATCAGCGCCATCGGCTATCTGGCCGAGCGCACCGACGCCGGTACGCGGCCGGTGCTGTTCGCCTTCAACGGCGGGCCTGGCGCATCGTCGGTATTGCAGGTCGAAGGCCTCGGCCCGCGGCTGCGCGTGCGCAACGGCAAACGGCAGACGCTGATCGCCAATCCGCACAGCATTCTCGATGCCGCCGACCTGGTGTTCATCGACCCGCCCGGCACCGGCTTCAGCCAGGCCCCGGCCGATGCCGGCGCACGCGCGCGCTACTGGTCCGACCATGGCGACGCCAAGGCCGTGGAGGCGATGATCCGCCACTGGCTGAAGACGCACGGACGCGAACGCGCGCCGCTGTACATCGCCGGCGAAAGCTACGGCGGCTACCGGCTCGCCCTGCTCGCAGCGGACATCGCCGACCTGCGTCCGGCCGGCGTGCTGCTGATCTCGCCGCTGCTCGACGCCACCAGCGGCGACGACAGCCCCGGCAACGACCTGCGCGCGATGTTCGACCTGCCCTCGCTGATCGTCGCCGCCGCCGCCCACGGCAAGGGCGAACTGGCCGGGCAACCGGTCGCAAGCGTCTATGCGCAGGCGCGTGCGTTCGCGCTCGGCGACTACGCACAGGCCCTGTTGCAGGGCAGCGCCTTGCCCGCCGACGCACGCAGCCGCATCGCCGCGCGCCTGGCCGCGCTGCTGGGCCTGCCGGCGCAGGCGCTGCTGGCGGCCGACCTGCGTCCCGATGTCGAAACCTTCCGGCTCGGCGTGCTCGCCGCCGACGGCCGGCAGATCGGCCGGCTCGACAGCCGCATCGCCGCGCCGCTGCCGGCGCCGCACGCGGCCGACAACGGCCGGCCCTCGGCCGCCAACGATCCGGCGCTCGGCCTGGGCCGCAGCAACCAGATCACCTCCACAGTGATGGCCGACTACCTGCACGGCCTGTTCGGCACTGCGTTGCCGCGCGACTACGTCAGCCTGGACATCGACATCGCCATGGCCTGGCGCTTCGCCGCCGACGATGGCGCCGGCCCGCGCCCGTTCGGCAGCGCGCTGCGCTTCAATCCCACCCCGAACCTGGCGCGGCTGGCACAGGCCAATCCCGGCTTCCATGTGCTGGCGCTCAACGGCTACTACGACCTGGCCGTGCCCGCGCTCGGCCCCTGGTACGCGCTGCACCACAGCGCCCTGGATCCGGCGCGCATCGATTTCCGCCTGCTGCCCGGCGGCCATGCGGTGTTCGCGGAAGACGCATTGCGCCCGCAGTTGCACAGCCTGCTGAAGGACTTCCTGCAATGACCCGCACGCTGCCGCTGTCCGCCGCCCTCGCCCTCGCCTGCACGTTCGCCGGCCACGCCGCGAGCGCCGCCACCGCGCCGCAATCGCTGGTGCTGATCGCCAACGGCGAGAACGTCGGCTACCTGAAGGCCACGGCCGACGGCGACACCTACGAAGTCGATTACCACGTCGACAACAACGGCCGCGGCCCCAAGCACCACGAGACGATCGTGCTCGGCGAGCACGCGCTGCCGCTGGCCTGGTCGGTCACCGGCACCTCGCTGATGGGCGGCCAGGTCGCCGAGCGCTACCAATGGCGCGACGGCGTCGCCGAATGGAGCTGCCAGGCCGACAGCGGCCGCCGGCCGCAGCCGCGGCCGGCGCTGTACATCACCAACGACAGCAGTCCGTGGGCGATGTGGACCTACGCCAAGGCCTTGCTGGCCGCGCCCGAACACGCCCTGGACGTGCTGCCCAGCGGCCGCATGCAACTGGAACTGGTCGGCACGCTGGCGCTGCAAGGCCAGGCCGGGGCGCCGCCGCTGCAGGCGCGACTGCTGCGGCTGTCCGGCCTGGACCTGGAACCGCACTACCTCGCCGTCGATGCCGACGACGCCCTGCTGGCCGACATCGACGACGACGCCGTGGCGATCCGCGACGGCTACCAGGCGCAGGTGGCGACCATCGCCGACGCGGTGAAGGCGCAGCAGTTCGCGCATGCGCAGGCATTGCAGCGCCAGCTCGCGCATCCGCTGACGCGCGGCCTGTGGCTGCGCAACGTGCATGTGTTCGATCCGGTCAACGGACTGCGCAGCGACGCGGTGAACCTGCATGTCGCCGACGGGCACATCGTCTCGATGGACGCGCGCTGGCAGCCGGCGCCCGGCGACAGCGTCTACGACGGCAACGGCGGCACGGTGATCCCCGGCCTGCACGACATGCATTCGCACAGCACCCTGTCCTCCGGGCTGTGGTACCTGGCCGCGGGCGTCACCAACACCCGCGACATGGGCAACGACAACGCCTTCCTGCTCGACCTGACCGCGCGCATCGAGCGCGGCGAGATCGCCGGCCCGCGCATCGTGCGCAATGGCTTTCTGGAAGGCCGCAGCGCGTATTCGGCGCGCAACGGCTTCGTCGTCGATACGCTGGACGACGCGCTGAAAGACGTCGCCTGGTACAAGGCCCACGGCTACTGGCAGATCAAGCTCTACAACTCGATGAACCCGGCCTGGGTGGCGCCGATCGCCGATCGCGCGCATGCGCTGGGCATGGGCGTCACCGGGCACATCCCGGCCTTCACCAACGCCGACGCGATGATCGCCGCCGGCTACGACGAGATCACCCACATCAACCAGCTGATGCTGGGCTGGGTGCTGTCTCCCGAGGAAGACACGCGCACGCCGCTGCGACTGACCGCGATGAAGCGCGTGGCCGCGCTCGACCTCGACGCGCCGAACGTGCGCCACACGCTGCAGCTGATGCGCCAGCGCGACATCGCCATGGACACCACCGACGTGATCCTGGAGCGGCTGATGCTGAGCCGCGCCGGAAGCGTGCTGCCCGCCGATGCGCCGTACCTGTCGCACATGCCGATCGCCTACCAGCGCTACCGCCAGCGCACCTTCGTCCCCGACCTCGACGCGCAGACCGATGCGCACTACCGGCAGGCGCTGGACAAGACCCTGCAACTGATCGGCCGCCTGCACCGCCAGGGCACCGTGCTGCTGCCCGGCACCGACGACACCACCGGTTTCACCGTGCACCGCGAACTGGAGCTGTACGTCGCCGCCGGGCTGACCCCGCAGCAGGCGCTGCGCGCCGGCACCTGGCAGAGCGAGCAGCATTTCGGCCGCACCGACCGGCTCGGCAGCGTGCATCCGGGCAAGCAGGCCGACTTCGTGCTGCTGCCCGGCGATCCGACCACCGACATCGCCGCGATCCGCCAGCCCGTACTGGTGGTGAAGGACCAGTCCCTGTACCTGCCCGCCGAGATCTACCGCGCCCTGGGCGTGGCCCCGTTCGCGCCGGCCCCAAAGAAACTTCAATGAGCCCGATCCCCCATCCCATGCAGACCCCGCACGTCCCCCCATCCGACACCGTGAGCGCGCGCCTGCGTGCGCTCGGCATGACCCTGCCGCCGCCGCTGCGCGTGCCCGACGGGGTGATCCTGCCGTTCGCGCCGGTGCACGTGATCGGCACCCGCGTGCTGATCTCCGGCCACGGCCCGCAACATGCCGACGGCAGCATGGCCGGCGGCGTCGGCCGCGTCGGCGACGAGTTGGACGAAGCCCAGGGCTATGCCGCCGCGCGCGCCACCGCCCTGTCGATGCTGGCCAGCCTGGAACGCAGCCTGGGCAGCCTGGAGCGGATCAAGCGCTGGGTGCGCGTGTTCGGCATGGTCCGCTGCGCGCCCGGCTTCCAGCGCCTGCCGAACGTGATCAACGGCTGCTCGGATTTGCTGCTGGCGCTGTGGGGGCCGGAACTGGGCCAACATGCACGCAGCGCGGTCGGCATGGCCGAGCTCCCGTTCGGCATCCCGGTCGAGATCGAAGCCGAAGCCGAACTGCATTGAACTGACCCTCGCCTGCCGGAACGCCACCATGGACACGCGCTCGCCCCGTTTCGATCCCACCCGCCGGCACTTGCTGGCGGCCGCCGGCGCGCTGCCGCTGTCCGCCGCGCTGTCCGGCCTCGCCGGCAATGCCGCCGCGGCCACAGCCACTGCGTCCACGCCCGCACGCGGCCTGCAAGGCCTCAACCAGGCCTTCGAGATCGCCGGCTGCTATCTCAACGGCGCCTACATGCATCCGGTCAGCCGCGCCGCCGCGCAGGCGCAACGCGGCTTCCTCGATGCGCGGCTGATGAACGCCGGGGCCGACAAGGTCGACATGGGCGGCGACCGCGCGCGCGCGATGGCCGCGCTCGGCCGGCTGCTGCATGCGGACCGCGACGAACTGGCGTGGATTCCCAGCACCATGTTCGGCGAGAACCTGGTACTCAACGGCTTGGGCATCCCCCACAGCCGCCAGCGCGTGGTCACCGACGCCTACCATTTCAACGGCTCGCTGTTCATGTACATGGAACTGGCCAAGCGCGGCCTCGACGTGCAGGTGGTGCGCCCGCGCGACAACCGCATCCGCCTGGAGGATCTGGACAAGGCGATCACCCCGGGCACGCGCCTGGTCGCGCTGACACTGGTGTCCAGCGTCAACGGTTTCCAGCACGACCTCAAGGCGGTCTGCGACCTCGCCCACAGCCGCGGCGCGCTGGTCTACGCCGACCTGATCCAGGCCGCCGGCAACACCCCGATCGACCTGCACGGCAGCGGCGTGGATTTCGCCGCCAGCTCCACCTACAAATGGCTGATGGGCGACTTCGGCCTGGGCGTGATGTATGCGCGCCGCGCCAGCCAGGACGCGCTGCGGCAGATGGTATGGGGCTACCGCCAGGAAGGCGAAACGGTCTCGCACATCCTGCCGTTCGACCCGCCCGGCGAGCCGCCGCTGGAGACGCAGGCGATCGGCGGCCTGGCCGGCAAGATCGAGGTCGGCACGCTCAACAATTCCGCCGCCGCCGCGCTGGCGACCTCGCTGGAACTGATCGAGCGCATCGGCGTGGACGCGATCCAGAAATGGCGGCAACCGCTGCTGGCGCGCCTGCACGCCGCGATCCCGCGGCTCGGCTTCGACGCGATGACCCCGCCCGATTCCAGCTCCGCGCTGGTGTCCTTCGCCCAGCGCGACGTCGGCAAGCGATTGGCGCCGAAGCTGAAGGCCGCCGGCGTCGAAGTCACCCTGTACCGCAACTACTTCCGCGTGTCGCCGTCGTTCTACAACGGCAGCGACGATGTCGAACGCCTGATCGAGGCCCTGTCATGAAGCGACTCCCATTGCTATTGCTGTGCACGCTGCTGCCATGGACCGCACAGGCCGCGCCGGCAGCGTTGCATCACTACGGCACCGCGCCCGGCGCGCCGTTCTCGGCCGCGGTGCGTGCCGGCGATACGCTCTACGTCTCCGGCCAGATCGGCAGCGCCGCGCCGGGCGGATTGCCCGAGGATTTCAGCGCCCAGGCCAACAACGCGCTGGACAACGTCGCCAGCGCCCTGGCCCTGGCCGGCGCCGGCATGGACGACGTCGCCAAGTGCACGGTGATGCTGACCGACATGGCGCAATGGCCCGCGTTCAACGCCCTGTACGTGCGCCGTTTCAAACCCGGCCACCTGCCCGCACGCAGCGCCATCGGCGCCAACGCTCTGGCGCTGGGCGCCAAGGTGGAAATCGAATGCATCGCCTACCTGCCCCAGGCCACACCATGACCGCACGCACCTTCCGCTGGCTCCCCCTCGTCCTGCTCCTGGCGCCGGCCTGCGCCGCGCTCGCCGCCGAACCGCCGACAGCTCCGGTCCCGCTCGACGTGGTACTCACGCCCAAGGCCGACGCCGGCCGGATCGGCGCGCTGCAGGTGCACCTGCACCTGCCCGCGCCCAAGGTCGCCGCAGGCGCGCCGCTGCTGCGCATGCCGGTGGAACTGGTGTCCACGCCGACCGCCGCCTACAGCGCCGAACAGATCCAGGTGCGCGACGCGCGCGGCGTCCTGCCGCTGCGCGCGGTCGACGAAGCGCCGGATCCGTCCGGCAAGTACCGCAACTACCTCGCCACCCGCGCCAGCGTCGGCGACGTCGACGTGGACTACGCCACGCCGCCGCGCGCCGTCGATGCCGACACCCGCAACGGCCCGCTGTTCGACCTGCGCGCGCAGGACGGCGGCCTGATGGGCGCCGGCGTCTACTTCATGGCGCTGCCGCCGGGCGAGGCGCCGCGCCGGATCCATCTGCGCTGGGACCTGAGCGCACTGCCGGCCGGTGCGCGCGGCGTGTGGAGCGTCGGCGAAGGCGAGCAGCGCACCACCGCGCCGACCGACCTGCTGCGCTTCTCCTACTACGCCGTCGGCGCGATGCACCGGGTGCCGGAAAACGACGACGACGTCTTCCACTTCTACTGGATGGACACCCCCCCGTTCGACGCGCAACTGCTGGCCAAGCAGACCGGGCAGCTGTACCGCTACATGGCGCGCTTCTTCGGCGACGACGGCTCGGACTATCGCGCCTTCGCCCGCCGCAATCCCTATCCAGCGGGCGGCGGCACCGGCCTGGCGCACTCCTTCATGTTCGGCTACGGGCCGCAGGGCCAGACCATCGCCGAGGGTCCGCAGGCGCTGCTGGCGCACGAGATGGCCCATACCTGGCCCAAGCTCGACGGCGAGGAACACGCGCTCACCGCCTGGTATACCGAAGGCACCGCCGAGTTCTACTCGCTGCTGCTGTCGCTGCGCGCCGGCGTGTACGACAAGGACGCCTTCCTGCAGGCGATCAACCACCGCGCCGACGGCTACTACGACAACCCGTTCCGCGCGCTCGACAACAGCGCCGCCGGCGAACGTTTCTGGAAGGACGCGCGCGCCCAGCGCGTGCCGTACGGCCGCGGCTTCATGTACCTGGTGAGCGTCGATGCGCAGCTGCGCCAGCACGGCCGGCAGGCGCATTCGGTGGACGACCTTGTCCTGGAAGTGCTCAAGCGCCAGCGCGCCGGCGAGACCATCGGCGTACCCGAATGGCGCGCGATGGTGGTGCGCGAACTCGGCGCCGGCGCCGGCAGCGAGTTCGACGCGATGGTCGCCGGCAAGCTGATCGTGCCGCCCGCGCCGGCGTATGGCTGCTACCGCGTGGTGCCGGCGCCGCACCAGCCGTTCGAACTCGGTTTCGATCGCATGCGCATGGGCGTGGTCAAGAACCTGCTGCCCGAATCTGCCGCCGCCCGTGCCGGGGTGCAGGAAAACGACCGCATCGTCGACTACACCCCGCTGGAACAGGCGATGGCCGATGAGCACACGCACATGCAACTGAAACTGGAGCGCGACGGCAAGCCGGTGCAGATCGACTACCTGCCGCGCAGCGCGCGCGTGGACGCCTGGCGCTTCGCCGTCGATCCGGCGCTGGCCGCCCGCTGTTCGCCCTGATCCCCACCTGCCGCGACCCTTGCCGATGAAGATGCCACGCCAACGCTGCCTGTTCCTCGCCCTCGCCGCGGCCGCGTCTCCGGCCCTGGCCGCGACCGATGCGCCCTACGCGATCACCATCCATGCGCAGGCGGACGCCGCCGGCAGCAGGATCGAGGCACTGCTGGTGGACGAAGCCATCCCGCTGCCGGCCACGCCGGCCGGCACCACCGTGCTGGCGATGCCGCACGTGACCAGCAACGTGCCCACCATCGCTGCCAGCGTCGGCGAACTGGCCGCGCGCGACGACCGCGGCGCCGTGCAACTGCGCTATCGCGACCAGGGCGAAGGCCCGGCCCGGCAGCGCGAGTGGTATGCCGACCGCGCTGTCGCCGGCACCCTGCGCTTTTCCTATCGCGCGGCGATGACCGAAGCGCTGGCCGCGCGCGGCGCCGCACCGCCGATCGAACTGCGCAGCGAGGAAGGCGCCTTCTCCGGCGCCGGCGCCACCTTCCTGCTGCATCCGACCAGCGGCCGGCACGACATCGAACTGCACTGGGACCTATCCGCGCTGGGCGCCGGCGCGCATGCCGTGAGCAGCCTGCAGGACCGCAACGCCCGCGACGTGGACATGGAAGCACTGGACAGCAGCTACTTCATGGCCGGCAAGATCGGCCTGTACCCGCAGGCGCCCGACGCCACCGGCTTCTTCTCCGCGTGGCAGGGCAACACCCCGTTCGACGCGCAAAAACTGCTGGAATGGACCCAACAACTGCGCCAGCACTACCAGGCGTTCTTCGCCGTGCCGGCCACGCCGTACGGCGTGTTCCTGCGCCGCAACCGGGTCAACCCCGGCGGCGGCATGGGCATGTACAACTCCTTCATCGTCACCTACGACGACGACCGCGGCAACGATCCGGAACAGCTGGAACTGACCCTCGCCCACGAGATGTTCCACACCTTCCAGCCGCACATGAGTTCGCAGTACGACGGCGAGACGCTCGCCGATTCCTGGTTCAACGAAGGCACTGCGGTGTTCTACCAGGCGCGCCTGCCGTTCCGCTACGGCATGATCGACGCCGATACGTTCCTGAAAGACCTCAACTTCACTGCCGCCCGCTATTACACCAACCTCCTCGGCAACGCCCCCAACAGCGAAGTGTCCACGAAGTTCTGGCAGGACACCCGCATCCGCACCCTGCCCTACGATCGCGGCTTCCTGTATTTCGTCACCGTGGACGACGCGATGCGCAAAGCGAGCGGCGGCCGCAAATCGCTGGACGATCTGATCCTGGCGATGCTGCACCGCCGACAAGGCGACAAGCCGCTCGGCATCGCCGACTGGGAAGCGCTGCTGCGCGACAACCTCGGCGAGGACGCGGTGCGCCAACTGCACGCCATGCTCGACGGCGCCGCACCGCTCCCGGCCAGCGACGCCTTCGGCCCCTGCTTCGAACGCATCTCGCAGCCCATGCGCCGCTACGAACTCGGCTTCGCCCCAGCCGTGCTGACCGAATCCCCGCGCATCGTCCGCGACCTGATCCCCGACTCGGCCGCCGCCAGGGCGGGCGTGCGCAACGGCGACGAGATCACCCGCCCGGTCGGCCAGGATCAGTTGCAGGGCGAACAGGACGGCATCCTCACCCTGCAGCTGCTGCGCGAGGGCAAGCCGTTGACGGTCTCGTACAAGCCGCGCGGGGAAACCATGGCGACATGGCAGTGGCGGCGCAAGCCGGGCAGCGCGCAGATCGCCTGCTCGCTGCCCGCCACCGCGCCTGCGCCATGATCGATCGACTCCTGCCCGGGCATGCGCCTGACACGGTTTCAGCCTCCGGAATGAGCGGGACAGGCTTCACGCAGGCACGGATCGCGGGTCTGCTAGCCTCGGCCTCGAGCCGCCTGCGGGCGCAGCGTTGAGGCCATCCCGTGCATCGGCGGGGCCCAGCAGACAAGCGAACGACAGGAGCGCGCGATGGACTTCCTGAAGATCCTCAAGTCCTTCGAAGACTTCGTCTACGAAGCGCTGACCTGGCTGATCCTGCTGCCGCAGACCCTGCTGCGCATCATGTTCAGCCCGCGCCGCATGGCCACCTACGCCGAGCGCGAACTGGCCTCGGCCGACGACGAACAGCGCTTCGGCGACTCGATCAGCCCGCCCCTGCTGTTGATCCTGTGCATTCTCATCGCCCACCTGGTCGACCTGGAAATCCGCGCGCAGACCCCGACCGACTCCGGCTCCCTGGCCGACGCGCTGCTGGCCTCCGAGCAGAACCTGCTGCTCTACCGCACCATCGCCTTCGGCGTCTGGTCACTCGCCGGCGCGGCCTGCTACTTGGTCGGCGAGCGCATCCCGATCAACCGCCAGACCCTGCGCGGCCCGTTCTACGAACAGTGCTACCTGGTCGCGCCCTTCGCCCTGGTGGTGTCCATCGGCGGCTCGCTGCTCCTGATCGGCACCGACGCCGAATTGCCCGGCGCCTGCATGATCCTGGCAGCGGTGCTGTGGTTCTGGTGCGTGCAGATCGTCTGGTTCCGCCACCGGATGCGGATCGCCCTATGGCGCAGTGCGGTTGCCTCGACCATCACCCTGCTGATCGGGGCGGGGATCAACCTGGGCGTGGGGCATGCGTTGTCGCATGTGCAAAGCGGGAAGGAAGCGCCGGCGGCCGAGGCTGATTCCAAGACAAAGTCTGGTTAGCCTACTCCTGCAGCAACTCGACAAAGCCGCTCGGCATCGCCGACTTGGAAGTGCTGCTCCGCGACCACCTCGGTGAGGACGCAGTCCCCAACTGCACGCCATGCTCGATGGCGCCGCCCTGCCCCTGCTTCGAACGCGTCTCGCAAACCATGCGCCGCTACGGACTCGGCTTCGCCCCTGCGGTACTGACCGAATCTCTACGCATCGTCCGCGACCTGATCCCCGGCTCGACCGTCTCGAAGGCCGGCGTGCGCAACGGCGAAGCGATCATCCTCCTGGTCGGCCAGTACCAACTAAAAGGCTAACAGGACGGCATCTTTACTCGGCAACTGCTGCGCGACGGCCGCTGAGCATCGCATGCAAACCGCGCAGGGAGACCCTGCGACGTGGCAGTGGCGGCGCATTCAGGCGAGTGCCATAACTAGTTGTTAGATGTATGAACGATAGGTCGTAGCGCCCATTTGCGTCATCTACGATGTCTGATCAAGATCGAGGCAGGACTATTATCGCTAAGCCCTTGACCTCCAATCGCGCATGTACGAAAAGCGAAAGCACCACTTCGTCCCAGTTACCTACCTCAAGGGCTTTACAGCCATTGAAGGGTCGCTCCATGTATACCGCAAGGCGGACCCGACGAAGCCATTCGTCTGCAAGCCCGAGAACATCGGATTCACTAACTACTACTACGGATTCGACAAGGCTGATGGGACCTTTGATACAAACAGCCTGGAAGATGCCTTTCAGCTCGTAGAAAACGACTGGCCCGCGTCCCTGGCCGCTGCGCGAAACCGCTCGGAATTGCTAGGCAACGATCTAGCACGGCTTCTTGAGTACATTGCACTGCAACGTGCGCGTGTTCCTGCCACGCGTGACAGTTATGAAAGATTCCAGGCTGCTGGAATTCTGGCCACGGCGCGTCAACTCCATGCCCAAGGAAAGCTTCCACCGATCCCAGGTGGTAGAGAAGACATATTGGACGACCTGGAAATCACAGTGTCCCCACAATCGTCTCTACGCGGCATCGCGGTGGCGCTGGAGGCCTGTGAGAAAGTCTTCAACAGTCTCAACTTCGGAATTCTTCGGAATGAAACGGAGGTCCCTCTTCTGACAAGCGACAATCCGGTCATTTGGTTCGACCCATCCATGGAGGAGGACCTTATTCAACCCTATCGCATCACACAGAACGGCCCTATTGATCTCTTCTTTCCTATGGCACCGGATTTGCTTCTCTACGGCTGGAATCCACGTCATGCGGAAGAGTTCCTTTTTGATGGCGTTCGGCATGGTGCACTAACCGATCCAGATCGAATCGCGTTCGTGAACAGGATGATTGTCCGTTTCGGCTACCACACCGTGTTTTCAACATCGGCCTCAGATGCCCCCCAAATAGCACCCTATGCCACGATGTCGCCCACTCTGAGCACCGCGGAAGTTCCCGTGATCGGGGGCAGACTGGTAGTGGGAACAATGACGTTTGGGCCTATGGCGCAGAAGACCAAGTGGAAACCAGAGGACACGAGCTAATGAGCCCAGGATCATCCGGACCCTCTCGTTACTCGCTTCGCCACCAAGACTATTGAATCCGGGGCCGGAAACAGGTGTCGAATCTGGAACCTGTGAGATTGCAAAACACGCGATTGGAAGCGGACAGGCCTCAAATCTCTCTTGACGGATCAATTTCTGAAGATTCCGCCCCTGCAGACAAACAAAAAACCCCGACCAAGGCCGGGGTTCTTCGCTGCATCTGGTGCCGGAAATAGGAATCGAACCTACGACCTACGCATTACGAATGCGCCGCTCTACCAACTGAGCTATTCCGGCTGAACCGCCAATTCTAGGGGGGCGCCGGCCGCCGGTCAATTGACCAGGCGCAGGCGCAGTTCCTTGGGCAGGGCGAACACCATCGACTCCGGTTCGCCGGCCAGTTCGCCGACGCCGTCGGCGCCCAGCTCGCGCAGCCGCGCGATGACCCCGTCCACCAGCACCTGCGGCGCCGAGGCGCCGGCGGTCAGGCCGATGCGGCGCTTGCCGGCGACCCAGGCCGGGTCGATCTCGTCGGCGCCGTCGATCAGGTAGGACTCCACCCCGTCGCGTCGCGCCAGCTCGCTGAGCCGGTTGGAATTGGAGCTGTTCGGCGAGCCGACCACCAGGACCAGGTCGCACTGTTTGGCCAGGTCGCGCACCGCGTCCTGGCGGTTCTGGGTGGCGTAGCAGATGTCGTCGTTCTTCGGCCCCTGCATCGCCGGGTAGCGCGCGCGCAGCGCGTCGATGATGCCGCGGGTGTCGTCCACCGACAGCGTGGTCTGGGTGGTGTAGGCCAGGTTCTCCGGCTGCTGGATGTCCAGCGTGGCGACCTGCTCGATGTCCTCGACCAGGTAGATGCGCCCGGCGCCGCGTTCGCGGTTCCACTGGCCCATCGTGCCCTCCACCTCGGGGTGGCCGGCGTGACCGATCAGCACCACGTCGCGGCCGGCGCGGCAGTGCCGGGCCACCTCGAAATGGACCTTGGTGACCAGCGGGCAGGTCGCGTCGAACACCTTCAGCCCGCGCCGCTCGGCCTCCTGGCGCACCGCCTGGGACACGCCGTGGGCGCTGAAGATGACCGTGTTGCCGTCGGGTACCTCGTCCAGTTCCTCGACGAAGATCGCGCCGCGCTGCTTCAGGTCGTCGACCACGAAGCGGTTGTGCACCACCTCGTGGCGCACGTAGATCGGCGCGCCCAGGGTCTCGATGGCGCGTTTGACGATCTCGATCGCACGGTCGACGCCGGCGCAGAAACCACGGGGATTGGCAAGCAGGACGTCCATGCGCCAATTATCCCGCTTTTCGCTTCGACTTGCCGTCGAACACGCCGAACAGGGCGATGCCCACGGCGCCGGCGACGATCGCCGAGTCGGCGATGTTGAACGAAGGCCAGTAGTGGTCGCCCACGTACCACTGGATGAAATCGACCACGTGGCCGTGCATCAGCCGGTCGATCACGTTGCCGATCGCGCCGCCGATGACCAGGGCGTAAGGCATTGCGCTGCGCCAGTCGCCGCGCGGGGTGCGCGCCAGCCACCAGGCCAGCAGGCCGCTGATGCCCACCGCCAGCGCGGTGAAGAACCACAGCTGCCAGCCGCCGGCCTGGCTCAGGAAACTGAACGCGGCGCCGGTGTTGTAGGTCCGGTACCAATTCCAGAAGCCGTCGATCACCGGCACCGCGGTGAACTCGGGCAGGCTGGACAGCACCCAGGCCTTGCTCCACTGGTCCAGGCCGATCACCAGCGCGGACAGCAGCAGCCAGATCAGGGCGGAGGGGTTGGGTCGTACGGTCATGCGCGGGGTCCGCCTCGGGCGAAGGATGGATGCAACGAAAATCTACGCGGGGACGCCGGCGGCGACGGCGAACGCGTCGCCGCCGCCCCTGCCGCGCAGGGGCGGATCAGAACCAGTGGCGCTCCTCGCCCGGTCCTTCGACGTTGCCGACGCAGCGGCCGCACAGGTCCGGGTGCGCCGGATCCACGCCCACGTCGGCGCGGTGGTGCCAGCAGCGCACGCACTTCTGCTTGCTGGTGGCCTGGGCGCTGACGAAGATCTCGTCGGTGCTGGCCTCGCGCACCACCACGTCGCCGCTGATGAACAGGAAGCGCAGTTCCTCCTGCAGCGGCTGCAGCTTGGCGGCGGTGGCCGCGTCGGCGGCGACGGTGATCTCCGCCTCCAGCGCCGCGCCGATCACGCCGTTGCCGCGCATCGGCTCCAGCACCTTGGCCACCTGCTCGCGCAGCGCCAGCAGCTGCTCGAAATCGGCCGCGCTCAGCGGCGCATCTTCCGGCAGCGGCGCCAGGCCTTCGTACCAGGTCGCGAACAGCACGTTGCCGACATGCGCGCCGGGCAGGTAGCCCCACAGTTCGTCGGCGGTGAAGCTCATGATCGGCGCGATCCAGCGCACGAACGCTTCGGCGACATGGAACATCGCGCTCTGCGCCGAACGCCGGCCGTGCGAGTCCTCCGGCATGGTGTACAGCCGGTCCTTGGTCACGTCCAGGTACAGCGAACCCAGGTCCACGCTGCAGAAGTTCAGCAGCGCCTGCACGATCGCGGCGAAGTCGTAGCGCGCGTAGGCGGCCTTGATCTGCTCCTGCACCTCGTAGGCGCGATGCACGATCCAGCGGTCCAGCGCCACCAGCTCCGGCAGGGTGCGCAGGTGCGCGGCCGGATTGAAGCCATGCAGGTTGCCGAGCAGGAAGCGCGCGGTGTTGCGCAGGCGCCGGTAGGCGTCGGAATTGCGCTTGAGGATCTCCTGCGACAGCGACATCTCGTTGCTGTAGTCGCTGGAGGCGATCCACAGGCGCAGGATGTCCGCGCCCAGCGTCTTCATGATGTCCTGCGGCTCGATGCCGTTGCCCAGCGACTTGGACATCTTGCGGCCGTGCTCGTCCACGGTGAAGCCGTGGGTCAGGCACTGCCGGTACGGCGCCGCCTGGTCCAGCGCCACGCCGGTCAGCAGCGAGGACTGGAACCAGCCGCGATGCTGGTCCGACCCTTCCAGGTACAGGTCGGCCGGCTTGGGAATGCCGCGCTCGGCCAGCACCGCCTCGTGGGTCACACCCGAATCGAACCACACGTCGAGGATGTCGGTGATCTTGTCGTAGTCGGCGGCTTCGTCGCCGAGCAGTTCGGCGGCGTCGAGCGTGTACCACACGTCCACCCCGCTCTCCTCGACGCGGTCGGCGACCTGGCGCATCAGTTCGGTGCTGCGCGGATGCGGCTCACCGGTCTCGCGATGCAGGAACAGCGCGATCGGCACGCCCCAGGTGCGCTGCCGGGAGATGGTCCAGTCCGGGCGCCCGGCGACCATGCCGGCGATGCGCGCCTGGCCCCAGGACGGATACCAGTGCACGCCCTCGATCGCCTTCAGCGCATCGGCGCGCAGGTTGGCCTGCTCCATCGAGATGAACCACTGCGGCGTGGCGCGGAACGCGATCGGGGTCTTGTGCCGCCAGCAGTGCGGGTAGCTGTGGACCATGCTCGCGTGCGCCAGCAGCGCGCCGCGCGCGGCCAGCACCTCGGCGATGGTGTCGTTGGCCTTCCAGATATGCAGCCCGGCCAGCGCCACGCCGTCGGCCGGCGGAGTCGACGGCAGGTACACGCCGCGGCCGTCGATCGGATTGATCTGTGCGGCGGTGTAGCGCTCGATCAGGCCGTACTGTTTGGCCGCCACGTAGTCTTCCTGGCCGTGCCCGGGCGCGGTGTGCACCGCACCGGTACCGTCCTCGTCGGAGACGTGGTCGCCGAGGATCAGCGGGATGTCGCGCTCGTCGTAGAACGGATGCGCCAGCAACTGGTGCTCCAGCGCCGCGCCGGCGACGCGGCCGTGCACCACCACCTCGGTCACGCCGTAGCGCTGCAGCGCGCGCTCGGCCAGCGCATCGGCCAGCACCAGCCAGCGGCGGCGACCGTCGTGCGCCGGGCCCTCGACCAGGGCGTAGCTCAGGTCCGGCCCCAGCGACACCGCCAGCGAGGCCGGCAGCGTCCACGGCGTGGTGGTCCAGATCGGCACCGCGACTTCCACATCCTCCGGCAGCGCGACGCCGAACGCGGCGGCCAGCGCCGCGCCGTCGCGCGCGGTGTAGGCCACGTCCACGGTCGGCGACTGCTTGTCGGCGTATTCGATCTCCGCCTCGGCCAGCGCCGAGCCGCAATCGAAGCACCAGTGCACCGGCTTCACGCCGCGGGTCAGGTGGCCGTTGTCGACGATCCGGGCCAGCGCGCGCATCTCGTTGGCTTCGAAATGGAAGTCGAGCGTGCGGTACGGGTTGTCCCAGTCGCCGATCACGCCCAGGCGCTTGAAATCGCGGCGCTGGATGTCGATCTGCTCGTTGGCGTACTCGCGGCACTTCTGCCGGAACTGCGCCGCATCCAGCTTGACCCCGACCTTGCCGTACTTCTTCTCGATCGCGATCTCGATCGGCAGGCCGTGGCAGTCCCAGCCCGGGATGTACGGCGCATCGAAGCCGGCCATGTACTTGGACTTGACGATGATGTCCTTGAGGATCTTGTTGACCGCATGGCCGAGGTGGATCGCGCCGTTGGCGTACGGCGGGCCGTCGTGCAGCACGAACAGCGGCCGGCCCTGGGCGTTGTCGCGCAACTGCGCGTACAGCCCCTCGCTCTCCCAGCGGGCCAGCGTGTCCGGCTCGCGCTTGGGCAGATCGCCGCGCATCGGGAAGTCCGTCGCCGGCAGGTTGAGGGTGGCTTTGTAGTCCTGGGTCACGGGGATTTACCGGTTGTCTTCAGTGGAGAGTCCGCGCGCGGAGGCGCGGGCTTGTGCGGGCGGCAGCGCGGGGCGCTGCGCCGACGCGAGCAGGCGCCGGGCCAGCGCGGCGTCGCGATGCATCTGTTCGGTCAGCGCCGGCAGATCGGAGAACTTTTCTTCGTCGCGCAGCTTGGCGACGAATTCCACGGCGATGTGGCGTCCGTACAGGTCGCCGTGGAAATCGAACAGGTGCGCTTCCAGCAGCGGCTCCACGCCCTGCACCGTCGGCCGCGTGCCGAAGCTGGACACCGACGGCCACGGCTGCTCGGTCACCCCGTGCACCCAGGTCGCGTAGATGCCCGACAGCGCCGGCGTGCGCGGGAAGCGCAGGTTGGCGGTGGGATAGCCAAGGGTGCGCCCGAGCTGCTTGCCGCGCACCACGCGGCCGTCGATCGCGTACGGGCGGCCGAGCAGTTCGGCGGCATGGGCGAATTCGCCGGCCACCAGCAGTTCGCGGATCCGGGTGCTGGAAATGCGCTCCTCGCGCAGGTGCACCGGCTCAATCTCGCCGGCGGAAAAGCCCAGGTGCGCGCCCATCTCGCGCAGCAGCGCGATGTCGCCGCCGCGCTTGTGACCGAAACGGAACGCCGGGCCGATCCACACCTCGCGCGCCTGCAGCCGCTCGACCAGGGTGCGCTGCACGAAGTCCTGCGCGCTCATCGACGACAGGCGCAGATCGAAACGCAGCAGGCCCACGCTGTCCATGCCGAGCTGCTGCAGGCCTTCGACCTTGGCCCGCGGCAGGGTCAGCCGCGGCGGCGGCGAGGCCGGCGCGAAGAACTCGCGCGGCAGCGGCTCGAAGCTCAACGCCACCGCCGGCACCCCCAGCGCGCGGGCACGCGCCAGCGCATGGCGCACCAGCGCGCGGTGGCCCAGATGCAGGCCATCGAAGGCGCCGATGCAGACCACGCTTCCCTGCGGGAACAAAGTCCCGCCCTCGACGTCTCTAAACAGCCTGCTCATTCCTCGGTCCGAAGCGCCGGCGCTGGAATGCGCCGGCCGATGATGCGTAACCGTCGAGTATAGCGGGGAGTGGCAAGACCCGGGACGGCAGGCCCGCCGCCAGTGGAATCGCCGCCAGGCCATCGGACCGAGGCGGGCGCCGCTTTTCTGTAGGAGGGGCTTCAGCCCCGACGCCTTACCGGCAGAGCATCGGGGTTGAAACCCCTCCTACAGAAAGCGCAAATGCCGCACTTGCGAATCCCCAATCCCCAATCCCAATATCCCGGCCGTCAATGCTCGCGCAGATCCCGCGGCCGGAAGCCCAGCGCCAGCAACGCCAGCAGGTACACCGCCCCGCCGCCGCCGACCAGCGCCAGCAGGCTGCCGATGCGGTGCCACTTGTCCATGGTGGTGAACCCCGGCAGCCAGTGCAGGCCCAGCCCCAGCACCGCGGCCATCGCCGCGCAGGCCACGCCCAGCCGCAGCAGGTAGCCCGCCCAGCCCGGCCGCGGCCGGTACACCTCGGCGCGGCGCAGCCAGCGCCACAGCAACGACAGGTTGATGTAGCTGGCCACCGCGCTGGCCAGGCCCAGCGCCAGGTGCAGGCCCGGCACCGCCGCCAGCGCCGCGCGCACGCCCTGCGCGCGCAGCTCGGCCGGCACCCACAGCTGGTACAGGATCGCCAGGAACAGCAGGTTCAGCACCATGTTCGCGACCAGCGCGACCACGCCGGCGCGCACCGGGGTGCGCGTATCCTGGCGCGAGTAGAACGCCGGCAGCAGCACCTTCAGCAGCGCGAACGCGGGCAGGCCGAAACTCAGCCCGAACACCGACATCGCCGCCATGCGCGTGTCGAACGCGGTGAACTTGCCGTACTGGAACAGCGTGGCCACCAGCGGCTGGCTCAGCAGCATCAGCCCCAGCATCGCCGGCACCGCGATCAGCAGCGTGGTGCGCAGGCCCCAGTCCAGCGCATTGGAGAAGCCGGCGTGGTCGGTCTTGACGTGGTGCCGCGACAGCGCCGGCAGGATCACCGTGCCCAGCGCCACGCCGAACACGCCCAGCGGCAGTTCCAGGAAGCGGTCGGCCTGCGACAGCCAGCTCTGCGAGCCGGCGAACAGGAACGAGGCGATTACCGTGTCCAGCAGCAGGTTGATCTGCGCGATCGAGGAGCCGAACAGGGTCGGCACCATCAGCGTCAGCACCCGGCGCACGTCCGGATGGCTCCAGCCCCAGCGCGGCAGGGTCAGCAGGTCGATGCCGCGCAACGCCGGCAGCTGGAACAACAGCTGCAGCGCGCCGGCGACCAGCACCGCCCAGCCCATCGCCAGGATCGGCACCTCCAGCTTCGGCGCCAGCCACAGCGCGCCGGCGATCATGCACAGATTGAGGATCACCGGCGTCAGCGCCGGCAAACCGAAACGGTTGAAACTGTTCAGCGCACCGCCGGCCAGCGCGGTCAGCGACACGAACAGCAGGAACGGGAAGGTCAGCCGCAGCAGGTCCACGATCAGGCCGAACTTGGCCGGGTCGTCGCTGGAGCCGGGATTGAACAGCAGCGCCACCTGCGGGGTGAAGATCAGCCCCAGCGCGGTGACCAGCAGCAGGATCCCGCCCAGGGTGCCGGACACCCGCGACATCAGCGCGCGCAGGTCGGCATGCGGCCGGGTTTCCTTGACCTCGGTGAACACGGGCACGAAGGCGGTGGCGAACGAGCCTTCCGCGAACAGCCGGCGCAGGAAGTTCGGAATGCGGAACGCGACCCAGAAAGCGTCGGTGGTCGCGTTGGCGCCGAACGAAATGGTGATAGCCTGATCGCGTACCAGCCCCAGCACGCGCGAGACCATGGTCATGCTGCTGAACGAAAGCAGCCCGCGGGACATGCGCGGCGCGCTCATGCAGCGACCCTCTTGACAATTGGCTTGACGCAGTTGTTTAGAACCTTCATACTCTCCCGCTTGTTTTTATCCACCACACAGCTTTCCAGGAAACCACCACCGTGGCCAATATCAAGTCCGCCAAGAAGCGCGCCAAGCAGACCGTCGTGCGCAACGCGCGCAACACGGCTCAGCGTTCGATGCTGCGCACCGCCGTCAAGAAGGTCATCAAGGCCCTGGACGCCAACGACGCCGCCGGCGCCGAAGCCGCTTTCGCCGTTGCCCAGCCGATCCTCGACCGTTTCAGCTCGCGCGGTCTGATCCACAAGAACAAGGCTGCGCGCCACAAGAGCCGCCTGACCGCCCGCATCAAGGCGATCAAGACCGCCGCCTAACCGGCTGTGGTCGTTGCCGGAGGCGCCAGCGCTTCCGGCACTACGAAAAAGCCCGGCCTCGGCCGGGTTTTTCGTGTGCGTGCGATCCGTTGGCGACAACCGTGCGCCGGACCGGCCGCCGCGCTCAGAGCGCATCGGCGGCAGGCGCATTGGCGGCCGCCTCCAGCGCATCCTCGCGCTGGCGGTCGAAGAACGCCATCACGTCCTTCATGATCGGCCAGGTGCCGTCGCGGCCCAGCGCCGACACCAGGTACCACGGCTGGGTCCAGCCGAGTTCGGCGACGACCTGCTCGGCCAGCGTGCGCGCCTCGTCCTCGAACAGCAGGTCGGCCTTGTTCAGCACCAGCCAGCGCGGCTTGGCCAGCAGCTCCGGGTCGTGCTTTTCCAGCTCGCGCTCGATCGCGCGCACCTGCTCGGTCGGCGACACGCCATCCACGCCGCCTTCCATCGGCGCCAGATCCACCAGGTGCAGCAGCAGACGCGTGCGCTGCAGATGGCGCAGGAACTGCGCACCCAGGCCGGCGCCATCGGCCGCGCCCTCGATCAGGCCCGGAATGTCGGCGATCACGAAACTGCGGTAGGCCTCGACGCTGACCACGCCCAGGTTCGGATACAGCGTAGTGAACGGATAGTCGGCGACCTTCGGCGTGGCCGCGGACACCGCGCGGATGAAAGTGCTCTTGCCGGCATTGGGGAAGCCGAGCAGGCCGACGTCGGCGAGCAGCTTCAGCTCCAGCTTCAGCACGCGCTCCTCGCCCTCCTCGCCCGGCGTCGCCTTGCGCGGCGCGCGCGTCACCGAGCTCTTGAAATGCATGTTGCCCAGGCCGCCCTTGCCGCCCTGCGCGACCAGCAGCCTGTCGCCGTGCGCGACCAGGTCGCCGATGGTCTCGTCGGTATCGACGTTGATCACCACGGTGCCGACCGGCACGGTGATGACCAGATCTTCGCCGGCCTTGCCGTACATCTGCCGGCCCATGCCGTTCTCGCCGCGCTGCGCACGGAACGCGCGCTGATGGCGGAAATCGACCAGGGTATTGAGGTTCTCGTCGGCGACCAGCCACACGCTGCCGCCGTTGCCGCCATCGCCGCCGTCCGGCCCGCCCAGCGGGATGAACTTCTCGCGGCGGAAGCCGATGCAGCCGTTGCCGCCATTGCCGGCACTGACCTGGATTTCTGCTTCGTCTACCAACTTCATGGGATTTGGGATTCGCGATTCGGGATTGGAAAAACCACCGGATGCCGCAGTTTAGCGGCCCCGGCAAAGAACGGAGGCAACGAATCAGGGACTCGGCGGGATCCGCTTTCGCGAATCCCCAATCCCCAATCCCAATATCCCGGCCCTCCAACGAAAAACCCCGCCGAAGCGGGGCTTTCGTCAGCAAGCCCGCGCCGTGGCGCAGGCCCTGGAGGCGAAACGCTTACGCCTCGGCAGTCGCCGCTTCGGCGACCACGCTCACGGTGCGACGCTTCTTGGCGCCCTTCACCGAGAACTCGACCTTGCCGTCGACCAGCGCGAACAAGGTGTGGTCGCGGCCCAGGCCGACGCCCGAACCCGGGTGGAACTGGGTGCCGCGCTGACGCACGATGATGTTGCCCGCCTCGATCGCCTGGCCGCCGAACATCTTCACGCCCAGGTATTTCGGGTTGGAGTCGCGGCCGTTGCGCGAGGAACCTACGCCTTTTTTGTGTGCCATGACTGCTGCTCCTTACTTCTTGTCGCCACCGGCAATGCCGGTGATCTCGATTTCGGTGTAATGCTGACGATGTCCCTGACGCTTCATGTGGTGCTTGCGGCGGCGGAACTTGATGATGCGCACCTTGTCGGCGCGGCCATGGGCCACGACCTTCGCGGTGACGGTGGCGCCGTTCAGCGCGTCACCGAGCTTGATGCCGTCGCTGTCGCCCAGCATCAGGATGTTGTCGAACTTGATCTCGTTGCCGGCTTCGACTTCGAGCTTTTCCACGCGGAGCGTTTCGCCCTGCGCGACGCGGTATTGCTTACCGCCGGTTACCAGTACTGCGTACATGACCAGACTTCCTCTGTAGTTATTGTGGTCGCCCCTGCCGTGCCTCTTCGGGCAGACAGGAGCGGAATTGTAATGGCTTCAGCGGGTTAGGGTCAAGTCCCCGGTCCGGCGCGGATGCGGCCCCGGCGCCCCGTCGCGATTGGCTGAACCGGCCAGCCGCGGCCCGCCCCGAATCCTGGCAAATCCGGCAATTGCCCCCACCTGACAAGCTGGGTACGCTGATCGATTGCCGTCCCCTCTCCGCCCCCACGCTGGCCCCGGGCTGTCGCCCGGCCGGCACAACACGGACCCCTCATGGCGATGGATTTCATCCGCATCCGCGGCGCGCGGACGCACAACCTCAAGAACCTCGACCTCGACCTGCCGCGCGACAAGCTGATCGTGATCACCGGCCTGTCCGGCTCGGGCAAGTCGTCGCTGGCGTTCGACACCATCTACGCCGAAGGCCAGCGCCGCTACGTGGAGTCGCTGTCGGCGTACGCGCGGCAGTTCCTCAGCGTGATGGAAAAGCCCGACATCGACCACATCGAAGGCCTGTCGCCGGCGATCGCGATCGAGCAGAAGTCGACCTCGCACAACCCGCGCTCCACGGTCGGCACCATCACCGAGATCTACGACTACCTGCGCCTGCTGTACGCGCGCGTCGGCCAGCCGCGCTGCCCCGACCACGGCTATCCGCTGGAGGCGCAGACGGTCAGCCAGATGGTCGACCACATCCTGAGCCTGGACCCCGAGCAGCGCTACATGCTGCTGGCGCCGGTGATCCGCGACCGCAAGGGCGAGCACGCGCAGGTGTTCGAGCAGCTGCGCGCGCAGGGCTTCGTGCGCGTGCGCGTGGACGGCGAGCTGTACGAGATCGACGCGGTGCCGGCGCTGGCGCTGCGCCAGAAGCACACCATCGAGGCGGTGATCGACCGCTTCCGCCCCCGCGAGGACATCAAGCAGCGCCTGGCCGAGAGCTTCGAGACCGCGCTGAAGCTGGCCGACGGCATGGTGTCGGTGCAATCGCTGGACGACACCGCCGCCGCGCCGCACCTGTTTTCCTCCAAGTACAGCTGCCCGGTCTGCGACTACTCGCTGCCGGAGCTGGAACCGCGGCTGTTCTCGTTCAACGCGCCGATGGGCGCGTGCCCGAGCTGCGACGGCCTGGGCGTGGCCGAGTTCTTCGATCCCGAGCGCGTGGTGGTGCATCCGGAGCTGTCGCTGTCGGCCGGCGCGGTGCGCGGCTGGGACCGGCGCAACGCCTACTATTTCCAGCTGATCGCCTCGCTGGCCAAGCACTACAAGTTCGACGTGGACGCGCCGTGGCAGTCGCTGCCGGCGAGCGTGCGCCAGGCGGTGCTGTACGGCAGCGGCGACGAGACCATCACCTTCACCTACTTCACCGATGCCGGCGGTCGCACCCAACGCAAGCACCGCTTCGAAGGCATCATCCCCAACCTGGAACGCCGCTACCGCGAGACCGAATCGCCGGCGGTGCGCGAGGAACTGGCCAAGTACATCAGCCAGCGGCCGTGCCCGGACTGCAAGGGCGCGCGCCTGAACAAGGCCGCGCGCAACGTGTTCGTCGCCGACCGTCCGCTGCCGGACCTGGTGGTGCTGCCGATCGACGACGCGCTGACCTTCTTCCGCCAGCTCGACCTGCCCGGCTGGCGCGGCGAGATCGCCAGCAAGATCGTCAAGGAGATCGCCGAGCGGCTCGGCTTCCTGGTCGACGTCGGCCTGGATTACCTGACCCTGGAACGCAAGGCCGACACGCTGTCCGGCGGCGAGGCGCAGCGCATCCGCCTGGCCAGCCAGATCGGCGCCGGCCTGGTCGGGGTGATGTACGTGCTCGACGAGCCGTCGATCGGCCTGCACCAGCGCGACAACGAGCGCCTGCTCGGCACGCTGACGCGGCTGCGCGACCTGGGCAACACGGTGATCGTGGTCGAACACGACGAGGACGCGATCCGCCTGGCCGACTACGTGCTGGACATCGGCCCCGGCGCCGGCGTGCACGGCGGCGAGATCGTCGGCCAGGGCACGGTGGCGGACCTGCTGAAGGCGCCGCGCTCGCTGACCGGCCAGTACCTGTCCGGCAAGCGCCGCATCGAGATCCCGGCCAAGCGGCACAAGGCCAATCCGAAGATGACCCTGCACCTGCGCGGGGCCACCGGCAACAACCTCAAGAACGTGGACCTGGACATCCCGGCCGGGCTGCTGACCTGCGTCACCGGCGTGTCCGGCTCGGGCAAGTCGACGCTGATCAACGACACCCTGTTCACCCTGGCCGCCAACGAGATCAACGGCGCCTCGCATACGGTGGCGCCGTACCGCGAGATCGAACACCTGGACCTGTTCGACAAGGTGGTGGACATCGACCAGTCGCCGATCGGGCGCACCCCGCGCTCCAACCCGGCCACCTACACCGGCCTGTTCACGCCGCTGCGCGAGCTGTTCGCGCAGGTGCCCGAATCGCGCGCGCGCGGCTATTCGCCGGGCCGTTTCAGCTTCAACGTGCGCGGCGGCCGCTGCGAGGCGTGCCAGGGCGACGGCCTGATCAAGGTCGAGATGCACTTCCTGCCCGACGTGTACGTGCCCTGCGACGTGTGCCACGGCAAGCGCTACAACCGCGAGACGCTGGAGATCCTGTACAAGGGCTTCAACATCAACGACGTACTGCAGATGACCGTGGAGGACGCGCTGCGGCTGTTCGAGCCGGTGCCGACCATCGCGCGCAAGCTGGAGACGCTGGTCGATGTCGGCCTGAGCTACATCAAGCTCGGGCAGAGCGCGACCACCCTGTCCGGCGGCGAGGCGCAGCGGGTGAAGCTGTCCAAGGAACTGTCGCGCCGCGATACCGGCCGCACCCTGTACATCCTCGACGAGCCGACCACCGGCCTGCACTTCCACGACATCGAAGCGCTGCTGGGCGTGCTGCACAAGCTGCGCGACGAAGGCAACACCGTGGTCGTGATCGAGCACAACCTGGACGTGATCAAGACCGCGGACTGGGTGGTGGACCTGGGTCCGGAAGGCGGCCATCGCGGCGGCACCATCCTCGCCACCGGCACCCCGGAGGACATCGCCGCGCATCCGGATTCCTACACTGGCCAGTTCCTGGCCAAGTTGCTGCCCGCCGGCACCGTGGCCAAGCCGACCAAGCCGGCGGCGATGGCCAACAAGCCCGACGCGCTGCCGCCGCGCAAGAGCAAGGCCGAGAAGGCCGCCGCCAAGAAGGCGGCTAAAAAGACCACGACCAAGAAGGCCGCACGATGAGCGCATCCCCCACCGATTCCTCCCCCTCGCACAAGCCGCTGGCGCGCGTGCCGATCAGCGTGCGCTGGCGCGACATGGACAGCATGGGCCACGTCAACAACGCCAAGTACATCTCCTACCTGGAAGAAGCGCGCGTGCGTTGGCTGCTGAACGTGGAAGGCTTTTCGATGCGCAACCGCATCGCCCCGGTGGTGGCGGCGACCAACGTCAACTACCGGCGCCCGATCGTGTGGCCGAACGACATCGTGGTGGAGCTGTTCGTCGAGCGCATGGGCAGCAGCAGCATCACCGTCGGCCACCGCATCGTCGACCAGACCGACGAGAGCGTGCTGCACTCGGACGGCAACGTGGTGGTGGTGTGGATCGACACCGAAACCGGCAAGAGCGCGCCGCTGCCGGACGAGATCCGCGCGGCCTGCAGCTGATTGAAAAGCCGGGATTGGGGATTGGGGATTCGGGATGACCAGCCGTTCGGCTGTGGAAAGCCGGGATTCGGGATTGGCAGACCCGCGCAAGATCGCTTTTGCTAATCCCCAATTCCGAATCCCGAATCCCCGCCCTTGTAGGAGCGGCTTCAGCCGCGACCGGCTTTACCGGTAATGCCTGTCGCGGCTGAAGCCGCTCCTACAGGACTCCATCGTGTTGGCCGGAGGTGCTGTGGGAGCGACTTCAGTCGCGACGCGCCGAACCCAAAGGGTGCAGCGGCAATCGTGGCGATCGCCATCGCAATCGCCACCGCTCGGCCACCCCGCTACGGCTTGGCCGCACCCACCTTCAGCTCGCCCTGCACTTCGCGCCCGTCCTCCAGCACGAAGGTGATCGGCAGGCTCGCCCCCTCGCGCAGCGGCTGCGCCGGCTGCATCAGCATCAGGTGCAGGCCGCCGGGCTGCAGCACCGCATCGGCGCCGGCGGCCAGCGGCAGGCGCTCGATCTCGCGCATCTTACTGACCCCATCCACCTGCGTGGTCTGGTGCAGGCTAACGTCGGCGAACGCCGGGCTGCGCGCCGACACCACCGCCAGCGCCTGCTTGCACGGGTTGTGCAGGCGGCCGAAACCGGCGGCCATCGGCATCGCCGCGCTTGGCGGCAGCCTTGCCCAACCCGCCTGCCACTGCGGCAGGCAACCATCTGCCTTGGCCGCCGCCGGCGCCGCGAAGGCCGCCCCCGGCGCCAACCCGGCCAAACACGCCAGCCCGATGGCCAGCCCCCGTACGCATGCGGATGGTTTGAGCTTCATGGCCCTATGATAGCGGTCCCGCACCGCGCCGCCTTCGGAAGCTTTCGCATGACCTCGCTGATCCAGGTTCTCGACCACGGCCCCATCCGCCAACTGCGCCTGGCGCGCGCGCCGGTCAACGCGCTCGACACCGCCCTGTGCGCCGACCTGGCCGCGGCGATCGCGCAGGCGCAGGCCGACGCGGTGCACGCGCTGGTGCTGTCCGGCAGCGAGCGCATCTTCTCCGCCGGCATGGACGTGCCGCATCTGCTCGGGCACGGCAGCGACCGCGCCAAGCTGCTCGACAGCTGGCAGCAGTTCTTCGGCGCCGCCCGCGCGCTGGCCGACAGCGCGATCCCGGTGGTGGCCGCGTTGACCGGTCACGCGCCGGCCGGCGGCTGCGTGCTGGCGCTGTGCTGCGACTACCGGGTGATGGCGCGCAGTCCCGAGCCGGCGCACCCGGTCAGCATCGGGCTCAACGAGACCCAGGTCGGCCTGGTCGCGCCGGAAGGCATCCAGCGCCTGCTGCGGCGCGTGGTCGGCGCACACCGCGCCGAACGGCTGCTGGTCGCCGGCGAGCTGGTCAGCGCCGAGCGGGCGCTGGAAATCGGCCTGGTCGACGAACTGGTCGACGCGGAACTGGTGGTCGCACGTGCGGTGGCCTGGCTGCAGGAGCTGCTGAAACTGCCGCGGCAGCCGATACTGCAGACCCGCGCGATCGCCCGCGCCGACCTGCGCGCCGCGCTGGCCGACGAGCACATCCAGCTCGAGCGCTTCGTCGACGGCTGGCAGGCGCCGGACACCCAGGCCGCGCTGTACGCGCTGGTGGCCAGGCTGGGCAAGCGCTGAGCCGCGCCGGCACGCAGGCGGGCGCGGGCGGCCCGGTATAATCGTGGGCATTCCTCGCCCAGGCCCCGCCTCTTGTCCGCCAAGCCGCCCGCTCCCGTCGTGTCCGAACTGATCGAACTGCTGTCGCTGGAACGGCTGGAGGACAACCTGTTCCGCGGCCAGAGCCGCGACATCGGCACCAAGTACGTGTTCGGCGGGCAGGTGCTGGGGCAGGCGCTGTCGGCGGCGCAGGCGACGGTGGACAACGGCCGCCGCGCGCATTCGCTGCACGCCTATTTCCTGCGCGCCGGCGACATCGACCACCCCATCGTCTACGACGTGGACCGCACCCGCGACGGCGGCAGTTTCTCGGTGCGCCGGGTCACCGCGGTCCAGCACGGCAAGGTGATCTTCTTCTGCGCCGCCTCGTTCCAGGAGCGCGAAGACGGCGCCACCCACCAGCTGAAGATGCCGGAAGTGCCGCAGCCGGAAGACATCGAGCCGACCCAGGCCGCGCGTCCGGACGTGCTGGCGACGCTGCCGACCAAGGTGCAGCGCTGGCTCTCGCGCGGCGGCCCGTTCGAGTTCCGCCACGTGTACCCGCGCGACGAACTGAACCCGCCCAAGCGCCCGCCGTTCCAGCAGATGTGGCTGCGCCTGAGCGAGCCGGTCGGCGACGCGCCGGAACTGCACCAGGCGCTGCTGGCCTACGCCTCGGATTTCCACCTGCTCGGCACCGCGACCTTTCCGCACGGCATCAGCTACTACACGCCGAACGTGCAGATGGCCTCGCTCGACCACGCGCTGTGGTTCCACCGCCCGTTCCGCGCCGACGACTGGCTGCTGTACTCGCTGGACAGCCCCAGCGCGCAGGGCTCGCGCGGCCTGGCGCGCGGCCAGTTCTTCACCCGCGACGGGGTGCTGGTCGCCAGCACCGCGCAGGAAGGCCTGATCCGCGTGGTGCCCGAGGCCGGCGCCGCGGCGCAGGTTCCGGCCAAGGACTGAGGCGACGACGATGCGGCAGATCTTCAGCAGTCAACGCGTGGAAACCGCCGAAGGCGTGGCCAAGCTGTTGCGCGAGCAAGGCATCGAGGTGCGGCTGAGCAACGGCCGTTCCTACCGCAGCCGGCGCAGCGGCCAGTTCAGCTACATCGACCCGGTGGCGACGCAGGTGCAGCCGACGGTGTGGGTGGTGCACGCCGACGACCAGCCGCGCGCGCGCGCCCTGCTGCGCGAGTCCGGCCTGATCGACAGCACCCGCCAGGACCCGGCGCAGACGCTGCCGTACCTGAGCGAATTCCGCTCGCAGGCGGTCCCGGACAGCGGCAAGCGCTGGGCCTGGCGGCTGCGCGTCGCGCTGCTGCTGGCGATCGGCGCGGTGGCGCTGGTGACGGTGCTGCGTCATCGCGGCAACCAGGCCGCCGCGCCCACCCCGGCTGTCGCGCCAGCCGCCGCACCGGCCTCGCAACCGGCGCAGGACAGCGACGAAGTGCGCGTGCGGGTGCAGCCGGCGCAGCGCGGCAACTGAGCCGTCGGCGGCAAGGCATGCTGTTTCTTGCAGGGTTTGGGGGCCGCCGACTGCCACTGAAGCCGGCAATGTCGTCACCACCCCTGTGGTGGCCGAAGCCGCCCGCGATCGGCTGGCTGGCTGCACTGCTGGCTGGCTGCACTGCAGGAGGGGCTTCAGCCCCGACAGGCTGCCGACGTTCGCGACTTCGCCAATGGGCTGGTCGCGGTTGAAACCGCTCCTACAAAAGCATGGCGATTGAACCGGTGCGCTGCGTGGACAAATAAAAAAGCCCCTGCGCATCGCTGCGCAGGGGCGGTCGTCGATCGGCGCCTTGTTGCTTGTTGCCTGGTGCGGGGCGGAACGATCAGTTCGCGTCGGATGCGGCCGGCATCGGCTTGGCGCCAGGCTTCTGCCCGGGCTTCTGGCCGGGCTTGTGCATCCACATCGACTGCGCCGCGTCGAACTCGGCGCGGCTGAGCATGCCGTCCTTGTTGGTGTCGGCCTTGGCGAACCATTCGTCGCGATGCTGCTTGGCGCGCAGCTCGAAATCGGCGCGATCGACGAAGCCGTCCTTGTTCGCGTCCATCTTGTCGAAGCGCGCGGCGAACTTCGGATCGGCCTTGGCCTCGTCGCGGCTGATGCGGCCGTCCTTGTTGGTATCCAGCTTGGCCCACATCGCGCCATGCTCGCCGCGTCCGCCGCGCTCGCCGTGACGGCCATGGCGCGGGAACTCGTCGGGGGTCAGCTTGCCGTCGTGGTTCTTGTCCAGCGCGTCGAAGTGCTCGGCCAGGCGCGGATTGGCCGCGGCCTCGCTGCGATCGACGACGCCGTCGCCATTCTTGTCCAGCCTGGCGAAGCCGCCGGCATCGGCCGGCGCGGCCGGATCCGACGGCGGCGGGTTGGCGGCGTAGGCGCCGCCGGACAGCACGGCGAGCATGGCCAGGGCGAGCAGCGGGTTGCGATACTTCATGGAAAACTCCCTGAGGGAAAGGAAGACACCTGCCGGCGCGGCAAGCGCATGCGGCAGTCACCAGCGCAGCAGGAACGGACCGCCAGGCGGGCCGGCGCAGCGGCGCCTTCACTGCAATCAACGCCCCGCTGCAGGCGCGGTTGACCCGCGCCGGGGCGCATTCATGCGGCGGACAGTCGCGGCCGCTGCGATCGCGAAGCGCTATGCTCGCTGCATGGCCATCCACACCGACGCCAGCGACGACCTGCGCCTGTTCCAGACCGGCCAGCACGCGTGCGGCTATTGGCCCGAGCGGCAGGCGCGCGATCTGGTGCTGGACCCGCACGACCCGCGCCTGGGCGCGCTGTATCCGCTGGCGCTGAGCTGGGGCTTCCGCCGTTCCGGCGACCTGGTCTACCGGCCGCATTGCGACCACTGCCGCGCCTGCGTGGCGGTGCGCATCCCGGTCGCGGAATTCGTGCCCGACCGCAGCCAGCGCCGTTGCCTGGCGCGCAATGCCGACATCGACACGCGCATCGTCGCCGCCGAACGCAACGAGGAACAGTTGGCGCTGTACCAGCGCTACCTGCGCATGCGCCACCCGGGCGGCGGCATGGATGCGCACGGCGCGCACGAGTTCGACCAGTTCCTGATCGGCCGCTGGTCGCACGGGCGCTTCCTGGAGATGCGCCAGAAGACCGCGGACGGACAGCGCGGACCGCTGCTGGGGGTGGCGGTCACCGACATCGCCGAGCAGGCCTTGTCGGCGGTCTACACCTTCTACGATCCCGACGTCGCCGCGCGCGGGCTGGGCACGCTGGCGATCCTGCAACAGATCGCATGGGCCAGGCGCGAAGGCCTGAGCCATCTGTACCTGGGCTACTGGATCCGCGGCCACCAGAAGATGGACTACAAGCGCCGCTTCCGGCCGCTGCAGGCCTACGACGGGCGCAACTGGCGCGCGTTCGATGACTACGCCGGCCGCCTCGGCGATTAGGGCGCGCGCACCGCGATTCGGCCTTCCGGCTCACCGACCGACGGGAGCGAGAGAGGCAATGAGCGATGCACGGCGCGACCGCGAGAGCTGACGGCGAGCGAGACGCTCGTCGTCCCGCGCCGCCTGCCGGTGGCGCAACCCGCGGCGTGCATCGCCTCGGCAGGCGCGTTCGGCACGCCGCCACGGCGCCATCGTTCGGACATGCGCCGCGTGCGAAAATGCGCGCATGAAGCCACGTGCCCTGTTGTTTGCCCTGACCCTGCTGTGCGGCGCCTGCTCGCACACCGGCCCCGCCCCGACCGCCGCCACGCCCGCAGCGCCCGCCCCCGCGGCATTGCGCCTGGCCACCTACAACACCTCGCTGAATTCGGACGAGGACGGCGGCCTGATCGCCGCGCTGCAGGGCGACAGCGCGCAGGCGCGCAAGATCGCCGCGGTGCTGCAGCAGGTGCGCCCGGACCTGGTGCTGCTCAACGAATTCGACTACGACGACGCGCACCGCGCCGCCGACCTGTTCCAGCAGCGCTACCTGGAAGTTGCCCAGCCGCTCGGCGGCGCACCGCTGCACTACCCGTACCGCTACCTGGCGCCGGTCAACACCGGCGTGCCCAGCGGGCTGGACCTGGACAACGACGGCAGCGTCGGCGGCAACGGCCGCGCGCGCGGCAACGACGCCTGGGGCTACGGCCTGCATCCCGGCCAGTACGGCATGCTGCTGCTGTCCAGGTACCCGATCGACGCCGCGGCGGTGCGCAGCTTCCGTCTGTTCAAATGGAGCGCGATGCCCGGCGCCCTGCGGCCGATCGATCCGGCCACGGGTCGCACGTTCTACAGCGATGCGGTGTGGGCGCAACTGCGGCTGTCGTCGAAATCGCATTGGGACGTGCCGGTACGCACGCCGCTGGGCGTGGTCCACGCGCTGGTCGCGCATCCAACGCCGCCGGTGTTCGACGGCGCCGAGAAGCGCAACGCGGCGCGCAACCACGACGAACTGCGGCTGTGGCGCGAATATCTGGACGACCGCGCCAGCGCGACATGGCTGTGCGACGACGCCGGCCGTTGCGGCGGCCTGGCCGCCGGCGCACGCTTCGTGATGCTCGGCGATCTCAACAACGACGTCATCGACGGCGAAGGCCGCCACGACGCGATCCGCGCGCTGGTCGAACACCCGCGCGTGCTGCACTACCCGACCCCGCACAGCGCCGGCGGCGAAGAAGCCGCGCGCGCCTATGCCGCGCAGGGCATCGCCCACCGCGGCCCGCCGCAGCAGGTCACCGGCGATTTCGGGCCGAAGGCCGGCGCGATGCGGCTGGACTACGTGCTGCCGTCCAACGGCTTCCGCTATCTGGACAGCGGCGTGTTCTGGCCGGCCTCCAGCGCCCCGGCCGCGGCGATCGCCGACGGCAGCGACCATCACCTGGTGTGGGTGGATGTGGCTTTGGAGCCGGGATTGGGGAGTCGGGATTAGGGATTGGCGGTGCCGGCGGACGGCCGGCGACCGGGCTGATCCGGACTTGGGGGGCGCCGCACCCCGGCCTTGATCCAGATCAAGGGCAAGACCGCGCAAACGCTATCCAATGCATGCCGCACCCCGTCGGGATGCGTCACCGGATAGCGAGCATGCGAACGCAACAGCTGCAACAGGCGCTGGAAGGACTCAACGGCGCCACCGCCGATATCGAGGCCTCGGCGCTGATTTCCTTGGATGGACTGATGATCGCCTCGGCGATGCCGCAGGGCATGGACGAGGACCGCGTCGGCGCGATGTCCGCCGCGCTGCTGGCGCTGGGCGAGCGCAGCGCGCGCGAGCTGGCGCGCGGGCCGCTGGAGCGGGTGCTGATCCAGGGCGAACTCGGCTACGTGATCATGAGCGCGGCCGGGCGCGAAGCGGTGCTGACCGTGCTCGCCAAGCCCAGCGCCAAGCTCGGCCTGGTGTTCCTGGACATCAAGCGCGCCGCCCAGGCGCTGCAGCAGATTCTCTAGGAGCGCCGCCATGCCGCTGCCGCCGATGGATCCGCCGCACGAGCCACACCGCAGCGCCGAGCTGCGCTACCACGACGGCAGCCGCCGCCTGGTGTACTGGAGCGAACGCGAAGTGGCCTACCCCGACGGGCGCCTGATCGTGTCGCGCACCGACCTGGACGGCGTCATCACCCACGCCAACGACGCCTTCGTCGAACTCAGCGGCTGGCCGCGGGCGACGCTGATCGGCGCGCCGCACTGCATCCTGCGCCACCCGGACATGCCCAGGCGTGCGTTCCGCGAGCTGTGGGACACGGTGCTGGGCGGCGAGAAATGGCACGGCTACGTCAAGAACCTGCGCCGCGACGGCGCCTGCTACTGGGTCTACGCCACCGCGCTGCCGAACGTGCGCAACGGCCAGGTGGTCGGCTTCACCTCGGTGCGGCGCAAGCCCTCGCGGCGGCGCATCGACGCACTGCAACCGCTGTACGCGCAGTGGCTGCAGGACGAGCGCGCGGAGACGCCGGCATGAGCCTCGATTTCCTGGTCGCGCCGGACTTCGCGCCGGAGAACTTCTGCGGCTGGTACCTGCTCAGTACCGTGCTGCAGCGCCGCACCGGCGTCGGCCTGCACCTGCTGATGCCGGCCGACGCCGCGGAACATAGGCAGTTGCTCGACGACAGCGTGGTCGACCTGGTGTACGCCAGTCCGTTCGATGCCAGCGCCCTGATCCGCACGCGCGGCTATCTGCCGCTCGCACGCCCGCGCGCGCATGCCGACGAAGTGGTGATCGCCGCCGCCGCGGACGCGCCGGCGCGCCGTGTCGAAGACCTGTCCTATGGCTGCCGCATCGCGCTGACCGACAACCACGACGTGCGCCTGATCGCGCTGCGCCTGCTGGAGCCGGCCGACCTCGACCCCGAGCGCATCGCCTGGCGTCCGGCCAGCAGCTATGCCGCGGTGGCGCGGCTGCTGCTGGAAGACGAGGCCGATGCCGGCCTGTTCCTGGCCGACGCCTATCGCCGCCTGTCGCGGCTGACCCGGGAGCGGTTGCGGCCGCTGGTGGAGAGCGCGCTGTGCGACATCGGCCACGTGCTGCTGGCACATCCGCGCATCGCCGCGCAGTTGCCTGCGCTGCAAACGGCGCTGCTGGCGCTGGGCGACGCGACGCACCGCGAGGACCAGGGCGTGCTCGATGCGCTGGGCCTGGAGCACGGCTTCGAGGCGATGGCGATGGAAGACGCGGAATTCATGATCGACCTGATCGACACCTTGCTGGACTGAGCGCACCGCCATGGCCAACCGCACCACCGCTGCAGATCCGGCCCGCCTGGTGATGCGCACGCATGCGCGCGCCCTGCTGCGCGATCCGCGCGACGCCGCCGCGCATCTGGCGCGCCTGCATGCGGCGCTGCAGCTGCACGACAACGAGCCGGCGCAAGGCGTGCTCGCCGACCTGTTCGTGGCGCTGCCGCGACACGACACCGCGTTGCGCCAGGCGGCATTGCAGATGGCCGCCGCGCATCTGCCGCCGCATGTGGCCGAGGCCTTCCAACGCCACAGCCATGGCCACGCGTTGCTGCCGATCAATGCCCTGGCCACACGCTGGAGCGTGCTGGCGCGCCCCTCGGCCGACGTGCCGGCACGGGTCCGCCGGGCCAGCCCCGACCATTCGCGGCGCATGGTGCGCGAGGTGGTGGAGGCGTTGTGCGAAGGCGCCCCGCTGACCGCGGCGCGCTGCGAGCGCGAGTTCCTCGACTACTGCATCAGTTGCCAGGACAAGCTCGCCTTCATGCTCGCCAGCCGCGAGCTGCGCCGCCATGCGCTCGCCCTGGGCGACCGCTGGGACCGCACCGCACGCTGGCTGCAGCAACGCGACCTGCTCGGCGGCCGCAACGTCGCCGCCGACCTCCCTCTTTCCATTGCAAGCCCTCGGCCATGAACGACGACCAAGAACCCACCTGGCTGATGCCCACGCCGCACGGCGTACTGCATGGTTTCGCCAGCGCCGCCCCGGACCGCATGCAGCGCGCCCTGCAACTGCTGCTCAGCGCGCACGGCGCATTGTCGCTGCCGGAATGGCGCATGCGCGTGGACGGCGACGCGCAGCGCCTGCTGCACGAAGCGCGCGAGCGGCAGTGGATCCAGCTGTTGCGGCGCCCGGTGCCCGGCCCGGAGATCCGCCTGGACGATTTCGCCCAGCACGTGATCGCGCCGCTGTCGGCCGAACGCCGCGCCGTGCTGGCCTCCGACGGCGGTTTCTGCCTGGGCCATGCCGGGCTGAACCAGGACGAGGCCGACACGTTGAGCGTGGCCGCGGCCGATTTCTCCGGCTTCGCCCAGCGGCAGGGCGCACGCGGCTGGAGCGGCGCGCAGCGCTACGTGTCGTTCTACAGCGAGCCGCAGCTGTTGCTGCCGGACTGGTCGTTCGTCCCGTTCTGGGTGGACGGCAGCGGCTACTGGCTGATCCTCGGCGGCGAAGCGCTGCTCAACAACCTGGCGATGGTGGAACTGGTGTGGAGCATCCGCCTGGCGGCGGCGCGGTTCGCGCCGCCGGGTTGAGGAGTGGCCGGGATTGGGGATTGGGGATTGGGGATTCGGAACGGCGCGACGTGCGCGTCCCTTTTCCGTGCCGTCAAACCTTTTCCCGTGCCGTCAGACCTTCAGTTCGATGGTCAGGGCGGCGGCGGCGTCGCGGGCGGTCTGGCGCGCTTCGTCGATGCTGGCGCCACGCGCCAGGGTCACGCCGACGCGGCGGTGGCCGTGCACGCTGGGCTTGCCGAACAGGCGCAGCGCGGTGTCCGGAGCCTGCAGCGCGGCGGCGACGTTGCCGAACAGCGGCACGCCTTCGCCGTGCGCCAGCAGCGCGCACGAGGCCGACGGCCCGCTCTGGCGAATGACCGGGATAGGCAGGCCCAGGATTGCGCGCGCATGCAGCGCGAACTCGCTCAGTTCCTGCGAGACCAGGGTGACCAGGCCGGTGTCGTGCGGCCGCGGCGACACTTCGCTGAACCAGACCGCATCGCCCTTGACGAACAGTTCCACGCCGAACAGGCCCCAGCCGCCGAGGTCGTCGGTGACCGCGCGCGCGATCTCCTGCGCCCGCTGCAGCGCCAGCGCCGACATCGGCTGCGGCTGCCAGCTCTCGCGGTAGTCGCCGTCCTTCTGCCAGTGCCCGATCGGATCGCAGAACGACGTGCCGGCGGCGTGGCGCACGGTCAGCAGGGTGATCTCGTAGTCGAAGTCGATGAAGCCTTCGACGATGCAGCGGCCGGCGCCCGCGCGGCCGCCGGTCTGCGCGTATTCCCAGGCGGCGTCGATCTCGGCTTCGCTGCGCAGCGTGCTCTGGCCCTTACCCGAGGACGACATCACCGGCTTGACCACGCACGGCAGGCCGACCGCGGCGATCGCCGCGCGGTACTCCTCCGGCGTATCGACGAAGCGGTACGGCGAGGTCGGCAGGCCCAGCGTCTCGGCGGCCAGGCGGCGGATGCCCTCGCGATCCATGGTCAGCCGCGCCGCGCGCGCGGTCGGGATCACCCGCTGGCCGTGCTCGCGCTCCAGCGCCACCAGCGTCTCGGTGTGGATCGCCTCGATCTCCGGCACGATCAGGTGCGGCTGCTCGCGCGCGATCAGTTCGCGCAGCGCCATCGCATCGAGCATGTCCAGCACGTGCGAACGGTGCGCCACCTGCATCGCCGGCGCATCGGCATAGCGATCGGCGGCGATCACTTCCACGCCGAAGCGCTGCAGCTCGATCGCCACTTCCTTGCCCAGTTCGCCCGAGCCCAGCAGCAGCACGCGGGTGGCGGAAGCGGACAGCGGGGTTCCCAGGGTGGTCATGGCGGCGGTGCCTGCACAAAGGAGAGAGGGCGCCATTCTACCGGCCGCGCGGCGCCGCCGATGCCGCCGGCTCCCCCGCTGGCAAGCGCATATCGGGATGCTATCTTCCTCGCACCAGCCTGGGACGTCGCCATGAACCAATGCACCGCCGCGTGCACACGCCGATCGGCACGCACCGCGTGGCGCCGCCGGCATCCGCGCGCGCGCGCCGCCGCCGCGGCATCGCGCGCCCGGCCATGCCGCCTCGGAGCGAAATCGTGGCCGGCGGCACGCCGGTCGAAGCCGAACCCGCCCTGCCCCCCGGGATCGTCGGCCCCGATTGCCGGGGCCGGCAAGGCGCGAACCGGAGAACGCCGCCGATGCACTCGCTGATTCCGGCCGACGCCTACATCGACGAGGCCTGGTTCGCCCGCGAGCGCGAGCGCCTGATGCAGCCGCTGTGGCAGTTCGTCGCCCCGCGCATGCTGCTGGACAAGCACAACGCCTTCGTGCGCCGCTCGGTGTGCGGGGTGGATGTGGTGGTGCAGAACTTCGATGGCGAACTGCGCGCGTTCCACAACCTGTGCCTGCATCGCCAGAACCCGCTGCAGCAACAGCCGCAGGGCGTGCGGCCGCTGGTCTGCGGCTACCACGGCTGGCGCTATGGCGCCGAGGGCGGGGTGGACAACATCCCGTTCCACGACGACGCCTATCGCCTGCCGCCGCAGCAGCGCGCATGCCTGCGGCTCCAGCGCTTCGCCGTGGCCTGCATCGGCAATCTGGTGTTCGTGAATGTTTCAGCCCAGCCGATGCCGATCGAAGCGCAGTTTTCGCTGCCGGCGCTGGACATGCTGCGGCGGGCGTCCGAACAATTCGACAGCGAGGTGCTGGTCGCGACCTTCGAGGCCAACTTCAACTGGAAGCTGGCCTACGAGAACCTGCGCGACGCGCTGCACCCGCGCTTCGTGCATGCGCGCACCCTGTCCCAGCAGGTGAAGTTCCAGGTGCAGATGGACGACGCCGGCATCGCCGATGCGCACCGCTACCATGCGCAAGGCAGCGCCTCGCAGGCCGAACACCTGGCGCGCCTGCGCAGTTTCAGCAACGGCGGCCTGAACGAGCCGCTGCAGTCGCTGCCGCACTACGCCTGGCACGACAAGGTCGAGCGCTTCGGCAACGACGACTGGTACCTGAACTGGCTGCTGTACCCCACGCTGCATATCGCATCGGGGTCGGGCGGCTATTCCTTCATCATCGAGCATCACCAGCCGCTGTCCGCGCAGCGCACCGACCTCACGGTGTATTACGTCACCGCGCGCAAGAAGCACCGCTACGCGACCTCCGATGCGGTGCTGCTGGCGCACCTGCAAGGCGCCGAGAAAGTGCTGCGCGAGGACATCGAGATCATGGAAAGCGTGCAATCGGGCCTGCATCGCGGCGCGCCGCGCGCGGTGCTGGGCGATTACGAGCACGGCAACATGCAGGTCGAGCGCTGGTACATGGATGTCATGGAGGGCCGCCATGTCCTCTGAGAAATACCTGATCGGCTCCGGCGCGCTGCTGCAGTGGGCGCTGGCCGCCTGGGCCGAAGCGGCGCCGGACACCGTGCTGCACCCGGTGGATGTCGGCCAGGACCAGGACTACCGCTTCGACCTGGGCGCGCTGCCTGCGCTGGCCGGCGCCGACACGACCGCCTTCGTCGCCTGGGGACCGCAATTCCTCAATTTCCGCCGCCTCGAACTGATGGGCGAACTGAAATCGCGTGGAATCAAGCTGCCGCCGCTGATCTGCCGTGGCGCCACGGTCGCGCCCACCGCGAAGGTGGGCGAGAACTGCATGGTCGGCGCCGGGGCGATCGTCGGCGCGCACTGCGACATCGCCTACAACGCCTGGATCGGGACGGCGGCCGTGCTGGAACACGGCGCGAAGATCGGCGCGTCGTCATGGATCGACGCCGGGGTTTTCATCGGTGCGCAAGCCGTGATCGGCAGCCACGCGACGCTGGGCCGGCGCGTGGACATCGCTGCAGGCGTACGCGTCGGCAAACGCTGCACCGTCGACGTCCCCGGTTGCTATCGCAGCGACATCGCCGTCGGCACCCATCACCTGGCCACGCTGCGCACGCCCGTGGTCATCATCGACGGCTGAGTGGGCGCTTGCAGCGGCCGGGATTCGGGAATCGGGATTAGGGAGTCGCAAAAGCGCCGAATCGGCGCCGGCGTAGCCGAGTGCGCGGTCGATGCATGCACACCGGCCGACGCCGGACGAGCCGGCATCCCGGCCGTGGCCGTAGCCGCATGCCTCTCCCAACCCTCGCAACGTCGCCCCTTCTGATCCTCGACAGCGGGTACCGCGCGCAGCCGCAGAAGTCGTGAGTGGCGATTCACAAGGCGCCTCTTGGACCAGTCGGCCCCCACGGACCCGCTTCCACGATTCCCCATTCCCGATTCCCCTTTCCCAGCCCCTTGCAAACCGATATCAAAATGATATCTTTCCGCCACACACCTGGGAAGACCGCCATGAAAGAACGCACGCTTCGCTCGCTGCCCGGCATTCCGCTTCTGCTCGGCGTCCTGGCGCTGTCCGCGCTGGCGCTGTGGCTGTTCGTGATGGGCGTCATCAAGGATCCGGTCAGCGGCGGGCCGAGCTCGCTGCCGCTGGTGCTGCTGTCGCTGCTGCTCGGCGCGGCCGCCCTGTTCAGCCTGTGCGGCCTGTACACGGTGCAGCCGAACCAGGCCGCAGTGCTGAGCCTGTTCGGCAAGTACGTGGGCACGGTCAAGGACAACGGCCTGCGCTGGAACAACCCCTTCTATTCGAAGAAGAAGGTCAGCCAGCGCGTGCGCAACTTCGAGAGCGGCCGGCTCAAGGTCAACGAACTGGACGGCAGCCCGATCGAGATCGCCGCGGTGATCGTGTGGCAGGTGATCGATGCGTCCGAGGCCGTGTACAACGTCGACGACTACGAGAGCTTCGTGCATATCCAGTCCGAATCGGCGCTGCGCGCGATGGCCACCAGCTATCCCTACGACCAGCACGAGGACGGCCAGATCTCGCTGCGCAGCCACCCCGCCGAGATCAGCGAGCAGCTCAAGCGCCATCTTGACGAGCGCCTCACCCAGGCCGGGGTGGACGTGATCGAGGCGCGCATCAGCCACCTCGCCTATGCGCCGGAAATCGCCCAGGCGATGCTGCAGCGGCAGCAGGCCAACGCGGTGATCGCCGCACGCACGCGCATCGTCGCCGGTGCCGTGGGCATGGTCGAAATGGCGCTGGCCGAACTGGAGAAGAACGGCACCGTGCAGCTGGACGAGGAGCGCAAGGCGCACATGGTCAGCAACCTGCTGACCGTGCTGTGCTCGGACCGCGGCGCGCAACCGATCGTCAACGCCGGCTCGCTGTACTGATGCGCGAGTCCTGCCACCTCCGTGCGGCAGCGGCCGCACGGATGCAAACGAGCCGTCCCGCATGAGCGAGAAGAAGGCCTATCCGCTGCGCATCAACGCCGACGTGCTGGCGGCGGTGCAGCGCTGGGCCGACGACGAGCTGCGCAGCCTCAACGCGCAGATCGAATACGTGTTGCGCGACGCGCTGCGCAAGGCCGGCCGGCTGCCCAAGCCCGGCGAGGACCAGGAACCCAAGCCATGACCACGCGCTGGACTTACCTCACTGTCGAAGTGAATCTCAAGCCCACCTTTCTCGGCAAAGTGGACGCCGAACCGATCCAGGCCGAGCTGAACAAGCAAGGCGCCCTGGGCTGGGAACTGGTCAACGTGATCAGCTCGCCGCGGCTGTGGCCGGTGCTGCTGGTGTTCAAGAAGGCGAGCTGACATGCGCCCACGCCGCCACCTCGGTCCCATGCTGGCATCACTGCTGTTCCCAGCCGCTGCCCTGGCGGCCTCGCCTCAGCAGGTGGCGAACACGCTGCTGGACCGCCTGCAGGCCGGCGACATCGCCGCGGCCGAACGCGACTTCACGCCGGCGATGGCGCAAGCGGTGCCGGCCGAGAAACTGGCCGAGGCCTGGCACATGGTGTCTGCGCAGATGGGCACGTTGCAGCAGCGCGGCACGGCCAGCGAACGCCAGCAGCAAGGACTCAGCCTGATCGAGCGACGCCTGCAATTCGAACGCGGGGCGATGCTGTTGCATGTCTCGGTGAACGCCGAAGGCAAGATCGCCGGCCTGCTGCTGACCCCGGCGGCGCCACCGGCTCCGCCGCCGCCCGCTGCCGATGCCGGCTTCGCCGAACAGGCGTTCGCGGTCGGTCCGCTGCCCGGCACCCTGGCCTTGCCGGCCGGCAAGGGACCGTTCCCGGCCGTGGTGCTGGTGCAGGGCTCCGGCCCGCTCGACCGCGACGAGACCATCGGCCCGAACCGGCCGTTCCTCGATGTCGCGCGTGGCCTGGCCGCACAAGGCATCGCGGTGCTGCGCTACGACAAGCGCACCTTCGCCATGCCGGAAAGCTTCGCCGGGCGCATGCAGGACGGCTTCACCATGGACGACGAAACCACCGACGATGCCGTCGCCGCAGTCGCGGCGCTGGCGCGCACGCCCGGCATCGACCCCAAGCGCATCTTCGTGATGGGCCACAGCCAGGGCGGCATGCTCGCCGCGCGCATCGCGCGCATGTCCGGCAAGACCGTCGGCATCGTCCTGTGGGCGGCACCGGCGCGCTCGCTGCTGGACCTGCTGCTCGACCAGAACCGCTATCTGCTCGGCCTGCAAGGCACGCCGTCCGCCGAGGGCAAGGCACGCGTGGCCGAGATCGAGCGGCGCGTGGCCAAGGTCCGCGGCAACGGTGAGGTGGCGCGGACCGATTCGCCGCAGGACTTGCCGGCCGCGTACTGGCGCGCGTTCGACAAGGTGGATCCGGTGGCCGACGTCCTCGCCTTGCGCCAGCCGGTGCTGTGGCTGCAGGGCGAGCGCGATTTCCAGGTCACCGCGCCGGACTGGCAGCGCTGGCAGCAGGCGCTGGGCGACGACCCGCGCGCGACCCTGCACCGCTATGCGCAGCTCAACCACCTCGGCATCGCCGGCAGCGGCGCCCCGAACCCCGCCGAGTACGCGCAGCCCGGGCATGTCGACGCGCAGCTGATCGCCGATACCGCGCAATGGATCCGCGCACAACAGTGACCGCCATGCACAGCCATTCCCCAGCCGCACCGACCTCCCGCGACTACCGCGTCGCCACGCCCGGGCGCCTGCCGCTGCTGGGCCTGTGGCTGCCGCTGCTGCTCGCCGCCGGCCTGGTCGCCGCCGTGGGCCTGTCCAGTCCGGAGCGCGGCCACCGCCTGCACTGGACCACCCTGGTGCTGCTGCCAGCCACCGGCACGGTGCTGAGCCTGTTCTACCTGCGCCGCGGCATCCGCCTGCAGGAACGGACGCTGCTGGTCCGCTCCAGCCTGTTCGCCACGCGCACCGACATCGCGCAGATCGATCTGGCGCAGGCACGCGTGGTGGACCTGGCCGAGCACGGCGAATTCGCGCCGACCCGCAAGACCATCGCCTACGCGTTGCCCGGCTTCAAATCCGGCTATTTCCGCATGCGCAACGGCCAGCGCGCGTTCTGCCTGGTCACCGATGCCAGCCGCGTGCTGGCGCTGCCGTTGCGCGACGGGCGCTGGCTGCTGCTGAGCCCCGAACAGCCGCGGCAGTTGCTGCAGGACCTGCAACGGCTGGCCGCGCACCGCGCTTAGCCCTACCCTGTGCGGATGCGCCCCGCTCCCGCCCTGCTGCTCAATACCGAATGCATCGAACTGCTGCCGGCCAGGTTGCTGCGCGCGCGCAGCAACGTCGATGCGCGCCTGCTCGCGCAGGCGACCTGGCTGTTGCGGCGCAAGTGCGACGGCCGCTACCTGGCAGCCGCCTCCGCGCGCGGCCTGCATGCGTTGCTGCCGCGGCTGATGCACGAACCCGGCATCGATGCGGCGCTGGATCGCCTCGACGCCCTGCCCCTGCGCCGGCAACACGACGACGCCGGACCGCTGCCGCTGAGCGCCTTGCACGAACGCCTGGACGGCCTCGGCCTGGACGCCGAGGACTACGCGCGCAGCACCGGCTTGCCGCTGCAGGCCGAACCCGCCACCCTGCATGCCGCGGGCCGCGACCGCTACCGGCGCCCGCTGTGGCTGAGCGCCGGCGCCGCGCGCGCCTGGCAGGTGCTGCAGCGCGCCGCCGCCCGCGACGGCGTGGTGCTGGAGGCGATCTCCGGCTACCGCAGCCACGCCTACCAACTGGGCATCTTCGCGCGCAAGTTCGCGCGCGGGCAGAGCCTGCAGCAGATCCTGCAGGTCAATGCCGCACCCGGCTACAGCGAACACCACAGCGGCGACGCGCTGGACATCGGCACGCCCGGCGAGCCGCCGGCCGAGGAGAGCTTCGAGCGCACCGCGGCCTTCGCCTGGCTGCGCGCGCATGCCGCCGACTTCGGCTACCGGATGAGCTATCCGCGCGACAATCCGCACGGCATCGTCTACGAACCCTGGCATTGGCGCTGGCACGCGGGAGCGCCGGCATGAAGGCCGGCATGGAGCAGCGCGTGGAGCGCCTGTTGCGCGGCGGCCTGGCGTGTTGCGCGCTGGGATTGCTGGCGCTGCCGTTCGGCGCCTCCGCGCAGTGGCACGATCGCCAGGGCAAGCCGGTCGCCGACAGCGCCGAGCGCGCGCACGACAAGGACTTCGCGGCGAGCGTCCACGTCGCCGACGAAGCCGCGTTCGCGCGTTTCGGAAAAGAGTGGACCGAGACCGACAGCCGCCACGGCCCGCAACTGCGCACGGCCACGCGCGTGCGCCGCGGCGAACCGCTGCGGGTGGTCGTGCTGTATTCGGGCTGCGCGCCCAGTCCCAACAACGACGGCGCCTGCGACGCACGCATGCGCCTGCGCATGCTCGGGCCGGACGGCCAGGTCGCGCTGCAGGAACCTCCGCGACCGCTGACCACCGGCGGCAAACCGGCCGCGCCGGGCATGCTGGAACTGGCACCGCTGTCGCTGCAGCTGCGCTTCGAACCGGAGGATCCGCTCGGTACCTATACGCTGCACGCCACGCTCAACGATCCCAGCCAGGATGCCTGGGTGCGCGTGCAGACGCAGGTGGAACTGGTCGCCGATTGACGTACACCCCCCGCCAATTCCATTGAGAACACCTTGCTTATGGACGAGCACATCGACAAACAGCGCCGCGCGGCCACCGCCGCCCTGCTGGGCGCAGGCGCCGCATTGGCGATGCCCGGTTGCCGGCGCGAGACCGCCGCTGCGGCGCAGGTCACCGACATCGCCGGCATCGACCGCACCGCGGTCGCGCGCATCGCGCGGCCACGCACGGTGGCCGAAGTCGCCGCGCTGTTGCGCGGCAGCACCGGCGCGGTCTCGATCGGCGGCGCGCGCTACAGCATGGGCGGGCAGATCGGCGCCGCCGGCTCGCTGCACCTGGATCTGCTCGACCTGGTCGGGCTGGTGCGGCTGGATCCAGCCGCGCAGCGCATCCGCGTGCGCAGCGGCATGCGCTGGCGCGACGTGCAGGACCTGATCGACCCGCACGATCTGGCGGTCGCGGTGATGCAGAGCTACAGCAATTTCAGCGTCGGCGGCTCGGTCGCGGTCAACTGCCATGGCCGCTACCTGCATGCCGGTCCGATCGCGCATACGGTGCAGGCGCTGCAACTGGTGGATGCGCAGGGCGAAGTGCACGAACTCGACCGCGAACGCGATGCCGAGCTGTTTTCCGCGGCGATCGGCGGCTACGGCGGACTCGGCGTGGTCACCGAAGTGGAAGTGTCGCTGGCCCGCAACGACATGCTGGAGCGGCATGCGCAGCGCGTCGCGCTGGCGGACTATCCGGCATTCTTCGCCGAACGCATCGCCGCCGACCCGCGCGCGGTGATGCACAACGCCGACCTGATGCCGCCGCACTTCGATCGCCCGCTGGCGGTGACCTGGCTGCGCAGCGACGCCGCGCCCACCGACACGCGCCGGCTGGTGCCGCGCGGGCAGGACTACGCACGCGAACAGAATCTGATCTGGGCGGCCTCCGAACTGCCGCTGGGCGAGTCCTTGCGCGAGCGCTACCAGACCGAACCGCTGCTGCACACGCCGGCAGTGATGCGCCGCAACTGCCAGGCCAGCCTGGACGCGCGCTCGCTGGAACCGCGCACGCGGCGCATGTCCACCTACCTGCTGCAGGAATACTTCCTGCCGCTGCCGGCGTTCGCCGCATTCGCGCGCGAGATGGGCGCGATCCTGCGCCGCCACGAGGTCAACGCGCTCAATGTCTCGATCCGCCACTCGCCGGCCGATACGGTGTCGTTGCTGCGCTGGGCGCCGCAGCCGGTGTTCTCCTTCGTGCTGTACTACAAGCAGCGCAGCGGCGCCGCTCCGGACCGGGCGGCGGCGGTGTGGACCCGGCAGTTGATCGACGCGGCGCTGGCGCACGGCGGCCGCTACTACCTGCCGTACCGGCTGCATGCCACGCCGCACCAGTTCGCCGCGGCCTATCCCGAAGCCGAGGCGTTCGCGCGCATCAAGCGCCGCATCGATCCGCAGCAGCGCTTCCGCAATCGGTTGTGGGACAAGTATTTGCCGGCATGAAGCCGGAGGCGATGGCGCGCGCGGCGAGCATCTGCGGCGGCCAGGCGCTCAAGTTGCCGCGCACGCGACCGATATCGCAGCGACATGTACAGGAGATCCACGCTGATGGAACAGAACCCGTACTCGGCGCCGGCAGCCGACTTGCAGGCAAGCCCCGCCGCGCCGCCGGGCAAGGCACCGGACGACGTGCTGCGCAGGATCAAGGTCGGCTGGATCGTCGCAGCGCTGCAAGCGGGGATCACGCTGCTCAGCGGACTGCTCGCGCTCAAGAACGGCAACACGGTTATCGGTACGACCAGCGCGATCGAGGCCCTCTTCATCGCGGCGCTGGCCTACGGCGTCCGGCGCAAGCATCGGGTGGCGGCGAGCGTGCTGCTGGCCTACTACGTCCTCGTCCGGATCGCCTTCCTGCTCGCCGGAAGTCTCAATGGTGCGGCCCTCGGGGTGATCGTGATCCTGGTCTACCTGAGCGCGGCGCGCGGCACCTTCCAGTACCACCGCTGGCTGCAGCAGGAACGGCGTTTCCCGTCCTCGCAACGCCCACGGTTGAGCGACGATCCGTTGTGGCGGACGCCGCCGCGGCCGATTGCGGCGACGCCGGGCCAGGCCAGCCAGGATGCCTCCATTCCGCCGACCGCCTGATCGCCCCACAGCCACCAGTGGATGCGGAAGCGACACCAGGCAGCGACATGCCGATCAATCCACCCGATTCCTGCGAACGCGGCGCAGGACGTGCTGCCGAACATCGCCGTGCGGCCAGAGGTCGATGGCCCGCTTCCCTGTAGGAGCGGCTTCAGCCGCGACCGGGTCCTTTCCTGGTAACGCCCGGTCGCGGCTGAAGCCGCTCCTACAGAAAACGTGGGCCGCCCTACTCCTGCGACCGCGGCGTGGGCAGCGTCGCGGCGGCGCTGAAGTCGGCGATCTTCCACAGGTAGAACGCCACATAGCTGCGATACGGGCTCCAGCGCTCGCCGCGGGCCAGCAACTCCATCGGCGTCGGCGGCCGTTCCAGTCGATCCACCCGCTGCGCGCCCTTGCGCACGCCCAGGTCGTCCACCGGCAACAGGTCGGGACGGCCCAGGCGGAACAGCAGCATCATCTCCACCGTCCAGCGGCCGATGCCGCGGACCGGCAGCAGTGCCTGCACGATCGCCTCGTCGTCCAGGAAGGCAAGCCTGCCCAACGAAGGAATCTCGCCGGCCGCCTCGCGCCGCGCCAGATCGCGCAGCGCCAGCGCCTTGTTGCCGGACACGCCGCAGGCGCGCAGGCCGGGATCGTCGATCCGCGCCAGCGTGTCGGCATGCAGCCGGGTGCTGCCGATGGCCGCTTCGACGCGGCCGACGATGGTCGCCGCGGCCTTGCCGCTGAGCTGCTGGAACAGGATCGCGCGCGCCAGCGCATCGACCGGATCGAATGGCTTGGCCCAGCCCGGCTGCGACGCGATCGGGCCGATCCGGCGCATCCACGCGCCGAGCTTGCGGTCGCGCCGGCTCAGATGGTCGTAGGCGGCCTGGGTGTCGAATCCGCGCGCGTAACGGGGCATCTCAACGCCTCAGCGCATCCAGCGCGTACAGCACCCAGCCCAGCATCAGCGTCGTCCCGCCGACCGGGGCCAGCCGGGTCGGCCATTGCGCCAGCGCGTTGCCGGCCAGGCTGCCGGAAAACAGCAGCGTGCCGAGCAGCAGCAGCGCCAGTGCGACGCGCGCGAGCAGGCGCTCGCTGCTGCGGCCCAGCGCCGCCAGCGCCAGCCCGTGGCCGAAGGCGTACAGCGCGGCGGTCTGCAGATGCGATTGCGCCAGCGGCTCGGCGACGCCGTGCGAGGCATAGGCGGACAGGCCGATCGCGGCGGCCGCCAACAGGCCGCCGGCACAGGCCAGCCAGGAGCGTTTGCGCGAACGCCGATCGAGATTCAGCATGACGATGCTCCGTTGCGGCCGGTGTTCCGGCCCCAGAAACGAAACGCGCCGCAAGAAGCGGCGCGTTTCGGGTCACTCATCCATCCAGGCGACGGCTTACTTGATCGCCCAGTAGATGTCGTACGTGCCTTCCGGCGTGAACGACTTGTCCACGCCGCCCTTCCAGGCCTCGTACGGACGGTCGGTCACGTCGTAGCCGCTGGTCGCGGCCCAGGCGCGGACCGCATTGCGCGCCGCATCCAGGCCAGCCATGTGGCCGGTGTAGCTGGCGAACGCGGAACGGTGGGCTTCGGTACGCAGGTAGGTGACCGGCGCGCCCTGCGGGATGGTCAGCTTCAGCGGATCGCCGCTGGCGGCGACCGGGGTCGCATCGACCGGAGCCGCAGGAGCCGCCGCATCGTCCTTCTTCTCTTCCGGCTTGGCCGCCGCGTCCGGCTTCGGCGCGCCACCGGCACGCTTGCGCACCGGCTGGGTCACGTCGAAGGCGTACTTGTCGGAACCGAAATCGGTGGTGACGATGCGCACCGGACCGGCCGCTTCCAGGCCGTTGGCGTCCATCACCCGCTTGATCCACTCCTGGTTGTCCTTGATGGACTTCTTGATGGAGTCGTTGTCGCGGTCGATGTTGCCGGCGTTGACCACCAGCAGATCCTCGGCCGGGACATCGACGACCTTCAGGTCGGTCAACGGGGTTTCCTCGGCGCGGTAGTCGACGTTCGGCACGGTGGCCAGCACGTTGCTCAGCCGCGACAGGCCCAGCTTGATGTCGTCGCCGACATGACGGCTCACGTACAGGCCGGCATAGCGACCGAACAGGTCCCAGCCGTACTTGACCGTGTAGTCCTGGGTGATCTTGACGTTGCGACCGCTCTTGCCGGTCGGCTCGAGCTTGAACGACGTGGTCTTGTCGCTGCCCTTGCTCTCGTCTTCGATGCCGATGACGACCTGCTTGTTCTTCTCGGTCGAGGTGATGGTCCAGCTGCCCTTGCCGATGTAGCCCTCGTTGGAGGTGTAGTCGAGGCGGGCGCCGACGCCGGCTTCAGGACCGGAAAGCTTCAGTTGGATACGCGGATCGCGTAGCACCAGAGGATTCCAGTCCTTGAAACGACGCAGGCTGTTCACCGTGTCATAGACAATGGTCATGCGCCGATTGGTTTCGACGCTCTCGGACATGTGACGCTCCGAAGGCAGCACCAGGCCGACGATGACGAACAGGCCAGCCACGATCCCCAGTGCGATCAGGAATTCGATAATACGGGTCATTCAGGAGGTCTCCGGGGCCGATCCCACGGCCGGGTTAATGAAGCGAAGCGCCCATCCTAGCAGGCTTCGCGGCTCGTGGTCAGCAGATGGCGACGCGGAATTCGGCATAGTGGCGAAAACCCCGCGAACGCGCCGTGCAAAGCGCCGCCGCCGCGCCGGGCGGGCGACCAGACCATTGTCGCGCCGGCAACGGCGGACAGGCTTGGGCCGGGGCCGGGTCGCTGCGGGCAGGCCAGACATGGCGCGGCGTTTGCGCTTGGCCGCGGGCGACACCGCCGATCCGGGCGGCCAGACCATTGCATCCCGAGCGTTGTAACGCCGGGCTGTCGGCCCAGACCGCATCCGGACTCGGCGCGCCTGCCGCTGCGTTCGTCGCGACTGAAGTCGCTCCTACAGGGGGCTGGCGCGGCACCGGTGCGCGCGAACGCCCGACGCCGACACCCGGCGCGCTGCGCCGGGCCGGGCATCCTGTCCCGTCAGACCAACTGCAGCTCGAACGCCTTCAGTACCGCCCGGGTGCGGTCGCGCACGCCCAGCTTGGACAGGATGTTGGACACGTGGTTCTTGATCGTGCCCTCGGCCACGCCCAGCGAGTTGGCGATCTCCTTGTTGGAGAAGCCACTGGCCATCAGCCGCAGGATCTCGGTCTCGCGGTCGGTCAGCGGGTCGGGCCGGTCCAGGCTGACGAAGTCGTTGCGCATGTGCTCCAGGCCCGACAGCAGGCGCTGGGTCACCGCCGGCTGCACCAGCGATCCGCCGGCGGCCACCGCACGGATCGCGCCGACCAGTTGTTCCAGCGACACGTCCTTGAGCAGGTAGCCCTTGGCCCCGGCCTTGAGCCCAGCCAGCACCAGCTGGTCGTCGTCGAAGGTGGTCAGGATGATGGTCGGCGGCAGCGTGCCGTTGCGCGACAACATCTGCAGCGCCTCCAGCCCGGACATCGCCGGCATGCGCATGTCCATCAGCACCACGTCCGGCTTCACCTGCGGGATCAGCTCCACCGCCTGGCGGCCGTCGTTGGCCTCGGCGATCACCTCGATCCCGCCGTCCAGCGCCAGCAGCGAGCGGATTCCCTGCCGCACCAGGGTTTGGTCGTCGACCAGGCAGACACGGATCATCACAACACTCCTTGTGAAACGGCGGGCGGCAGCAAGGCGGCCGCGCTCGGGACCGAAGCGCGCAGGCGGAAGCCCGTGCCCTGCGGCGCATCGATTTCCAGGCTGCCACCATACTGGCTCAGCCGCTCGCGCATGCCGCGCAGGCCGTTGCCGGGCAGCAGGGCCTCGCAGCCGCGGCCATCGTCGTGGGCCCGGATCACCACCTGCGGGCCGTCGCGGCGCACCTGGATCCACAGGTTGTCGGCCTGCGCGTGGCGCACCGTGTTGGTGATGATTTCCTGGGTGCAGCGCAGCAGGACATGCGCGCGCTCCGGATCCTCGACGGTCAACGGCTCGTCCACCTGCAGGTGGATCCGCAGCGACGGCACCCGCTCGACCAGCGGCCGCAGCGCCGCGGCCAGGTCGATCGCGCCGCTGTCGCGCAGATGGCTGACCGCCTCGCGCACGTCGGTCAGCAGCAGCTTGGCCAGGGTATGCGCCTGGTGCACATGTTCCTGCGCGCGGCCCTCGGTGATGTGGCCGGCCACTTCCAGGTTCAGGCTCAGCGCGGTCAGGTGGTGGCCGAGCAGGTCGTGCAGTTCGCGCGAGATGCGGGTGCGCTCGTTGACCCGGGCGCTTTCGGCCAGCAGCGCGCGGGTGGCGCGCAGCTCGGCATTGAGCTGGCGCTGCTCCTCGCGGGCCTGGGCCTGCTGCCGCGCGACCAGGCTGGTGACGAAGATGAACATGGAGAAGCCGCCGTACAGCAGCGACTGCATCAGCGCGTCGAACAGCGGAAAGCCGACCAGCAGGTAGTAGACCGGCAGCACCGCCAACTGGCTCAGCACCAGCCACAGCACGCCGATCCGCACCGGCAGCAGCCACGGGATCACCCCCGCCGCCACCATCATCAGGATGCTGCCCAGCCCGCTTCCGGTCAGATAGCTGACCGCCAGCGCGCAGACGGTCAGCAGCAGCAGGATCAGGCGATCGTACCAATGCGCGTGGCCGCCGCTGCCCAGCCCGCGGGTCAGCCAGTAGTAGCTGCCGCCGAAGGCGATGAAGAAGCCGGACATCATCGCCGCCTCCCAGCCGCCCCGCCGGTTCACGCCCTCCTCCGGGATCCAGTAGGTGTAGACCAGCGGCATGGCGATCATGGCCCAGGTGAACAGGCCGGCGAAGCGCAGGACGCGGGTATGGCTGAGGTTTCCCAACATGCATGCATCTTAGGATGAACGGCGCGCAATGCACTCCCACGGAAGTCATGCATGCGCGGCTCGCCGCCCCGGGCCACGCGTGCGATAATCCGGCTGGCGGTCCGCATCTGGCCGCGCGCGCATCAGCAACGGAGTCCCAATGTCGATCGTCATCCGCGACGTGCGCGAGCACGAGCTCGATTCGGTCCTGGCCCTGAACAACAACGCCGGACTGGCGATCCTGCCGCTGGATTCGGCCAAGCTGCACCGCTTCTACGAGACCGCAGAGTACTTCCGCGTCGCCGAGCGCGACGGCAACCTGGCCGGCTTCCTGGTCGGCTTCGGCGGCGACAGCGATCACGACAGCAGCAATTTCGCCTGGTTCCGCGAGCGCTATCCGGCCTTCTTCTATATCGACCGCATCGTGGTGGCCAGCCGCCGCCGCGGCGGTGGCGTCGGCCGCGCGTTCTATGCCGACGTGCAGAGCTACGCCGAGCTGCGCTACCCGCAGCTGGCGTGCGAGGTTTTCCTGGACCATGGCGCGGACGCGGCGCTGCTGTTCCACGGCAGCTTCGGTTTCCGCGAAGTGGGCCAGAACACGATGAACGAGGTGGAGGTGCGTGCCAGCATGCTGTTGAAGGATCTGTGCAGTTACGCCTGGGTTCGCGAGACCTACGGCGAGCAGTTGCCCGACCTGCCCTGGGTCGGCCATGCCCGTCGCCTGCAACGGGCCCAGCGCCCGACCGGGACCTGAGCGTGTCGTCGGTGAATCTGGATTTCGAGCAGGCAGGCGAACTGAAGATCGGCCAGGTCGGCATCGCCAACCTGCGCATCCGCACCCTGGACGTGGCGCGCCTGACCCAGGAAATGCGCGAGCGCGTGCAGCGCGCGCCCAAGCTGTTCGGCCGCGCCGCGGTCATCATCGATTTCGGCGGCCTGGCGCAGACGCCCGACACCGCCACCGCGCGCGCGCTGCTGGAAGGCCTGCGCGCCGCCGGCGTGCTGCCGGTGGCGCTGGCCTACGGCACCCGCGAGACCGAACAGCTGTCCGAGGCGCTGGGCCTGCCGCTGCTGGCCAAGTTCCGCGCCCAGTACGAGCGCATCGACGGCGGCGCCCCCGCCGCCGCGCCCGCCCCGGTCTCGCCGCCGCCCCCGCCGCCGCCCGCCCCTGCGGCGCGCCCGCAGCCGGGCCGCATGCAGAGGACCGCGGTGCGCTCGGGCCAGCAACTGTATGCGGAGAACTGCGACCTGACCGTGGTAGCCACGGTCGGCGCCGGCGCCGAAGTGATCTCCGACGGCAGCATCCATATCTACGGCAGCCTGCGCGGGCGCGCGCTGGCCGGCGCGCAAGGCAATACCGAGGCGCGGATCTTCTGCCGCGACTTCCATGCCGAACTGGTCGCCATCGCCGGCCACTACAAGGTACTGGACGATATTCCCAAGGAACTGCGTGGCAAGGCCGTCCAGGTCTGGCTGGAGCAGGACCAGATCAAGATCGCCGCGCAAGATTGACGCGGCCCTACAACCGAACGTATCAGGAGACATTCCTTTGGCTGAAATTATCGTAGTCACCTCCGGCAAGGGCGGCGTCGGCAAGACCACCACCAGCGCGAGCCTGGCCTGCGGGCTGGCGCGACGCGGCAAGAAGGTCGCCGTGATCGACTTCGACGTGGGCCTGCGCAACCTCGACCTGATCATGGGCTGCGAGCGCCGGGTGGTGTACGACTTCGTCAACGTGGTGCACGGCGAGGCCACGCTCAAGCAGTCGCTGATCAAGGACAAGCGCTTCGACAACCTGTACGTGCTGGCTGCCTCGCAGACCCGCGACAAGGACGCGCTGACCCAGGACGGCGTGGAGAAGGTGCTCAAGGACCTGGTCGCCGAAGGCTTCGAATACATCGTCTGCGATTCGCCGGCCGGCATCGAGAAGGGCGCGTTCCTGGCGATGTACTTCGCCGACCGCGCCGTGGTCGTGGTCAACCCGGAAGTCTCTTCGGTGCGCGACTCCGACCGCATCATCGGCCTGCTCGACTCCAAGACCCGCAAGGCCGAGGAAGGCAAGACCGTGCCGGCGTTCCTGCTGCTGACCCGCTACAGCCCGGGCCGGGTGGAAGGCGGCGAGATGCTCAGCATCACCGACGTGGAGGAAGTGCTGGGGCTGAAGGCGATCGGCGTGATCCCCGAATCCGGCGACGTGCTCAACGCCTCCAACAAGGGCGAGCCGGTGATCCTGGACGGCGAGTCACCGGCCGGCCAGGCGTACGACGACGCCGTGGCCCGGATCATGGGCGAAGAGCGCCCGATGCGCTTCATCTCCGTGGAGAAGAAGGGCTTCTTCACCAAGTTGTTCGGAGGGTGAGCATGGGACTATTCGACTTCCTCAAGGCCAAGAAGAACACCGCCGAGACGGCCAAGAACCGCCTGCAGATCATCATCGCGCAGGAACGCAACCACCGCGGCGGCCCGGATTACCTGCCGCTGCTGCAGCGCGAACTGCTGGAAGTGATCAAGAAGTACGTCAACATCGACGCCGACGCGGTCAAGGTGGACCTGGTCAAGGACGGCGAACACGACGTGCTCGATATCTCGGTGGCATTGCCGGAAGGGCCGACGCCCTGAACCGGGCAGCGCGCTGCGGTCGTGGATAGCGACCGTGGCGCGCAGCCTGCGCCGCGTTGTTCGGTGGTGTGTTCGACATAACGTCCCACGAAAATGCACTGCGGCACCCGAAATGCGCCATGGTTGCGTGCACCACCCCAGCTGCGCTCACCGAACGCACGAGTTCGAGCGGCATGGCAGTCGCGCTGTCGGCCGGCCCAACCGCCGCCAATGCGCTGCCGATTGCCTCTCGCACCGCCTCTCCTTCCCGACCTCACGATGCAGACCGACGACTCCCGCTCCGCACCCGCTGCCGAGGTCCTGACCGTCGGCGCCATCGGCCTGGACGCGCCGCGCGCGCTGCTGGCCCGGCATGGGCTGATGCTGCACCGGGTCGCCGACGGCGCCAAGATTCCCGGCAGCTACTGGGGCGAACCGGAAGCCGGCGTGATCGCCAGCGACGTGTACGTGCGCGACGACACGCCGGTGCACTCGCTGTTGCACGAAGCCTGCCACCTGATCGTGCTGCCGCCGGAACGGCGTGCGCTGGTGCATACCGACGCCACCGACTCGGTCGAGGAAGAGGACGCCACCTGCTACCTGCAGATCGTGCTGGCCGACGCGCTGCCCGGCGTCGGCAGCGCGCGGCTGATGGCCGACATGGATACCTGGGGCTACACCTACCGGCTGGGTTCGACACGGGCCTGGTTCGAACAGGACGCCGAAGACGCGCGCGCCTGGCTGATGCAGCGCGGACTGTTGCCGCAGCAGGCCTGAGGCCCGCGCAAGCAATCTCTCGACTTCCGAATTCTTGCAGGAGCGGCTGCAGCCGCGACGAACGAAACATGATGCCAACCAGCTACGCATGCAGTCGGGACTGAAGTCCCTCCCACAGTGCACCCAGCCACTCTGCCGCAGGCCACTGTAGGAGCGGCTTCAGCCGCGACGAACGAAGCAACGATACCAACCGGCCACGCATGCAGTCGGGACTGAAGCCCCTCCCACAGTGCACCCAGCCAATCTGCCGCAGGCCACTGTAGGAGCGGCTTCAGCCGCGACGAACGAAGTACCGATGCCAACCGGCTACGCATGCAGTCGGGACTGAAGTCCCTCCCACAATGCACTCAGCCAATTCGCCGCAAGCCACTGTAGGAGCGGCTTCAGCCGCGACGAACGAAACACGGATGCCAACCGGCCACGCATGCAGTCGGGACTGAAGTCCCTCCCACAGCGCACCCAGCCAATCTGCCGCAAGCCACTGTGGGAGCGGCTTCAGCCGCGACGAACGAAGCACCGATGCCAACCGGCCACGCATGCAGTCGGCATTGAAGCCCCTCCCACAATGCACCCAGCCAATCTGCCGCAAGCCACTGTAGGAGCGGCTTCAGCCGCGACGAACGAAGCACCGATGCCAACCGGCTACGCATGCGGCCGGGACTGAAGTCCCTCCCAGAGTGCACCAGCCAATCTGCCGCAGGCCACTGTGGGAGCGACTTCAGTCGCGACGAACGAAGCGGGATAGCGCACAGACTTCGGATGCCATCAGGGCACGGATGCCAACCCGGCTGCGGACGCAGTCGCGGCTGAAGCCGCTCCTACAGGTTGCGCTACAGGTTGCGCGGCCAGAGCCGCGATGCCGATGCCGCTTCGGGCAAGAGCGGCAACGCGCTACGCCGCGCCGCCGTCCTTCAATGCCGGACTCAGGTCCAATGTCGCCCGCGTGCCCTGCCCTGCATCCGAATCCAGTTGCAGCGACCAGCCCAGGTGTTCGCACAGCCGCGCGATCAGGTCCAGGCCGATGCCGCTGCCCTCGCGGCCGCCGCCGCGCGCCATGCGCATGTAGATCGCGCTGATCTCTTCCGGCGCCATGCCGTGGCCGGGGTCGTCGATGCGTACCACGCCCGGCGCCGGCATCGCGATCTGGATCACGCCCTGGTCGCTGTTCTCGATGGCGTTGCGCAGCAGGTTGCCGATCGCCGCCTGCACGATCGCCAGCGGCGCCAGCACCTCGCACGGCGGCAACGGCGCCAGCACCAGTTCCAGGCGCTTGTCGGCGCACAGGTGGCGATGGTCCTCGACGATGTCCGGCAGCAACTGGTCCAGCCGCACCAGGTCGCTGCCGCGCGCCAGCCGCGCCGGATCCTTGGCCAGCACCAGCAGCAACGAAATCAGCTGGCCGACGCCGCTGGCGGTGCGGCGGATGCGCAGTAGCTGGTTGCGCGCGCTGGGCGGGATGTCGGACTGCTCCAGCGCCAGTTCGGCGGCGCCGCCGATCACCGCCACCGGCGTGCGCAATTCATGGCTGGCGCTGTCGATGAAGGCGCGCTCGCGCTCGACGAACAGGTCGTTGCGCAGCAGGTAGTCGTTCAACGCATCGGCGATCACCACCTGTTCGGCGCTGGCGCGCGGATGCACTTCGATGCGCTGGCCCGGCCGGTCCGGGCGCAGGCTGCCGATGCGTTGCGCCATGTCGGTGAGCGGCTGCACCACCCGGCCCAGGCCCCAGGCCACCAGCGCGCCGAGCAGCAGCACCGCGATCACGTTGGACAGCAGCATCCACAGCGCCAGGTTCTCCTCGTGCTTCTGCAGCTCGGTGATGTCCAGCGACAGCGCCAGGCGGCGGCCGCGCACGTCCTGCACCAGCACCACCTTGTCGCGGCCTTCCAGCGGCACGTCGTCGTGCAGGCCCGGCGCCAGCGCCGCCACCGCCGGCGGCAGCGGCTCGCCGCCTTCGTCGCCGTACAGGCTCACGGTGCGGGTGTCGATCCAGCGGTAGTCCGGATCGACCGCGCTGCGCGCCAGGAAATGTTCCAGCTCCGAGCTGAGCAGCGAACGCCAGGTCAGTTGCTCGGCCTGGTCGTTGACGATGTAGCCATGCACGAACACCGCCAGCGACAGCAGCGCCGCATAGCCGACCAGCCACAGGGTGATGCGCTGCCGCAGCCCGGTCCTACGCGGCATGCTCTTGCTCGTGCGGATCCACCACCGCAAGCCGGTAGCCGATGCGCGGTAGGGTGTGGATCAGCTTGGTCGCGAACGGGCCATCCACGCTGCGCCGCAGGTCGTAGATATGCGAGCGCAGCATGTCGCCGTCCGGCGGCTCGTCGCCCCACAGCGCCTGCTCCAGACGATCGCGGGTGACCGCGGCCGGGCTGGCCTGCATCAGCACTTCCAGCAGCTTGCGGCAGGCAGGATACAGGTGCAGGGTGCGGCCGCCGCGGGTCGCCTCCAGCGTGCCCAGGTCCAGCTGCAGGTCGCCCACGCGCAGCAGCTTGCTGCGGCCGCGGCCCTGCGCGCGCAGCAGCAGCGCCTCCAGCCGCACTTCCAGCTCCGGCAGCGCGAACGGCTTGGTCAGGTAGTCGTCGGCGCCGGCGCGGAAACCGGCGATCTTGTCAGGCAGTTCGTCGCGCGCGGTGAGCATGATCACCGGCACCTCGGCGCGGTGCTGCTCGCGCATCGCGCGCAGCACCTGCGGGCCGTCCAGACGCGGCAGCATCCAGTCCAGGATCACCGCATCGTAGTGCTGGGTGGTGGCCAGGTGCAGGCCGGTGACGCCGTCCGGCGCCGCGTCCAGGGTGTGGCCGCGCACCTCGAAATAATCGAACAGGTTCGCGACCAGGTTCCGGTTGTCCTCTATCACCAACAGCCGCATGGCACTCGCTCGCATTCCGGGACGACGGGGGGATGGGCGCCATGCTAGCGGATGCGCGTCGGAACGCGGTCGGAACGCTGCGTCTCTGCGGGCCACGCTGGGCGACCCTGACCCACGCATCGCCTTCACCGCGCGGCTCGGCATGCGGCATCGCAGCAATGACGCCGATTGGGATACGCATCCAGTGCTGCAGAAATACAACTGCAGCTGAAGCCCGCAGCGCCGCTACCTTCACAGTCCGACCACTCTCCGACACGGGCACGGTGACCATATCCACTCTTACCGTCCCAGGCTGCGTCTGCAGACTATGCATAGTCCGTCCCTTGGCATGCCCACCGTGAGCGCAAGCAATCCGAGCGCGCATGGCCATTTCTATCTGTCCCACGCCCTGCTGCCGCTGGCCGCGACGCTACTGGCCAGCACCGTGCTGATGGGCCTGGGCGGGGATTTCTGGTTCGCCGACCTGCTGTACCGCTGGGAAGGCGGCCACTGGGCGCTGAAGAACGCGGCGCTGACCCGCAGCCTGATCCATCACGACGGCAAGCTGCTCAGCACCGTGGCCTGGGTGGCGACCGCCGCCCTGGCGGCCTGGGCCTGGCGCCGCGCCGACGGCCAGCGCTACCGGCTGCCGCTGCTGTATCTGGCGCTGGCGGTGGCGTTGAGCACCGGCGTGGTATCGCTGCTGAAGTCGCTGACCCACATGGACTGCCCGTGGGACCTGAGCCGCTACGGCGGCCGCCTGCCGTACATTGGCCTGTTCGAGGCGCGGCCGGCCGGCATGCCGCATGCGGCCTGCTTCCCGGCCGGGCATTCCAGCGCCGGCTATGCCTGGGTGGCGCTGTACTTCGTCGCGCTGGCATTGAAACCGGCCTGGCGCTGGCCGGCGCTGGCGGTCGGGCTCGGCGCCGGGCTGCTGTTCGGGTTCGGCCAACAGCTGCGCGGCGCGCACTTCCTGTCCCACGATCTGTGGACGCTGTCCCTGAGTTGGTGCGTGGCCCTGGGCCTGTACCGTGTTTTGCTGTGGCGGCCGCAGGTTTCGGCCCGATCCATGCATCTCCCCTTGCCTGTCGTGAAGGAAAGTCGCGCATGAGCGTTTCGCTGCCGCATCCCGGCACCCATTCCAAGACCCGCTGGTGGAGCTACCGCCCGCTGCTGAGCAACGAGACCCTGGCGCTGGCCGCCAGCGCGTTCTTCGCCCTGGCCTGCAACGACATGTTCTGGCGCAGCGCGATGAGCGGCCACCCCGGCGACCTGAAGCTGGGCGTGTCGCTGTTCCTGCTGCTGCTGTCTGTGCACGGGCTGCTGCTGGGCCTGCTGCTGTGGCGCGGCGTATCCAAGCCGCTGCTGAGCGTGCTGCTGCTCACCACCGCGTTCGCCACGCACTACATGAACAGCTATAGCGTCTATCTGGACGCGGACATGCTGCGCAACGTGCTGGCCACCGACCACAAGGAATCGCGCGAACTGATGACCCCGGCGCTGATCGCGCCGCTGCTGTTCTACGCTGCGCTGCCGATCCTGGCGCTGTGGCGGCTGCGCCTGATCCGGCGTTCGCCAGGCAAGGCGCTGGCGATCCGCGCCGGCTTCCTGCTGGCGATGCTGGCGCTGGGCGGCGTCGGCGCGATGCTGTCGTTCCAGGATCTGTCTGCGATGATGCGCAACCATCGCGAGATCCGCTACCTGGCCACGCCGATCAACTATCTGGTCGCGTTGCGGCAGAACCTCAAGTCCGACAGCCCCACGCACAAGGCGCCGAAGCTGCCGCTGGAACACGATGCGATCGCCACGCCGCGCGCGTCCGGCAGCAAGCCGCGCTTGCTGGTCGTCGTGCTGGGCGAAACCGCGCGCGCGCAGAACTGGGGCCTGAACGGCTACGTGCGCCAGACCACGCCGCAGCTGGCGCAGCTGGACGTGATCAACTTCCCCGACATGCATTCGTGCGGCACAAGCACCGAGGTCTCGGTGCCGTGCATGTTCTCCCCGTTCGGCCGCCACGACTACAACGAAGGCAACATCCGCAAGCACCAGTCGCTGCTGCACGTACTCGAGCACGCCGGCATCGCCACGCTGTGGCGCGACAACCAGTCCGGTTGCAAGGGCGTGTGCGATGGCCTGACGATCCAACGCCTGGACGACGCCAAGGACCCGCAGCTGTGCAAGGACGGCCGCTGCATGGACGAGATCCTGCTGCAGGACCTGGCCACCCAGGTGCGCGCCAAGCCCGGCGACCGTGTGGTCGTGCTGCACCAGCTCGGCAGCCACGGCCCCAGCTATTTCGAACGCTATCCGGCCGGCTTCCGACGCTTCACGCCGACCTGCGACACCGCCGACCTGGGCCACTGCGAGCGCGACCTGATCGCCAATGCCTACGACAACTCGCTGCTGTACACCGACCACCTGCTGGCGCGCACCGTGTCCACGCTGGAAGCGATGCCCGATTACGACACCGCGATGATCTACCTGTCCGACCACGGCGAATCGCTGGGCGAGAAGGGCCTGTACCTGCACGGCGTGCCGTATGCGATCGCCCCGCAGGAGCAGACCCACGTGCCGATGGTGATGTGGTTTTCGCCCGGCTTCGCCAGCGACCGCGGCCTGGATCTGGCCTGCGTGCGTGCGCGCTCGCGCCAGTACGCCGACCAGGACAACCTGTTCCCGTCGGTGCTGGGCCTGATGCAGGTCAAGACCGGGGTCTACGAACGTTCGCGCGACCTGTTCGCGCCCTGCACGGGTAGCGGCAGCGCAATCGCCGCCGGCGCCGGAAGCCGCTAAGCGACGGCGGTGGCGGCGCGCCGCCTGCGCAGTCGGCGGGGCGGCCCTTGCGGCGGGCGGGGCGGACCACTAGCCTCGTCGCATTCGTCACCGAAGGGATCCGCCGTGAACCACCGCCCTCTGCTGCTTGCGCTGTGCATCGGCGCGAGCGTGCTTGCGCTGTCCGCGTGCCGCAAGGAAGCGACCACCGAACCCGACACCGCGCCGGCGCCGGCCGCGCCCGGCGAGAGCGCCGACCAGTTCGTCGCCCGCATCAACGAGGAATACCGCGCGCTGCTGCCGGAGCTGACCTCGGCGCAATGGCTGTCGATCACCTACATCAACGGCGATTCGGAGCGGCTGGTATCCAAGGCCAACGAGCGCTGGCTGACCACGCTCAACGGCTGGATCGCGCAGGCCAAGCGCTACGAAGGCAAGCCGATGTCCGTCGACAGCGCGCGTGCGCTGCAGCTGCTGAAACTGATGACCGCGATGCCGGCGCCACGCGACCCGGCCAAGCTGGCCGAACTGGCCACGCTGGCCTCGAAGATGGAAGGCGCCTATGGCGCGGCCGCCTATTGCACCGGCGAAGGCGACGCGCGCCGCTGCCGGCAACTGGGCGAACTGGAGGACGTGCTGCGCCGCAGCCGCGACTACGACCAGCAGCTCGACGCGTGGCAAGGCTGGCACGGCACCGCGCAGCCGATGCGCAAGGACTACCAGCGCTTCGTCGAACTGGTCAACGAAGGCGCGCGCGAGATGGGCTACGCCGACACCGGCGCGATGTGGCGCAGCGGCTACGACATGCCGCCGGCGCAGATCGCCGCCGAGACAGACCGGCTGTGGGCCCAGGTCAAGCCGCTGTACGAGCAACTGCACTGCTACACCCGCGGCAAGCTCGACGCCGAGTACGGCAAGGACAAGGGCGAGGTCGCCGGCGGCCTGCTGCCCGCGCACCTGCTCGGCAACATGTGGCAGCAGGACTGGAGCAATCTGTGGGACCTGCTGCAGCCCTACCCTGGCGCCGGCAGCCTGGACATCACCGACACGCTGGAGAAGCAGTACCAGAGCAACCTCGGCGCGGCGCTGGCGCGGCGCAATGGCGACACCTCGCCGGAAGCGCGGTTCATGGCCCAGCGCGACGCGCAGCTGCAGAGCGCCAAGCAGATGACCGAGCGCGCGCAGGATTTCTACACCTCGCTGGCGATGCCCAAGCTGCCCGACAGCTACTGGGCGCGCAGCCAGTTCATCAAGCCGCTGGAGCGCAACGTGGTCTGCCACGCCAGCGCCTGGGACATGAACATGGCCGGCGACGTGCGCACCAAGATGTGCATCAAGCCGAACGAGGAAGACTTCACCACCATCTACCACGAGCTCGGCCACATCTATTACGACCTTGCCTACAATCCCCTGCCGCCGCTGTTCCAGGGCGGCGCCAACGACGGTTTCCACGAGGCGATCGGCGACACCATCGTGCTGGCGATGACCCCGCAGTACCTGCATTCGATCGGCCTGGTCGAAGCGCCGCAACTCAGCCGCGAAGCACTGATCAACGCGCAGATGCGCATGGCGCTGGCGAAGGTGTCGTTCCTGCCGTTCGGGCTGATGATCGACCGCTGGCGCTGGGGCGTGTTCGACGGCTCGATCGCGCCGGAGCACTACAACCAGGCATGGTGGGAACTGAAGGCCAAGTACCAGGGCGTGGCTCCGCCGACGGCGCGCGGCGAGGACTTCTTCGATCCCGGCGCCAAATACCACGTGCCCGGCAACACCCCGTACACGCGCTACTTCCTGTCGCACATCCTGCAGTTCCAGTTCTACAAGGGCCTGTGCGACGCGGCTGGCTACAAGGGCCCGCTGTACGAGTGCACCTTCTACGGCAACAAGGAAGCCGGGCAGAAATTCTGGTCGATGCTGCAGCGTGGCGGCAGCCAGCCCTGGCAGCAGACGCTGAAGGAACTCACCGGCAACGACAAGCTCGACGCCGCCCCGCTGCTGGAATACTTCGCGCCGATGCAGGAGTGGCTCAAGCAGCAGAACCAGGGGCAGATGTGCGGGTGGGAGGCGCCGAAGGCGGTGCAGGCGGCAGGGCAAAAGTAAATATTGCTCGGAAGAGCCTGACATTAAACGACAAGGCCCGCTGATGCGGGCCTTGTGCGTCATGGGTGAAGATAACTGCCTCCGCCCCCGTTAGCCTGAAAAGTTCAGAAGCTCCTTAGCGATACCTCGATTTTCGGGAACGCCAATCCCCCAATAAAACAATCGCCCAACTTCGGCGACCGATTGCTTCTCTCCCAACATCATGGCCCTGAAGTAGTAAATGCCAGCCTTCTTTAAGCTCTTCCTGACGCCTTTTCCCGTTTCATAGCTGACAGCGACGTCGAAGCACGCATCCGGAACAAAATTTTCAGCCGCTTCCAACATCAAGGAAAAGCCTCTCTTTTCATCCTTGTTGAAGAACTGGCCATGAAAGTGCCAAGTACCAAGCGCATAGGTAGCGCGCTTGTCACCATGTGTATGCGCCTCCTCAAGCAACTTGGCGACTGGAGCAAGGTCTCCTCGGTCGCTGTCAGATCTCATCGATCTTGCCGCACGCAAAGCAGCGTCGTATTTCTTATTACTTTCTTGGCGGCCAAGGACCTTTGTGGCCTGGTGGCCTCTCACCCTACGGGTCTCTACTGTCATCGCCCTTCCTTCCACCAGATTTGTCTGGTTTGGTTTTGGTTTGCTCTTGCCCTTCCCTTCTCACGCTTTCCTGTTGTGCCAGGCCTTGCACCGACTCAATCGTCAGCCAGCCGCGCCCAACGCTCATGGTCGCGCCACACCCCACCGATGCGCAGGTAGCGCGGCGAATAGCCTTCGTGGCGGAAACCTGCGCGTTTGACCAGCGCCAGCGAGCGCGAGTTATCCGGTTGGATGTTGGCCTCCACCCGGTGCAGGCCCAGTTCGGAAAACGCATAGGCCACGCACAGCCGCAACGCATGGGTCATCAGCCCGCGGCCTTCGCAGCCGGCCATGGCGTGGTAGCCCAGGTAGGCGCTCTGGAAACAGCCGCCGACCACCTGGCTGAAGGTGAACAGGCCGGCGATCTCGCCGCTGTCGCGCGCGCGCGCCAGCAGTGCGACGTTGCTGCCGTCCAGGGTCTGCGCGTACCAGGCGTTGAAGCCGGGCACGTCGGTGAACGGATACGTCCACGGATGATGCAGGGCGGTGCTGGCACGGTGCGCCTGGATCAGCGCCAGGCCATCGCGGCGCCGCACCCGCGCCAGCGACACGGCGGCGTCCGCGGCCTGGCTCGCGCTCTGGCCCATGCCTTCAGCCCGGCAACGCCGCGCCGGCACCGCGCTGCATGACCTGCGCGTGGCGATCCTTGAACTCGTCGAAGCTCAGCCCCTGCGCCAGCGCATCGGCGTGCGCGGCGTCCTTCAGCGCATCCGAATACACCAGCCGCACCGGCGTGCCGGCGCGCTCGTGCAGCTCCGCGGCCTGCATGATCAGCGACAGCACCTGCGCCGCGCTCTCGCTCTGCCCGGCGATGCGCCCGTCCATGCCCAGCACCCACTCGCCGTCGCGGCGCACGATGCCGGCCAGCAAGGTGCGCTGCTGGTCGCGCAGCTCGGCGTGCGGTTCGATCGCGGTGGCCGCAACGGCGGCGGCCTCGCTGCGGTGGCGCAGGCGTTCGGCAAGCTTCTTGCGCACGTCGCGGCGCTGCTTGGACTGGATGGACATGCGGTTTCCTCAACGATGACCCGGCGACGATAGCCCAACCGCGGCGCCGGCGTCACACCGGATCGGCCGGCTCCAGCTGCGGCACCTGGCTGCCGGGCCGCGGCAGGCGCTTGCCGCTGCGCCGCTCCCAGCGCCAGAAGCCCCAGCCGATCAGGAAGAACGCGCCCGAGCCCAGCGCCAGGTGCATCGGCCGGCCGCTTAGCAGCGGCGACAGCACCCCGGCCACCACGGTATTGAGCATCAGCTGGGTGAAGGCCTGCAGCGACGAGGCCAGCCCGCGCTGGCGCGGGTACATGTCCAGCACCGCCAGCGCCAGGATCGGGAAGATCAGCGCCATGCCCAGGCCGGCCACGAAGATCGGCAGCACCGCCCACGGCAGCGCGATCTGCGGCGCGATCGCGGTATAGGCGATGTTGCCGACCATCGACACGCCGCAGCAGATGAAGCCGATGCGCACCTGCCGCATCGGCCCGATGCGCCCGGCCATGCGCCCGGACAGGAACGAGCCCAGGGTCATGCCGCCGATGGTGGGAATGAACAGCCAGGCGAAATCGCGCTCGGTCCGGTGCAGCAGGTCGATGATGAACACCGGCGCCGAGGCGATGTACAGGAACACGCCGGCGAAGTTGAACGCGCCGGCGGCAGCCAGGCGCTGGAAGCGCGCGTTGAACGCGATGGCGATGTAGTCGCGCAGCAGCGTGCGCGGCGCCAGCGGGGTACGCGCCTGCGGCGGATGCGTCTCCGGCATCCAGCGCAGCGTGGCGACCAGCAACAGCAGCGAGAACCCGACCAGGAACCAGAAGATCGTCGGCCAGCCGGCGCCGGTGGCCAGGATCCAGCCGCCGATGATCGGCGCGATCGCCGGGGCGATGCCGAAGATCATCGACACCTGGCTCATCAGCCGCTGCGCGTCGTGGCCCTGGTACAGGTCGCGGATCACCGCGCGGCCGACGATCATGCCGACGCCGGCGGAAACGCCCTGCAGCGCGCGGAACGTCAGCAAGGTGGGCAAGTCGCGCGACAGCGCGCAGCCGGCCGAGGCCAGCACGAACACCACCAGCCCGCCGACGATCACCCGCTTGCGGCCCCAGGCGTCGGACAGCGGCCCGTGCGCCAGGCCCATCAGCGCGTAGGCAAGCAGGTACACGCTGACCGTCTGCTGGATCGCCACCGGATCGGCGCGCAGGCGCTGCGCCAGCTGCGGGAACGCCGGGAAGATGGTGTCGATCGAGAACGGGCCGAACATCGCCAGCCCGGCCAGCAGCAATGCCAGGCGGCGGGTCGAGATCGTCGGGAGCGTCATGCGCAGGATCCTGGAAAGCCGGCCGCACGCAGCCCGGGTGGGCGAACACGCGACGACACCGTCCAAGGGACGGAACGATGGGGGAGAGGGAATGCCGCCATGATAGACCCTTGCCAGTGCCGCGTTAAGCGCCGCGGCCGCGGCCACGCCGCAGCGGGGCGCAGGCCCGCATGTTCAGCGAGCCGCGGCAGGCCCGCCGGGCAGGCCGTGCGGAGGCCGCCGTGGGCGCCGCCGGCCACGCTATAATCGCCGGGCAGCATGGTGGGAGAAGCGGGGCGACCCGCTGCCGAAGGCGCAAACGCCCGTAATCGCTCAGGCCCGATACCACCCGCACCAAGACTCTGGAGAGACCGGTCCAACCCGGCGCCGAAGGGGCACGAAGCGCAGCGCAGCCCGCCGCCGCTTCCAAACTCTCAGGCAAAAGGACAGAGGGGCAGTGGGAAGACATGTGGCTTCCCGTCGGTCGTGTCCGCAGCTGCGGCCGACGGCGGCATCCGTGCGTCCTCCGCCCTTCGTGCCCTCCTCTGCCGGACGACCGCCATGTCTAACACCCCCTCGCTGCGCGACCTCGAACACCACTCGGCCTTCGTCGAACGCCATATCGGCCCGAACGACGCCGAGATCGCGCACATGCTGCGCACCGTCGGCCACGACTCGCTGGACGCGCTGACCGACGCCATCGTGCCGGGCAAGATCAAGTCGCCGGCTGCACTGGCGCTGCCCGACGCGATCACCGAAGAGGAAGCGCTGGCCAAGATCGGCGCCATCGCCGACAAGAACCAGGTGCTGCGCAGCTTCATCGGCCAGGGCTACTACGGCACCCATACGCCGAAGGTGATCCTGCGCAACATCCTCGAGAACCCGGCCTGGTACACCGCCTACACGCCGTACCAGGCGGAGATCTCGCAGGGCCGCATGGAAGCGCTGATCAACTTCCAGACCATGTGCGCGGACCTGACCGGCATGGAGATCGCCAACGCCTCGCTGCTGGACGAGGCCACCGCCGCGGCCGAGGCGATGACCCTGGCCAAGCGCTCGGCCAAGGCCAAGTCCGACACCTTCTTCGTGCACGACGCGGTGCATCCGCAGACCCTGGAGCTGCTGCGCACCCGCGCCGAGCCGCTGGGCATCGTGCTGCGCGTGGGCACGCCGGAGGAAGCGCTGCAGGCCGAGTGCTTCGGCGTGCTGCTGCAGTACCCGGACAGCTTCGGCCACATCGGCGACCACAAGGCGCTGGCCGACGCCGTGCATGCGCGCGGCGGCCTGGTCGCGGTGGCCACCGACCTGCTGGCGCTGACCCTGATCGCCGCGCCCGGCGAATGGGGCGCGGACATCGTGGTCGGCAACTCGCAGCGCTTCGGCGTGCCGTTCGGCTTCGGCGGCCCGCACGCCGCGTTCATGGCCTGCCGCGACGCCTACAAGCGCTCGATGCCGGGGCGCCTGATCGGCGTGTCGATCGACGCCGCCGGCAACCCCGCCTACCGTCTCACCCTGCAGACCCGCGAGCAGCACATCCGCCGCGAGAAGGCCACCTCCAACATCTGCACCGCGCAGGTGCTGCTGGCGGTGATGGCGGCGATGTACGCGGTGTACCACGGTCCCGACGGCCTGACCCGCATCGCGCGGCGCACCCATCGCCTGGCCGCGATCCTGGCCGCGGCGCTGCGCAGCGCCGGCATCAGCGTCGGCGAGCGCTTCTTCGACACCCTGCACGTCAAGGGCATCGACGCCGATGCGATCCATGCCAAGGCCGTGGCCGCCGGCATCAACCTGCGCGCGATCGACAGCGAGGCGCTGGGCATCAGCCTGGACGAGACCACCACCCGCGCCGACGTGGTCGCGCTGGCGCAGCTGTTCGGCGCGAGCGCCGATGTCGATGCGCTCGATGCGGCCACTGCCGACGCATTGCCGCAAGACCTCAAGCGCAGCAGCGCGTTCCTGCAGCACCCGGTGTTCAATACCCACCACAGCGAACACGAGCTGCTGCGCTACATGCGCGCGCTGGCCGACAAGGACCTGGCGATGGATCGCACCATGATCCCGCTGGGCAGCTGCACGATGAAGCTCAACGCCACCGCCGAGATGATCCCGGTGACCTGGCCGCAGTTCGGCGCGATCCACCCCCTGGCCCCGGCCGAACAATCCACCGGCTACGCGCAGTTGATCGACGAACTGGAAGCGATGCTGGTCGAATGCACCGGCTACGACGCGGTCAGCCTGCAGCCCAACTCCGGCGCGCAGGGCGAATACGCCGGCCTGCTGGCGATCCGCGCCTATCACCGTTCGCGCGGCGAAGCGCATCGCGACATCTGCCTGATCCCCGAGTCCGCGCACGGCACCAACCCGGCCTCGGCGCAGATGTGCGGCATGAAGGTCGTGGTCACCAAGTGCGACGCCAACGGCAACGTCGATGTCGACGACATCCGCGCCCAGGCCGAGAAGTACAGCGATCGCCTGGCCGCGCTGATGATCACCTACCCGTCCACCCACGGCGTGTTCGAGGAAGACGTGGTGGCGATCTGCGAGGCGGTGCATGCGCACGGCGGCCAGGTCTACACCGACGGCGCCAACATGAACGCGCTGGTCGGCGTGGCCAAGCCCGGCAAGTGGGGCTCGGACGTGTCGCACCTGAACCTGCACAAGACCTTCTGCATCCCGCACGGCGGCGGCGGCCCGGGCGTGGGTCCTTGCGCGGTGAAGTCGCATCTCGCCCCTTACTTGCCGAAGACGCTGGGCGGCGAAGGCGACGTCGGCATGGTCAGCGCGGCCAGCTTCGGCAGCGCCTCGATCCTGCCGATCAGCTGGATGTACATCACCATGATGGGCAATGCCGGCCTGCGCAAGGCGACCCAGGTCGCGCTGCTCAACGCCAACTACATCGCCAAGCGCCTGGCCCCGCACTACAAGACGCTGTACACCGGCCGCAACGGCCTGGTCGCGCACGAATGCATCCTCGACGTGCGCCCGCTGGAGAAGAGCACCGGCATCGGCGCCGAGGACGTGGCCAAGCGCCTGATCGACTTCGGCTTCCATGCGCCGACGCTGAGCTTCCCGGTCGCCGGCACGCTGATGGTGGAGCCGACCGAGAGCGAATCGCTGCACGAACTGGACCGCTTCATCGACGCGATGATCCAGATCCGCGAGGAGATCGCCGCGATCGAGGACGGCCGCCTGGACCGCGAGGACAACCCGCTCAAGCACGCCCCGCACACCGCCGCGCAGGTCACCGCCGGCGAGTGGACCCACGCCTACCCGCGCGAGCTGGCCGCGTTCCCGCTGCCCACGCTCAAGCAGGCCAAGTACTGGCCGCCGGTGGCGCGGGTGGACAACGTCTACGGCGACAAGCACGTGATGTGCGCGTGCATCCCGGTGGATGCGTACAAGGACGATGTGGTGGCGTAACGCCCACCCGCCCTGTCGCGTATCGCCACGCCAGCCCCGCATGTCGGGGCTGGCGTTTTTTTGCCGAAGGCGCTGCGCTCAGTCGCGCTCCACGCCGGGATCGAAGGCCAGGCCGTCGCCGACCTGCTGCAGGCAGCGCAGCGGCTGCTTGGGCAACTGCCGCCATTGCGTGCGCAGCGCGCTGTCTTCGATGCTGCCGGTGCGCAGCTTGGCCTTGCCGGTCAGGTAGTTCACGCTGATCTCGTCGACCTCGCCGCTGCCGCGGTGCAGGCCGCGCATGTCGTAGCCGATCAGCTGGAAGCAGTCCTGCCGGTAGCGGAACAGGAAGGTCGTCTCGGAGGTGCTCCAGCTCCCGGCGCTGGAGAACTGGTGCAGGTTCACCGAGAACGCGCCGCGCGCGATGGCGGGTTCGCCGCCGTCCAGGTAATCCTCCATATTCGGCGCGTCCGGGCGCGGGATCAACGCGTGATCGCGCAGCGCCAGCCGGTAGCCATCGCCCTCGGCGAAGGCCACCGCCAGCATGCGCGGATTGGTGTCGAAGCGATCCGGGCCGAAGCCGGCGTTGTCCAGCACGTTGCGCGGATCGGCCATCTTCAGCACCAGCAGCAGGTCCGCGCGGCCATCGCCGTTCAGATCGCCGCGGCGCTCGAACTCCAGCGTCCAGCCGCCCGGCACGAATGCGGCGGCATCGCGGCCTTGCGCGGGCAACTGCGGATAGACCACCGCCGGCGGATCCAGCGCTTGCGCGGCGCCGGCGACGGCCAGCAACAGGGGGAACCACGGCCAGGGGGATCTGAGCGGCATCGCGGGATCGGCGTGCGGGAATGGAACCGCGATGGTGGCACGATTCGGCGACGCTTCCGCGCAGCGTTCGCCGCGCACGCTCAACCCGGCGCAGCGACGCCCTGCATCTCCGCCGCCGCGTCCTGCGCATGCGCACAGCAATTGCGGCCATTGCGCTTGGCGCGGTACAACGCGGCGTCGGCCTGGTGCAGCAGATCGATCGCCGCCTCGGCGCTGGCCGGGCGGGTGGCGATGCCGATGCTGACCGTGACCACGCCCAGCGGGCTGGCCGGGTGCGGGATCTGCCGCTGCTCGATGGCGGCCAGCAGGCGCCGCGCGATCGCGTGCGCGGCATCGGCCACGGTGTCCGGCAGCACCACCGCGAATTCCTCGCCGCCGTAGCGCGCCACCGTGGCGGTCTGCGCAGGCAAGGCCTCGGCCAGCGCGGTGGCCACCTCCACCAGGCAGGCGTCGCCGCGTACATGGCCGTGGCTGTCGTTGAACTGCTTGAAGAAGTCGATGTCGATCATCAGCAGCGAACAGTCCCGGCCGTCGTCCATATCGCGCAGCCGCGCCGCCAGGCCGACCCGGTTGGCGATGCCGGTCAGCGGATCGCGCGCCACCTGCTGTTGCAGACGGCGCGTGCTCACGCGGCTCAGCCGCTGGATCTCCAGATGCTCGCTGTGCAGGAACGCCACGTGCGCCCCGTACACCATCACCGCCAGGGTCGCCGCGGCCATGCCCCAGAAGAAGCTGACCCGCGACACGCTGATCGCCAGCAACAGCACCGCCAGCGAGAACACGATCGGCGCGAACGCGGCGATCAGTTCCGCGCTGCGCATGCTCGGCCGCGCGTGGCGCAGCCAGCGCCCCCGCGGCAGCGACGCGACCAGCACCAGCGCCATGCCGGGCAGATCGATCAGCAACCCGCCCCACCACGGCAGCCCGCCCAGTTCGATGCGGTTGTACAGCGCCGCCACCGCGCCGTTGATCCACAGGTAGGCGCTGGCGCTGAGATAGAAATGGCGGCGGCTGCAGCCGCCGGCCCCGAGCAGGCGCAGCGTGGCCATCGACGCGAGCAGCAGGTCGATCGCATCGGCGTGATTGATGATCAGGTTGACGTCGGGTTCGGAGAAACCATTGCTGGACGACAGCGCCAGGTCGATCAGCAGAAACAGCAGGCCGGCGCCGACCAGCGCCAGCACCGCATCCAGTGCCACGATCAGCCGCGGCTGCGATCGGTTGAACGAGCGCGCGATCAGGTACAGCGCCGGGATCATCGACGAGCCGGAAAACATCACGCCCAGTTTCTGCAGCGCGGGACCGTGCGGCGGGAACAGCAATGCCAGCAGGTTGCAGCCGGTCCACAACATCTGCACGCCGACCATGGCGCCCAGCAGCCGCCACGGCATCCGGTCCATCGCCGGCGCACGCCGCAGCCGGCGCAGCACGGCCAGCACCGCCATCGCCTGCACCGCCAGGCCGCACCATTGCGCGGCGGGCGCGGCGCTGCCGCCCGCGTGCGCGGCCAGCGCATGGGCGAGCAACAAGCCGATGACGAGGATGGGCAAGAACACGTTCGGTCTCCGTCGCACGCCATGCTGCATTGCATCGGCCGCTGCCGTTGCGCCGTCCCCGCGCTCGCAGCCCCTGGAAGGAGCGCCGCGCAACGCACTATCGGCCGCGCGGCGCCGTCCTGTAGCCCCGGCTTGGCGGCAACGCCCGCACCTGGCGGCGCTTGCGGCCTCCCGACGGCCAGCTGCAGCGGTACGACCGCGGTTCGCCGCAGAGGCCGCGGGCGACGGCGGCGAGCCGCGTCGCTACACGGCGAATGCACGCCACTCGCGCCTCTGCGCGTTGTGCGAACCGCACCACACGCCGCCGCGCCGTCCTCACGCCATGCTCGGACAGGTTGCACGGACCGTTCACGCCTGCCGGCCCAGCATCGGTCAGACCCCTGACACCCTCTCTCTCCCGCGCATTGTGCAGCCATTGCAGCGCGAATCCCTTCCGCCGTCCCCGCCTCATCCCCCGGAGCGCACATCCATGGCCAGCCCTCGCAAGCCCAGCAAATCCAGCACGCCCGTCGATACCAGCGCCGTCGCCGACCAGCGCGGTCGCGGCGACGAACTGCACCAGCACGCCGGCGGCACGCATCCGCCGCTGACCACCAACCAGGGCATTCCGATCGCCGACAACCAGAACTCGCTGCGCGCCACCCCGCGCGGGCCGACGTTGCTGGAAGACTTCATCCTGCGCGAGAAGATCACCCACTTCGACCACGAACGCATCCCCGAGCGCATCGTGCACGCGCGCGGCAGCGCCGCGCACGGCTATTTCGAACTGACCGCCTCGCTGGACAAGTACACCACCGCCAAGATCCTCACCGAGGTCGGGGTGAAGACGCCGGTGTTCACCCGCTTTTCCACCGTCGCCGGCGGCGCCGGCTCGGTGGACACGCCGCGCGACGTGCGCGGCTTCGCGGTCAAGTTCTACACCAAGGAAGGCAACTGGGACCTGGTCGGCAACAACATCCCGGTGTTCTTCATCCAGGACGCGATCAAGTTCCCGGACCTGATCCACGCGGTGAAGATGGAGCCGGACCGCGGCTTCCCGCAGGCGGCCAGCGCGCACGACACGTTCTGGGACTTCATCTCGCTGACTCCCGAATCGCTGCACATGATCATGTGGGCGATGAGCGACCGCACCATTCCGCGCTCGCTGCGCATGATCGAAGGCTTCGGCATCCACAGCTTCCGCCTGCTCGACGCGAACGGCAACAGCACCTTCGTCAAGTTCCACTGGCGGCCCAAGCTGGGCCTGCAGTCCACGGTGTGGGACGAAGCGGTGAAGCTGGCCGGCGCCGATCCGGATTTCCACCGCCGCGACCTGTTCGAGGCGATCCAGCAAGGCGATTTCCCGGAATGGGAGCTGGGCGTGCAGCTGTTCACGGAGGAAGAGGCGGACAAGTTCCCGTTCGACCATCTCGATTCCACCAAGCTGATCCCGGAAGAACTGGTGCCGCTGAAGATCGTCGGGCGCATGGTGCTGGACCGCTGGCCGGACAACTTCTTCGCCGAGACCGAGCAGGTGGCGTATTGCCCGGCCAACATCGCGCCCGGCATCGACTTCTCCAACGATCCGCTGCTGCAGGGCCGCCTGTTCTCCTACCTGGACACCCAGCTCAGCCGCCTGGGCGGGCCGAACTTCCACCAGATCCCGATCAACGCGCCGAAGTGCCCGTTCGCCAATATGCAGCGCGACGGGCACATGCAGATGGGCGTGCCCAAGGGCCGCGTCGCCTACGAGCCCAGCTCGCTGCAGGACGACACCCCGCGCGAAAGCGCGCGCGGCTTCCCCAGCCACGCCACGCCCAGCGAGGACGGCGCCAAGGGCCGCGTGCGCGCGGAGAGCTTCGCCGACCATTACAGCCAGGCGCGCATGTTCTTCCGCAGCCAGAGCAAGCCGGAGCAGGCGCACGTCGCCTCGGCGCTGGTGTTCGAGCTGTCGAAGGTGGAGACCGCGCATGTGCGTGAGGCGGTGGTCGGACACCTGCGCCACGTCGATCCGGCGCTGGCGCAGCGCGTGGCCGACGGCCTGGGCATGGACACCTTGCCGCCGGCACCGCCGGCCGCGGTCGCGCCGCAGGACATGCCGCCGTCGCCGGCGCTGCAGCTGATCGGCAAGATGAAGCCGACCCTGCAGGGCCGTGCGATCGGCATCCTGGTCCACGACGGGTCCGACGCGGCGACGGTGAAGAACCTGCAGAAGGCAGCGCGCGACGCCGGCGCCACGGTCAAGATCGTCGCGCCGAAGCTGGGCGGCGCCAAGCTCAGCGACGGCAGGAAGCTGGCCGCGGATGGGCAACTGGCCGGCACCCCGTCGTTCGTGTTCGACGCGGTGGCGGTGGTGCTGTCGGCCGAGGCCGGCAAGCAGTTGAGCAAGGAGTCGGCGGCGGTCGATTTCGTCAGCAACGCCTTCGCGCACCTGAAGGCGATCGCCGCCGATGCCGGCGCGCAGCCGCTGCTGAAGGCCGGCAACGTGGTCAAGGACGCCGGCGTGCTCGATGCCGGCAACGGCAAGGGCTTCATCGAGGCGGCCAAGACCCGCCAGTGGGACCGCGAACCGAAGCTGCGCATGCTCGCCTGAGCCAGCATCGCCAGCGGCACCCTGCCCCGACCGCGCCATGCCTCCGCATGGCGCGGTTTTGGTTTGCGGCGGCGGAAGCGCCGGACCGCAGAGGTGGTCACCCCGGCAGGACGTAGTACGGCCTCCCGAGCCCCCCCTGCACCCGCCACCCCATCCGTGTCATGGCCGTAGCGGCGGTCCGGCCTCGTCCTCTCCGGAGCCGACGAACGGCGTTGCCGGCATCCGAAATCGGGACGAAGCCGGGCGCCGCACATCGGCCTGTCTAATTTTTCGCCATGTCTCTTGACAGTCTTGTGGCACGTGGCCGCGATGGGCTTATCCACACCCTTATGCAGAAGTCATCCACACCCCTTGTGGACAACCTCGCGCTCGCCGGCGCAGCGGGCGCCATGAAGCAAGTGATTGAAAAACAAAAGAAACCACTTGGCGCCTATTGACAAACGCGGAACCACGCCCGGGCTGGCTGCTGTCCCGCAACAAACCCGAGACAAAACTTATCCCGAGGCCTGTCCGCTGCGGGCGCGGTTCCGCGTTCCTGGCTGAATGCGCGTTGCCCTGGCGGTGGTCGCGCCCTGCGCAGGCCGTTGGGTCGTCGCCGTCATGAGACGGACATGGGCGTGGAGTGGTGCCTGATCGCTCCCTTCTCCCGTCGGGACCATGGCCCCCTTTTCGGGGGAAGGTGCCCCGCAGGGGCGGATGAGGGTACGGGCACAGCCTCGCGCACCCCATCGCAGCGAGTCGCTTCGCGCCGGACCCTCACCCCAACCCCTCTCCCGAGGGGAGAGGGGCTAGCCGCGGTTCCTTCTCCCGTCGGGAGAAGGTGCCCCGCAGGGGCGGATGAGGGTACGGGCGAAGCCTCGTGCACCCCATCGCAGCGAGCCGCTTCGCGCCGGACCCTCACCCCAACCCCTCTCCCGACGGGAGAGGGGCTAGGCCGTTCCCTTCTCCCCTCGGGACCATGGCCCCCTTTTCGGGGGAAGGTGCCCCGCAGGGGCGGATGAGGGCACGGGCACAGCCTCGCGCACCCCATCGCAGCGAGTCGCTTCGCGCCGGACCCTCACCCCGACCCCTCTCCCGACGGGAGAGGGGCTATGCACCTCGGCTCAAGCCAGCACGTCGCCACCGGGCGTGGGCAGCAGCGATTCGGCCAGGCTGCGCTCCATTTGCTTCAGGTAATCGCTGAAGCCGCCGCGCGCACGCGCCACGCGTCGGGCGCTGGTGACCACCACCGGCTGCGCGCGGCGTGCGATCCGCGCATCCGCGCGCACCATCGCCTCGACCAGGGCCACGTCCTCGTGCGCGGCCAGCGGCAGGAAGCCGCCGCAGCGCCGGTACAGGTCGGCGCTGAGACCCAGGTTGGCGCCATGCACGTGCGGGTGGTCGTCGCGGCGGCATTCGCCGGCGCGGTAGGCATCGCGCATCGCGCTGTCGTAGTCGTCCCAGTCGCCGACCGTGACGATGCCGCAGAACGCGTCGCTGGCGCAGTCCAGCTGCGCCGACAGCCAGTTCGCCGGCACCACCGAGTCGGCGTCGGTACAGGCCAGCCAGCGCGCGCCAGCGGCCAGCGCGGCCTCGGCGGCGGCCGCGCGCGCGCTGCCGACATTGCCGGACTGCAGCACGATGGCCTGCGCGCCGTGCGCGGCGACGATGCCGGCGGTGCCGTCGCTGCAGCGGTCCAGGGCGACGAACACCTGCACCGCCTCGCCGCGCAGGCCGGCGCATTGCGCCGCCGTCGCCACCGAGCGCAGGCAGGCGCCGATCAGCCGTTCCTCGTCGTGTGCCGGAATCAGGACCGCGATCACCGCAGCCGCTCCGCGGCCGCGACCGAATACGGGGTGGCGCTCCAGGCTTCGAGCAGCACGTCGTCGTCCTGGTAATGCAGCAGGCGCGGCAACTGCAGGGTCTGCGCCAGGCAGGCGTGCACGGCGCGTCCGTCCATGCACGCCTGCGCGAACGGATGCAGCCAATGGCAGGCGACCAGCACGCCCTGCTCGGTCAACGAGGCGCGCAGGCGCTGGATGCAGTCCTGCAGCAGCGGCAACGGCAGGTAATAGCCGACCTCGCTGAACACGATCAGGTCGAAACGGCCCGGCGGCCAGCTGCGCGGATGCTCGGCCTGCTGCACGCGCACGTGCGCAAAATCCGCATTGCGCTGTGCGGCCAGGGCCACCGCACGCTCGGACAGGTCGGTGGCCAGCAGCGCGTCGCAGCGCGGCGCCAGCGCCGCGGTCAGTTCGCCGTTGGAGCAGCCCAATTCCCAGGCGCGAGCGAAGCGTGCGCGCGGCAGGCTGGCCAGCAGCAGCGCGCGCTTGCGCGCCTCGTACCAGCGTTCGCGATAGCCGAACGGGTCGTCGTCGCGGTAGATGTCGCCGAAATACTGCTGCACCGCGCTCATGCGACAAAGACCTCGAAGCGGCGCGCGAAACGTTCCAGCACCTGCGGCGGCAGGATCGGCGCCGGCACCGCCGGTTGCGCGGTGCCCAGCTGCGAGGCGAAGCAACGCAGCGCCTGTTGCTTGGCTTGCCAGTCGGCATCGTCCAGCGCGTAGCGGACCGCGCCAGGCAGCGCCTGCTGCGGCGCGCCGGCGTCCATCCAGTGCCAGGCCCAGACCGGGAATTCGGCCATGCGCGCATCGCAGGCGGCGACGGCGCGCCGCACCGCGCGCGCGGCGGCTTCGTGGTCGGGATGGCCGTCGTGGCGCCACGTCGTCAGCACCAGATCGCCTGCGTGCAAGTGCGCGTGGATCTGTTCGGCGACCACGAATTCGCGCTGGCCGACCTGGCCGTCGGCGATGCGCAGGTGGCAGATCGCATCGGCGTCCAGACCCAGGCACTGCGCGGCGGCGGCCAGTTCGGCGCGGCGCACGTCGCGCAGGCGCTGCGGCGTCCAGTAAGGATCGTCCGGATAGCAGGCTTCGCCATCGGTCACCGCGATCAGGCACACCGGCACGCGCAGCCGCCGCGCACAGGCGACCGCGCCGCCGCAGCCCAGCGCTTCGTCGTCCGGATGCGGCGACACCACCACCAGCCGGCGTGCGCCGGCGAGCAGGTCTTCGATCCGGCGCTGCGGCAAGCCCGCCAGCCACGGCGAGCGCTGCCACGCCGACTCGGGCGTGCCGTCGCCGTGGATCTGCGCCGCGCTCACAACCGCCATGGCTGCACCTGTTCGGCCAGCGCCTGGCCCAGCGCCGCCCAATCGTGCTCGGCATGGCTCTGCCGCACGAACACCGCCAGGTCGGCGCAGCGCATGGCGTGTTCGCGATCGCTGCACAGCGGCGCCGGGCCCAGCGCGCGGCCGACACGATCGAGCACGTCGCTGGCCGCCCGCTCCACGAACGAACGCAAGCGGACCACCGCGTGCCGGTGATCGTGCTCGGGCGCCGCGTCGATCGCCGCGGCCAGTTCGCGCAACAGCGCGCGCGCCGCGCCGAGCTGCTGGTCGATCGCGCCCAGATGCATCGCCGCATGCGCATCGCGCTGCAGCTTGGGATGCGCGCGCAAGCGCTCGGCCACCGCGGCCGCCGCGCCGAACCAGCAGGCGGCGATGCCGGCGCCGCCATGCCAGAACCCCGGACGCGTCAGATACTCGCCCGGCGCGCCGATCGCGCTGGCCGGCACCGCATCGAACGTCACCGGCCCGCTGACCACGCGCGCCATGCCGACCGCGGCCCACGCCTGCGTATCGATGGCGATGCCCGGCTGGCGCAGTTGCACCTGCGCCAGTTGCTGGCGGTCCTGGTCGTGCGCGGTGAGCAGCGCGCAATCGACCAGGCCGGCACCGGAGCACCAGGCCTTGCGGCCGTGCACTTCGCCACGCCCGGCATCAATGCGATAGGCCAGACGCGCATCCGGCGCTTCGGCGGCCCACACCGCGAACAGTTGCCTAGGCGCGGGCGGTGCGGCGCCCAGCTCGGCCAGGATCGCCTGCGCGTCGTAATGCGCCTCCAGCACCTTGGCCAGGCACACGTCGGTCGCGGCGATCTCGGACAGGATCCGCCAGCGGTCCAGGGTGTTGCCGGCGCCGGGCAGCGGCAGTTGCGGATAGCGTTTGAGCACGCGCAAGGCGGCACCGCGCAGATCGCAGGCGTCGCCCAAGGCGGCAGGGGAAAGCAGTTCGGTCAAGGACGTCTCTCAGGCAATTCGGAAAACGACACACGCGATGGCGCGGCGGATGCGCGGCAGGCGATGCATGGGTGAGCCGCGATCACACCAGGCACGGCGCCCACGCAGCGTGTGCACGCCGCACCGCGACGTGCACATCGATAAAGAGTTCATGCACGATGCCGGCCTCGGCCACCGTCGGCTGCGTACAGCGCGACGGCAGCGAGGCGACGGTCGCGTCGCGTTACGGCGTCAGGATCACCTTGCGGCAGTCCTGTTCCTTCTTGTCGAAGATCGCATAGCCGTCGGCGGCCTGCGCCAGGCCCATCCGGTGGGTGATGATCTCGTTCGGCTTGAGCCGGCCTTCGCCGATATGCTCCAGCAGCTCCGGCAGGAAACGCTGCACGTGGGTCTGGCCCATCTTGAAGGTCAGGCCCTTGTCGAAGGCGTCGCCGAACAGGAAGCCATGGATGAAACCGGCGTACACGCCGGGCACGCTGACCGTGCCGCCGCGGCGCGTGGCGGCGATGCACTGGCGCAACGCGGTGCCACTGCTGCCTTCCAGCTTCAGCGTGGCCATCACTGTTTCCACGGTGCTGCCCTTGGCCTCGAAGCCGACCGCATCGATGCTGGCATCCACGCCGCGGCCATCGGTCTGGCCGACGATGATGTCGGCCGGATCGTCGATCTGTTCGAAGTTGAGCGGGATCACGCCATAGGTCTTCTGCGCGAAATCCAGCCGGTACTGATAGCGGTCGACCATGAAGATGCGTTCGGCGCCGAGCATGCGGCAGCAGGCGGCGGTCATCAGCCCGACCGGACCGGCGCCGAAGATCGCCACCGTGCTGCCCTGCCCTACGCCCGCATTGAGCGCGGCCTGGTAGCCGGTGGGCAGGATGTCGGACAGGAACAGCACCTGCTCGTCGTGCAGCGCGTCCGGCACCACCAGCGGGCCGACGTTGGCCTTGGGCACGCGCACGTACTCGGCCTGGCCGCCGGCGACGCCGCCGTACAGATGGCTGTAGCCGAAAAGCGCCGCCGGCGGGCGGATGCCTTTCTGGTTCAGCGCGGCGCCCTTGCCGGTATTGGTGGTCTCGCAGGCGGCGTATTCGGTCAGGCGGCAGTGGAAGCACTCGCCGCAGGCGATCACGAACGGGATCACCACGCGGTCGCCCTTCTTCACCCGCGTCACCCCGGGGCCCACGTCTTCGACCACGCCCATGAACTCGTGGCCGAGCACATCGCCGCTGTGCAGGTCGGGAATCTTGCCGCGGTACAGGTGCAGGTCCGAGCCGCAGATCGCGGTGGCGGTAACCCGCAGCACGATGTCGTCGGCATCGACCAGGACCGGATCGGGAACGGTTTCCACGCGCACGTCCTTGGTGCCGTGATAGGTGAGAGCTTGCATCGGATGGTGTCCTCTTGCGACGGCGTGGAGCGCAGTGTTGCCGCAGGCGACGTGCAACCAGGGTGACCATGCCGTGAGGCCAGTGTGGCGGGATCGGCGCAGCGCCATACGCCGCGGCGCTGAGGGCTGCCACCGATTGCCGGGCGATTCGCACGATGGCGTGCGCTCACCGAGCGACAACGCGGCTCAGTGCGGCAGCAGCCGCGTATCGATCGCGTGTTCGGCGAGCATCGCCGCCAGTGCCTGGCGTGCCTGCACGCGATCGTCCGGGTCCGCCGCATCCAGCAGCTCCTGCGCGAGCGCGCTGAATTGCGGCCAGAACTCGTCCGGATGGCGCAGATGCGCGGTCCATTCGGGCAGCATCGCCGCCATATGCGCCAACGCCGCCTGCGTTTGCGCACGCGTGTTCATGCCGGCGCGCGCGGCTGCCGCCATTGCACGCGATGCGTCTTGCCGTCGTCGGCCAGCGCGATGCGCCCATCGCGCTGGCGCACGCCGTCCACGAACAGGCCGGCGCTGTCGGCAGGATCGGCGGCATCGCCTGCCTGCTCCGCTGCGTGCTGCAGCAGTTCGATGTGGTACGTGCTGCCGCCATGGCGGTACTGCAGTTCGCAGCGCTCCCAATCGGCCGGCAGGCATGGCCGCAGCTGCAGGCAGTCGCCTTCGCGCTGCAGGCCGAGCAGCGATTCGACCAGCAGCCGGTACATCCACCCGGCCGAGCCGGTGTACCAGGTCCAGCCGCCGCGGCCCACGTGCGGCGCCACGCCGTAGACGTCGGCGGCGAGCACGTAGGGTTCGACCTTGTAGCGCTCGTTGGCCATCGCATCCAGGCTGTGCTGGATCGGGTTGATCATCCGCGCCAGTTCCCAGGCGCGTTCGCCGTCGCCGAGCCGGGCGAAGGCCATCGCCGCCCACACCGCCGCATGCGTGTACTGCCCGCCGTTCTCGCGCACGCCCGGCACGTAGCCGCGGATGTAACCCGGATCGTGCTCGATGCGGTCGAACGGCGGCTCCAGCAGCTGGATCAGGCCGGCGTCGCGCTTGACCAGATGCCGGTCCAGCGCGGCCATCGCCTGCCGCGCGCGCGCCGGTTCGGCCGCGCCGGACAGCACCGACCAGCTCTGCGAGATCGAATCGATGCGACATTCGGCATTTTGCGCCGAACCCAGCGCAGTGCCGTCGTCGAACCACGCGCGCCGGTACCAGCCGCCATCCCAGGCGTGCGCCTCGAGATTGCCGCGCAGCGCATGCGCCGCCGCATCGCACTCGTCGGCGAAGGCCGCATCCTCGCGGCTGCGCGCCAGCGCCGCGAACTGCTGCAGCACGTGGTACAGGAAGAAGCCCAGCCACACGCTCTCGCCCTTGCCGCCCTCGCCCACCCGGTTCATGCCGTCGTTCCAGTCGCCGGTGCCGATCAGCGGCAGGCCGCGCTCGCCGAGCAGGGCCATGCCGCGGCGCAACGCCTGCACGCAGTGCGCATACAACGGCGCACGCTGGCTCGACGGCGCCGGCAGGTCGTAGTACGACTCCTCGTCGGCGCCGACGGCGCGGCCTTCGATGTAGCGCACGTCTTCGTCGAGTACGCCGCGGTCGCCGGTGACCTGCAGGTAGCGGCACGCCGCCAGCGGCAGCCACAGGTAGTCGTCCGAACAGCGCGTGCGCACGCCGCGGTCCTGCGGCGGATGCCACCAGTGCAGCACGTCGCCCTGCGGAAACTGGTGCGCGGCGCTGGCCAGCAGGTGCTCGCGCGCCAGTTCCGGGGTGGCGTGGACCAGCGCCATCATGTCCTGCAGCTGGTCGCGGAAACCGAACGCGCCGCCGGACTGGTAATAGCCGCTGCGCGCCAGGTAGCGGCAGGCCAGGGTCTGGTACGGCAGCCAGCCGTTGACCAGCAGGTCCACGCTGGGATCGGGCGTCTTCACCTGCAGCCCGCCAAGCAGCTGGCGCCAATGGATGCGCACCGCATCCAGCGCGTCGTGCGCGGCGTCGCGGCCGCGCATGCGCCGCGCCAGGTCCACCGCGGCATCGCGGTCCTTGCCGGCGCCGAGCCGGAACACGGTCTCGCACTCGGCGCCGGCGGCCAGGGTCAACGGCACCTGGATCGCCGCGCACGGATCCAACCCGGCGCCGAGGCGCCCGGACAGGCGTTCGCGGCGCAGCGCCTGCGGGTGGGCCATGTCGCCGTTGCGGCCGAGGAATTCGTTGCGGTCGCCGGTGCAACTGCGCGCGGTCGCATCCACGTCGAAGAACGCGGTACGCGCGGCGAACTCGGCGTTGTACGGATTGCAGGCCAGCAGTGCGCCGTGCGTGCCGTCCTGCTCGCTGACCACGTGCATCTGCGATTTCACCCGCAGGTCGCCCAGCACCCATTCCACATAGCCGGTCGCCGACAGGCGCCGGCTGCGCCCGGACAGGTTGCGCAGCTTCAGCACCGAGAACTTCACCGCTTCGTGCAGCGCCACGTACACCCACAGCTCGCTGGCGATGCCGTCCTGCACATGCTCGTAGACGCTGTAGCCGAAGCCGTGGCGGGTACGGTAGTCGCCCTCGCCGCGGCGCGGCAGCGCTTGCGGCGACCACACCCGGCCGCTGTCTTCGTCGCGCAGGTAGAACGCTTCGCCGCAGGTGTCGGCGACCGGGTCGTTGTGCCAGGGCGACAGGCGGAACTCGTGCGCATTCTCGAACCAGGTGTAGCCGGCGGCGCTTTCGCTGAGCACCGTGCCCAGCTGCGCATTGGCCAGCACGTTGGACCACGGCGCCGGCGTCGGCGCGCCCTCGCGCAGCGCCACCAGGTATTCGCGGCCGTCGGCGGCGAAGGCGCCGGTGCCGTTGTCGAACAGCACCTCGCCCTGCGCCGGCGCGAACGGCCACGGATCCTCGTGCGGGTCGCCGCTGGCGGCCGCGAACGGCGCCAGCGCCTGTGCGTGCTCCTGCGCCTCGGCCAGCGCGGCGGCCGGCAACGGCACCAGTTCCGGCATGCCGCGCGGCGGCGGCAGGTGCCGGCCGATCTGCGCGGCCAGGGTGCCGCGCTGGTCGCTGACGATGACCCGCGCCACCACCTGCAGCAGGATGCGGTCCTCCTGCGAGATGTTCTGCACCGGGCGCACGAAGATGCCGCCGGGGCGCTCCAGCACGCTGGCGTCCGGATCGGCCGCGACCATGCCCAGGATCTGTTCCTGCAGCTGTTGCCGGTAGCCGCTCTGGCTCTCGTTCCAGATCACCAGGTCCGCATGCAGGCCCTTGAGCCGCCAGTACGCGTGCGCCTGCACCATCTGCCGCACCAGTTCGATGTTGTCGGCATCGCCGATCTGCAGCAGCGCGATCGGCAGGTCGCCGGAGATCGCATGGCCCCACAGCCCGGACTGGCCGCGCCGGTTCTGCAGCAGCAGTTCGCTGTCGGCGCGCAGCGCCGGGTTCACGTACACCATCAGCCCGGCCAGGCGCTCGTACAGCTGCGCGTCGGCCTGCGAGGCGTTGATCTGGCGGCGCACCACCTGGCTGTGGGTCCAGGCCAGGTCGAACACGCGGTCGGCCAGGCGCCGGTCGCGGTACTTGTCGATCAGCGCCATGCACGCGGTACGGTCGCCACCGACGCCGTAGACCATGTCGATCATCGCGGTCTGCTCCGGTGCCAGCTCGATCCGGCAGCGGATCGCGACCACCGGGTCGAGCACCGAACCGGCGGTGTCGGACAGCGCCGCATCCCGGCTCAGCGCGCGCGGGGTGCGTGCCGTATTGCCGCGGCCGAGGAAGCGCGCGCGGTCGGTCTCGTAGGAAATCGCGCCGATGTGCGCATCGTGTACCGCCACCAGATGGAACATCCACGGCGCCACCTCGTCGTGCGCGCCGGTGCGCCGCGTGCACAGCAGCGCCTGCGTGTCGCGGGCGATCTCGGTCTGCACGAACAAGTTGCTGAAGGCCGGGTGCAGTTCGTCGGCGATGGCCGGCGCCAGCACCACTTCGGCATAGGTGGTGATCTCGATGGTGCGCGGCTGCCGCGAACGGTTGCTGACCCGCAGGCGGCGCAGCTCGATGTCGTCCTCGGCGGAGATCGCCACTTCCAGGTGCGTGTCGAAGCCGCGCTTGCGGCCGCGGAACTCGGCCTTGGCATCGGAGAAGATCGCCTCGTAGTGGTCCACCGCCACGGCGGTGGGCTGGTAGGCGGCCGACCAGTAGTCGCCGCTGTCCACGTCGCGCAGGTAGCAGAAGCTGCCCCAATGATCGCGGGTGGCGTCCTCGCGCCAGCGGGTGATGGCCATGTCGCGCATGCGGCTGTAGCCACCGCCGGCGCTGGTCAGCAGGCCGTGGTAGCGGCCGTTGGAGAGCAGTTGCACCGCCGGCCGCGGCGCGCTCGGATCGCGGAATACGCGCAGCTGGGTCTCGTCCTCGCGCGCGTCCTGAGGGCTGCGTGCGGCGCCGTCGGCCTCCTGCGGATGGAACACGCCCACCCGCGGGATCCGTTCCTGCAGCAGCAGCAAGGTGGCCTGGAATTCGGCATCGGCGGCGAAACGCTTCTGCATCGGCTGCTCGCGCAGCAGATGGTCCAGCGCCAGCAGGCCCATGCCCTGGTGATGCGCCATGTACGAACGGATCAGCGCATGGTCCTGCCCGGGCGGCACCCGGCTGGGGGTGTAGTCGATCGCCTCGTGCAGGCCGAAACGGCCGCCGAAACCGGACTCGGAAAGCCGCTGCAGGTTGGCGCAGGCCGCTTCCGGGGCCACCATCAGCGCCATCATGCTGGCGTATGGCGCGATCACCAAATCGTCGCCGAGCCCGCGCTTGAGGCCCAGCCCGGGCACGCCGAACGCACGGTACTGGTAGTTCATCCGCGCATCGACCGCGTTGTAGCCGGATTCGGAGACGCCCCACGGCACCGCGTGCCGCGCGCCGTGCGCGATCTGCGCGTTGACCGCATGCACGGCGGTCTGGTCGAGCAAGGTGTCGGCATAGCTGGGCATCACCAGCTGCGGCATCAGGTATTCGAACATCGAGCCGCTCCACGACAGCAGCGTCGCTTCGCCGTCGACCTCGGTGAGCTGGCGCCCGAGCGCGAACCAGCTTTCCTGCGGCAGCTGGCCCTGGGCGATGGCGACGAAGCTGCACAGCCGCGCCTCCGACGCCAGCAGGTCGTAGTAGCCCTGGTCCAGGCGCCGCTCGTCGACGTTGTAGCCGATCGCCAGCAGGCGCCGCGCCGGATCGTAGAGGAAGCCGTATTCCATCAGCGACAGTTGCCCGGCGATATGCGCCAGGCGCTCGAGCTGGTGGATGCGCGCGCGTGCGCGCTCGGCGGCCTCGGCGTTGCAGGTCTGCGCGGCCAGCGCGCGCAGCGTCGGCAACGCCGCCTCGGTCGCCGGCAGGCACGCGTCGTCGCGATCCGGCGCCGTCGCCCACGGCGCGAATTCGTGCAGTTCCTGCTGCGCCGCGTTGCACGCGTCCAGCAGGACCTGCGGCCAGTGCGGCGCCAACGCGTCGGCGGACTGCTCCGTAGCGGCGGCCGGCGGCGGCCAGCGCTCGGCGATCGCGGCCGCCTGCACGGCCAGCGCAGCCAGTGCATGCCAGGTCTGCGGCAGCGTCTGCGGCGGGGCCGCGCACAGCGCCTGCAGGCGCTGATCGACGTCGTGCAGCGCCGCCTGCGGCACCGCCGCTGCGGCAGGATTGTCGTGCGCGGCCTCGCGCAGCACGCCGAACGTGTCGGCCAGCCCGTCGAAGGTGGCCGTGGCCAGCAGCGGCGCATCGCACAGCGCCAGCAGCCCCTGGCGCAGGGTCAGCAGATGCCCGGCCAGGTTGCCGCTGTCCACCGTCGACAGATAGGCCGGCGGCAGCGGCAGCAGGGTCTCGGTGTCGTACCAGTTGTAGAAATGGCCGCGATGGCGCGGCAGCGTCTCCATCGTCGCCAGAGTCAGCCGGGTGCGCTCGATCACCCCGCCCGGCTGCAGGTAGCCCAGGTCGTAGGCGGCCAGATTGCCGAGCAGGGCCAGGCCGATATTGGTCGGCGAGGTGCGCCGCGCCACCACCAGTTGCGGATGTTCCTGCACGTTGTCCGGCGGCAGCCAATGGTCCTGCGCGCGCACGTGCACTTCGAAGAACGCCCAGGTGCGGCGCGACAGCCGGCCGAGGAAGGCGCGCTGCGGCGGCGCCAGCTGCGCGCGGCGCGGCGCGGCGGCATGACCCATCCACGCCATCACGGCCGGCGCGACGATCCACAGCGCCACGATCGGCGCGGCGACCCACAGCGCATGCGGCTGCCGCCAGGCCAGCACGGCCAGCAGCGCCAGCGCGCACAGCGCCGCCGGCGCCATCCCGCCCAGCTCCGCCGCATTGCCGCGACCGAGGCTGCGCGCCACGTCGCCGGATGCATGCCATTGCAGCAGGCGGCGCCGGCTGACCAGCATGCGCCACAGCGTGCGCACGATCGCCGACGCCGCGTAGCCGGCCTCGTACGGCAGGCACGCCAGCGCCACCAGTGCGCGCTGCAGCTGCGTCGCCCAGGCCTTGCCCAGCGTGCCCAGGTGCATGCGCCAGGCCATGTCCACCGGCTTGGCGACGATGTCGTGCAACGCCGGCACCACGATCGGCAGCACGAACAGGCCCAGCAGCCAGGCGGTCCACGCCGCCGGCCGCGGCAGCCACAGCCAACCGGTCGCCAGCAACGCGGTGGCGGCGATCGGCACCAGGCTGCGGCGCAGGTTGTCCAGCAGCTTGCCGCGCGACAGCGCCGAGAGCGGATTGCGCCGGTAACGGCCGGCGGCGTCGGGCACCCACGGCAACAGCCACGGCAACAGCTGCCAGTCGCCGCGGATCCAGCGCGCGCGGCGCTTCACGTCGGCCGCATAGCGCGCCGGGTAGTCCTCGAACAGGCGCACATCGCTGACCAGGCCGGCACGCGCGTAGCAGCCTTCCAGCAGGTCGTGGCTGAGGATGCGGTTGTCGGGCAGGCGGCCGTCGAGCGCCTGCTCGAACGCATCCACGTCGTAGATGCCCTTGCCGACGAACGAGCCTTCGCCGAACAGGTCCTGGTACACGTCGGACACGGTGCGCGTATACGGGTCGATGCCCGGTTCGCTGCCGAACAGGCGCGCGTAGCGGGTGATGCGATGGCCGCTCATGCTGCTGCCCACGCTCGGCTGCAGGATGCCGTAGCCGCGGGTCACCCGGCCCAGCGCCGGATCGATGCGCGCGCGGTTCAGCGGATGCGCCAGGGTCGCGACGAACTCGCGCGCCGCGTCGCGCGGCAGCCGCGTGTCCGCGTCCAGGGTGATCACGTAGCGCACCTGCGCCAGCAGCGCGGTGCTGCCGATCACCGCACCGAAATCGGCGTCGGCGGCCCCGCCGCGCAACAGCCGGTTCAGCGCCGCCAGCTTGCCGCGCTTGCGCTCGTGGCCGATCCAGGCGCGCTCGCCGGCGCTCCACAGGCGCGGGCGGTGCAGCAGGAAGAAGCGGTCGCCGCGTTCCGGCGCGTAGCGCTGGTTGAGCCGCGCGATGTGCTGCGCGGCGTGGTCGAGCAGCGCCGCGTCGCCGGGCAGCGTCGCCTGCGCGGCGTCCAGGAAATCGGTCAGCAACGCGAAATGCAGCTGCACATCGCGATTGGCCAGGAACCGCACTTCCAGCGCTTCGGCCAGTTCGTCGATCGTGGCCGCGTCGCTGAGCATGCTCGGCACCACCACCAGGGTGCGCGCGCCCGCCGGAATGCCCTTGGAAAAGTCCATCCGCGGCAGCGTGCGCGGCGCCACCAGCAACGTCGCCGCCCAGTTGACCAACGCCACGCCCAGTTCGCTGAACACCAGCACGCCCAGCAGCGCGGTCGTCGCCCATAGCCATGCCGGCACCGTGGCCAGCGCATGCAGCTGGGCCAGCAATTTCCAGCTGCCGAACGCGGCGATGGCCGCGATCGGCAGCAGGTACGCCGGCAGCGGCAGCGTGCGCCGCGCCACGTGCGGCCGCCGACGTGCGCGCGGCAACGCGGCGATCGCCGCCGACAGGTCGCGCTGGCCATCGTCGACCAGGTAGTAGCCGACATGGCGCCGGTCGTCCACGGCCGCCGCCTGCGCCAGCTGCAGCACGCACTCGGCCACCGCGTCCTCGCTGGCGCCGCTGCGCCGCGCCAGCAGTTCGACGCTGTGCCGGTAGCTGTCGCGGGTCTGGAAATCCATCTGCGCGTAGGTGCCGTGCGGATCGCGGCGCAGGTGCGCTTCGACCGCGCTCAGCTCCTCGACGAACTCGCGCCAGTCCATCGTCGCCAGCAGACGCAGGCTGGCGATGCTGTTGCTGATCGAGACCTGGTCGGCCGCCTGCTGCTGGCTCTCCGCATGCACCATCTGGTCGATGCGCTGGCCGCCGTCGGCCAGCCACTGCTCGACCCAGGTCACCGGCATCGCCAGCACCCCACCGCGCCCGTGCAGCCCGCGTACCAGTTCGGCCACGAACGCGCCGGACAGCGGCGGCTGCGAGCGCGCCATGTCCGCGACCACCAGCACAACGCTCTTGGGGTCCTGCACGGCGGCGGTATTGAGCCGGTCGGCCCAGTCGCTGGCCAGGCGGTGGTCGATGCCGTCGCGCATCACCCGCGCCGCGACCCGGCGCAGGTTTTCCAGCAGGCCCAGGCGCAGCATGATCGGAATCGCCCACAGCTCGCCCAGCTTCAGCGGTGTCACCGTCTGGTAGGCGGCGATGAAGCGGCTGGCCATGTCGGCATCGATACGGCCGTCGCCGTGGGCGATCGCGTCCATCGACAACGCATAGACGCGCGGCAACCCGGCCGACGCGCCCTGCGCCAGCGCCGGCAGCTGGCGGCTGTAGCCGGCGGGCAGATGGCGCCGCGCGATCAGGATCTGTTCTTCGACCAGGTAGAAGTTGTCCAGCAGCCACTCGCCGGCCGGCGTGACGCGGATGTCGTCGCGGACCATCGCCGCGAGCATCGCCAGGGCGTCGCGCAACACGTCCTCGTTCTGTTTCAGCCGCGCCAGCAACACCTCGGGGCTGCGTCCGCCGCGCACCCGGTGACTACGCGCCAGGGCTTCGCCGTGCGCGGCCATCTGTTCGGCGCTGAGCAGTTGCGCGCGCAGCGGCTCCTCGGTCGGCAGCCGCATGCGGCCATGCTGCAGGAACATCGCGCGCACGCCGGAGAGGCCGCGCCGATAAGGAAGCAGCCGTCTACGCAACGCACGCCAGGGGGACGCCATGATGATCCAGAGGGGCCAAAGAGCCCGCTTGGCTTCATGCTTAACAGGCGCCGGCAGCGCCAGGCGTGAATGCGGGCAGCGCGGTGCACGCGATTGCCCGCCGTGCTTGCGTCGCTGCGCGAGACACAGCCGCGCTGCGGTTGACGCTGCGGTCGGCGCACGGCGCGCCGATGGCGTTCAGGTGCCGATGTCTGCGCCGTCGCCGCGTGGCGCAATGGGCCGCGATTGCGGCGCGATTGCGCAACAGGCGGACGCCGCAAAACGAGGCGAACACGTCCCGACGATGGCCGATAGCGGCGGCAACGACACGCCGCGCACGCATGTGCGGACGCGCGTCACGCCGCACCGCCGACACCGGCTGCAACGCCGGCAGCAGCACCCGGCTCAGATCCGCGTGGTGGCCAGGAAGCGCTCGCGGTCCTGCTGGGTGCGGCGGCGGATCTCGGCCAGGGCCTGGCTCTCGGTGGCTTCCAGCATCGACTCGAACAGGCGCTGGAAGTGATTGCGCATCGCGTTGCGCGAGGCCGCCGGATCGCGCGTCTTCAGCGCTTCCAGGATCGCGGCATGCTCGTCGGTGCGGGTCGCATCGTCCTGGTGGCAGACGTGCGCATACACCTGGCGCACCCGCGGCAGTTCGTTGCGCATGCGCCAGATCAGATGAATGCAGTATTCCACCACCGGATTGCCGGACAGGCGCGCGATCGCCAGGTGGAAGCGGCGGTCGTATTCGCCGGCCATTTCCTCGGTGGTGGCCGGATCGGACATCGCCGTCACCAGGGTCTGCAGTTCCTCGATGTCGGCATCGGTCAGGCGCCCGGCGGCCAGCGCCGCGGCTTCGGCCTCGATCACCGTGCGCGCGGCGGTCAGGTCGAAGGCGGTGACGTCGGGCAGCGCGCCCTGCGCATCGATCGGACGCGGCCGCACGTACACGCCCGAGCCGGTCTTGATCGCGATCCAGCCCTGCGCTTCCAGCGCGATCTCCGCCTCGCGGATGGTCACCCGGCTCACCCCGAACCGCTCGGCCAGATCGCGCTCGCCCGGCAGCCGCGAACCGGTCGGGAATTCTCCCGATTCGATCAGCGACAGGATCTTTGCGGCGATGGATTGGTAGAGGCGGCTTTCGGACATTCGCGCTAAGGACCCGTCGGTGAATTCCACAGCGGTGCCGGGACGACGCGCCGGCGCCTGCTGCGGCTCGAAAAACGGCGCGACCCGGGAGCCGCGCCGCTGCGTTCAGAACTTGTATCGTACACCGAAATATGCGCGCCGCCCGTAGCTCACGTACTCGCGGAAGTTGCCGTAGACAGGCTGGGATGCGACGCGCGGTTCGTTGGTCAGGTTCATCAGTTCCAGCGACAGCGACAGCTGCTTGGTGACCCGGTAGCGCGCGCGGAAATCCACGCTGGTGTTGTCGTCGTAGTAGCGGTTCTGCTGCGCGGTGTTGCCGGTGAAGTCCTGGTAGTACTTGGAGCGGTACTTGCCGATCGCCTGCATGTCGAAGCGGCCCAGTTCCCAGTACAGGGAGCCGGACAGCACATGCCGCGAGAAGCCGCTGAGCCCGGCCGGGGCCACGATCGCCGGGATCACCGTGCCGGTGACCGCATCCACCTGCTCGCCCAGGCGCGGATCCTGGGTCTCGTAGTCGGTGTCGGCGTAGTTGTAGCTGAGCTTGAAGCCGAGCCCGTCCAGCGGCTTGGGCAGGTAGGAGAAGCGGTGCGCGGCGCTGAGCTCGAAGCCGGTCAGCGTGCTCTTCTTGTCGGTGGTCACCTGGCGCGGCACCGGCACGGTAACGCTCTGTCCATCGACCACGAAGGTCTCGTCGAACAGCGCGGTCTCGGTACCGCCGTTGAACTGCTTCCAGTACACCGCGCCGGCCAGCATGCTGTCCTCGTTCGGATACCACTCCAGCGACACGTCGCCGTTCCAGGACATCAACGGCTTCGCCTCCGGGTTGCCGGTGGCGGTGATGCCGGCCAGCGCTTCTTCCAGGCTGGTGAAGTTCTCGGTGCCGGTGAGGTTGACGTTGCGGCCCGAGCCCAGCGCGGCGATGTCCGGACGCGACATCGCCCGGTAGCCGGCCACGCGCAGCAGCAGGTTGTCGCGCAGTTCGAAGGAGGCATTGGCGCTGGGCAGCAGCTTGTCGTTGCCGGCCTTGGCGACCAGGGTCTGATAGCGGCCGGTCGGCTGCAGGCGCAAGGTACCGGCGCCGTTGTCGATCAGGTCCAGGTCGGCGCGCACGCCTTGCGAACGCACGTCGGTCTTGACCCAGCGCAGGCCCATGTTGCCCGACACCGGCAGCCCGAACAGCGTGCTGCGGAAGTCGGCCATCAGGAACAGCGCCTTGGTCTTCTCCACCACGTCGACGTTGTTCGGATCCATGTAGTCCGGGTCCACGCCGGTGGCGCTGCTGCCGCGGAACGCTTCGTACAGGCAGCCCGGATCGAAGTACGCCCAGCTGGAGATGGTATTGCCGCTGGCCGCGTCCAGGAAATCGTCCTGCGGGAACGCCGCGCGGCAGGCCTGGTTGGCGGCGACGATCTGCGCGCGCCCGGTGCCGCTGGAGGCGATGTCGGTGGTGATGGTGTTGTCGAAGTAGCGGTAGTCGGCCTGGCTGGCGCGCAGGCCGAAGCTGAGCTTGGTCAGCAGGCCGTCTTCGGGCAGGTAGCTGACGTCGAACCGCCCGGCACGGATGCGGTGGTCGTTCTTCTCCTCTTCGGAGGTGACCCGTGCCGCGCCGGTATAGGCGTCCCAGTCGTTGACGTCGAACGCCGGATCGAGCGCGATGCTCGGCACGTCGCCGCGGTTGTCCCAGTCGTAGTTGACGTAGCCGGTGGCGCCACTGCTGATGCCCGGCACCACCGCGTTGTTGACGTCGCGGGCGTTGGCGCGCAGGCGGGTCATGCGCTGGGTGTCCTCGCGCACGGTGTGCGAGTAGGACAGGTCGGTGGCGATCTCCCAGGCCACGCTCGGGCGCAGCACGATGTTCAGGCCGCCGCCGGTGTATTCCTCGTTGCGGTCGTACAGGGTCGAGGTGGAATCGATCGAGGTGTTGCCCGAATAGCTGCGCAGCACGCCGTTGTCGTCGACCTGCCGATCGACGATGCCGCGGCGGGTGTTGGACAGACTCAGGTCGGAGCGTTTCTCGTGCCAGTTGCGGTCGGTGTGTTCGTAGTCGACGTTGACCTCGAGCACCTCGTTGGGTTTCCACTGCACCGCGGCGAACTCGGACTGGCGGTCGTTGCGCTCCTGCTTGAGCCGGTAGATGCGGCTGCTAGGCACCAGGTAGTACGGCGCGCCGTTGGCGATGGCGTTGGCGCCGACCTCGGCGCAATTGGCGTTGCGCACGTTCTGGGTGCCGTCGCAGGCGTACCAGGTGGAGCCGCTGGTCATGCTCTCTTCCGGATCGGTGCCGTCCAGCGCCTGCAGGCCGATCGACACGCCGAGCTTGCCGCCGTTGGCGAATTCGAACTGGTCGATGTAGCTGGCGGTGCCGCGCCAGCCGATGCCGTCCTTGTCGCGGTACTTGCTGTCGTACTCGGCCCAGCTGCCGCGCCCGTCGAACTGGATCGCGCGCTTGCCGTAGTCCAGCGGCTTGACCGTCTCCAGGCCGATGGTGCCGGCGACGCCGCCTTCGATCAGGTCGGCGCGCTGGGTCTTGTAGATGGCCACGGTGTTGATCAGTTCGGCCGGGAACATGTTGAAGTTCACCGAACGGTCGCCGCTGCCGTTGGTGATCTCGCGGCCGTTGAATTGGGTGCTGCTGAGGAACGCGCCCAGGCCGCGGATGGAGATTTCCGAGGCGCCGGTCTTGTCGCGGGTGGAGGCCGCGCCGGTCAGGGTCTCGATCGCGTCGGCCAGCGACGGCGCCGGCAGGTCGCCGATGTCCTCGGCCGAGAGCACGTCGGAGATCACCGTGTCGTCGCGCTTCTTGTTGATCGAGGACTGGATCGAGCCGCGGATGCCGGTGACCTGCACCTGGTCCAGCGTCGTCGCCCCGCTCGCCGGCGCCGGCGCCGTGGCGGTCGTGGCCGCAGCGGCAGGTGGCTCCTGCGCCCAGGCCGCGCCGCTGGTCAACGAGGCCGCGATGGCGCACGCCAGGACGCTGCGCAACGAACGCGCGCCGGCGCGCTTGGCGGACGGGGCCGCATAGGGGTGCCGCATGGTCTCTCCTCCCGAGTGAACGCCGTAAGGGCTACGACTTGGGAGCGGAGCCTTCACCGGTCCCCGACCAATGTCAACAAATTGGTAGAAATATCCGTCCAGGCCAATTGGTACGTGCGATTGATCTTATTTTATGTGCGCTTGCAGCACGAATTCCGCGCCAAATTACCTTTCCAGATAAATGATTTTTGGTATGCAGATCTGGTTGACGAGCGTTCGACCTCTGCTACCATCCGGCCCACGGCGGCGCCGCCACGGCACGCATCGAGAGGAGGCAGACCATGGCATCGAACGCCGCGTGCAACCGCTTCGCCCTGCTGTTCCTCGCCCTGGCCGCCGGCCAGGCCGATGCCGCCGACATCCTCGTCGCCACCCCGGCCGAGTACCGCGCCGCCACCGGCGCCCTGCAACCCGGCGACCACGTGATCCTGGCCAACGGCGAGTGGCGCGACTTCCAGATCGTGTTCGCCGGCACCGGCACCGCCGCGCAACCGATCCGCCTGAGCGCGCAGACCCCGGGCCAGGTCATCATCACCGGCCAGTCCAATCTGCGCATGGCCGGCGCCTATCTGGTGGTCAGCGACCTGGTGTTCCGCGACGGCTACAGCCCGACCGAGGCGGTGCTGTCCTACCGCGTCTCCAGCAAGGAGCGGGCGCGCCACAGCCGTATCACCCGGGTCGTGGTCGACCGCTTCAACCAGCCCGAGCGCAGCCGCTCGGACAACTGGGTGGCGATGTACGACAGCCACAACCGCTTCGACCACAACCAGCTGGTCGGCAAGAACAACGCCGGCCCGACCATGGTCGTGGTCCGCGATGCGGTGCAGGGCCTGGACAACCGCCACCGCATCGACCACAACTGGTTCGGCCCGCGCCCGAACTTGGGCGCCAACGGCGGCGAGACCCTGCGCATCGGCACCAGCAACGACGCCAGCTCCGCTTCCAACTCGCTGGTCGAGAACAACTGGTTCGAAGGCTGCGACGGCGAAGTGGAGATCGTCTCCAACAAGTCCGGCGGCAACACCTACCGCGGCAACGTGTTCAAGCGCTCGCGCGGCGCGCTGGTGCTGCGCCACGGCGACGGCAACCTGGTCGAGAACAACGTGTTCTTCGGCGACGGCAAGGACGACACCGGCGGCATCCGCGTCATCAACCGCAGGCAGACCGTGCGCAACAACTACCTGGAAGGGCTGGCCGGCGACGGCTATTCCTCCGCGCTTAGCATCATGTACGGCGTGCCCGATTCGCCGGCCAACCGCTACGTGCAGGTGCAGCAAGCGCTGATCGAGCACAACACCTTCGTCGCCGGCAAGCAGCTGTTCTTCGGCGCCGGCAAGGACGACGAACGCACCGCCGCGCCGATCGACAGCGATTTCGCCGACAACCTGATCGTCGCCGAGCACGACCCGGTGCGCGTGCTCGGCGACCTGTCCGGCATCGCCTTCGTCGGCAACCTGCAAAGCCCGGCCGCCTCGCCGCGCCTGCCCGGCGGGGTGACGGGCCGCACGCTGAGCATGACGCGCGCCGCGACCGGCCTGCTGGTCGCCGCCGATGCCGGCGGCATCGGTGCCGATCCGGCGCTGACCTATGTGCCGCGCGACGACGTCGGCGTGGCCTGGTATGCGAAGGAGACGGTGCCGGTGGCGCTGGACAGCGGCCGCCGCCAGCGCGTGCGGCCCGGCAACGACACGCTGGCGCACGCGGTGGCCGCCGCCGGTGCCGGCGATCGCCTGCAACTGGACGCCGGCCGCTACCAGATCGACCAGGTGCTGGCGCTGCGCCATCCGCTCAGCGTCGAAGGCCCGGCCCGCGGCCAGGCGCAGATCGCGTTCTCGCGCGCCACCCTGTTCCAGATCGAGGCCGGCGGCGCGCTGAAGCTGGCGCGGCTGCAGATCGACGGCAGTGCCGCGCCGGACGAAGTGGGCAATGCGGTGATCCGCACCGCGCCCGGTTCCAATGCGGCCAACTACGCCCTGATCGTCGAGGACAGCCGCATCCACGGCCTCACCGTCAACCGCGGCTTCGACGTGATCGCGCTGGGCAAGGGCACCCTGGCCGAGCGCATCGCGCTGCGCCGGGTGGTGGTGGAAGACGTCTCCGGCGCGGTGCTGTCGGCGCATGCGGAAACCGACGACCGCGGCACCTACAACGCCGAGTACGTGGAGATCGCCGATGCGCAGTTCCGCCGCATCGGCGGACCGGCGGTCGATCTGTACCGCGGCGGCCGCGACGAGAGCACCTTCGGCCCGGTGTTGACGATCGACCGCTCGCGCTTCGAGCGCGTCGGCGGCGCCGATGCGCCGTCGCTGCGCCTGCACGGCGTGCAGCGCACCTTCCTGCACGACAACCACTTCATCGACAGCGCCGCGATCAGCGACGTGCGCACCACCGGCACGCCGCAACTGATCGCCACCCGCAACCAATTCCTCGGCACCCCGGCCCTGCCGGCCGATGCCGGCGCGGAGCCTTTGCTATGACCCGATCCACTCGCCTGATGCTGCTGGTGCTGGCCGTCGCCGCCAGCGCGCCCGCCGCCTGGGCCGCGCCTGCCGCGACGCCCGCGGCCCCGGCCGCGAGCGACACTGCCGCCAGCGACGCCGCCCCGGTGCTGGTCACCGCCGCGCAATGGCGGCAGATGGCCAGCGATGGCGCGCGCTATCCGCTGTTCGCGCGCGAGCAGGCGCGCGCCGAAGCCAGCCTGCGCAAGGCGATGCAGGCCGGCATCGACGTGCCGCTGCCGAAGGACCCCGGCGGCGGCGCCAGCCACGAGCAGCACAAGCGCAACTACCAGGCGATCCAGGCCGCCGGCGCGCTGTACCGGCTCACCGGCGAGCGCGCCTACGCCGACTACGCGCGCGACCTGCTGCTGGCCTACGCCAAGCTGTACCCGACCCTGGGCGCGCATCCGGCCGGGCGCGGCCAGGTGCCGGGCCGGCTGTTCTGGCAATCGCTCAACGACTCGGTGTGGCTGGTCTACGCCGCGCAGGGCTACGACGCGATCCGCGACAGCCTCACCCCTGCCGATCGCGACACCATCGACCAGCAGGTGTTCCGGCGCATGGCGCACTTCCTGTGCGACGAGAGCGCGGACAACTTCGACAAGATCCATAACCACGCCACCTGGGCGGTGGCCGCGGTCGGCATGACCGGCTACGTGCTGCGCGACCGGACGCTGGTCGACAAGGCGTTGCGCGGCAGCAGGCAGGACGGCAACGCCGGCTTCCTCAAGCAGATCGATCAACTGTTCTCGCCCGACGGCTACTACGCCGAAGGCCCCTACTACCAGCGCTACGCGTTGGCGCCGTTCGTGCTGTTCGCCAACGCGATCGACCGCAACCAGCCGCAGCAGAAGATCTTCCAGCGCCGCGACGGCGTACTGCTGAAGGCGGTCGATACGCTGGTGCAGAGCAGCTACGCCGGCTACTTCTTCCCGATCAACGACGCGATCCTGGACAAGGGCCTGGACACCGAGGAACTGGTCGCCGGCCTCGGCATCGCCTACGCGCAGACCCACGACGCGCGGCTGCTGTCGATCGCGCAACGCCAGCAGCGCGTGCTGCTGACGCCCGAGGGCCTGGGCGTGGCCGCGGCGCTGGCGCAGGACAAGGCCAAGCCGTTCGCGTTCCGCTCCGCGCTGCTGCGCGACGGCGCCGATGGCGATCACGGCGCGCTGGCGATCCTGCGCGCCGGCGGCGAGGACGGCCAGACCCTGGTGATGAAGAACACCTCGCAGGGCATGGGCCACGGCCACTTCGACAAGTTGAACTGGCTGTTCTACGACAACGGCCAGCGCGTGGTCACCGACTACGGCGCGGCGCGCTTCCTCAACGTGGAAGCCAAGTCCGGCGGCATCTACCTGCCCGAGAACACCAGCTGGGCCAAGACCACGGTGGCGCACAACACGTTGGTGGTGAACGAACGCAGCCACTTCGACGGCGACTGGCGGGTGGGCGAGGACTACGCGCCGACGCCGCTGCTGTTCGCCCGCGACACCGACACCCAGATCGTGTCCGCGCGCATGGATCACGCCTACGAAGGCGTCAGCTTCACCCGCACCCAGGCGCTGCTGACGCATCCGGATCTCGGCCTGCCGATCGTGATCGACCTGCTGCGCGTGCACGGCGCCAAGCCGGCACGCTACGACCTGCCGCTGCACTTCAACGGCCACATCATGCAGGTCGGCTTCGACGCCAAGCGCGCGCTGGCCGAACGCCCGGTGCTGGGCAAGGCCAACGGCTACCAGCACCTGTGGGTGGACGCGAGCAGCGACGCGTCGCAAGCGCCGCGCAGCCTGAGCTGGCTGCTGGACGGGCGCTTCTACACGTATCGCTTCGGCAGCAGCGGGCCGTCGCGCGCGATCCTGGCCGAGAGCGGCGCCAACGACCCGGACTTCAACCTGCGCCGCGAACCGATGCTGCTGCAGCGCGTGGACGGCCAGGCCGACGTGAGCTTCTTCGGCGTGCTGGAACCGCATGGCGAATACAACGGCACCGCCGAATACGTGCACGGCGCCGACAGCCGCATCCGCGCCATCGCCCGCGTGCGCGGGGACGATGCCGAGGTGATCGTGCTGACCCTGACCTCGGGCAAGACCCTGGCGCTGGCCGTGGCCGACGATGCCGCCGCCGAGCGCGAACACAGCGTGCAGGCGCAGGGCCAGCGCTACACGTGGCGCGGCGGCTATGCGCGCTTCGACCGCGCGGCGGGCGGCAAATGAGCACGCCCATGTCCGGTGCAGGCGCGGCAAGACCAACCAAGCGCAGCGCGGTGCGCTGGATGATCGTGGGCCTGATCGCGGTGGCCACGGTGATCAACTACATCGACCGCAACGCGCTGGCGGTGATGTGGCCGGCGATCTCGCAGGACATCGGCGCGACCAAGGAAGACTACGCGTTGCTGGTGACCATCTTCATGCTGTTCTACGCCGCCGGCCAGTTCGTGTTCGGGCGCCTGTTCGACATCATCGGCACGCGCATGGGCTTCGCGCTGTCGATCGCGGTGTGGTCGATCTCGATCGCGCTGCATGCGCTGACCCATTCGATCGTCTCCTTCAGCATCGTGCGGGCGATGCTCGGCATCAGCGAGGCCGGCGCCTGGCCGGGCGCGGTGAAAGCCAACGCCGAGTGGTTCCCGGCGCGCGAGCGCGCGCTGGCGCAGGGCATCTTCAACGCCGGCGCCTCGATCGGCGCGATCGTGTCGGCGCCACTGATCGCGCTGCTGTTCCTGTGGCTGGGCTGGAAAGGCACCTTCGTGCTGGTCGGTGCGCTCGGCTTCGTGTGGCTGCTGCCGTGGCTGGTGATCTACCGCGCCGGCCCCGACAAACACCCCTGGGTGGATGCCGCCGAACGCGCGCTGATCCTGGACGCGCCCGCCGACGGCAGCGCCGCGGACAAGCCGGCCTACCTGCCGAGCCTGCGCCAGATCATGTCGCACCGGCAGAGCTGGGGCATCGTGCTGTCGCGCTTCTTCATCGACCCGATCTGGTGGCTGTTCGTGTCGTGGCTGCCGATCTACCTGGCCGAGACCTTCCATTTCGACATCAAGCAGATCGGCGCGTTCGCCTGGGTGCCGTTCGTCGGCGCGATGCTCGGCAGCCTGTCCGGCGGCTGGCTGTCCGGGCGCCTGATCGCGGCCGGCTGGAGCGTGGACCGCGCGCGCAAATGGACCATCACCCTGGGCGGCGCGATCATGGCCCCGGCGCTGCTCGGCGCGGTGCTCGCCGCCGACCCGACCATCGCGGTGCTGACCATCGCCGCGGTGCTGTTCGGTTTCCAGATCGCGATCGGCAACATCCAGACCCTGCCCGGCGACCTGTTCGACGGCAAGTCGGTCGGCTCGCTGGCCGGCATCGGCGGCATGGCCGCGGTCGCCGGCACCCTGATCACCACGTGGCTGGTGCCGGTGATGACCGCCCACTCCTATGCGCCGATGTTCATTCTCGTCGCCGCCCTGGTGCCGGCCTCGCTGGCCGCGCTGTGGCTGGTGACCGGCCGCATCGAAAAACTCGACGATCCCGCCACCGGCGGCTGATCGCATCCCCTTTCCCCACAACGCAAGGACTCATCGCGCATGCAATTCAAAGACAAGGTGGCCATCGTCACCGGCGGCGGCCGCGACATCGGCCGCGAGGTTTCGCTGAAGCTGGCCGCGGCCGGCGCCAAGGTGTGCATCAACTACGCCAACGACGCGGCCAGCGCCGAGGAAACCCTGCGCCAGATCCAGGCCGCCGGCGGCCAGGCCATCGTGCACCGCGCCGATGCCGCCGACGCGCAGGCCGTGGCCGGGCTGGTCGCGGCGACGCAACAGGCGTTCGGCCCGCGCATCGACGTGCTGGTCAACGTCGCCGGCGGCATGCTCGCGCGCAAGCCGCTGGCCGACATCGACGAAGCCTTCTTCCATCAGGTCATGGACCTCAACCTGAAGTCGGTGTACCTGACCACGCAGGCGGTGGCGCCGCACATGCAGGCCGGCGCGGCGATCGTCAATTTCGCCTCGCTGGCCGGCCGCGACGGCGGCGGTCCCGGCGCGGCGATCTACGCCACCGCCAAGGCCGCGGTGATGACCTTCTCGCGGGCGATGGCCAAGGAACTGGGCCCGCGCGGCATCCGCGTCAACGCGCTGTGCTGCGGCATGATCGCCACCCGCTTCCACGACGACTTCACCAAGCCGGAAGTGCGCGCCTTCGTCGCCAACGCCACCCCGCTGCGCCGCGAAGGCCGTGCCGAGGAAGCCGCCGACGCGGCGCTGTACCTGGCCTCCGATGCCGCGAGCTTCATCAATGGCGCCAATCTCGACGTCAACGGCGGCGTGTACTTTTCCTGACCCGAACGCGTAGGAGCCACGCTCATGTCGTTGCGATTCCCGCCCTTGCGGCCGTTGTTGTGGAGGGGCGCGGTCGCCGCCGCGCTCGCGCTGTGCATGGCGCTGCCGGCGGCGGCGCAGCAAGCCGCGCATTGGCTGCCGGCGTGGATCGCCTCGCCCACGCCGGACCGGCTCGACGGTCCGGCCGGCAGCTCCTTGCAGTTCGAGCGGCAGAGCGTGCGCCAGGACATGCGCCTGGGCACCGCCGCGCAGGCCTTGCGCTTCCGCATCAGCAACGAACTGGGCACCGCGCCGCTGAAGATCGGCGCGGCATCGGTGCGCCTGGCCGGTGCCGCCCGGCCGGCGCAGCCGGTCTTGTTCGACGGCCGCCGCGAGATCGTGCTGCCGCCCGGCGGCGTCCTGCTCAGCGATCCGGTGGCGCTGCGCGCGCCGGCCTTGGCCGAGATCGCGCTGACCCTGTATTTCCCGGAGGCCACGCGGCCGGCGGTGCGCCGCACGGCGGTGCGCGTGGCCGAGGGCGATGTCGACGTGAGCGACGCCACCGCGCTGAGCTACCGGCAGAACGTGGTGTCGGCGGTGTACGCGCAGACCACCGCGGCGCCGCGGGTGGTGGTGGCGCTGGGCGATTCGATCACCGAAGGCGCCACCGCCGCGCGCGGCAGCAACGGCGACTGGCCGGCGCTGCTGGGCAAGCGCCTGGAGCAGGCCTGCCCGGGCCAGGTGGTGGTGCTCAACGCCGGCATCAGCGGCAACAAGCTGCTCGACGCCGGCCGCAGCCCCAGCGCCCTCGCGCGCCTGGACCGCGACGTGCTGGCGCTGCCCGGCGTCGACCAGGTGCTGCTGTTCGAAGGCATCAACGACATCCGCCACAGCGGGCCGCCGGCGTTCGCGCCCGGACGCACCGCGGCGGACATGCAACTGGGCTACCGGCAAGTGGTCGAACGCCTGCGCCAGCACGGCATCGCCACGATCGGGGCGACGCTGACCCCGTTCGGCGCATCGGAACGCTACGAACCCGTGTCCGCCGCGACGCGCCAGGCCTTGAACGCCTTCATCCGCGACGGCAAGACGTTCGACGCGGTGATCGACTTCGACGCGATCCTGCGCATGCCCGACAACCCCGAATCGCTGCCGGCCGCCATCACCCGCGACCACCTGCATCCCAACGACGCCGGCTACGCGCGCATGGCCAACGCCATCGACCTGTCGCTGTTCGGCTGCAAGGCGCGCTGACGGCGGCGCCGCTTCCGCGACCGCGGCCTGTCGGCAAGCTCCTTTTTTACAGAGATCCCCGACACTGTGGGAGCGACTTCAGTCGCGACGGGCATGACCGACCAAGCCCTTCGCGAGCGAAGACCCGAAATCACCGGCAGACGCCCCGCACAGACGGCATCGATCTGGATCGAGCAAGCGCTGAGGCCCGTCGATGCGATCGGGATAGGCTATCCCCATGACAATGCACACCCAGCCCTGCCCGCTCGGCCGCACTCACGTCGCGCTCCCGCCCCTCCCGCGTCGTCACGGCCGCTGCGCGAACGGGACGCGCCACCAGACAGCCGCATCATGAGCGCCGCGCACTTCCGCGTACTGGACCACGCCGCGCATGCCTGGTTCCTGCTGCAATCCGGCACGGAGCGCTTTCTGGACGTGAACTGCAACGCGTCCGCGTTCGGCTACTCGCTGTTGATCCGGCTCGACCCCGACGAATGCGCACAGGTACAGCAGGGCGGACACGCCGCCTGCGACGCCCTGGCCACCCGAATCCGCGACACCGCGTCGCCGCGGCACCCGCGCGATGCGTCGCGCGATCACGGCGAAGCGGTATCCGATGCCATCGCCCGCTGGCGCGAGGAAAGCGGCCACTGAGGCCGCGCCGCGGCCGCCGCGAGCGGATCCGGCGGTGCATTACCATGCACGTTCCCGCCCGCGGATCCAGCCCATGCCCGACAGCCTCCACGACCTGCAAGCCGCCCAGCGCGCGTTCGCCGACGCACGCGACTGGGGCCAGTTCCACACCCCGCGCAACCTGGCCGCGGCGCTGTCGGTCGAGGCGTCGGAACTGCTCGAGCATTTCCAGTGGCTCACCGACGAGCAGAGCCGGCAACTGTCGGACGACAAGAAGGCCCAGGTCGGCAGCGAAGTCGCCGACGTGCTGCTGTACCTGCTGCAGCTGTGCGACAAGCTGGGCATCGACCCGATCGAAGCGGCGCGGCAGAAGATGCAGGTCAATGCCGCCAAGTACCCGGTGGATCGCGCCAGGGGCCGCATCACCAAATACACCGAATTGTAGGCGCCGCCTCACGCCCGCCGTTGTAGGAGCGGCTTCAGCCGCGACAGGCTCTATCCGTAGCGTCTGTCGCGGCTGAAGCCGCTCCTACAAGAGATTGAGGGGTGAAAGAAGCCTTCAAGGCCTTTGCCCCCTACCGCGCGGCGGCCTTCTTCGCAGCACGCTTGCGCGGCGCACGCTTCGTGGCCGCCGTCTTCTTCGCCGCGGGTTTCCTTGCAGTGGTGGCACCGCTCGCGGCCTTCTTCGCCCGCGTCCGCGCCGCCTTCTTCGCCGCGCTCTTGCGCACGCTGGCGCCCTTGGTCTGTGCGGCTTTCTTCGCCGCGGCCGAACGGCTGCTGGCGGTGCGCTTCTTGGCCGCCGTCTTGGCCTGCGTGGACAAGGCCTTCTTGCCCACGGTCCGCGTGGCGGTCTTGCCCTTGCTGGCGGTCTTCAGGGCTTTCTTGGCGCCGCGCGAACGCGTCGGCGATGGCGCGCCGGCCTTGCCGCCCTTCGCCTCTTCCTGCGCGACCTTGTTCTTGGTGGACTTGGACGCGGTCTTGGACGCACCGGTCTTGACCCCGGCGCGGCGCGCCTTGGACAGGCCGATGGCGATCGCCTGCTTGGTCGATTTCACCGTGGTCTTGCCCTCGCGCACCCGGTCGATCTCCTCGCGGACGAATTCGCCGGCCTGGGTGCTGCCCGCCTTGCCTTCGCGCTTGGCGCGCTTGACGCGGGCGGTGGTGGATTGCGTCGGCATGTCGTTCTCCTGCATGCGGCCGGAACTGGCCATCGCCACAGGTGTAACAAACAAAAAGTAAAGAACCGGCATAGACCATGCGAAGCCGATGTGCACTGCGCGCAGTGCGCTTTGCGGGTGCGCAGCGGTGCGATGCCGCGAGCACACGCCGGCCGACACGTACGCGCGCAGCTCGACATGACCGGGTGATACGCAAGACAGACCGCACTTGCGTTCGAACGTGTCGCTCACCCGCCCTGGCAAGACGCGATACACGCCGCCATGCCGCCACCGCAGCGCGCTCGCCAGATCCGGGCGGCCACGCTGCGCACGCATCGCATTGCCGGTGCCACGCGACGTTTCCTGGGCGATGTTCCCGAAGTCGTCATCCCTGGCTGCCGGCAGATCTCGCGCTTCGTCCCCGCCGGACGTCGACCAGCGCACCAAGCGCCTGGCATTGCCGGGCGATCGGGCTCCCGCGCGCCGCTGCCGGCGCGCGCACCGCTCCTGGTGCAGCGAGCTACTGGCGACGCACGCGTCGGGTTGGCGCATCGCCGGCGGCACTCGCCGCGTCGACCGGAGCAGGCTCCCAGCCGAACACGCTGCGCCCGCCGTACCCGTGCGACGCGCGCCGCTCCTCGGCGATCAGCGCCTCCACCGACGGCCCGCGCGCGTGCGGCTCGAGCAGGCGCGCCTGCGCATCCAGCCGGCGGATCGCCTCCAGCTTTTCCTCGCGGCCCAGCCTGGCCTGCGCCACCGCGGTCTTGAGCACACCGATGGTGTGGTCGTAGACGCGGGTCGGCACCGGGAACGGATGCCCATCCTTGCCGCCATGCGCCATCGAGAACCGTGCCGGATCGGTGAACCGGCACGGCGCGCCGTGCAGCACCTCGGCCACCAGCGCCAGTGCGCGCACGGTGCGCGCGCCGACGCCCGGCACCTGCAGCAGTTCGGTGAAATCCTGCGGCCCGCATTCGGCCGCCGCGGCCAGGTTGCCGTGCAGGCGCCGGGTCACGATGTCGCTGCCACGCACGTCGTGGTGGTCGGGCAGCGACAGGTGCGGCAGACCGGGCGGCCTGCGCGCCGGCATCGCCTCGGGCGTGGCGGCGAACAGGTCGCCGCTCGGCGCGAACAGCGTGTCGGCCGCCACGTTGCGCGCGCCCGGCGCCGCGTGCGCGGCGACCATCGCGCCGTGCACCGAGTTCGCGCCGGCGACTGTCGCCGCACGCGGCGCGGACGCCGCCGCGTTCGCCGAAGACGCTTGCAACGCGCCGTATTCCTGCGCGATCCGGTCCGGCCCCAGCGCCTGCAGCAGTTCCACCTGCGCCGCCCGCGAGGCGGCCGCGCGATGGTCGGCAAGATTGACGATGCGGCCCTGCCCCGGCCCGTCGATCGCCGCATGCGGCGCATCGACGAAGCTGTTCAGCCCCTCGGACAGCCAGTGATAGCGCCGCGCCTGCTTGCTGGCCCCGTTCATGCCCTGCTGCACCACCACCCACTGCCCGTCGTCGCTGACGATGAACCCGTGCAGATACAGATCGAACCCGTCCTGCACCGCGGCGCTGTCCACCTTCGCCACCAGCCGGCTGACGCGCGCCAGGCCGGCGCCGTCCAGCCCGGTGCGCTCGCCCACCGCGCACAATTCGTCGGGCGTGGCGCGCGAATGCCGCCCGCGGCCGCCGCAGACATGGATGCCCAATTCGGCGGACAGCGGCGTCAGCCCGCGCTTCAGCGCGCCCAGCACGCTGGTGGTGATGCCCGAGGAATGCCAGTCCATGCCCATCACCGCGCCCAGCGACTGGAACCAGAACGGATGCGCCAGGCGCCGCAGCAGTTCGTCGCGGCCATAGCTGTGCACGATGGCCTGGCACATCACCGCGCCGAGCCGGGTCATGCGCTCGCCCAGCCAATGCGGCACGCGGCCGCCGTGCAGGGGCAGATCGGCGCTGCCGGAACGTCGGCTCATGCGCGGAACTCCGGAGAAAAACGGATCGCCAGCGTAGCCAGCCCGCGTCGCATCGCGCGATTCGTCGACCGTGGCGAGACTGAGTGATTCAGCGAGGAAGCCATGCGAGTTCCATCTCCATGTAGTCGGGGCTGAAGCCCCTCCCACAGTGCACCCGGCCGACCGCAAGCCCCTGTAGGAGCGGCTTCAGCCGCGACACGCCAAACGACGCGCCTATCAGCCTGTGATGGATGAGAGACCGACCGCGAGTCCACCACAAACCTCCGCCACAACACAAAAGCCAAAAAGCCGCGCGACTTCCAGCCTCATGCAGTCGCGGCTGAAGCCCCTCCCACAATGCACCCAGCCAACTCACCGCAAGCCCCTGTAGGAGCGGCTTCAGCCGCGACACGCCAAACGACGCGCCTATCAGCCTGTGATGGCTGAGAGACCGACCGCAAGTCCACCACAAACCTCCACCACAACACAAAGCCAAAAAGCCGCGCGACTTCCAACCTCATGCAGTCGGGGCTGAAGCCCCTCCCAGAATGCACCCAGCCAGTTCGCCGCATGCCCCTGTAGGAGCGACTTCAGTCGCGACGAACGAAGCGGTGCACTTCACGGCGTCGGACTCGATCGGCGCCGAAGCCCTTGCTTGAGGAACGATCCGCAGCGCGAATCGCGATGATCCAACGACTCAGTCGCTGCCGCGCTTCCGCTTCGCCGTCGCCGTCGCCGCAACTACAGCCTTGCCTGCCCCCTCACCCGCGCGCACCGTCGCCAGCGTCATCGCGATGAGTCCGCCGATCAGGCGCCGCAGGTCGGCCTCGTTGTCGGCCGAGGCCTTCAGGCTGGTGGTGGCCAGGCGCAGGATGTAGCCGAGATCGGCCGCCGACAGCGGCGCCTGCGCTTGCACTTCCGGCTGCAGCGTCGCCACCAGTTGCGCCTCGAACTGCGCGTACAGCGCAGCCAGCGCTTCCGGCGCGTAGTCGCCGCACTTGGCCAGCAGCTCGGTGGCGTTTTCCGAATCGATCACCGCGGCCACCGGTTCCAGCACCCAGATGTCGAACAGATGCCGCAGCCGCGTCGCCAGGTCCTGCCCCGGACGCAACCGCACGCCGGATTCGGCCAGGCACTGGTCGCGCTGGCGCAGCACCATCGCCGCGAAGATCGCCTCCTTGTTCGGGAACGACGCGTACAGCGACGGCCGCGACATCTGCGCCGCCGCGGCGATATCGCCGATGCCGACCTTGCGGTAGCCGTGGCGCAGGAACAGCTGGAAGGCGGCATCCATGATGCGCGTCTCCTTGCTCGGCAAAGCCGCAACAGGTGCAGCGGATTTTACACTTGACATAATTTGTAAAGTTGTCAACATTACATTTCCAGCCAAATTGTAAAGCACCGGAGCCCCGCATGAATGCCATCGCCCCGCCGGCCCAGCCCCGCCCTACCCGCGCCTACGCCGCCCTGGAAAAAGGCGGCGCGATGGTGCCCTGGCATTTCGAGCGCCGCGCCGTGCGCGAACGCGACGTGGCGGTGAAGGTGCTGTACGCCGGCGTCTGCCATTCCGACATCCACTCGGTGAACCGCTGGGGCGGCGAATTCCCGCTGGTGCCCGGCCACGAAATCGTCGGCGAAGTGGTGGAAGTGGGCGCGGCGGTGTCCGGGTTCGCGGTCGGCCAGCGGGTGATGATCGGCACCATCGTCGATTCCTGCCGCGTGTGCGAACCTTGCCGCGCGCAGATGGAGGTGTACTGCCGCGAATTCCCGACCACCACCTTCGACGGCATCGATCGCATCGACGGCAGCCGCACCCGCGGCGGCTATGCCGAGTACTACGTGGCCGACGCGCATTTCGTCTATCCGCTGCCCGACGGCCTGGATCCGGCCGCGGCGGCGCCGCTGCTGTGCGCCGGCGTCACCACCTACTCGCCGCTGCGGCACTGGAAGGTCGGCCCGGGCACGATCGTGGGCATCGTCGGCATCGGCGGCCTGGGCCACCTGGCGGTGAAGTTCGCACGCGCGCTCGGTGCGCACGTGGTGGCCTTCACCACCTCGCCGAAGAAAGCCGCCGAAGCGCAGCGCCTGGGCGCGCACGAGGTGGTGCTGTCCACCGATCCCGAACAGATGCAGGCGCAGGCCTACCGCTTCGACTTCATTCTCGACACGGTGTCCTCGACCTACCCGCTGGACCCGATGCTGCAGGCGCTGAAACTCGACGGCACCCTGTGCTCGCTGGGCCTGCCCGACACGCTGGATTTCGCTCCGATGACCCTGGCCATGGGCCGCCGCCGCATCGCCAGTTCCGGCGCCGGCGGCACCGCCGACACCCACGAGATGCTGGCGTTCTGCCAGCAGCACGGCATCGTCGCCGACGTGGAGGTGATCGCGATGGAGCAGATCAACGAGGCATTCGCGCGACTGCAGAAAGGCGACGTGCACTACCGCTTCGTGATCGACATGGCGCGCTCGGCGCTGTAGCCGGGGTTGGCCAGCGGCGGCGGCGCTGCACGGCAAAACGTTGTAGCGGGCCGGACGCGCGAACCGGCGCCCCAAACACTGTCTGCGCGGCAGCGCCAGCGCAGGGAAATCGGGACGTCCCCGCCTGGCTTGACCGCCCCCGCCGCGCAGGCGATGCTCGACGCGGCGGCCGATGCCGCCGCACAGCATCCGCGCAGTCGGCCACGCTGCGCGACCCTCCTGAGCCGCGCCAACAAGGAAGAATCCTGATGTCCGCCAACAAAACCGTCGCGCCCGCTCTCTCCGGCGCCATCAGCCTGTTCGTGGTACTCGGCCTGTGCGTTAGCCCCCTTTACTTCAGCGCGGCCCTGGTCTGCGTCGCCATCATGGCCATGCGCAACGACACGCGCCAGGGACAGCTGTACGCCGGGCTCGCGTTCCTGTTCCTGCTCGTCGCCTTCGGCTACGGCATCGGCAAGGACCTGGCGCAACGCGACAATGCGCGCGACGCGCAGGTTGCCGCAGTCGACCGGCAGTAGGCGTCCCAACGCGCCCAGTCGCCGCGCGAAGCACATGCTCAGCGGCCCGCGATCGCGCGCCCGCGGCCAGCGGAATCGACCCCGGCAGCGCATCTGCGTACACTTCCGCGGCAATGAAACAAGCATCGTACGTGGCACTGCAAGCCACCTGGCCGCGGCAGGGCCGCCACATCCTGGCGCACTTCGACGCCGAATCGATCGTCGTCTACCAGGCGTACCGCCCGTCGATCGCGCAGTTCGCGGTCGCGCAGCAACGCTTCGGGGGAGAATTCAGCTACGAGCGGATGAGCTGGATCAAGCCGAACTTCCTGTGGATGATGTATCGCTCGGGATGGGCGCAAAAGGAAGGACAGGAACGGATCCTGGCGGTGCGCCTGCCGCGTGCGTTCTTCGATGCGCTGTTGCGCGCGGCGGTTCCTTCCGCGTTCGACCCGTCGCGCTTTTCCAGCCACGCCGAGTGGCAGGCCGCGATCCGCCATTCCGACGTGCGCCTGCAATGGGATCCCGACCATGCGCCCGACGGCACCGCCCTGGAACGTCGCGCGCTGCAACTGGGCCTGCGCGGCGAGGCGCTGCGCCGCTACGGCGCGCAGCAGGCCATGGCGATCACCGACGTCACCGACTTCGTGCACGCACAGGCCGCCCATTTGCGCCACGGCGAGGCGTCGCTGTGCGTGCCGCACGAACGGGTCTACCTGCCCGAAGCGACCGCCGCGCACGCCGTCGGCCTCGACCTCTGAGGCGGCGCCGATAGCGGCGGCGCACGCCCTGCGCGGCGCGCATGCACGCCAGCGTGGCGCTGCACGACCGCGCACCGCGCACGGCACGTGAGACCCGGCGTGCGCGGGCATACTGTCGGCCATCCCGACTGCCGCAGGAAACCGATGTCCTACGCCGCACTTCGCACCCTGCTCGCTCCCTGGGGCGAGCTACGCCCGCAACCGGTGTCCGACTGGCAGGGACCGATCCCGCTGCCGGCGACGCTCGCCGATTTCTACGCGCAGGTGGGGCCGTGGGGCGAGACCTACCACGCGCACGTGGGCCCGACCGGCGTGTCGCTCGACATCGGCGGCAACCCGGTCGACATTCCGCCGCTGCACAAGCTCTGGCAACTGCAAGCCGGATACCGGTGGAATGCCGTCAGCGGCGAACGCCTTGCGGACTGGAGCGAACAGTGGCTGGTGGTCGCCGACCAGGGCGCGGACCCCATCATTCTCGACGTCGCCAGCGGCGAGGTGCTGTTCGCGTTTCACGGTGCCGGTGCGTGGCAACCGAAGCGGCTGGCCGCCAGCCTGGACAGCGCATTCGGCGGCCTGGCCACCATCGCCAACGCCATGGCGGAACTGGGCGACGACGCATTCGACGAGACCGACGAGTTGCGCGCAACGGCGCGCGCGGCGGTCGCCTCGTCCCTGGCGTCGTACCTGGGCAGCACCGCGCAGGCCACACAGTTTCTGGATGCGTTGGAGTGGTACCAGGCTTGAACCCGCCCGACGCGGGCTGCTGCAAGACCGAGCCGCACATGCCGGTGACGGCAGCATCGTCGTGGCGTTTCCGGGCCAATCGCGCAGCATCCTGGGAACCGCCTGACGCCGCAGCCGATCGTGCAGCGCATCACAACTTTTCCTAGCCGATCCGTTAGCGTTACGTCTGGGCTGACGGGGAGTCGCACATGGCGTTTCGCACCACGCGGCGCGGGCTATTGCTCGGCGCCGGTTCGTTCGCGTTGCTGTCGCAGGTGCCGGTGGGCTTCGCCCTGCCGCGCGGCGCGGCGAAGACCCCGGCCTTCATCGATGCGCTGATCGCGCGCATGACCGTGGAAGAGAAGGCCGGGCAGCTGACCCTGTCCGGCTCGGCGCAGCAGACCGACGCCGCCGCCGCGGCCAATCCGGTCAACGTGCGGCCCACCGCCGAGGGCCAGCTGGCCGCGGCGCGCGCCGGGCGCCTGACCGGCATCTTCAACGGCTCCAACGTGCGCTGGCACCAGCAGCTGCAGCAGGCGGCGCTGCAGAGCCGGCTGCAGATCCCGCTGCTGTTCGCCGCCGACGTGATCCATGGCTTCACCACCGTGTTCCCGGTGCCGCTGGCCGAGGCTGCCAGCTTCGAGCCGGACCTGGCGCAGCGCACCGCGCGCGCGGCGGCGCTGGAAGCCAGCGCGGTCGGCATCGACTGGACCTTCGCGCCGATGGTCGACATCGCCCGCGACGCACGCTGGGGCCGCGGCGTGGAAGGCAGCGGCGAGGACGTGCTGCTCGGCCGTCGCTTCGCCCAGGCGCGGGTGCGCGGCTTCCAGGGCGAGGGCATCGGCCACGCCGATGCGCTGGCCGCCTGCCCCAAGCATTTCGCCGCCTACGGCGCGGCCGAGGCCGGGCTGGACTACAACACCGTCGACATTTCCGAGCGCACCCTGCGCGAGGTGTATTTCCCGCCGTTCCAGGCCGCATTCGATGCCGGCGCGGTGACCACGATGGCCGCATTCAACGAGATCGCCGGCATTCCCGCCACCGCCAACACCTGGCTGTTGAGCGAGGTGCTGCGCGGCGAGTGGGATTACCGCGGGCTGGTGGTGTCCGACTACACCGGCGACCAGGAACTGATCGCGCACGGTTTCGCCACCGATGCGCGCGATGCGGCACGGCTGGCGTTCCTGGCCGGGGTGGACATCAGCATGCAGAGCGGGCTGTACCTGCAGCACCTGCCCGGCCTGGTCGCCGACGGCGCGGTGACGATGGCGCAACTCGATGCCGCGGTGCGCCGCGTGCTGCGGTTCAAGGCCGACCTCGGCCTGTTCGACGACCCGTTCCTGCGCATCGTGCCCGAGCGCGCGCAGGCGCGGCAGCGGCGCCCGGAAACGCTGGCGCTGGCGCGCGAGGCGGCGCGCAAGTCGGTGGTGCTGCTGAAGAACGACGGCGAGCTGCTGCCGCTCAAGCGCCGCGGCCAGCGCATCGCGCTGATCGGGCCGATGGCCGCCAACTGGGTGGACAGCGCCGGCCCGTGGACGCTGTTCGGCGGCGACGACAGCGGCAACGACCTGGCCACCGCGCTGCGCGCGCAACTGGCCGACCGCACTACGCTGCAGGTGGTGGAAGGCTGCGCGTTCGAACACAGCCTGCCCGGCGGCGTGCAGGCCGCGGTCGCCGCCGCGGTCGGCGCCGACGTGGCGGTGCTGGCGATCGGCGAGCCGCTGCGCTATTCCGGCGAAGCGCAGTCGCGCACCGAGATCGTCATTCCGCCGGCGCAGCAATCGTTGCTGGCCGCGGTGGCGGCGACCGGCACGCCGGTGGTGGTGGTGCTCAGCAACGGCCGCGCGCTGGTGCTCGACGGCGCGGTGCTGGAAGCGCCGGCGATCCTGGTGAGCTGGTTCCTGGGCTCGGCGTCCGGCGCGGCGCTGGCCGACATCCTGTTCGGCACGCACGGCCCGTCCGGGCGCCTGCCGGTGAGTTTCCCGCACGAAGCCGGGCAAGTGCCGTACAGCTACGCGCACAAGCCCAGCGGCCGCCCCGATCCGCGTCCGGACGCGCTGCAGCCGTACAAGACCCACTACCGCACCGTGCCCAATGCCGCGCTGTTCCCGTTCGGCCACGGCCTGACCTACGGCCGCATCGAATACGGCGAACTGGCGCTGAGCGACGCGCGGCTCGCCGCCGGCGGCACGCTGCGGATCAGCGCGCGGATCCACAACCGCGGCACGCGCGATGCGGAGGAAGTGGTGCAGTTGTACGTACGCGACCGCAGCGCCAGCGTCACCCGCCCGGTGCGCGAACTGAAGGATTTCCGCAAGGTGGCGGTGGCGGCCGGTGGCAGCGTCGGCGTGGAGTTCGTGCTGCGCCGCGAGGATCTGCTGTTCGTCGGGCAGGCGTTGAAGCCGACGGTGGAGCCGGGCGTGTTCGATGTGTGGGTGGCGCCCTCGGCCGAAGCGGCTGGCCTATCTGCGAGCTTCGACTTGGTGGACTGAGCGGGAGCGTTCCGCGACAGCGAACCCTGTAGGAGCGGCTTCAGCCGCGACAGACACCATCCGTAAAGCCCGTCGCGGCTGAAGCCGCTCCTGCAGGATGCAACGTGTCAGCCCCGCAGCGCCTTCGACATGAACCGCGCAATGCGGCTGCCGGCAGCGGCCCGAACAGCATCGGTTGTACATGTCGGCGGCACCCTTGGCGATGCGATGCGCTTGCGGGAGCGATCCGCGGCAGACAGATCATTGTGGGAGCGACTTCAGTCGCGACGGGCGTCACCGATAGAGCCCGTCGCGACTGAAGTCGCTCCCACAGGGTTCACTGCCTGCAACAGATGAGAGAGAAGCCACGCTAGCCTTGCATCGCCTCGGCGAGAAATGGCGCAGTCCGGCTACGCGCATGCCGCGCTACCGCCTGCGGTTCGCCGGCGACGACCACCTTGCCGCCTTCATCGCCGGCGCCCGGCCCCATATCGATGATCCAGTCGCTGGCCGCGGCCACGCGCATGTCGTGCTCGACCGCCACCACCGTATTGCCCGCCTCCACCAGCCCGTGCAATTGGCGCAGCAGCGTGTCCACGTCGGCCGGATGCAGGCCGGTGGTCGGCTCGTCGAGCACGTAGACGGTGTCGCGGCGCTGCGCGCGCTGCAGCTCGGTGGCGAGCTTGATGCGCTGCGCCTCGCCGCCGGACAGCTCGGTGGCCGGCTGGCCCAGCCGCAGATAACCCAGCCCCACCTCGCCCAGCACCTGCAGCGGCCGCGCGATCGCCGCGTCGTCGGCGAAGAAGTCCGCTGCCTGCGCCACGGTCATGCGCAACACCTGCGCGATGGTCTGCCCGCGCAGTTCGATCTCCAGCGTCTTGGCGTTGTAGCGCGCGCCGTGGCAGGTCGGGCACGGTGCATAGACGCTAGGCATGAACAATAGCTCCACGAACACCGCGCCCTCGCCTTCGCAGGTTTCGCAACGGCCCTTGGCGACGTTGAACGAGAAACGGCCGGCGTCGTACTTGCGCTTGCGCGCCGCGGGCGTCGCGGCGAACCGCTTGCGCACGTGGTCGAACAAGCCGGTATAGGTGGCCAGGTTCGAGCGCGGCGTACGGCCGATCGGTTTCTGGTCCACCTGCACCAGCCGCCGCACGTGCTGCAGGCCGTCGGCGATGCGTCCGTCGGTCGCCGCCTGCGTACTGCGTTCCAGCGGATCCACGCCTTCTTCCGGATCGACGCGCTCCTGGCCAAGATGCGCACCGAGCAACTCCACCAGCGCCTGGCTGACCAGCGACGACTTACCCGAGCCGGACACGCCGGTGACCGTGGTGAACACGCCCAGCGGAATGTCCACGTCCAGCGCGGCGACGTTGTTGCGGGTGATGCCGCGCAGCTGCAGCCACGCGCCCGGCGCGCGCGGCGCGTGCGCGATCGGCGCCTGCTCGGCGAACAGGTAGCGGCGCGTGGACGAGGCGGCGACCTGGGCCAGCCCCGCAGGCGGCCCGCTGTACAGCACCTGCCCGCCCTGCTCGCCCGCGCCGGGACCGACATCGACGATCCAGTCGGCATGGCGGATCACATCGATCTCGTGCTCGACCACGAACAGCGAATTGCCCGCGGCCTTGAGCTGGTCCAGCGCCGCCAGCAGCGCCTGCGCATCGGCCGGATGCAGGCCGGCGGACGGCTCGTCCATCACGTAGACCACGCCGAACAGCTGCGAGCGGATCTGCGTGGCCAGGCGCAGCCGCTGCAGTTCGCCCGGCGACAGCGTCGGCGTGCTGCGTTCCAGGGTGAGATAGCCCAGGCCCAGCTCCTGCAGGATCTGGATCCGCGCCAGCAGATCCTGGGCGATGCGCTGCGCGGCGATGGCCTGTTCGGGATGCCGCTTGGCGTCGCGGGTGCGGCCTTCTGCAGCAGGACGCAGCAGTTCGGCCACCTGCGTGAGCGGACGCTGCGACAACGCGCCGATGTCGAGTCCGGCGAAGGTCACCGACAGCGCCTCGCGACGCAGGCGCTTGCCGTCGCAGGTCGGGCATGGCGTGCTCAGCAGATACTGCGACACGCGCTTCTTGATCAGCGCGCTCTGGGTGCTGGCGAAGGTGTGCAGCACGTAGCGGCGCGCGCTGCTGAAGGTGCCCATGTAGGCCGGTTCCTGCTTGCGCCGCAGTGCGCGCTGGGTCTCGGCGAGGGTGAAGCCTGGATACACCGGCACCGTCGGCTGCTCGTCGGTGTACAGGATCCAGTCGCGGGTCTTCTTCGGCAGCTTCGCCCACGGCACATCGACGTCGTGGCCGAGCGTGGTGAGGATGTCGCGCAGGTTCTGCCCGTGCCAGGCCGGCGGCCACGCGGCGACGGCGCGCTCGCGGATGCTCAGCGAGCGGTCCGGCACCATCGACGCCTCGGTGGCGTCGTAGATGCGGCCCAGGCCGTGGCAGGTGGGACAGGCACCGGCCGGCGTGTTCGGCGAGAAGCCGTCGGCATAGATGATGGCCTGCCCCGGCGGATAGTCGCCGGCGCGCGAATACAGCATGCGCAGCGAATTGGAGATGGTGGTGACGCTGCCGACCGACGAGCGCGTGCTCGGCGCGCCGCGATGCTGCTGCAGCGCCACCGCCGGCGGCAGGCCTTCGATGGCATCCACGTCCGGCACGCCGGCCTGGTCGATCAGGCGCCGTGCGTAGGGCGAGATCGAATCCAGATAGCGCCGCTGCGCCTCGGCGAACAGCGTGCCGAACGCCAGCGAGGACTTGCCGGAGCCGGACACGCCGGTGAACACCACCAGCGCATCGCGCGGCAGCTCCACGTCCACATCCTTGAGGTTGTGTTCGCGGGCGCCGCGGACGCGGACGAAACCGGAGGCGGGGGAAGCAGGCGGTTTTGGCATTGGCTGGAAGACACATCTGCGAGAACGCGGACAAGCTTAGCGGGTCGGTTGGCTGTGCCGTGTATGGGCCGGCGCGGCGCATGCGGCATCGCCTCCAACATGATGCCCACCAGCCAATCGAGACGCCGCTGTAGGAGGGGCTTCGGCCCCCGACACTATCGGCAGCCGTCAAATGCACCGCTTCGCTCGTCGCGACTGAAGTCGCTCCCACACGGACTTGCGGTAATTCGGCTGGGTGCACTGTAGGAGGGGCTTCAGCCCCGACCGGGATTTGTCGGCACCCATGCTGCCTGTCGCGGCTAAGCCGCTCCTACAGGGGACTTGCGGCGAACTGGCCGGGTGCACTGTGGGAGGGACTTCAGTCCCGACGCTGTCCGCAGCCGACGAGTGTCCCGCTTCGCTCGTCGCGACTGAAGTCGCTCCCACAGGGACTTGCGGTAATTCGGCAGGGTGCACTGTAGGAGGGGCTTCAGCCCCGACCGGGATTGTCGACACCCATGCTGCCTGTCGCGGCTGAAGCCGCTCCTACAGGGAACTTGCGGCGAACTGGCTGGGTGCACTGTGGGAGGGGCTTCAGCCTCGACCGGGATTTGTCGGCACTTCATGCGGCCTGTCGCGGCTGAAGCCGCTCCTGCAGGGACTTGCGGCGAGCCGCCTGGATGCACTGTAGGAGGGGCTTCAGCCCCGACCAGGATTTGTCGGCACTCCAAGCTGCCTGTCGCGGCTGAAGCCGCTCCTACAGGGACTTGCGGCGAGCCGGCTGGGTGCACTGTAGGAGGGGCTTCAGCCCCGACCGGGATTTGTCGGCACTTCATGCGGCCTGTCGCGGCTGAAGCCGCTCCTACAGGGACTTGCGGCGAACTGGCTGGGCGCGCTGTGGGAGGGACTTCAGTCCCGACGCTGTCCGCAGCCGTCGAGTGCACCGCTTCGCTCGTCGCGACTGAAGTCGCTCCCACAGGGACTTGCGGTGAGCCGGCTGGGTGCACTGCCGGAGGGGCTTCAGCCCCGATCGGGATTGTCGACACCCATGCTGCCTGTCGCGGCTGAAGCCGCTCCTACAGGGGACTTGCGGCGAACTGGCCGGGTGCACTGTGGGAGGGACTTCAGTCCCGACGCTGCCCCCTTCCGCTACACGTAGCGCGGAATCGGCCCCAGCTGCGGCGTCTGGTCCGGCAGCTCCACTTCGGTGTCGTCCACATAGCACCAGCCCCAGCCTTCGGGCGGGTCGTAGCCTTCGATGATCGGGTGCGCAGTCTGGTGGAAATGCTTGGTCGCGTGGCGATTGGGCGAATCGTCGCAGCAACCGACGTGGCCGCAGCTGCGGCACAGGCGCAGGTGCACCCAGGGGCTGCCGATCTTCAGGCATTCCTCGCAGCCGCGCGCGCTCGGCGTGACCTCGACGATGGTGGAAAGATGGGAACAACGCGCACTCATGGGCTGGCCCTCTCGATGGGGGCGGGCGCACTGCGCCGCGCCAGGAACTGATGGATCTGCGCGACCACCGCCGCGCCCTCGCCGACCGCCGCAGCCACGCGCTTGACCGACCCGGCGCGCACGTCGCCGATCGCGAACACGCCCGGCCGGTCGGTCTCCAACGGCAGCGCAGGCACCTGGCCCGCCATGGGGTCGGCGCCGGTGACGACGAAGCCGGCGTGGTCCAGCTGCACGCAGCCGTCCACCCAGGCGCTGTTGGGATCGGCGCCGACAAACAGGAACAGATGGTGCAAGGCGCAGCGATGCGTGGCGCCACTCGCGCGATCGCGGAACTCCGCGCTCTCCAGGCGCTGCGCGGCATCGCCCTGCAGCGACACCACCTCGGTGCCGGTATGCAATTCCACGTTCGGCAACGCGGCGATGCGCTCGATCAGGTAGCGCGACATCGACGCCTCCAGCCCGGCGCCGCGCACGATCAGGTGCAGGCGCTTCACCTTCGGCGCCAGGAACACCACCGCCTGGCCCGCGGAATTGCCACCGCCGACCAGGGCCACCTCCTCGCCTTCGCACAGCCGCGCTTCCACCGGCGAAGCCCAGTACGACACGCCGTTGCCCTCGAACGCAGCCAGGTTGGCGATGTCCGGGCGCCGGTAGCGCGCGCCCGACGCGATCACCACGGTACGCGCCTGCACGCGCAGGCCGTCGCGCATCTGCAACTGCAGCGGCGCGGCGCTGCAGTCCTCGGAGGTGGCCGCGTCGCAATGCAGTTGCGCCACTTCCAGCGGCAACGCCAGTTCGGCGCCGAACTTCAGCGCCTGGTTGTAGGCGCGCCCGGCCAGCGCCTGGCCGGAGATGCCGGTGGGAAACCCCAGGTAATTCTCGATCCGCGCCGACGCACCGGCCTGGCCGCCGATCGCGCGCTGGTCCAGCACCAGCACCGACAGCCCTTCGGACGCGGCATACACCGCGGTCGCCAGGCCGGCCGGGCCGGCACCGACGATCGCCACGTCGTAGCGCTTGTCGGGGTCCAGCTCCGGGGTCATGCCCAGGCAATGCGCGGCCTCGGCATCGCTGGGACGACGCAGCACAGTGCCGCTGGGGCAGACCATCAGCGGCAGTTCGTCGTGATGGATGCCCAGGCGCTCGACCAGCGCGCGGCCCTCGTCGTCGTTGGCCGCATCCAGGAAGGTGTTGGGATAGCCGTTGCGGGTCAGGAAGCCCTGCAGGCGGGTCAAGCGCGCCTCGCCCGGCTCGCCGATCAGCACCGAGCCGGCGGTATCGCCTTCGATCAGCCCGACCCGGCGCAGGATCAACGCGCGCATCACGATCTCGCCGACATCGGCCGAACTGATCATCAGCGAGCGCAGATGCGCCGCATCGAACGGCACCGCCACGCAGCCCTGCGCCCCGGCACGTCCGCCGGCCAGCGACGCACGGCCGGCCAACTGGCTGACCTCGCCGGTGAACTGCCCGGCGCCATGCTCGGTGACCGGCTTCTCGTGGCCCAGTCCATCACGGCGCACCACCGCGATCGTGCCCTGCAGCACCAGCCACACCGGCGCCGGATGGTCGCCGACGGCGAAGACTTCCTCGCCCGGCGCGAACGTGCGCGGCGCACCGCTGGCGAAGCGGCGCGCGGTCTCCACCTGCGCCGGCTCGAGCACCGGGAACATCTGATGGCGACGGGTATCGGCCAGGCTCATCGGCATCCTTGTGGGCAGCGGGCGACAACGCACAGCATGCGACGCGTGGGCGCGGCGGGCAATCACCCATTCTGGGAAGAGGCGCGTGCGCGGCAGCGGTGCGGCTACGTTCTCGGCGGGGGCGGAGGGACGCGTCTTGCACACTCGGTCGCCGAGGCGCTTCGCGCCCGTACCCTCACCCCACCCCCTCTCCCGAGGGGAGAGGGGCCAAGGCGCTGCGGCTGTTCCCTTGGGCGAGGATGGCCCGCAGGGCCGGATGGTGCGACGGACGAGCCTCGCGATCACCGCACACGACGATCTTTCGTCGCGACGCAGCACCCCCATCGCGCAGCCAGTACGCGCAGGTATGGCGCGCGCCGCACCCGGCTGCCGCAATGGCGGCCCTTGTGTTCGATCCGCAATCCCCCATCCAGTTCGTGCTGCGCCGTCTTCGGCGTCCGTCCCGCCCCTATCGTCCTCAAGGAAACCGCCCATGTCCGTCTCGATGTACCGCCTTACCGTCCCGGTGTTCCTGCGTGGCCTGGACGTGCTGCAGCACTACGTGGACCTGGCCGAGCGCCATGCGCAGGACCAGGGCTTGGATCCGCAGACGCTGGTCGACGCACGCCTGGCGCCGGACATGTTCGGCTTCGCCGCGCAGATCCAGCGCGCCTCGGACACCGCGAAGAACACCATCGGCCGCCTCAGCGACATCGTGCCGCCGAAGATGGCGGACGACGAAACCACCCTGGCACAGCTGCGCGAGCGCATCGCCGCCACCCAGCGCTTTCTGCACAGCGTGGAGGCTGCCGCCCTGGATGGAGCGCAGGACCGCGCGGTGTCGCTGAGCGCCGGCAAATTGAAGGCCGACTTCAACGGCAGCGACTACCTGCTGACCTTCGCCCTGCCGAACTTCTTCTTCCATGTCGCCACCGCGCACGCGATCCTGCGCCAGCAAGGCGTGGCGGTGGGCAAGCTCGACTACCTGGGACCGTTCGACACGGCAGAAACCGAGCGCGCGTAAGCCCCTCTCCCGTCGGGAGAGGGGTTGGGGTGAGGGTACGGCGCGAAAGCGACTCGCTGATCCAGACGCACGAGACTCCGCCCGTACCCTCATTCGCCCCTGCGGGGCACCTTCTCCCGACGGGAGAAGGAACAGCCGCAGCGCCTGAGCCCCTCTCCCCTCGGGAGAGGGGTTGTGGTGAGGATACGGCGCGAAAGCGACTCGCTGATCCAGACGCACGAGGCTTCGCCCGTACCCTCATCCGCCCCTGCGGGGCACCTTCTCCCGGTGGGAGAAGGGAACAGCCGCAGCGCTTGAGCCCCTCTCCCCTCGGGAGAGGGGTTGGGGTGAGGGTACGGCGCGAAAGCGACTCGCGGATCCGAGCACACGAGGCTGTGCCTGTCAGCGTCGGAGGCCGCGCCTGTCGGCGCCAGGCGATTAGGCCAACGAAGGCACCGCAAACGCACCAGCATCGTCCGCCGCAAACGCCACACCCGCCAACGCATGCATCCGCGCCACCGCCGCCGCGAACGGCCGCAGCACCGCCACGCCGCGTTCGGCAAACACCGCATGCAGCGCGGCGTAGTACCACAACGTCCCCTCGCGGCCAGCAGTGAAACGCTCGAACACCGCGGTGCCCACCTCGGGATCTTCCAGATCCGCGACGATGCTGCGCGCGTTGTAAAGCTTGTCGCAGGCCGACACCAACAACACCGCATCCGGCGCCTCGCGCAGATGCGCCAGATACGCCTGCTTGCGGGTGCGCCAGTCGCGGCGCCTGGCCGGCACGTCTTCCTGCGCCGCCTTGTGCTCGGCGCTGGCGTCAGTGCAGCCCATCACGATCTCCGCCACCGCATCGCCGAACTGCGCGCGGATCACCGCCTCATGACCCGCGCCGCAGTCCTCGACCACGTCGTGCAGCAACGCCGCGATCGCCTGGTCTTCATTGCCGCCGGCCTCCAGCACCAGCGTCGAGACCCCCAGCACATGGCTGAAATACGGCACCGTGCCGCCCTTGCGGAACTGGCCGGCGTGGGCGATGCGCGCGTAGTCCACGGCACGCGCATAGAGTTCGGTGAGAGCGGTCATGCGGTCTTCCTGACGAGGGCAGACCCGCATTATTGCGGAATCCGCACGCCGTAGCGGCGCGAACGGTTCAGCCCGACGGCGGCCGTACCCGGAACACCACGCTCATCCGCGGCGCCACCGGCCTGACGGTCTTGGGGATGCCGTGTTCGTGGGTGAGCTGCGACGCATGACTCATCGCCAGCAGGCTGCCCGGCGCCAATTCCACGCCGATGGTCCTGTGCGCGCCGGCGGTGGCGCGAAGGTTCATGCGCCGCGGCGCGCCCAGCGACACCAGCGCGATCGGGTGCGGCGCCAGCAGCGTATGCAGCTTATCGTGATGCATCGCCACGCTGTCGCGGCCGTCGCGGTACAGGTTCAGGCCCACGTCGGTGTACGGCGCCGGCAGCCGCGCCTGCACCGCCGCATGCAGCGCGCGCAACGGCAGCGCCTCGGGCAGCTCGTGCAGCCCGTACGCCGCCACCAGCCGCGGCACGTCCACCACCCGGTCGTACATCGGCCGGCGCAGCTGTTGCCACTGCGCGCCGTCGCGCAAGGCGGCGAACCACGCCTGCGCCTGCTCCGGATCGAGCAGCTGCGGCCAATAGCGGATACCGCCCTCGGCATCGGGCACCAGGCAATGCGGCGCGTCGTCGGGCTGGGCGAACAGGTCCATGGGCACAAGATGGGGGCGCGGCGAAGGAGGCACCATTCCAGCATCTGAACGGATCAGCGGCTGCGACGCGGCCAAATGTCGCAGCTCGCAATGGGAATTCTTACTTTTCGCCCGCGCTGCGTTAACGTTGTGCTTGGGAGCATGCACACTGTCCCACCCCAACAGCACAGGCGATACGCCCGCATGACAGCAGCGCGCAGGACGACGGAAAGCATGACCACAGCAGCCGCCACGCCCCTCCACAGCGCCCATGGCGCCGATGCCTCCGCCAACAACGGCGCCCAGGCACCCGCCGCACGCGGCGCACGGTCCAACCGCAGCGAGGTGTTCCAGTCGCCGCTGTCCGCGGGCAGCGCCGACAGCGATCTGCGCCGACGCGCGGAGCGTGTGCAGCTGGCGACCCGGGTGGCCGCGGTCGGCACGATTGCCGCCGTGGCGGCGGTCGCCGCGTTGATCGCCTGGCGGCGCGCGCGGCGCTAGCCGATTGCGACGACGGGGCGCTGCTGCCTAGCGGCAGCAGCATGCAGGAGCGCCCGAACGTGTCCATCCCCTCTCAGCATGAGGCTGAGATGCCTTGCTTGCCCGGGCGCTAGAGGACACCGGCTATTCCAATAGCCTTTAGCCATCCCGAGCTGCTGCCACGCAATCGCCCCAAAGCGGCTGCCGCTGCAGCCTACTCATGCATGGCCGCTAGCGCGCCATCGATACCGTGAATTGCGTGGCGGCGTACACGCCCTTGCGCGGCAGCGGCCGGATCCGCACCAGGCCGTAATGGCACACGTCCAGATCCTGATAGACCAGGGTGCGGCCATCGTCGAACGCGAAACGCAGGTCGTAGCGGCAGCCGGCGCCGTGGACGCCGACGGTCGCCGAATCGCCGCCGCCACGCAGCGGATCCAACGCCACATCCCGAAACGTGCTGCTGCCGGGGTCGGCGACTGCCAGCGCGGTCACGCTGTCGTGCGCGCGGTTGACCAACATGACGTAGTGCGTGCGGCTCGCGTCCTGCGCATGGGCGTTAGCCACTGCGGCGAGCAGCACACTGGCCAGACAAACGGTACGAAATGAAGGCATGACGGGGAATCTCCAGCAGGAAGGGATACCGCCCAGCGCGCATCGCGCAGCGGCAGCGGTGCGCACATCTGGCGCGCCTGCCCTGCCCCAAGCCCAGCGATCCGGGACGAATCGTCGTACCGGCGTGCCCAATCGTCGCCATTGGTCGCCGCGCTTCTCAGCGCGCACCACCGCGCTTAGGATCGGCGCATCCCGTTCGAGCATCGCCCGATGAAGATCCGCCTGGGTTCCACGGAAATCGGCCTGACCCGATACCTGACCCTGTGGACGGCCGTCGTCGTGGCGTTCGCCGTGCAGGGCTGTCTGTACGACTCCGTCAACGACGGCCACAGCTGGCAGCTCGGCGACTACCTGCGCTGGTCGATGATCCAGTGGTACACCTGGGCCGCGCTGGCGCCACTTGTGTTCCGCCTGGGCGAGCGCTACCCGATCCCCTCGCCGTTGCAGCTGCGTTCGCTGGGACGGCAGCTGCTCGCCAGCATCGGCGTCACCGCGCTGGCGATGTTCATCGGCGCAGTCGTCTCGCCGGGCGCATTCTTCGACCAGCTCGGGCAGTTCATCGGCAAGCACTTCGCCACCGGCCTGCTCACCTACTGGGGCCTGCTGGCGATCCAACAGGCGCTGCACTATCGCAGCGAGAGCGACCGCCGCGAACTGGAAGCCGGCCGCCTGGCCACGGAACTGGCGCAATCGCGGCTGCAGGCGCTGAAGACCCAGTTGCAACCGCATTTCCTGTTCAACACCCTGCACGCCATCGTGACCCTGCTCGACGACGATGTCGCCTCGGCCGAGGACATGCTGCTGCGCCTGAGCGAACTGCTGCGCGCGCTGCTGGAGGAATTCGACGGCCAGGAAATCACCCTGCGCCACGAACTCACCCTGCTCGACCTGTACCTGGGCATCCAGCGCAAGCGCTTCGGCGACCGCCTGACCACGCGCCTGTACATCGACCCGGATACCCTGGACTGCGCGGTGCCGAGCCTGCTGCTGCAACCGATCGTGGAGAACGCCATCCAGCACGGCATCGGCCGCCATGCCGGCGCCGACTGCGTGGAGATCGAGAGCCGGCGCGAAGACGGCCAGCTGCGCATCGAAGTGCGCAACCGCAACAGCACCCTGGGCGACGGCAGCGGCAACGCAGGCCACGGCATCGGCCTCTCCAACACCCGGCTGCGGCTGCAGGAACTGTATGGCGACGCCGCCGAACTCCGCCTGGACATGATCTGGCCGCAAGGCGTGGCGTGCCGCATCCGCATGCCGTTCCGCGAAATGGAGGATGCCGAAGGCGCGCCGGAGCACGTGCCCGCATGAGCATCGCCACGCTGGTCATCGACGACGAACCGATCGCCCGCCACGCCATCGTGCGTCTGCTGCGCGAGCACGCCGACATCGCCCTGCTCGGCGAATGCGGCGACGGCGCCGCCGCGGTGGCCGCGATCCGCGAACACTCGCCGGACCTGGTGTTCCTGGACATCCAGATGCCGGAAATGACCGGCATGGACGTGGTCGCGCAGATCGGCGCCGAGCGCATGCCCGCCACCGTGTTCGTCACCGCCTACGAGCAGTACGCCGTGCGCGCCTTCGAAGCCAATGCGCTGGACTACCTGGTCAAGCCCTTCAGCCGCGAGCGCTTCGCCGCCACCCTGCAACGCGCCAAGGCGCGGCTGGGCGGCGCCGGCAACAACCCCGCCCACCTCCTGCAGGCGCTGGACGCACTGCGCCAGCGCGATGCCTACCTGCAGCGCATCGCCGTGCGCGTGGACGAACACGTGGTGTTCGTCGCCGTGGACGACATCGTCTGGATCAAGGCCAACCGCAACACCGTGCAACTCCACGTGGCCGGCGCCGTGCACGAGCTGCGCGAAACCATGGCCGCCCTCGGCGCGCGCCTGGACCCGCGCCACTTCGCCCGCGTGCACCGCTCGGCCATCATCAACGTGCGCCGGGTCAAGGCCATCCACCCCTGGTTCAACGGCCACCACGTGGTGACCATGGACAACGGCCAGCAGCTGCGTATGAGCCGGTACCAGCATGAGGTGTTTCTGCGTTTGGTGACCAATGGCGGTGGGGAATGAGGCGGGCGCGGCGGCCGTAAGCGCAGGACCTCGGCCTAGCTCCGCGCCAAGCGCTCCACCGCACACCGTCCGGCACCAGCTCGCGCAGCCCAGACACCGAATCGACAGGCGCAGCCGGCGCATTTACAGTGGGCACATCGCCTCGCCGCAGCACCGCAGTGCGACACGCCGGGCCACACAAGGAGAAGCACATGAAGCCGTGGCTCGCCGCCGCCCAGATCGCCGGCCTCTTGTTCGTCGCAGGAGCATGCAGCATGTCCGCCGCCGCAAAGAAGACCCCGATGGCCTCTGATATCCTGGCAGTGCCCGCGGACCTGCCGACCCAGCGCCTGTTCGACTGCGCCGAGACCAGCATCACCAAGTTGTCCGAGACCAGCAGCTCCTGGCCCAAGATCACGCGCAAGGACAACGCCAAGGGCGTGCTGGAATCGGGCAACTTCGAAGAAGAGAACCGCAGCGGCTTCCGCATGCACATCGAGCGCGCGCAAGGCGCCAGCCAGGCCAAGATCACCCTCAAGGGCGCCGGCGCCTACTTCGTCGACCTGGGCGTGGAACAGGCGATGAAGGACCTCAAGACCTCGCTCGAAAGCTGCGTGGCCACCCAACCGCACTAACCCCGATCACCAAGGAAGGAGACAGACATGCCCGATTATTCGATTGAAGCACGCTCGCTCGGCGTCGCCGGCGTGGCCGGCCACGACTACTGGGTACTGCGCGACGAGCACGGCAAGGCCCTGGCCGAACTGCACGGCCTGGCCACGGACCGGCAGACCGGCGAAGCCATCCCGATCGGCACCGACGAGAGCAAGCACTCGCTGCGCGCCTGGCACTACCCGCACGACGCCGGCTACGCCAGCTCCATCGGCGCCAAGGTCGACAGCACCAGCTACATCCAGGAAGGCCAGCCTTCGCGCACCGTCCTCACCGGCGACAAGGACCAGATCCTGGCGCGCTGGAACACCGCGGTCAGCGCCGTCCCCGAACTCAATGCGCAGGACCTGAACTACCCCAATTACGGCTTCAAGGTCTTCGGCGAGACCGTCAACAGCAACTCCGCCTACCGCACCTTCGGCGAACTGATGGACGTGCCAGTGAACGATTTCCCCGGCAGGGTCGAGCCGGGCATCGATAACCGCATGCTGTCGCAGGAACGCACCGAGGCACTGCGCTACCGCGAGCAACCGGACCAGGACCGGCAGCGTGCGCCCGCACCGGCCGACGCCCCTGCGCGCCATGGACACCAGGACCCCGCCATGCTGCAGCAGATCCGCGGCAAGGTCGAAGGCCTCAACGGTCCCGGCCAGTTGGACCCGGCCGACAACGACCGCGTCAGCGCCAGTCTGTACGCACTGGCCAAGCAGAACAACTTCAGCAGCGTCGACCAGATCGCACTCAGCGAGAAGACTAGGACCGCCCCGGCTGGCGAGAACATCTTCATCGTGCAGGGCGCGTCCGACGACCCGGCCAAGCTGCGCGCGCACATGCCCACCGCGGAAGCGGCGCAGACGCCGGTCGAGCAATCGTTCGAAAAGGCACAAGCGCAGCAACACAACCCGCAGGTGCAGAACCAGGTTCAGGTGCAGGAAGCGCAGCAGCGGCCGATGGTGCAGGCGCTGTAGCGCTTCTGCTTTCAGTTGACGGCCACCGCTACCACAGGGTGGCCGCATATCGACTGCTAGCCCGAGCGTAACGACCATTTTTTGGAAACAAGCAATCGATCACTTGACCAGCGGTGTGGCCGGTATAACTGGTGTCTCATGGCGCATCCATCCCGGCTCCATGGCTCTGCGCCTGATACGGGGACTGACGCTGCGCCGGCCACGACACCTCGCGCAGCACCATGTCCATCTGCTCCGCGAGCAGTTCCATGCACACCGCCAGCTCGCCCGCACGCACCTTCGGCGCGGCCTCGCGCTCCTCGGCCACGCTGCGTGGCTCTGCCAGTCGTGCGAGGAACCTGATGAACTCGCCCAGCCGCACCAGCCGGAACTGGCTTTCTTCGGGCAGGAAATAGCCCGGCATTTCAAGATCGTCTGTTCTGTCGTCCGACATCGTCGCCTCTCCTTCCATGAAGTGGCCGTCCGCCGCCAATGGCGGACGGGAAGTCGGGAGGCTAGAAACCGCAGACAGCCGGCGGGCTTATTCCCCTTGCGGGTCTTGTATTCACCGCCCTCCCGACGCAGAGGCCGCGTCGGTTGCACCTGCAAAGCACGCAGGCACAAAAAACCCACCGGTTTGTCGGAGGTGGGTACCGCTGTCTGCGGAGTTTCTAGGCTCCGTTTAGTAATTTTGCTACCAACGGCGTGACGCGTCAAGTCGTTCTATCGACTAGTTCTCACTTGCAGCAAATGGCAACCAGTACACATCGGATATGTATACATATTACTCCAAAGCATCCGCGGCTATTACCACTATCCGCAGTCATCAGCCATGTCCGTCAAAGGAAGCGGATAGTCCAGCAATGACGATCGATTGAGTACGCGTGCACATACACCTCTTGCGTTTGCGGCTAAGTAAGCATGTCCCTGTGCTGAGTTCAGGGACCGCCAAAACTGGGCCATGATCGTTGCGGGCCCGCGGACTACGTACAAGCAGTCGCTGATGACCGACTCGCCCGAGGCAACACGAGCAAAACGCTCTTCCAAGTGCCGTCCAACACGCGTGAGCACGATATCGCCAGCGCTCGCGCGGGGTGCGTCCCCATATGCTCGGCGAATCGAGGCCTGGGACAGCGACAGACTGCGGCTTACGCCTGCCCCTGGAATGTTCGTAGAGTGGAGGATCGGCAATCCAGCGCTACGCGCCTCGGTTGCGTTCCAGCGACCACGAATGATTTGCACACCGGCAAAATCCCCAAGCGACCGGACTGAGGGAATGGTTGCCGACCGCCGCCACGCGTAGAAGCGATAGTCCATGCGGCAGACCGCCTCTTCTACCGAGATATAGAGTGGATCGCTCAGATACGCATTATGGTCCGCGCAATAGAGCGGGATACGATCCGGCGATACACCGCCCTTTTCGAGCGTTAGGATGAATGTCTTTGCGTCCGTGCCTGGGAAGGCCCGCGAGGGCAACTCGATCACGCTATGGAGGGCATGCGATGCGAGCAGTGCTTCTCGTAACGGTCGACTGCGTGAACCAGTGACGGTGCCGTCGGGGACGATAATGCCCATCTGTCCGCCATGCCGAAGCAGCCGGAGATTATGGGCGAGAAAGACCAAGTCAGCGGGCATACCACCCTCACGGGGCAGCGCCGCCTGGAGACCGACCCTCTTCAGCAATGAGCGGTAGGGAACCGCTAGTTCGGTGACTTGGTAGGGTGGATTGCAGACAGCAGCATCGAACTCCATGTGGTCCAGCCTACGATTACGCGCAAATGCAGGCGAAAGCACGTTCATTACCAGGTGCTTATGGCCATCGATGGCTTCGTCAACCACGCGAAGGGTTCGATCGATATCGACCGATGTCAGGCGCGCAGCCTGCCAACGACGCCGGGCAGCTGCTAACAGCGAGCCTTCTCCCGCACCGAGCTCGACCACATGGGCCGCACTGGCAAGCGTCATTTGACCAACAAGCAGGTCCCCGATCTCAGGCCGGGTGAAATATTGTTCTAAGACACGGGAGCGGACCCGCGCTGGAACTGTACTCAGATTCAACATGTGGGTCTCCGAAACGGCATGATAGCCACATCAGCCGAAAAATAAAAATCTCCCTGCTCGCACGTGCCCTCACCTGTACCAGCTTGATCCAGCTTAGTCAGCTTTAACACGAAAGCCTTTTTACAAGGTATCGGTGGATGGCGCCTACGCCACTGGTTTGATGACGCGACCTGACCGGGAAGTCGTATTTAAGTCGAATATCGTCGCGACAGCAGGCAAACAACGCGACGCCGATGGAACTTGGCTTGGAGCCGAGCGGCGCGATGAGCAAGCGCTCATTTATGCTGTTGTCAATTGCTCTTGCGGCGGCGCTGAGTTGCTCGAATGTAGCCTTGGGATTGCTGGCACCGGCAAAGGCCACTTCCCGATCTCGGTTCTGGTTGATGAGACGGGCATGGGGTAGAAGGGCATGCATCTCCCAGGTCGTCCGGTAAGGCGGCACACCGAAAATCAGCGTTGTGTGCTTAATGAAGTTGCCGTCGTCGTCTTGGAGGATTCGGTCCAAACGGTCAGGCTCGAAACCAAGGCACGCCACGAGGCGACCCGGTTCATCAGGGCGAAGTTCAGGCGCAAATCCCGGCACCGGTTTTAGCCCGATGAACTGGTCGGCGAAAGAGAAGAATAGATCCATGCTGATGTCATCGCTGGCTGGATGGTAGTGCTCCGGCTCGGCATAAAGGTAGCCCAGCTCTCGCGGTGAATCGCAGTGCAAGAATGCCCGAGTCAGGATTAGTATTTCGACGGCATCCAATGACGTGGCATCAAGGAGAACCCGGCGTCCGAGATAGGACTCCCGCAATCGCTCCAAGTCCGCCACTCGCAGCGGCGTGCCGTTGAGGCTGATCTGGAAATTGTGCGGGTCGTAGCTAACCGATACCGATACTGGCGCGCTGGCGATTGCTATCCGCAATGACAGGTCGCCACGATCATCGATAGCCTGTCCATGGAAGACGATATCGAAGTCCTCAGGCGCCCTACCGGCATCGGTCGCCAGTTGCCGCATATCGACAAACCGGATCACTCGAACAGTCCCGGATGGGCATCAGCCACTGCCAACGTCTGATCCCACTTCAACATGAAACTACGTAGCAGCGTTTCAAAATGGGCGTCACTACCAGAGAAGATGACATTGATTTCTGATGCTTTCAGGGTGATTTTCTTTCGCTTTCTGTAGCTGATTCCAAAATAAGCACTAAAGATAGGATTCGGGATGTAGTCGTGCTGGGCAAGCGATGAGTCACTTTTGTTCTTTGTATCTTTCTCCTCGTACAGCACCGACCAGATGAGGGCCTCGCGAAGTAGACTTCGTGTTGCATCCGAAAGTGCCTCCTTATCCGCCTCATCGATCGAAAAGTGGTTGATTTCAGGCTCACTCAATGAGGCACGACGGTGCGCGGTCTGGAAAAGTCGTCCGAGCCGTTTGACGAGCATCTGCAGATCGCGCCCACGCAATCCCAGGTTGGGGATGTCTTTCAGAAGTACCGAGCTTGTGTCTTTCGCCGCCAACGCCTGCACCTCCCACGGAACGCACTGCAAGTCGCCTGACACACGACTTTCGGGGCTCAGCGTGACATCACGTAGGGCGGTATGGCAGAACTCCAGAAAGAACCTGAGGTTGGGTGCGGACATTTGGCAATATCGGTCGAACCCTGCATACAGCGGATTGGCACGATTTGGCAAACCGTCATAGAGGTAAAACAGCGCACCGTGAAGATTGTTACTTTCCCAGTCATTGAAGGGATTCGCTGGTCCGCTGCGCCCACCAAAGCTATCTAGAGCGTCGAGCACCGCCTGAGGGCCGGGCTTGTCGCGATTGAGTACGAAAGCCGCGACGATACTTGCCACAGGCTGTTCGACGCACTGAAACTGGGCAGCAGACAGCCTGGTCATCCTATGCTTTTGCAGGCCCTTTGTCGCGACATCGGTCAACCGTCGTAGCAGCGGCGCATCATCGAACACGCCCTTGGCGATGTCGGCTGCCGATCGGCCGGGCAAAAGCCTTCCGGCCGCAGCTCGGATTGCACGGATATATCCCTCATCGATTCGCTCATGAAGCCGACTCGGCGCATGGAGCCGATTGACCTCAAATTCGGGGCAGCCCGCATCAAACCCTTGCTTTGCCAGCTTCATGAGAAGCAACTCTGCCGCCAGAAGCTTGAATGTTCTTTCGTTCTCGCTGACTAGCTTTTCCAAGTCGATTGAGCGAATGTCGTGGGTCTCTACGATCTGCTCGCCACCACTGGTGACAAATTGGTCTACCGAGTCCTTACGCATGGCGAAATTGAAGGAATAGCGAGGTCGCGGATGCTTGACCAAGTCGCACACAAGCTGGCGCTGGTTGTCCTTTAGATTCTCAAACTCATCAACGAATATCCGGAAGAAGATTTTTCTCAGCCGTGCGTCGGCCTCAGCAATATCTTCCGCGATCTCGCTCAGCACCTCATCGATCCGAAGGAACAAAGGAGCATCGGTGCCAGGATTTTGCACCCATCGGCTCAACTCAAAACGGCGGGTCTTGGCGAAATCTCGCAGATCCGCATAGGTGCCGACCTTTTTCGATAGCAAGATTTCGGTGGATGCCGGCAACTGGCGCATCCGCAGGTCGATTATTTCTCCCGACAGAGGAGCCTTTGCCAAATTATTGATGAAGAGCGCGACTTCCTCCAAGACCACAATTGCGATGTAATGCAGGAACGCTCGATACGCCTGCTCCTCACCGAGCCATTCCGGCTTCATGAGATCGCAGAACCCGGTATCGGTTCGCCAGTAGAGACCGATACCCTGGGAAAACACGTCAGAAGTTATCTGCGACTGCTTAACACTCAGTTGCGTGCAGTGCGAGAAGTAGCGTAAGAAGATTGTCTTACCACACCCTCGACCGCCAATGACCCGGACCGACTTTCGATCCCGATGCAGCGTAAGCTTATCGAAGTAGTGAGGCACAATAAATTCGTTAGTCACGTCCGCGTCGAGTTGCTCCGCTCGATTATTGACGAACTCATCGACGATGTTTTCCAATTTCACGAAAACCCCCTTAGCGAGGCATCAAAGGCCGCCATTGGCCGGTTGAATTCCAGTAAGCGCGTAGCGAATTGTTGGGGGTGCGCCCTGGAAGAAGCACCGTCAGGTCGAGTGAATAAGCACTTTCCCTCGGAACCTGCTTTGCGCGCATTATGTTCTGGTAAAGCGCTCGCATATCAGCAACTGTATTGACCTGATCGCGGACCCATATACCCGATCCGTCAGCCATCCCGGTGAAGAATCCAGCATTCTCATGCAACGTTTCGACCGGCCTAAGCTCTACCGTGGGATAGGCCTCGCGAACGGCCGCCAGTCCCTTGGCTGTAGCCAGAAGCGGGATATAGACACAGCGCGTCTCGGGTGGAAGGCTCTTCAGATCGTATTTTTCGGCGAAGCGGCTGAACTGGCGCCCGGTCCCAAGAAGATCATCAATTAGGATAAGAAGACCAGGAAAGTTCTGCCAAGCATTGGGATCATCTGCCCGCCACAGATAGCCATCACCGACCTTCGCGGCGATGGAAAAATTACGGACAACAGTCTCGGCGCTATTACCCGGACGTCGGTCGATCTTGATGCCATCCACGGGCATGATTCGCAGCGATATGCAGGGACTCCTATTACCAAGGGCTGTTGCAAAATCCTCGATGCAAGCAAAATCCCAAAGACTCGAGGATCTCATCAAGTCCGGAAGGATAACCTCGGCAATATGCCGGTAGCTGCTCGTGATCATTTTTGGCGTACGGATCACGGCAGCACTAAGAAGTTGCGCGGCGAGGTATTGAGCTTGGGGCGTCTCAAAATTTCGCAGCCAGCCATCCAAGTCTGTAGGGCTTATAATATCGATTACCTGATTTACTACGAGCGAGCGAAACCGCTGGAACACATGACGCGAAAGGCCCTCATGGCCCGATGGGACGATTACCGGCACAACCCTCTCCCTGAGTTCGGCTTCCAATGCACCTAACGGGTGCTCTTGTATCATCGCCTTAGTGCATGCCGAAATCTATCCGACAGGCGGCGTTGCAGGCCAAGTCGAAGCGGCTTTCCAGGGCCAGCGTGGCGTTCTTGGCGTCGCCCAGGCGGGCCAGGCCGGAGCGGATCAGGCCGTCGAATTCGCGTTGGTCGGTCGGTTCGGCGCTGAGTTGCTTGCCGGGGCCGGACAGGTTTTCAAGTGGCGAGGTCATCCATTCCTCCAATCACCCAGATCTTGGGTTGCTGCAGCACGCGCTGCAGGAATGCGTTTTCGTCGCGCAGGCGCTTGGCGTAATCGGCACGCGCGTACAGCGTGGGATTGACCGGGCGGCCCAGCCGCGCCTGCATGCCATCCAGCGCGCGCATCAGGTCGGCATAGCCCAGCGTGTCGGAGATCACCATCAGGTCGATGTCGCTGCGCGCGGTGTCGCTGTGCTTGGCGACCGAGCCGTAGACGAAGGCGGCCACGATGTCCGTGGCGATGGGCTGCAAGGCCTCGCCGAGAGGGCCGGCCAGGCCGATGGTCTTCTGCACGATGCCGAGCAGTTCGTCGTGGATGGGCGAGTGCGGATTGGCCTGGTAGCGCTTCTGGTTGCCGGTGCGCTGTACCGTGAGCAGGCCGGCGTCGGCCAGCTTGGCCAGTTCGCGCTGCACCGCGCCGTTGCCGGCGCCGGCGGCCGCGATCAATTCGCCGACCCCGAAGTCGCGCTGCGGCTGGCCGTACAGCAGGGCGAGCACGCGTTGCTGGGTGCGGGTGAACAAGGCATCGGCCAGGCCCGATGGCCGCGCGCTTGCAGCACGCGGCGCTTCGGTCTTTGCGGTGGCGATGGCGGCCTCGTTACCCATAATGGGTAGGTTATTACCCAATCTGGGTATTTGCAAAGCTTTTTGGCTAGGCCGGGCGAAGCCTCCCTGGTCAGGAGCCAGCGCTACTCAACGAGCCACCACCCACCCTCACCCCTTCCGCCCCGCCAACCACGCCTTGATCTGCGGCACCCGCTGCGCACGCAGCTTCACCCGCGTGCGGATGTCGGCGATGGCCGCGTCCGCATCGCGGCGCGAGGTCGCGGCGAGGTAGCGCTGCGCATACGCCTGGATCTTGTCGACCATCTTCAGGTCGACCGAGCCGGCGCCCAGGCGCGGGTAGTAGCGGGCGCGCGAGGTGGTGTCGATCAGGGTGTCCACGTGGTCGCGGTGGGCCACGGCGAAATCGAAGGCCAGGTCCGGATGCTCACCCGCCACCGTCGTGATCATGGAGGCGCTGTTGGTGGCGCCGGGCTCGTCGGTCAGCGCCATGTCCAGGGCGCGTTGCGCGAGGGTGGCGTCCTTGGCGCCGGCCAGCAGCAGGTAGTCCTGGTCGCGGATCATCGAGGACGTCTCCTTCTGCGCCATCCGGTGCAGCGCGTCCCAGGTGGCGGCGTCGGCATGGCGCGCGACGATGCCCAGCACGCTGTTGCGCAGTTCCGGCGACAAGGCGGTCGGGTCGGCCTGGAATGCGGCGAACCGGCGGCGCGCTTCGGCGATCACCTGGGCGTCGCCCATGCCGCCGAGCGTGTCGATCAGGTGCGCGCGCAGTTGCTTGGCCTGGGCGGCGTCGCTGGCGCGGTCGTCCCAGCCCAGCGTGGCGAACTCCGGCGCCAGCCGCGACAGCGCGTAGCGGCGCCAGGCGGCCTGGCTCTGCGGGTCGTCCTGGAACAGGTCGTCGATGCCGGCGTAGACCGTGGCGACAGTGACCCACAGGTCCGACGCCGCGCCCACCGGCACGGTGTCGGCCAGGCCGAGCAGGTCCGCTTGCGGCTGCAGGCCGACAGTGGCCAATGCGCTGGTATCCAGCAGCACGCCGAGCTGGTCCACCACCGGCAATGTGGCGAAGCCGGCGGTCAGCGCCTTGAACTGCGCGGGTGCGTACAGCGTGCGGTAGTAGCCCTTCTGCCCGGCGTTGACCAGCACCGGCGCGGTGCAGCCGGGCAGTTGCAGTTGCGCGCTGCCATCCACCAGCACGCGCACTTCATTGTCGCCGCTGCGCACGGCCACCGGCACGTGCCAGCGCAACGGTTGTTTGTCGGGGCGGTCGAGGGTGTATTCGCCCTGCTCCAGGCGCACGACGGTGGTGCCGGCGTTGCAGCTGGCGGCGACCTTGATCAGCGGCACGCCCGGCTGCAGGGTGAAGTCGTGCGCCACCTGCAGGAACTGCTTGCCCGGCGCGGCGGCGTCGATTTCCTGCCACAGGTCGCCGGTGACGGCGTTGCCGTAGGCGCGCTTGCCGATGTAGCGGCGCACGCCGTCGCGCCATGCGTCGGCGCCGACATAGTCCTCCAGCATGCCGATCACCGCCGAGCCCTTTTCGTAGGTGATGCCGTCGAAGGCCTGGCTGGCCTGTTCGACGGTGTCCACTTTCTGCACCACCGGGTGGGTGGTGGCGTAGGCGTCGCTGCCCATGGCGGCGCGGCTGACGTAGGCCGGGCCGGTCTTGTCGATATCCCATTCCGGATGCAGCTTGGCGGTGGTGCGGCCTTCCAGCCAGGTGGCGAAGCCTTCGTTGAGCCACAGGTCGTCCCACCAGGCCATGGTCACCAGGTCGCCGAACCATTGGTGCGCGATCTCGTGTGCGGCGGTGGTGAACACGCGCTGCCGATCGGTCACGTCCGACACCGCCGGGTCCAGCAGCAGGGAATGTTCGAAGGTGAAAATGGCGCCCCAGTTCTCCATGGCGCTGAAGAACTGGCTGCCGCCGGGCGCGGCGATGTTGTCCAGCTTGGGCAGCGGATAGCGCACGCCGAAGTAGTCGTTGTATTCGCGCAGCACGTCGCGGCCGGACTCCAGCGCGAAGCGCGCCTGGTCGGCCTTGCCCTGCTGGGCGATCACGCCGATCTCGGTGCCGTTGTCGCCCTTGAGCGCGGTGCGCTCGAACTCGCCCACGCCCAGGAACAGCAGGTAGGTGGACATCTTCGGCGTGGTCTGGAACGCGACGCGCTTGAGGCCATGGCCGAGGTCGGTGGTGGCGGCCACGGGCATGTTGCCGACCACCATCTGCGCGGCCGGCGCGTTCACCGTCAGGTCGAAGGTGGCCTTGAAGTCGGGTTCGTCCCAGGACGGCAGGAAACGGCGCGCGTCGGAGTTCTCGAACTGCGTGTACAGCGCGCGGCGCTGGCCGTGCGGGGTGGCGTAGTCCAGCGCGAACAGGCCGTTGGCCTGGGTGTTGATGACGCCGCTGTAGGCGATGGACAGCACGTAGCTGCCCGGGGCCAGCGGCTTGGCGAACACGAAGCTGGCGGTCTGCGCGTCGGCGTCGGTGGCGACCTTGGCCACCAGCGCCGCCTTGGCCTTGCCGCCGGTCAGGGTGCTTTGGCCGAAGCGCAGGTCGGCGGCCTGCAGCACGATGCGGTCGGTGGGCTGCAGCACGTCGAGCGCGATGCGGACCTTGCCGTCGAACGTCATCGTGTCGGCGTGCGGGGTGATCTCCAGCGCGTAATGGCGCGGCCTGGCAGTGCGCGGCAATTGCGTGGTGACCGACGCGGCCGGCGCGGCCGGCGCGGCCGGCGCGGCGACGATGCTAGATGCAGGACGTTCCGGCTGGGCGAACGTGCATGGCGAGACGCTGGCCAGGGCCAGGGCGATGGCGGTCGTGAGGATCTGGCGCATGGGGGCTCTTCGAAGGGGCCGGCGCAGGATACAGACGGCGCGGCGCGTTCGACGCGGACGCGTGCAACGCAGACAGCGGGCAATCAGCTCGCGCCTCCAGGACCCCGCCCTGCCCATCAGAGGGCAGCGGCTAGGTCACGCCAGTTGCCTGAGTTGCGCCTCGCTGGGAAAGTCACGCACGCGAAAGCGCGGTGGATAGAAATCCGGTTCCTGCTCCATCAGTTCGGCGACCACCGCGACGGCCTTGTCCCAGTCCGCGACCACCATGTCCGCGTCGCCCTCGTCCTTCGGCACGACGAAGGCGATGCGATCGGCCTTCGGCAAGGAGGTGTCGACATCGCGGGTCCAGGTCGCCAGCGAGAACTGCCGGCCGCTGCCGTCGTTCTCCTCGAACACGCGATAGGAGGCGACGAAGATGTCGGTGTGGTTCGCGGCGTGGATCTTTTCCAGCAGATCCTTCTGCAGGGAATAGGCCGGCGCATCCATCATGCGCTGCAGATCGGCCTGGCGGCGCCGGTGCTCGGGCTGCGGCAGCGCGAATGGGACGATCCGGCGCGCGTCGTCGTAGGCGAAGGCCAGCGAGGAGATGCAGCGCCCGTTCGCGGCCGCGTCCAGGCTCAGTTCCAGCATGCCCGCCATCGCGGTTTCGTCGCGGTCGCCCACCACCAGCAGGCAATCGCGGGTGGGCAGCATGAACACCGGCCGCCCCTTCACCGGAACGCGCTGCAGCACGTCGGGCAGCACCACGCGGCTGGTGTCGTAGGCGTCGTGCCAGGCACCCTGGAAGATGCCTGGGGCGACCTCGACGAAGCGGTCCGGCGTGGCGTCGCGCAGGTTGTCGTGGGCGATGGCCAGCGCTTGCTCGAAGGTGATGCCCCATGCGTCCTTCGGCCCAGCGAGCAGGGTCGAGGTCGAATCGGGGCGGTCGATCGCCAGCAACTCGACGCAGTCCTCACTCAGCTCGCGCCAGACGGTCGTGAACGGCTTCTCCCAGCCATGCGCGCGGACATGCTCCAGGCGCATTTCCTCGAACATGGCGCGATGGCGCACGACGGGCATCAGCATCGGCCGCGCCTGTTCCAACGTCTCGATCTGGTTGTCTTCGCCGCCCTCCTCCACGAACGCCGCCGCATAGCTGCGCAGCACCTCGGCGCGGCGCTGGCGATCGGCGGTGGTGTAGTCGTGGTAGGCGTTGTGCAGATTGATGATGCGCCCGCGTGGCGCGACAAGGCGGAATTCGTCCGGTCGGTACGTTAGCTCCTCCCGGTAGCCCTGCGCGCGCAACGCCTCCTCGAACAGCTTGGCGAACGCATCCGGGCTGGTCTTGCGCGTGAGCAGTTTGTCGAACAGTGCTGTGAGCATCAGTGGTCTTCCTTGGTGGTTGGCGCGGGCGTCCGCGCCTCGGTTTCATGCATCGCGTGCATAGCCCGCCTCTCGCTGTGCGCGAATCGCCAGCACGATCACCGTGTCGGTCACATCCACATAGCGATACGACGCCACGTCACCGCGCGAACCGCGGCCCATCACCAGTTCGCGGCTGTCTCCATGGACCGGGCGGCCGATCAACGGATTGCCTGCCAGCACGTCGAACGCGCTGACGATCTCCTCGGCTCTCTGTTCTGCATGCGCGCTCTCGTGGTCGCGCAAATACGCGGCGATCCGCTCCAGATCCTCGATCACGCCGGGACCGAGGCGAATGCGCGCCACTTCAGTCTTCCAGCTTGCGCGCCATTGGCCGCTTCGCAGGCTTTCCTGCCACCTGGGCCCTGAAGTAGGTGCGCGCCTCGTCCCACGGGATCGTCTCACCCGTCTCCAGGAACTCGGCCCAGCGCTGATCGGCCTGGGCGTGGAAGTCGGCGCGCCGCTCGGCCAGCTCGGCCTTCTCGGCGATGGCCTGCAGGATGAAATTGTGCGGCGTGGTGCCGTCGCGCTTCGCCGCTGCGGCAATCCGCGCCTTGAGCTCGTCGGGTAGACGGATGGTGGTGGTGCTCATGGAATCCTCCGGGCACGTCGTGCCCGCGACGAATGTAGCACTTTTGTGCCACACGGGCGAGACTGCACTTGGGAGCGAAATCCAAGACGAGAAGTCCGATCCTCACATGGGACTGCGACTACCGAGAAGGACCATCTCGATCAGGGACTATGCATCCCTCTCCCCAGCACGATGCATCGGCGTGGCATCAACCCAAGACATGTGATACGTTTAATATACGTATATCCATACAATGGATTTCTCATGGCGCTCAAACTTAAGCAGTTCCGCGTAAAAGCAATGCTCAGCCAAGCCAAGTTAGCCAAGGCAGTGGGAGTCTCACAACCCAACTATCAGCGCTGGGAGAGCGGAGCCTCCCCTATTCCGAAAGACAAGCTCGTGAAATTAGCAAAAGTGCTGGAGACAAACCCGGACACTCTGCTTGGAAAGCATCCGCCAATCCTCGCCGGGTTCTACGACAAGTCCGTCGGAGAAGATCTCAACTACTATGGTGAAGTCGCGATTCACTTCTTAGGCGGCGGCGCCCCTCTATTGCTTTCAATCACAGACGGTGCATTTAGTCGCCTACACCGCGCACTCCAGCAACAACCTAAATTCGTGACAGTCGAGAGTCTGTCGAATCAGACAGTTGTGATTCGGGCGGGATCGATCGCTGACTTGTATTTCTCAAGCGAGGCGTACGATGACTTCGGCCCAGAGCACGACACCTACGTAGATCATGCCGTCTTGCAGATGCCAGATGCGCGTGATTGGGAAATTGTGGAAGAACTCAGTTTTGATGGAGAACTCGCCAAATTCTCCGCCAAAGACGTCAAGCGCGTCTCTGAAGCCATAATGATTACAGATCTTCAATATGATGCGCTAGTCGCGGAGGGAAGGATAAAACCAGAAGAGCTCGAAAGCGAAAAGCATAAAAACTCTATTACGACGAAGAGGATTTTTGAGCTTGCAACTTACGTTAAGTACCAGCTTTCGAACGGGAAACAACGAACTTTACACATCCCAGACGATGAAGAACTTTTCGACTCATTCTATGAGCTGGTAGATTTCTGCGACGACGTCGGCGACGCGGAAGGGGAACTAACACGAGTTTCCATCGAAGGCTGGCACCGTACAGCTTTCATCAACAACTCGGCTCTCGACTACGTGATGCTGCCAACCCATCGCTTCGAACGAGGAAGAGAAGAGGCTGATGCCAGGATGCTCGAGGAAGATGAAGACGCATGATCCAGCTGCCGATTACTCTCAAGCAATAGTGCAGCTGAGAGAACGAAGACCTGATGCTACTGACCAAATCTTGGCCTGCACGTTCTGGCGCGATGAATTAAAAAATATGAATATCTGATTCTCAATTAAAAAGCCCCGCTGTCGCGGGGCTCTTCACTGAGGCTCGTCTCATTTCTACCATATTCGGAAGAAAGGGCGGAGGGCAGCCTGCCTACGCAAACGGATCCTGCAGCACCATCGTGTGGTCGCGGTCCGGGCCGGTGGAGACGATCGAGATCGGGCAGCCGGCCAGTTCCTCCAGCGCGCGCAGGTAGGCGCGGGCGGCGGGCGGCAGTTCGTCCCACACGGTGATGCCATGGGTGTTCTCGGTCCAGCCGGGGAACTCCAGGTACACCGGGGTGCACTCTTCCCAGCCCTGCGCGTCCAGCGGCGCGTATTCGGTGCGCTTGCCGCGGTATTCGTAGGCGATGCAGATCTTCAGCTTCTCCATGCCGTCGAGCACGTCGAGCTTGGTGATGCACAGGCCGGAGATGCCGTTGATGGCCACGGCGCGCTTGAGCGCGACGATGTCCATCCAGCCGCAGCGGCGCGGGCGGCCGGTGGAGGCGCCGTACTCGGCGCCGCGGTCGCGGATGCCCTGGCCCACTTCGTCGTCCAGTTCGGTCGGGAACGGGCCGCCGCCGACGCGGGTGGCGTAGGCCTTGGCGATGCCGAGCACGTAGTCGATCGCATCGGCGCCGACGCCGGTGCCGGCCAGCGCGCCGCCGACGGTGGTATTGGAGCTGGTGACGTACGGGTAGGTGCCGTGGTCGATGTCGAGCAGCGCGCCCTGCGCGCCTTCGAACAGCACGCGCTTGCCCTGCTTGCGCAGCTCGTGAAGGATGCCGGCCACGTCGTACTTCATCGGCTGTACGTACTCGCCGAAGGCCAGGGCCTCGTCGAAGGTCTTCTGGAAATCGACCGCTTCCACGCCCAGGTACTTGGTCAGCACGAAGTTGTGGTAATCCAGCGCGGTGCGCAGCAGTTCTTCCAGCTGCGGCGGGTAGTGCAGGTCGGCGATGCGGATGCCGCGGCGTGCCACCTTGTCTTCGTACGCGGGGCCGATGCCGCGGCCGGTGGTGCCGATGGCCTTGCCGCCGGCGGCCTTCTCGCGGGCCTGATCCAGGGCGATGTGGTACGGCATGATCAGCGGAGCGGCCGGGGAGATCTTCAGGCGCGAACGCACTTCCACGCCCGCCTCCTCCAGCTCGCTGATTTCCTTGATCAGCGCGGCCGGGGAGATCACCACGCCGTTGCCGATCAGGCACAGCGCGTCTTCGCGCAGGATGCCCGACGGGATCAGGTGCAGGACGGTCTTCTTGCCGTTGATGACGAGGGTGTGGCCGGCGTTGTGGCCGCCCTGGAAGCGCACGACGGCACCGATTTCCTCGGTGAGCAGATCGACGATCTTGCCTTTGCCTTCATCGCCCCACTGGGCGCCGAGCACGACAACTGACTGACCCATGGCTGGGTAACTCCTGGTTTGCTGCGCAGCCATCGGGGCCGCACGGATGTGGTGGCCATGCACGGGTCTTGCCGGCGCCGGTACGGCCGCTCCATCGGGGAGCGTCCAGGCGGCGGCAGGCCCTTACACGGAAAAAGCCGGTCGAGGCGCTCGTGTGGAGCGGGCCCGGCCGGCTTTTGTGCATTATCCGGGTTTTGGGTGGCGGTCACCACCCCTTCCGCGGCCGCGTTCAGCGACGTACCCGGCTGGAGCGAACCGGATGCGGATCAGGCGCGGACCCACAGCAAGGCCAGCAGCCCCACCGCCAGGGCCACGCCGCCGGCGATGCGCAACTGCGCGGCCGGCACGGCCAGCATCTGCTGCACCAGCCGCTTCCAGGCCTCCGGCGCGACCAGCAGCACCAGCCCCTCGAAGACGATCATCAGGCACACCGCGGCGATCAGATCGTGCATAGGGTCTCGGGCAAGAGGAACGGGCGAACGCGTCAGCGCTGGAGCGCCTTGAACCATCTGTAGGAGCGGCTTCAGCCGCGACATTTACCTTGCCGGAGAGGACCTGTCGCGGCTGAAGCCGCTCCTACAACAGGGGACTGCGGGGACCGGGATCCGCGCTTGCGAATCCCGAATCCCGAATAACCAATCCCGGCTCTATCAGCGCTCGCTCTTCAGGTACTGCAGGAACGGATCGTTCTTGTCCAGCACGATCACCGCGTTGCCGTCGGCCATGGCGCCGCGATAGGCCTCCAGGCTGCGGTAGAACGCGTAGAACGACGGGTCGGCGGAGCCTGCCTTGCCGTAGATGCTGGCGGCCTCGGCATCGCCTTCGCCGCGCAGCTTCTGCGCGTCGCGCTCGGCCTCGGCGACCAGCACGGTGCTCTCGCGGTCGGCCTGGGCCCGGATGGTCAGCGCCTGCTCTTCGCCTTCGGCGCGCAGCTTGCTGGCTTCCTGCTTGCGCTGCGCGCGCATGCGCTCGTACACGTCGGTGATCACCTGGCTGTCGGTCGGCAGGTCGATCTGCTTGATGCGCAGGTCGGTGATCTGCATGCCCAGGGTCTTGCCGGCGGCGTTGATCGCGCTCAGCTGCTGCGCGATCAGTTCGCTGCGGTCGCCGGACACCAGCTGTTGCAAGGTGCGCGCGTTGATCTGGTTGCGCAGCGAATCGATGATGATCGGCGCCAGGCGCGCGTTGGCCACCTTCTCGTCGCCGCCGGTGGCGCGGTAGAACGCGCGCACGTCGGAGATGTAGCCGATGGCGAAGAAGTCGACGCTGACGTCCTTCTGCTCGGCGGTGAAGTAGCGCGCCGGCGGCGTGTCCAGCACCTGGAAGCGGCGATCGAACACGCGCGTGGATTCCACCAGCGGCAGCTTGAAGTGCAGGCCCGGCTTGAGGTCGGCACGCGCCACGCGGCCAAGGTTCAGCACCATCGCGGTCTGGTCTTCGCGCACCACGAACACCGAGCTCAGCAGCGCGAACAGCGCCACGACCGCAACGCCCGCCCACAGGGAAATTCTCATGGCTGCACCTCCTCACGGCCGTTCGGGCGCGGCGTGCGCTCCGGACTGCGGATACTTTCGGCCGGGCTGCTGGACAGCGACGGCATCAGGACTTCCTGCGGCAGCGTCGGCATGCCGCCGCTGGCGGACGGCGCCGGCGCGGCGCTGGCGCCGCTCTTGCCGCCGTCGGCCGGCATCGGCACGTAGATCAGCTGGCGGCCGTCGCCGCCGATGACCTTGCGGTTCTCCGACAGCACCTTCTGCACCGTCTCCAGCCACAGCCGCTTGCGGGTGACCTCCGGCGCGTTCTGGTACTGCTGCTGCAGCAGGGTGAAGCGCTCGGCATCGCCTTGCGCGCGGGCGATCGACGCTTCCTTGTAGCCTTCGGCGACGGTGCGGGTGCGCGCGGCCTGGCCGCGGGCTTCCGGCACCATCTTGGCGGCGTAGGCCTGAGCCTCGTTGATCAGCCGCTCCTTGACCTGCTGGGCGCCGTTGACCTCGTCGAAGGCCGGCTTCACTTCTTCCGGCGGGCGCGCGTCGGGCAGGGTCAGCCCGGTCACGATCAGGCCGGTGCGGTAGGCACTGAGCGCGGCCTGCAGGCGGTCGCGCGCGGCGGTGGCCATCGGCCCGCGGTTGTTCAGCACCACGTTGAGGTCGGCGCGGCCGACCTGTTCGCGCACCGCGCTCTGCGCGGCCTGCTCCAGCACCTGGTCGGCGTTGCGCGAGCCGAACACGTACATGCGCGGGTCGTCGATGCGGTACTGCACGTTGAGCGAGACGCTGACGATGTTCTCGTCGCGGGTCAGCACCGGCACCTGGTTGCTGAAGGTCTTGATCTCGGTGGCGTTGACCTTGCGCACCGATTCGATCGGCCACGGCAGCTTGAAGTTCGGGCCCGGCTGCAGGATCCGCGAGAACTGGCCGAAGCGCAGCACCACGCCGCGCTGCTGCTCGCCGATCAGCTGGAAGCAACTGAACAGCAGCAACAGCACCACCGCCGCCAACACCCAGCGGCCGATGTTGGCGCCGTCGCCGCCGAACAGGTCCTTCAACGGACCGGGCAACCCGCCCCACTTGCCGCCACCATTGCCGCCACGAGGCTTCCAGGGATTGCGCCCGTTATTGTCCGGGCCATCTCCGCCCTTGCCGCCGGGTGTATTCCAGGCCATGCATGCTCCAAGAAGGTAGGTGGCGGCGCGTCGGTCCGCGCCGGTCACCGTAAGTGAGTCGCCGATTCTACAAGATGGGGCAGATCCGACGTTTCGAAAGGGCTATCTTGGTGCATTCCTTCGCGCCGACCAAGGTTTTCGCCATGTCGCTCCCCGCCAGCTTCCCCGCCTTCCGCATCCACCAGGACGATGCCGGCTACCGCGCCGCGGTCGAACCGGTGGGGCTGGACCAGCTCAGTCCCGGCGAAGTGGTGATCCGCGGCGCCTGGTCGTCGGTGAATTTCAAGGACGCGCTGGCCGGCACCGGCCAGGGCAAGATCCTGCGCCGGTTCCCGCTGGTCGGTGGCATCGACGTGGCCGGGCACGTGGTCGCCTCCAGCGATCCGGGCTTCAAGGAAGGCGATGCGGTGCTGGTCACCGGCTGCGGCCTGAGCGAGACCCGCGACGGCGGCTACAGCCAGTACGCGCGGCTGGAGGCCAAGTGGGTGGTGCCGCTGCCGGCCGGGCTGAGCCTGCGCGAGAGCATGGTGCTGGGCACCGCCGGCTTCACCGCGGCGCTGGCGCTGCTGCGCCTGCTCGACAACCGGCAGACCCCGGACCACGGCCCGCTGTGCGTGACCGGCGCCACCGGCGGGGTCGGCTCGCTGGCGATCGACATCTTCAGCCGCGCCGGCTTCGAAGTGCATGCGGTCAGCGGCAAGGCCGACCGCGCCGAGCACCTGAAGGCGCTGGGCGCCAGCCAGGTGCTGGGCCGCGACGCGCTGCAGACCAAGCGCCCGCTGGAGTCGGTGCGCTTCGGCGGCGGCCTGGACAACGTCGGCGGGGCGATGCTGACCAGCCTGCTGGCGCAGACGGCCCCGTACGGCAACGTCGCCAGCGCCGGGCTGGCGGCGACCCCGGAGCTGGACATGACGGTGATGCCGTTCATCCTGCGCGGCGTGTCGCTGCTGGGGATCGGCTCGGCCGGCACCGCGCGCGACCTGCGCGACCTGATCTGGCAGCACCTGGGCAGCGACTGGAAACCGCGCCACCTGGACGCGATCTGCACCCGCGAAGTGGACCTGTCCGGCCTGCCCGAAGTGTTCGCGACGATGCTCGCCGGGCAGTCGTTCGGGCGCACCGTGGTGCGGCTGGATCCGGCGGCGTAGACGTGCCCGGGGGTTTGTGACGCGCACCGCTTTCCGGGTGCGCGCCGCTGCCACTACACTCGTGGCTCCAAGGGGGAAACACATGGCACGCATCCTGATCGTCGACGATTCGCCGTCGCAGTTGCTCGGCATCCAGCGCATCGTCGAGAAGCTGGGCCACGAAACGCTCACCGCCACCGACGGTGCGGCCGGCGTGGAAGCGGCCAAGGCGGCGCTGCCGGACCTGGTGCTGATGGACGTGGTGATGCCCAACCTCAACGGTTTCCAGGCCACCCGCACGCTGCGCCGCGAGCCGAGCACGCAGAACATCCCGGTGATCCTGGTCACCACCAAGGACCAGGACACCGACCGCATGTGGGGCATGCGCCAGGGCGCCCGCGCCTACATCACCAAGCCGTTCTCCGAGGACGAGCTGTCCGAGGTGATCGAGCGGGTGTTCAGCGGCGAGGATCCGCCGAAGGGCTGAAAGGCCGGGATTGGGAATTCGGGATTCGGGATTGGGAAGCCGAGGCTGCCTGCGCTCCCGGCCCCGCGCCTTTTGTGAAGGGGCTTCAGCCCAGACGCGTTACAGATAAGGCGTCGGGGCTGAAGCCCCTCCCACAGGAAAGCAGACGCTGCGGCAGGCCTGGGAAACTCGAATCCCCAATGCCGAATCCCGAATCCCGGCTTCACACTGCCTCGCCGAACGCCTTGGCCAGACTGCGATAGGCCTTGCGCTGCGCCTCGGTCTCCGGCGCCGGTGCCAGCACTTCCAGTTCCACGATCTGGTCGCCCGCCGGGGTGCCCGGCAGGCCGCGGCCGCGCAGGCGCAGCTTGCGCCCGGCGTCGGACTCCGGCGGGATCTTCAGCTCCACCGCACCGCCCAGGGTCGGCACGCTGATGCTGGTGCCCAGCGCCGCCTGCCACGGCGTCACCGGCAGGGTGTACAGGATGTTGAGCCCGTCCACCTCGAACTGCGGGTGCGCGGCGTATTCGATCTCCAGCAGCAGGTTGCTGCCGCCGTTGCCCTGCCCGCTCAGCCGGATCACCTGGCCGGGGCGCACGCCCTTGGGCACGCGCACGTCCAGCTGCTTGCCGTTGATGGTGATGCGCACGCTGTCGCCGGCGTACACCGCCTCCAGCGGCACCGCCAGCTTGGCGCGGGTGTCGCCGCGCGGCGCCGCGCCCGGGCCGGGACCGGGGCCGGCACCGCCCTGGCGCGCGCGCTGCTGGCGCGCGAACAGGCTCTCGAAGAAATCGCTGAAGCCGCCGCCGGCGCCGCCGTTGCCGAACACTTCCTCGAAGTCGTAGCCCTGCGCGCCGCCGTAGTTGGGCGGGGCCTGGAACTCTTCGCCGGGCCGGTAGCCCTGCGCGCGCAGCTGATCGTAGGCGGCGCGCTTGGGCGGATCGCGCAGCGCTTCGTAGGCCTCGTTGATGGCCTTGAACTTGTCCTCGGCGCCGGCCTCCTTGCTGACGTCGGGATGGTACTTGCGCGCCAGCCGCCGGTAGGCGGTCTTGATCTCGGCGTCGCCCGCGCTGGGCTCCACGCCCAGGGTCGCGTAGTAATCCTTGAATTCCATCCATCACCTCAAAAAGAGTCGGCCCGCCGCCTTGCGGCAACGGGCCGGTTGCATGCTGCGCACCATCGCCCGGCCATTCTACTGGCCGGCCGCGAAGGCGCGGCGACGCCGCGGCGTCGCCGGCGCGGGCGGGCGCTTACTGCACGATCGTGGCCCCGGTGTCGACCTGGATCCGGCGCGGCGTGCTCGCCGGGCGCTTGGGGATGCGCACTTCCAGCACGCCATGGTAGCCGGTGGCGGAAATGTTGTCGGGATCGGCGCTGTCGGGCAGCGCGAAACGGCGGTGGAAGCTGCCGTAGCGGCGCTCGATGCGCGAGAAGCGCTCGCTGTCGGCGGTGGACTCGCTCTTGCGCTCGCCCTTGATCGACAGGATGCCCTTGTCCATCGACACCTCGATCTCGGCCGGGTCGATGCCGGGCAGGTCGGCGTACAGCACGAAACGCTCGGCTTCCTCCTTGATGTCCACGCGCGGCACCCACTGCGCGGTGACGACGGCCGACTCGTCGGTGCCGCCGTTGGGGTCGAAGAAGCGGTCGAACACCTGCTTGATCTCGTTCTGGAAGGCGGCCTGGGCCGGCAACGGGCGATAACGGACGATGCTCATCTCGTAGTCTCCTGCAACGTGAATGGGATAAACCCTGACGGGTGGTTCGCGGCGCCGGGCCAGGCCCGCCGCCATGCCTGCCAGATAGGAATGGCCCTGCGCTTTTCAAGGGGCCTTGACGCTGCCTTCCCATTCCGATTTCTAGACTCGATTCATCCAAGGAGCCCGATATGCCCATCCAGCCCGGCGAACGCATTCCCGAAGTGGTCCTGCAACGCATCCGCGAGGGCGTGGAGCAGGTGGACACCCGCAGCCTGTTCGACGGCCACCGCGTGCTGCTGTTCGCGGTGCCCGGCGCGTTCACCCCGACCTGCTCGGAGAAGCACCTGCCCGGCTATGTCGAGCACTTCGAGGAATTCCGCAAGCGCGGCATCGAGGTGTACTGCATGGCGGTCAACGACCCGTTCGTGATGCAGGCCTGGGGCAAGAGCCAGCTGGTGCCCGACGGCCTGCAGATGCTGTCCGACGGCAACGGCGCACTGGCCAAGGCGCTGGGCCTGGAAATGGACGCCAGCAGCTACGGCATGGGCGTGCGGGCGCGGCGCTTCGCGCTGTACGCCGAGGACGGCGTGGTGCGCGCGCTGTTCGTCGAGGCCCCGGGCGAATTCAAGGTCTCCGCTGCCGACTACGTGCTGCAGCACCTTCCCGACCCGCAGCATCTCCCCACCTAATCTTTCTTTCACCCACCACACAGGAACCGGCCAGCCATGTCCAACAAGCCAGCCAACGACGCCAAGCCGCTGCAGCACACCGCCGGCCTCACCGATACCGCCACGCTGCGCGCCAATGCACGCCAGAGCATCGAGGACGGTGCGATCACCAAGAGCTACAGCGCCGACCGCGAGGCGGTGATCAAGCTGCTCAACGATGCGCTCGCCACCGAGTACGTCTGCGTGCTGCGCTACTACCGCCACTACTTCATGGCCTCGGGCATGCTCGCCGATTCGGTCAAGGCCGAGTTCCTGGAGCATGCGCAGCAGGAACAGGAACACGCGCACAAGCTGGCCGAACGCATCGTGCAGTTGGGCGGCGAGCCGGACCTCAATCCCGACACGCTGACCGCGCGCTCGCATGCCGAATACAAGGAAGGCGAAGACCTGCGCGACATGGTCAAGGAAAACCTGATCGCCGAGCGCATCGCCATCGACAGCTACCGCGAGATGATCAATTTCATCGGCGACAAGGACACCACCACCAAGCGCATCCTGGAGCACATCCTGGCCCAGGAAGAAGAGCATGCCGACGAGTTCTCCGACATGCTGGAAGGGTGGATCGGGAAGTAGGTCGCCTGGTCGTCTGCAGTAAAAAAAGCGCCCGGCAAATGCCGGGCGCTTTTTTGTGGCAACCGCGACCGGATTCGCCGATAAAAGCCTGTCGCGGTTAGCACCCCTCATACAAAGATCGTGCGTCTGCGTGGCGAGGCTGGCGCTCCCTGTAGGAGCGGCTTCAGCCGCGACATGAACTTACCGAAGGCACTTGTCGCGGCTGAAGCCGCTCCTACAGGGGACATGCATATTCCGGCGCTTTCGCCGTTCACAAGGATGCCGCGACAATCTCCGCAACCGTTCGCAAGCGCTGGCCTTTGCAGGCAACCGTAGTCCCTGTGGGAGCGACTTCAGTCGCGACGGGCATTCCCGGTAAAGCCCGTCGCGACTGAAGTCGCTCCCACAACACTCTCTCGGCTGTGAGCGCCACAGTCGAATGTTCTACATTTCGTCGCGCAATGCGCGCGCAAGCGCACTCAATGCAACACCCGGAACCGCACCTGGGTCCACGCGCCATTGCTGGCCAGCGCGGTCAGGGTGTGGTCGCCGGCATCGGCGAAATCGCGCTGGAAGTTGCGCGCGCCTTCGGTGCGGGCGATCCAGCGGCCATCCAGCAGCCAATCCACCGGCGCGGTGGTGCCCAGCGCACGTACCTGCAGGCGCACGCTGGGGCTGCCCGGCGCGCGCGCCAGGGTGGCGCGGTCGTTGAGCCCTTCGATGCGCAGCACGTCGTTGCCGCCGCGGCCGTCGTCGCGGCAGTCCGGCGCCAGCGCCGGCAGTTGCCCGGCCTGGCGTTCGCTGGCGTGCAGCCATGGCGTCAGCAGCGCCGGCCAGCGCGCGAGTTCGCGCTGCACCGCCTGGTGCGGCCGCGCGCAGTCGGGCGACAGGCGCAGGCCGCTGCGCGCGTCCACCTGCACCGTGTCGCGGCCGGCGCTCCATAGCCGCGCGTCGCGCTCGGCGAAGGTCGGCGGCACCGCGCCGTCCAGCGCGTAGGCGGAGAAGCGCCGCTGGCACAGCGCGGGCGGGGTCTGTTCGGCGGCGATGCCCAGCGGCCAGCACACGTCCAGCTGTTGCACGTTGTCGGGCATCGGCCGCGGCGCGTTGTCGCCGCGCGCGCGCGGCAGGCTGTCGATGGTCTCGAACATCAGCGGCAGCGCGGTCACCGCGCCGTACTGGCCGGGCAGCGGGGTGCCGTCCGGGCGCCCGACCCAGACCCCGACCGTGTAGCGGCGGGTGCTGCCGATCGCCCAGGCGTCGCGGTAGCCGTAGCTCGTGCCGGTCTTCCACGCCACGCGCGGGCGCGTGCCGACGTCGAAGGTGCCGATGCCGTAGCCGGGGCGCGGGTTGGCCTCGAGGATCTCGCGCACGATCCACGCCGCGCCGGGCGACATCAGCCGCCGGTCGATGACCTTGTCGGTGGCGGTGTAGCGCACGTGCCCGGCGATGCCATCGCGGTTCAGCGCGGCGAAGGCGCCGACCAGTTCTTCCAGCTGCGCGCCGGTGCCGCCGAGGATCAATGCCAGGTTCGGCGTGCTGCCGCGCGGAAACTTCAGGCCGATGCCGGCATTGTTCAGGCGCGCGGCGAAGCGCGCTGGGCCGACCCGCTCGAGCAGGTCCACCGCCGGCACGTTCAACGACAGGCGCAAGGCGCTGGCCGCGCCGACCGGACCGTTGAAGGCCTCGTCGAAATTGCCCGGGCGGTAATCGCCGAAACTCTGCGGCGCGTCCACCAGCAGGCTTTCGGAGTGGATCAGGCCGTCGTCCAGGGCCATGCCGTACAGGAATGGCTTGAGCGTGGAACCGGGCGAGCGCCAGGCCTGGACCATGTCCACGTCGCCGAGCCGCTTGCGGTCGCCGAACATCACCGAGCCGATGTAGGCGCGCGCCTGCAGGTCGCGGTTGTCCACCACCAGCAACGCCGCGGAGGTGCGCTCGGGCAGCTGCGAGAAATACGCGCTGACCCGATCCTCCAGGGTGCGCTGCAGATCCGCATCGAGGGTGGAGACGATGTGCGCGGCGCGCGGCGCTTGCCGGCGCAGGCGCTCGGCCAGCAGCGCGGCATGCATCGGCGACTGCAGCGAACGCGCCACCACCGGCTCGATGCGCGCGTCGTCGACCTGCTCGCGCGACCACACGTGCAGGTCGGCCATGCGCTCGAGCACCTTGTCGCGCGCGGCACGCGCGGCCTCCGGATGCCGGTCCGGGCGCAGCCGGCTCGGCGCCTGCGGCAGCACCGCCAGCAGCGCCGCCTCGGCCTGCGACAGGCGCGACGCCGGCTTGCCCAGGTAGGCCCAGCTGGCCGCGTCCACGCCCTCGATGGTGCCGCCGTAGGGCGCGCGCTCCAGGTACAGCTGCAGGATCTGGCGCTTGCTCAGGTGCACTTCCAGCTGCAGCGCGCGCAACAGCTGCTGCAGCTTGCCCAGCGGGCTGCGCGTACTGACGTCGTCCGGCATCAGGATCCGCGCCACCTGCATGGTCAGGGTGGAACCGCCGGAGACGATGCGGCGCGAGAACACCCACTGCTTGCCGGCGCGCAGCAGCGCCCACGGGTTGACCCCGGGGTGATGCCAGAACCAGCGGTCCTCGTAGTTCAGCAGCGCCTGCAGGTACAGCGGCGACACGCTCTGCGGCGTGGCCGGGTAGCGCCACACGCCGTTGCCGTCGGCGAAGGCGCGCAGCGGCGTGCCGTCGGCGGCCACCACCAGGGTCGAGGTGTCGCGCGATTTCGGCAGCGGCAGCGGGAACGCCAGGTCCAGCAGCAACAGCGTGGCCAGCAGCGCGGCCGTGCCCCAGCGCAGCAGGCGCCAATGCAGGCGGCCCCACTGCGGCCGTGGCAGCAGGCGCGTCCAGCGCCGGGTGCGCCGCGCGCGGGGCGTGGCGGCGGAGACGTCCTGTGACATGCGGGCTCCCGATGGAAGCGGCTATTTTGCCCGTTGCGGCGGCGCCGGCGCATCCGCGCGATGCACTTGCACCGCCTGCGCCAGGAACGGCGCGCACCGCGCCTGGGCCGCATCGTGCTCCACCACCAGATGGTCGATCGCCGCCACCGCGGCCACCAGATGCGGCGCATGCGCGCCGAGCTTGTCCACGGTGACCACCACCGCGGTTTCGCCGCTGGCCTCGATCATCGCGCGCTTGAACAGCGCCTCCTCGCCGTCCACGCCCCACAGCCCGCGCTCGGCATCGATCGCGCAGGCGCCGGGAAAGCACAGGTCGGCACGGACCTGGCGCAGTTGCTGCAGCGCCTGCGCGCCGACGGCCGCGCCGATCCGCGGATCGATCCGGCCGCCGATCAGCAGGATCTCGACGCCTTCGCGCGGCATCAGCAGCTGGGCGATGTCCGGCGCATTGGTGATCACGGTCAGGCGCTGCCGCGGCGGCAGCGCGGCGGCGATGGCGCTGTTGGTGGAACCGGCGTCGATCAGCAGCACCTGCCCGGGACGCACCAGCGCGGCGGCCGCCTGCGCCAGCGCACGCTTGCGCTCGGCATGTTCCTCGTGCCGCTGCGGCAGCGGCGCGACGTCGGGCGTCGGCGGCAGCGCGCCACCGTAGACGCGGCGGCACAGGCCCTGCGCGGCGAGGTCGCGCAGGTCGCGGCGGATCGAATCCTCCGACACCGCGAACGCCGCGGCCAGCTCCGTGGCCACGACCCGGCCGTGCTCGCGCAGGCGCTGCAGGATCGCCTGCTGGCGTTCCTGCGGCAGCGCGTCGGCGGCGGTCGTCATGCGCCCGACCCGGCGCTGCGCAGCGGCAAGCCCAGCGCGCGCAGCTCGGCACGCAGCGTAGCCGCGTCGCGGAACTGCAACGCGTGCAGTCCCTGCGCGGCGGCGGCGTGGACGTTGCGCGGCGCGTCGTCGATGAACACCGCGCGCGCCGGATCGATGCCGTAGCGGGACAGCAGCAGCGCGAAGATCGCCGGATCCGGCTTCACCAGGCGCTCCTGCCCGGACACCAGGATCCCGGCGAAGCGCTGCAGGAACGCATAGCGCTGCAGCGCGACCGGGAACGTCTCCTGCGACCAGTTGGTCAGCGCGTACAGGCGCACGCCCTGGGCGTGCAGTTCTTCCAGGATCTGCACGCTGGCGTCGAGCGGGCCGCCGAGCGTCTCTTCCCAGCGCAGGTGGTAGGCGGCGATCCGCTCGGCCTGCGCCGGATGCAGGGCGCTCAATTCGGCGACCGCCTCGCGCCACGGCCGGCCGGCGTCCTGGCGCTCGTTCCACTGCGGCGAGCACACCTCGGCGAGGAAGCGCTCCATCTCGGCGGCGTCGTCGAACAGTTGCCGGTACAGATAGCGCGGGTTCCAGTCGATCAGCACGCCGCCGAGGTCGAAGATCACGGTGTGCGGCGCGTGCGCGGGAGTGGCTGGCATGGCGTGGTGCTCCTAGGTCGGGTCAGTGCCGCAGCAGCCGCGACCCCATCGCCACCAGCAGCAACAGCCCGGCCACCGCCAGCAACGCGGTGGGCAGGCTGCTGGCGTGGGCGAGGAAGCCGATCAGCGCCGGGCCGGCGAGCAGGCCGGTATAGCCGAGCGTGGTCAGCGCGGCGATCGCCACCGCCGGCGAGGTGCCGGGCAGGCGTCCGGCCGCACCGAACAGGATCGGCACCAGGTTCGACACGCCCAGGCCGACCAGTGCGTAGCCGAGCAGGCCGCTGGCGACGCCCGGCACCTGCGTGGCCAGCAGCAGGCCGCAGGCGGCCAGCGAGGCGCCGGCCGCCAGCATTGCCGGTTGCCCGATCCGCGCGACGACCCAGTCGCCGCCGAAGCGGCCGGCCGCCATCGCCACCGAGAACAGCGCATAGCCGACGCCCGCGTAACGCGTCTCCACGCCATGGAACTCGCGCAGCAGCACCGCGCTCCAGTCGAGCATCGCGCCTTCGGCGAGCAGACAGATGAAACACAGCGCCGCCAGCACCAGCACCACGCCACGCGGCAGGCGCAGCGGGATGCGCTGCGCCGGGTCGCCGGCGGCGACGCGCAGCAGGCCGGAGCGCTGCCACAGCAGCAATGCCAGCAGCAGCGCCGACACCGCGAGCGTGGCCGCCAGCAGCGGTGCGCCGACCGCGAGCAGCGCGCTCATCGCCGCCGCGCCGCTCAGCCCGCCGACGCTGAACACGCCATGGAAACTGGACATCACCGGACGTCCGGCGCGTTTTTCGGTTTCCACGCCGTGCGCGTTCATCGCCACGTCCAGCGCGCCGAGCGCGGCGCCGAAATACAGCAGCGCGGCGACCACGCCCGGCAGGGTCGGCGCCAGCGCCACCAGCGGCAGGCCCAGGCACAGCGCCAGCCCGGAAGCGACCATGACCGCGCGGCTGCCGACCCGGTGGCTGAGCACGCCGGCCAGCGGCATCGCCAGGATCGAGCCGCCGCCGAAGGCGAGCAGCACCAGGCCCAGGGCGGCATCGTCCAGCGCGAAGCGCGCTTTCACGTACGGCACCATCGGCGCCCACGCGGCCATCGCGATGCCGGACAGCAGGAACACCCAGCGGGTGGCGCGGATCGCGGGCCTGGCGGCGGCGTCGGGGACGGCGGAAGCGACGCGATCCGCGGTGGCGATGGGTGGGTCGAAAGGCATGCGGCGACTGTACTGAAACGCGCATAATCGTGCAACATAACGCAAAATGACGCATAGACAGGCGCGGACGAAATGTCGTGGCGAAGCCGCGCATTTGGAGACGAGCCGCGGTGCACGCTGCTGCCCGACGCCGACCATGCAAGAAGAGGCTTCAGCCCCGACGCTTCACCGGCAAGGCGTCGAGCTCGAAGAAACACGCCACGCTTACGGAATCCCCAAGCGCCCACATACGCCTGCATGGCACCGCCCTGCCCGACCGTGCAGGGACGGCATCTGCGACATCGCCGCCTGCGCTCCCGGACTACAGGGCCGCGCAGCCGGCGTTACTCCCCGCAGCCGTCCGCCGCCAGCGGCAGGCGCAGCGTGGCCACGCTGCCGGCGGCATCCGTGCGCGCTTCGAGACTCAGGCTGCCGCCTTGCGCCTCCAGGATCTGCCGCGACAGCACCAGGCCGATGCCCGATCCGCCGGGCTTGGTGGTGAAGAACGGCACGAACAGGTTGTCGCTGGGCGGCAGCCCGGCGCCGCCGTCGATGACCTCGATCAGCGCGGCATTGGCGTCGCGGCGCGCGCGCAGCGTCACCGGCGCGCTCCCGCCGGATTCCAGCGCATTGCGCAGCAGGTTGATCAGCACCTGCTCGAGCTGGTCGGCGTCGGCGTGCAGCCGCAACTGCGCATCGACCTCGACCCGCACCCGCGCATCGTCGAGCAGCCGCCGCACCCGCGCGCACAGCGGCGCCAGCTCCACGGTGGCCGGCACCGGCGCCGGCAACCTGGCCAGGCGCGCGTAGCCGCCGAGGAAGCGCTGCAGCGCTGCACTGCGCTGTTCGATCACGCCCAGGCCGTTGCGCAGGTCTTCGTGCAGCTCGGCGTCGAGCGTGTCCGGCGCGGCCGCGAGCAGGCGCCCGAGCGTATCGGCGATCGAGCCGATCGGCGCCAGCGAGTTGTTGATCTCGTGGCCGAGCACGCGCAACAGGCGGCGGAAGGCCTGCGCCTCCTCCTCGCGCAACGCGCGCTCCATCGGCTGCACCAGCAGCAGCTGTCCGGCCTGGCTGCGGCTGCGCAACGCGGCGTGGCCGATCTGCCAGCGCCCTTGCTGGCCGGCGAAGGCATGCGCGTGGATGCTGCCCGACGGCAACGCGAACAATCCGGCCAGGCCCAGCGCCTGTGCGGACTGTCCGATCAGGTGCTCGGCGGCGGCGCCGAGCAGGCGTTCGCCGGCCGGGTTGACCAGGCGCAGGCGCTGGTCCTGTTCGAACGCGAACACCGCCCCGTCCAGCGCCGCCAGGGTCTTGCTCAGCAGCTGCAGGCTCTCGTGCGAATCGCGCTGCTCGTCCTGCAGCCGCTGCGCCAGCGCGTTGAAACGCCGCAGCAGGCCATCGCTGTCGCGATCGCGTGCGTCCTGCGCCACGCGCACGCTGTAATCGCCCTCGCGCAGCGCCTCGAGCAGGCCGCCGAGCGTGCGCAGGCGCAGGCCGGCATCGCGTTGCTGCCAGCGCCACAGCGCCGCGGTCAGCGCCAGCACGCACAGCATCAACAACACCGCCTCCGGCGGCCGCGGCGTGCCGACCGCGAGCACCAGCGCCAACGCCAGCAAGGCCGGCGCCGCCAGCCACAACGGTCGCCGCCGCTGCCGCTCAGCCGCCGTCATCGCTGCGCAGGCCGTGCTTGCCCAGGCGCCGGTACAGGCTCTGCCGGGTGATGCCGAGCTGGTCGGCGGCGCGCTGCAGATTGCCCTGCTGCTGCGCCAATGCCTGGCGCAGCAGCAACGCCTCGGCTTCTTCGAGCGTCAGCTGGCTCGACAAGGCCGGCGCGGCAGCCGCCGCCGGCTGCAGGCGCAGGTCGTCGCTGCCCAGCGTCGTACCGTCGGCGAGCAGCGCGGCGCGTTCCATCGCATGCGCCAGTTCGCGCACGTTGCCGGGCCAGGCGTAGCCGAGCAAGGCGCGCTCGGCGTCGCGCGCCAGCGCCGGCAGCGGCCGCCGGTAGCGCGTGCAGGCGGCGGCCAGGTAATGCCGCGCCAGCGGCAGGATGTCGGCGCCGCGCTCGCGCAGCGGCGGCACCCGCAGCTGGAAGGTGTTGAGCCGGTACAGCAGGTCCTGGCGAAAATTCCCGGCCGCCACTTCCGCATCCAGGTCGGCATTGGTCGCCGCGACGATGCGCACGTCCACGCGCTGCGTGCGCGAGGAGCCGAGCCGCTCGAACTCGCCATCCTCGATCGCGCGCAGCAGCTTGGGTTGCTGCTGCAACGGCAGGTTGCCGATCTCGTCCAGGAACAGGGTGCCGCCGTCGGCCAGTTCGAAGCGGCCGGCGCGGTCCTGCCGTGCGTCGGTATAGGCGCCGCGCACATGGCCGAACAGTTCGGCTTCGAACAGGGTCGGCGCCAGTCCGCCGATGTTGACCTTGACGAAGGCCTGCGCGCGGCGCGGCGACCACTGGTGCAGCAGTTGCGCGAGCAGGCTCTTGCCGGTGCCGTTCTCGCCCAGCAGCAATACGTTGGCGCCGCTGCCGGCGATGCGCAGCAGGTCCTCGACCAGGCGCTGCATCGGCGCCGATTCGGCGACGAAGCCGGCGGCGCCGTCCTGCAGCAGCAAGGCCTGCGCCTCGCCGAGCCGCTGCGCGTTGCGACGGCTGCGATCCAGCGCGATGCGGCTGTCCAGCACCGCGAGCACGCGCGCGTTCTGCCAGGGCTTCTCGATGAAATCCACCGCGCCGTCGCGCATCGCCGCCACCGCCAGTTCGATGCTGGCCCAGGCGGTCATCGCGATCACCGGCAATCCGGGCCATTGCGCGGCGATCTGCGCGATCAGCGCCAATCCTTCCGCGCCGGAGGTGGTGTCGCGGGCGTAGTTCATGTCCACCAGCACCGCGGCGAAGTCGTCGCCGCGCAGGCACGCCAGCGCCAGCTCCGGCGACTCGGCACCGACCATGCCGTAGCCGGCGCTCTTGAGCAGCATGCGCAAGGCCTCGCGCACGTCCGCCTGGTCGTCGACGACGAGGATGCGCGGCGATGGCGGCGTGCGAGTGTCGTTCATGGCGCAGAGTCTAGCGGCTGGGCACCTGCGGCATGCGCCAGTACCGCCGCGCGCACGGTGCCGATCCGTTGCGTGTGCATCGGCTGCCTCATTCGGCGCGCAACGCCTGCATCGGCGGCACTCTGGCCGCACGCTGCGCCGGCGCCAGCGCCGCGAGCAGGCCGGCCGCGGCGAGCACCAGCAACACCGCGGCGATCGCCAGCGGATCGGCCACCCGCACCTCGAACAGGAAGCGCTGCAGCAGCCGCGACAGCGCCATCGCCACGCCCAGGCCCAGCAGCAGCCCGATCCCGATCTGCAGGCCGGCCTCGCGCAGCACCTGCCGCCGCAACCGCGCCGGCGGCGCGCCGAGCGCGGCGCGCACGCCGAATTCGTGCTGGCGCGCGGCCACCGCCACCGCCATCACCGCATACAGGCCGACCGCGGCCAGCAACAGCGCCAGCGCCGCGAACAGGCCGACCAGCAACAGGTTGAGCTTCTGTTCGCCGGTGGTGCTGGCGACCAGCACCTGCATCGGCTGCAGATCGGCGATCGGCTGCTGCGGCGCCACTTCGTCGATCGCCGCGCGCAGCGCGCGCTCGTCGGCGCCCAACGCGCCGGCATGCAGCCGTACCGCATAGGTCAACGCGCCGAAGCTGCGCATGATCTGCCACATCGGCTCGCTCATCTGCGCCAGTGGCTGGTATACCGTCGGCTCCGGCGGCTCGGCCGGGCTGGTGTGGCGCACGTCGCCGACCACGCCGACCACGCGCATCGACAAACGGTGGTTGTCGCCATCGTCGGGGACGGTCACGATCTTGCCCAGCGCCTGCCCGTGCAGGTAGCGCTCGGCGAACGCCGCACTGACCAGGCAGACGTTCTCGGCACCGGCCACGTCGCTGTCGGCGATGCCGCGACCGGCCAGCAACGGAATGCGGAACACCTCCAGGAACTGCGGCGTGACCACGCGGTATTGGCTATCGATGGTGGACGCCCCGTCCACCTCCACGCTCCAGCTCAGCTGCGTCGCCGTCGGCGGATTGCTGGACACGCCGACGCGTTCGATGCCCGGCACCTGCTGCAGCCGCGCGACGATGCGCCGGGTCTGCTCCACCGCATCCTGCACGATGGCGTAGCGCTCCTTCACCGGCGAGAGGGTGAACACCACCGCGGCGCGGCTCTCGAAGCCCATCGGCACCTCGGCCAGCTTCTGCAGGGTGCGCGTGAACAGCGCTGCGCCGATCAGCAACACGACCGCAATGGCCACCTGCGCAATCACCAGGGTGCGACCGAGGCGGCCGGTCTGCAGGCTCCAGCCGCCACGGCCACCGCCGGCCAGTTCCGCGACCAGGTTGCGGCGACGGCCGCGAACGATGCCCAGCGCCGCGGCCAGCACCGCGGTCGCGCATCCGGCAAGCATGGCGAACAGCGCGCTGGCGCCGGTCAGCTGCGGGGCCGCGCCGCGCATCCACAGCAGCGGCACCCAACCGCCGAGCAGGCGCAGGCCGAGCCAGGCCAAGGCCAGCCCGGTCAGGCTGCCGAGCGCGCCGATCAGCACGCCTTCGGCGAGCGCCGGCAGGCTCAGCCGCAGCCACGGCGCGCCGAGCGCGGCGCGCACCGCGCTGTCGTGGCTGCGACCGAGCGCGCGCAGCAGCATCAGGCTGGTCAGGTTGATCGCCGCGATCAGCAGCACGCAGGCGGCCGCGGCGAAGAACAGCCACAGCGTGTTGCCGCTGTAGGAGGTGTACAGGCTGTCCTGCAACGGCAACGCATTGGGGGGTTCGCGCTGCAGCTCGCGCCACCAGTCGTCGGTCATGTAGCGGCTGTTGCGCAGCACGCCCTTGAGCACCTCCGCGGTCTGCGCGGAGGCGGCCGCCACACTGACGCCCGGACGCAGGCGCGCCACGATGATCTCGTTGGTGGACAGATTGGTCGCGGCCAGGTCCGGCTGCATGTTGCGGACCACGTCGAACGGCTCGGCCCAGGGAAAGTCCGCAGGCAACACGCCGACGATCTGCACCGGCTTGCCCTCCACCTGCAGCGTTCGCCCCACCGCCGCCGGATCGCCGCCGAAATAGCGCTGCCAGAAACGATGCGCAAGGATCACCGCCTGCGGCCCGCCGGGCCGGTCTTCCTCGGCGTTGAAGTTGCGCCCCGCCGCCATCGGCAGCCCCAACGTGCGCAGGAAGCCCGCGTCGGCGCTGATCGCCGCGACCACTTCGCTGCTGTCGCCGCGGGCGATGTTGGCCGGCACCGGAAACCCGCGCAGGATGCCGATGGACTGCAGGACGGGCATGCGCCGCAGCGGCGGGTAATAGCCCGGCGCGGCGACGTTGTGGCCGCCATCCACGGCCTTGCCCAGGGTCACCAACTGCTGCGGCTGCGGAAACGGCAGCGGCTTCAGCAAGGCCTGGTCGAGCAACGCGAACACCGCGGTGGTGGTGGCCACGCCCAGTGCCAGGGTCAGCACCGCCAGCAGCAGATAGCCCGGCTTGCGCGCCAGCGTGCGCCAGGATTGCCGGGCCTCGGCCCAGTACACGGCGGCGCTCATCGCGCCTGCTCCGCGGCGCGTGCGGGCAGCACCACGTCCTGCTCGTGGCGCAGGCGCTCGAAGGTGTCCTCGTCGACGATGCGCCCGTCGAGCATGTGCACGATGCGTTGCGCGCGCCGCGCGAACGCCGCATCGTGGGTGACCATGCACAAGGTGGTGCCGTTGTCGTGCAGCTGTTCGAGCAATTGCATCACCGCCTCGCCGTTGCGCGTGTCCAGATTGCCGGTGGGTTCGTCGGCGAGCAGGATCGAGGGGTTGCCGGCCAGCGCGCGCGCTACCGCCACGCGCTGTTGCTGGCCGCCGGACAGCTGCCCCGGATAGTGCTTGTGGCGATGGTGCATGCCGACCAGCTCCAGCACCTCGCGCACGCGCTGGCGGATCTGGCCGCGCTCGGCGCCGTCGCGATAGGTCAGCGGCAGCGCCACGTTCTCTTCCACGGTGAGGTCGGCGATCAGATTGAAGGCCTGAAAGATGAAGCCGATCTCGGCGTTGCGGATGCGCGCGCGACCGACCGCGTCCAGCTCCGCGACGCTGCGGCCGTTGAGCCGGTACGTGCCGCCGCTGGGCGCATCGAGCAGGCCGAGGATCGACAGCAGGGTCGATTTGCCGCAGCCGGACGGCCCGGTGATGGCGACGAAATCGCCGCGCGCCACGTCCAGCGCGATCTCGGCCAACGCGTGGGTCTCCACTTCGTCGGTATGGAACACCTTGCCCAACCCGTGCAGGTGGATCAGCGGCTCGGCGGAACTTACGGGAATTGCGGTCATTCTGGGTCTCCTGGAGCGCTAGCGTAAGCGCAGGGTGGCGTAGGCATTCCACTGACTGGTGTCGGACAGCACGACTTGCTCGCCGGCGCGCAGCCCGGCACGCACTTCGATGCGGTCGCTGGAGGCGGCGCCGAAGCGCACGCGGATGCGCTGCGCGCGCGCGCCGCCGTCGCGCAGCACGAACAGGCTGCCGGCGGTATTCGGGGCGGCCAGTGCCGGGCGCGGGATGCTGACCACGTCGCGCAGGGTGCCGAGCACGATGCGCCCGTCCACCGACAGGTCCGGGCGCACGCCCGGCGGCAGCGGCGGCGCCAGGCGCACGTCGACCACCACGCTGCCGCTGCGTACCGCCGGGTCGATCCGCGCCACCCGCCCGCCGACCACGCCGTTATGCGTATCAACCGCCACCGGCAGGCCGTCGATCACGTCCTTGGCCAGCACCTCGGCCACCTGCAGCCGCGCCAGCAGGTCGTCCGGGCGCGCGACCCGCGCCAGCTTGGCGCCGGCCTCGACGCGCTGGCCGGGTTCCACGTCCACCTGCTGCAGGATGCCGTCGCTGCCGGCGCGCACCTGCAGCGAAACGGCCTGTTGCGCGGCGATGGCCAGCGCGCTGGCGGCCTGTGCGCGCCGCGCCTGGGCGGCGCGCAGTTGCGCGGCCATGTTCTGCCGGAACGCGGCCACGCGCTGGGTTTCGATGCCGGCGCGGCCGCGCTGCTGCGCTTCGACGATCTGGCTCTGGGTCAGGTCGATCGCCGAGATCGCGCCGCCGTCGTGGCCGCGCCGGTAGGCCTGCGCCTTGATCTGCGCGATCTGCAGATCGGACGCGGCCTGCGCCTGCAGCGCCTGCTGGTCCAGCAGTTGCGAGGCCAGCGCCGCGTGCAGCGCGGCCAGGTCGGCATCGGCGCCGGCCAGTGCGGCGCGGGCGCGGTCCAGGCCGGCATCCAGCTCGGGATTGGCCAGTTGCAGGATCAGCGTGTCCGCCTGCACCCGCGCGCCGGCATCGACCAGTTGCTGCTGCACGGTGGCGGTGGCGCCGGCGGTGATCCAGCGGATCTGCCGCGGCACCAGCACGCCGTTGGCGCGGATCTCGCGGCGCATCTCGCCGCGCGTGGCCGCGTCGATCCACAGCTCGCTGCGGCTTACCTGCGGCGCGGCGCGGCCCGCACCCAACAGGACCACGCCGAGCAGCAGCACGGCCGCCACGGCCAGCGCCAGCCAGCGGCGCCGGTGGCGCCAGATCGAACGGTTGGGAGACTTCGCGATATCCATGCCTACTGCAGAGCAGGCCGCATGCCAATCGGCGAAGCGCGATAACCCATTGAAACGACTGCATGGCGCCCGCATCGGGCGCGGCCGCCGCGTCCGCAAGCGGACGATCGGCGACCGATTACGGACAGTTGCGCGGCGAACCGCGCGCGGTCAGGGCTTTTTTTCGAGCGAAGCGCGGTAGCGCAGCAGGGCTTCCGGCTCGTCGGTCTGGAACGCGCCGATCCCGTCGCGGTACAGCCGCCCCCACACCGCATCCGGATCGCGCACCGCGTCGGCGTCGCCGCCGTAGCCGGCGACGAACCCTTCCCACAGCGTGTTGACCAGCAGCCGCACTTGCTGCTGCCTGGTCAACGCGGCCAGCGCCGGCAACTGCTCGGCGCGCATCCGCGGCAGTTCGATCGCCACCGGGCGGACCTTGCCGCCGATCTGGGTGCGCACGGTCTGCAGCAGGTCGTCGGTGCCCGGCGGATTGAGCAGCACCGGGGTGAAGTTGATCTGGTCGAACGGCGGCAACGACGCCAGCGGCTGGCTGTACACGCCGGCCTCGGTCTTGAGCACCACCTGGCGCTGCATGCCCGCACGCCGCACCGCGTCCGCCACCTCCGCATAGATCGGCGCCTTGACGTCGAGATTGAGCATGATCCGGCCCTTGGCCGCGGCCAGCATCTGCTCCAGGGTCACGGGATGCTGGTCGGTGAGCGGCGCATCGGCGCCGCCCTCGTCGTCGCGCAGGCGCAGCCGCGACAGCTGCGCCCAGGTCAGCTCGGCGACCTTGCCGCTGCCGTCGGTGGTGCGTTCGACGGTGGCGTCGTGGAACATCACCAGGGTGCCGTCGGCGGCGCGGCGGATGTCGGTTTCCAGCATGTCCACGCCCAGCGCCACGCAGCGCTCCAGGCCGGACAGCGAGTTCTCCGGCGCATGCCCGGGGAAGCCATGCGCGGGCGCCGGATTGTGGCAGCCGCGATGGGCGACGACAAAGATGCCGCCGGCGGGATCGGCCAGGCGCGCCTGGCTGGCGGCGCTGCCGGCGGGGGCCGCAGCGACGGGACCGGTCAGCGCGCTGCCCAGCAGCAGGAGCGGCAACAGAGTGGATTTCATGGCGATGGGCGTCCGAAGGATTGAAAGGGTTTAAAGAGAAGGCGTGAAGCGGATGCCGAACCAGTAGGTGGTCGGCACCGAGTAGGTGTCCTTCAACAGGTTCTCGCCCGGCCCGGTCACGCTGGTGATGCGGCTGTGGGTGACGTTGCTGACCTGGCCGACCACGCTGACCTGCTTGTTGATCGCATAGGTCGCCGACAGGTCCAGCTGCGAGCGCGGCGCCCAGTACAGATCCTGCCAGTCGATGTTGCTGACGATGGCGCGCAGCGCCTTGCCCTGGCGGTTGTAGGCCGCGCGCAGCTCCAGCCCGCCGACGCTGTAGAACAGCGAGGCGTTGGCGGTGTAGCCGGGCTGGCCGACCAGGCGATCGACGCTGCGCTGACGCTGGCTCACGTTCGGCGCGCTGCCGACGCTGTACGGCACGTCCATGCCGCCGTCGAACAAGGCCAGGTTGGCGCTGCCGCCCAGCCCGGACAGCGCCGGCACGCCGGGCAGCAAGGTGTTGAGCACCGCGCTCAGTTCCAGGCCGCGGATATGCGCCTTGGACGCATTGGCCGGGGTGCTGATCAGCACGTTCGAATAGGTGGTGCCGTTGTAGCTGAACTGGTCGGTGCGCGACAGAGTGAAGATCTCGTCCTGGATGCGCTTGTCGAACACCGCCGCGGCCAGCATGCCGTCGACCTCGTCGGGCAGGCGCCATTCCAGCGACAGGTCCAGGTTGGTCGACACGCGCGGCTTGATGTCGGGATTGCCCACGGTCACGGTCACGCCCTGGGCGTTGGGATTGCCGGCATCGGTGCTGTTGACGAAGCCGATCGAGGTGCGCGCGGCGTAGGCGTCGTAGGGCGGACGGCCGAGCGTGCGACTGGCGCCGGCGCGCAGGTCGAGGCGCTCGCTGAGGTGGTAGGTCATGATCGCCGACGGCAGCAGGTTGGCGTAGTGCGAATCGGTCGGCGCATCGACGTAGACGTACTTGCCGCTGGCCGTATCCAGCTGGCGCTGGCGGCCGACGGTGGACTGGTCGGTGTCGTCGTAGTGCAGGCCTGCTTCCACGTTGAACGCCTCGGCACGGTAGCTGACCAGGCCGTAGGCGCCGAAGATCTTTTCGGTATGGGTGAAGTTGTCCTGGTTGCTGAAGGCCGACTGATCGGTGCTGTTGAACGCGCTCAGCGGCGTGGACTGCAGCACGTGCCGCGCCTTGTTCGGATCGATGGTGATCAGGTTCAGGCCCAGATAGCGCAGCGGCGCGTTGGACGGCGCCAGCACGTCGGCGATGTTCAGTGCCGGCGCGCTGCGGTTGGGCTCGTAGTCGTCGCGGTAGATGTCGAACGACGGCTTGTCGGTGGTGTACGACACGCCGGCGCCGAAGCCCAGGCCGCGGTCCTGCTCGCCCTGGTTGAAGCCGTAGTCCAGGCGTCCGGTGAGGATGCGGTCGCGCGCGCTGCGCTTGTAGTCCGGGCGCCAGTACAACAGGCTGTAGTTGTCGTAGTTGGAGTACGCCTGCGGCGCCACCGGGAAGCGCTGGTTCAACGCCGAGGTGTCGTAAGTGAAGGCGTAGTCGGCGCTGGGAACAACGGTAACGCCGGGGCCGGTCTGGCCGACCGGAACCGCCGCCGGGCGCGATGCGCCGGTGACGTACTTGAACATCTGGATCGGCTCGTCGTAGGTCGCATCCGACCACGAACCGCGTGCGGAAAACATCTGGTGGTCGTCCGGCCGCCATTCCATGCCGGCCTGGCCGAGCTTGGTGCGGGTGGTGGTGATCTGGTTGGAATAGCCGACCTCGATGTCGCCGGCCGGATAGCTGCCGGAGGTCGCGGTCTGGTTGGCGACGCGGTTGCGGTTGCGCGGATCGATGATCAGCTCGTTGCGCTGCATGTCGTCCTTGAAATAGTAGTAACCGGCGGTGACGTAGGCCTGCAGGTCGGCGCTGGGATGCGCCTCGAACTTGCCGGTCAGGCCGTAGCGGTCGCGCTTGTCCATCACGTACCAGTACTTGTCCTGCTGCGGCACCGCCCAGCCGTTGCCGAGGTTGCTGCCGCTGAGCAGCACGCCGTTGCCGTCGTAGAACCCGTAGTGCACCGTGTCGGTGGTCATGTGGGTTTCGGTGTAGCTGCTCAACGTCTGGTAGTTGCCCGACAGGGTCAGGCCGTATTGCCGGTCGCTGCCGAAGGTGGTGCTGCCGGTGGCGCCGAGGCGATAACCGGGATCGTCCTGGTCGCGCGGCTTGCCGACGTCGTTGGCATGGCCGAGCGAGGCTTCGCTGGTGAAGAACGGCTTGCCGCCGTTCTCGAACGCGCTGCGCGTGCGCAGGTTGATCGCGCCGCCGGTGGCGTTGGGATCCAGGTCGGGAGTGAAGGTCTTGACCACCTGCAGTTCGCTGACCATCGACGCCGGCAGGATGTCCAGGCGCACGCCGCGGGTGATCGAGCCGAGCGTGCCGTTCGGCGTGCCCGGCGAGGCCACGGTCAGGCCGTCGATGGTGACGTTGTTGTAGGACGGGCCGAGGCCGCGCAGCACCGGCGTGGCGGCCTCGTCGCGCGGATGCTCGTTGTCGGTCGCCGGCAGCACCGACAGGCCGGGGATGCGGCGCAGCGCCTCGACGATGGTGGTGTCCGGCAGCGCGCGCACGTCGGTGGAACTGACCACGTCGGTGATGTTGGTCGCCGCGCGCTTGCTCTCCATCGCCGCGGCATTGGCCTTGCGCACGCCGGTGACGACGACGCTGTCCAGGGTCTTGGCCGCGCCCGCAGCGGCGGCGGCCGGCGGCGATGCAGCGGCCGGCGCAGCGGCGGCGATATCGGTGGTGTCGCCGTCCGCGGCGGAAGGCGGCAACGGCCTCGTGGCCTGCTGCGCGAGGGCGGCCTGGCAACTGGCGGCAAGCAGGCACACCAGCAACGTGCGCTGGTGGCGGTGGTGCGATCGCGTCATCTCGTATCCCCTGGAAAATTTCAAAATTAATTAATAACTTCAAAGTAGTTAATTTTATCCAGGGGGCGATGACAGGCCCATGTCACCGGGTTGGCAGTTGCGAGAGCGGCGGGTTGGCTGCAGGTCCGCCGCTGCGGGCGCCAGGTGTGGGCGATGGAGTCCAGGGTGTCGAGAGCGCGGCGGAGGGATTGGAAGAGAGAGGGCGGTGGAAGCGACCGCCTGGCGATGCCGAAAACGTTCAAGGCTTCGCCGTACCCTCATCCGCCCCTTCGGGGCACCTTCTCCCGCAGGGAGAAGGGAGACGCCGGCAGGTGCGGACGGCGCCGGATGCAGGGACTGCAAGCAACAAGGCCACGAACCATCCGCACAATGCGCCGCTAGCGATTGTCCAGCACGGCGCGGCAGCGCCGCGACGGTGGCGCCGCGACGGTGGCGCACGGCACACAGCCGCCCAAAACGACGATAGGGCCGCAAGGGCCCTATCGTCGTCTCCGTTCTACCTGCGGCCGGCACGCTGGCGCGTGCCCGGACCGTCGCCCGCTAGGGCTGCACGACGCTGATCGTGCCCGGGTTGCTGCGCCCCACCCCGCGCAGGTCGGGACGGTACATGTCCTCGACCAGCGGCGGCGGCACCGTGTAGGTCCCCGGGGTCACCGCGCGCACCAGGTAGAACACCTGCGCCTTGCCGCCCTGCGCCAGGCTCAGCGCGGCCACGTAGCGGTCGTCGCGGAACTCCTCGTGCTTGACGTCGGCGGCGTTGGAACGGTCGCTGATCTCGATGCCGTCCACCACCACGTCGGCCCACTGCTTGGCATCGCCCAGATTGAAGTTCTCGATCTCCAGGCCGGCCGGCAGCAGGTCGGTCAACAGCGCGTCGGGCATGCCCACGTTGGAGGTGATGGTGACGCGCACGATCAGCGCCTCGCCTTCCTTCAGCGGCCGCGGCGTCCACGGCTTGCCGTCGGTGCCGTACCACTCGCGCTCCACCTTCAGCGTGCTCTCGTCCACCTCCGGCGCCTTGCGCGGGATGCCGGCGATTTCCAGGCTGGCGTACAGCGGCGCCTCGCCCTGCGGCACGAAGCTGACCCCGCGCGCCAGCTCGGCCTCGCCGAACTGGCGGCCGAACGCCTTGGCCGCGCCGATCGCCTCGCTGCTGTCGCCGACCGCCAACTGCCCGGACACCAGCTTGCTCTGGTTGACCAGCAAGGCCTTGCCCATCCGCGCAAGGGCCACCTGCTCCTGGGTGCTCAGCCACAGCCAGCCGCTGCGGCGGCGCGCGTCGATCTCGCGGCCCAGCGCCACCGCGCGCGCGTCGTACTCGGGCTTGGCCAGGCCGCGCTCGTGCAGCAGCGCGATCATCAACGCGTCGTCGCGGATCACGCTGCCGTAGTCGCCGAAGTAAGGCGGGCGGTCGCCGCTGTCCTTGGCGAAGCCGGCCGCGATCGCCGCTTCGCCGCGCTTCTTGTCGCCCTGCAGCGACAACGCCACGCCCAGGTGCACCAGCGACAGGCCGGTCAGCGCCTTGCCGCGGTCGTTGTCGTACAGCGCACGCAACGTGCCCAGCGGCGCACGATTGACGCGGGCCAGCACGTAGCCGGACCAGGCCTGGTTGGCGAACTTCAGGTTCTCGCGGCGGTCCTGGCCGTAGAAGTTGTTGCCGCCGGACAGCAGGTCCTCGCTGAGCCGGTTCAAGGCCTTCTGCAGCACGTTGTCGGGCACCGCGAAACCGGCGTCCTTGGCGTCGAGCAGGAACTCGGCGATGTACGGGGTCAGGCCCGGATTGACGTAGCCGTCGTCGCCCCACATCGAGAAGTGGCCGCTGGAGATCTGCATCGAGGCCAGCCGGCCGAACGCGCCTTCCATGCGCTCGCGGCGGGTCGCAGCGTCCAGCCCCTTGGCGCCGAGCAGCCTGGCGGTGGCGTCGTCGAGCAGCAGCGCGGCGTAGCCCTTGCTGGTGGTCTGCTCGGCGCAACCGTACGGGTAGTTCAGCGCGCCCTGCAGCGCGCTGGCGAACGGGATCGGCGGCAACGCGCTGACCAGCATGCGCGCGTTGACCGAACCGGCCATCAGGCCTTCGGCATCGCTCATGCCCAGCGTCACCGGCGCCAGCGGATCCAGCACGCGGGTCTGCGCGCGCAGCACCGACGGCCACGCCGCGCGCACCGGCAGGTCGTAGCGGCGGTCGACGCTGAAGCCGTTGCCGTCGACCCGCACCCGCACCTTGGCCACGGTGTAGCCCTCCTGCGCCACCAGCGGGAAGCTGAGCGTGGCCTTGCCGTCCTTGCCGAGCTTGGCGCTGCGCGCGTTCTCGGCGATCGCCAGCGGGCCTTCGCCGTCCACCTGCACCTTGAACTCGCCCGCCTGCCCGGTGAAGTTCTGCACGTCCAGGGTGACCGTGCTGCGGTCGCCCGGCGCCATCACCCGCGGCATGCTGGCCTCGGCCACGATCGGCGCGCGCACCAGCGTCTCCACGTCGCGGTTGCCGTAGCGCTCGTCCGAATACACCAGCGCCGAGACCCGCAGCGTGCCGTTGAAGTCCGGCACCGGCAGCTGCACCCGCGCGTTGCCCTTGGCGTCGAGCTTCACCGAACCGGAGAACAAGTCCACGGTCTGCACCCGCGCGGTCGGACGCTTGGCCTGCGGCAATGCCGCCAATGCCATGTCGCCGCCGAAGCGCAGCTTGCCGGTCCCGCCCTCGAAGCTCTCGATCACCCGGCCATAGATGTCGTACGCGTCCACGCCCAGGCGCCGCTGCGCGAAGAACTGCGCGTTGGCGTCGGGCACCGGGAAGCGGGTGATGTTGAGGATGCCCACGTCCACCGCGGAGATGGTCACGTGCGCCTGCTTGCCGGCCAGTTCCGGCACGCTGACCGTCACCGGCAGCGGCTGCTCCGGACGCATCTGCTTGGGCGCGACCAGGCCCACCGCCACGCGCCGGGTCTTGCGCTCCATCGGCACGAAGGCCACGCCGACCGCACGCGCCGGGGTGATCTTGCTCGGCGCCGAACCGCCGCGGAACACCAGCGCGGTGACGTAGACGTCGTGGCGCTCCCAGTCCTTGGTCACCGGGATCTCGAAGCTGCTGCCCGGCTTCACGTCGATGTCCTGCACGTACAGCATCTTGTCGCTCTCGACCATCAGCACGCCGGGACCGGCATGCGGCGGGGTCAGGGTGACCTTGAGCGTGTCGCCGGCCTTGTAGCCGGTCTTGTCCAGCGCCAGCTTGACCTTGTCCGGGCGCGCGTCCAGGCCGCGGTTCTCGTCGTTCCAGCTCCAGCCGGCGCGGAACGGATAGCGCGTGGTCAGGCCGGTGGACGGATCGAACACGTCCACGCGGTACTCGCCCCACTCCACCGGGAAATCGAACTTGGCCGCGGCGCTGCCGGCATCGACGGTGATGGTCTGCTTGTTTTCGAAGCGGCGGGTGAAATCGTAGTCCCAGCGGTTGTCGGCGAACGCCCAGTGGTAGTCGCGCAGCTCGCGCACCAGGGTCACCTTCAGCCCCTTGGCCGGCTGCGGCTTGCCCTGCGCGTCGACCCGCATCAGCTCGAAGCGGGCGTTGGCGTTGGCATCGGCGCCGTCCTTGTCGTCGAACAGCGGGCGCACGCCGACCAGCGCCGGCGCCGGCCACAGCACGCGCTTGAGCGTGCGGGTGACGGTGCGACCGCCGGTCTCGTACACGCTGGCCGAGACCAGCGCGGCGATGGTGCTGGTCGGCTTGGCTTCGTCCGGCAGCGCCAGGTCTTCGGCGATCTTGCCGTCGGCGCCGAATTCGGTATCGATCACGTCCTTGGCTTCGCGCGGCAGCTGCAGCGTCGAGTCGCCGAAGAAATAGCCGGGCAGCGACTCGACCGGATGCTGCTCGACCGCCACCGCCAGCTTGGCGGTGAAGCGGTTGCCGTCGGCCGGCGCGCCGTACAGGTAGGCGGCGGTGGCCTGCAGCTTGAACGGCTCGCCCGGCTTGAGCGTCTTCTGCGCGCTGTCCAGGTCCAGCTTCATCCGCTCGGGCAGGAACTCCTCGATGCGCAGGGTCATGCCCTGCACCGCTTCCTTGCTGGACGGATCGGTGCGGAACTCCACCTGCCAGCGCCCGGTCGGCGCATCGGCGGGAATCAGCTGCTCGAAGCTGAAATAGCCCTGCTCGCCCGGCTGCAGGCGGGTCTCGCGGAAGATCTTGCCGTCGGGCTGCTTCAGCCGCAGGAACACCGGCTGCGCCCCCTTGCCGCTGGTCGCCACCGGCTTGCCGTCGTTGTCGCGCAGCAGCGCCGACACGCGCACCGTCTCGCCGGGGCGGTACAGGTCGCGGCCAGACCAGGCGAACACGTCGAACCAGGCGTTCTCGCGCCCGGCCACGGCGAACTCGCTCAGGTCCAGCGCCGGCTGGTTGAACGGCAGCATCGACAGGTCGGTGCCGCTGCGCGCCACCAGCACCTGGCCGGCGTCGAGGGTGTAGTTCAGCAGCGCGTTGCCGTTGGCGTCGGTCTCGCCCTTCAGGAACAGCTCGCCCTTGGCGTCGAGGATACGCAGTTCCACCTTCTTCAACGGCTCCCCGCTCTGCAGCGAGGCGGTGTGCACGAACAGCTTGTCCTTGTAGGCGCGCGCGTGCAGGCCGATGTCGCTGACGGTGAAGAACGCGGTGTCGTATTCGTTCTCGAACCGGCCCGGGCGCTTCATCACCGCGAAGTACAGGCCCGGTTCCTGCAGTTCCTTGATGTCCTGGATCGGCAGATAGGTCAGCGCGCGCTCGTTCTTGTCGCCGCCGAGCACGAAGCGGTTGACGTAGACCGACTCGGCCAGCTGCGAGATCGGGGTGTGGTCGCTGTAGTCGCTGTCCATTTCCCAGCTGCCGCGGCGGCCGCCGCGCTGGTACTGGGCGAAGAACGCCGGCAGCGAGCCTTCCTTGACCCGCATGAATTCCACGTCCACTTCCGGCACGTTGAGCGACACCACCGGCAGGCCGCGGCTCTCGCGCGCCGGCAGCACGCTGCCCTGCGAGGCGAAGCCGACCGCCGGCTCCAGTTCGCCGGTGTAGACCTTCTGCTTGAGCGGCTTGCCCAGGCGGCTGCCGTCGGCGGCGAGCAGGTCCGCGGAGATCAGTACGGTGTAGTCCTTGGCCGCCTCCACGTACGGATAGCGCAGGGTCTTGCCGTCGTCGGACAGCGACCAGGCGCTGTCGTCGGTGCCGACCTTCTCTTCGAAGCGCAGCAGCTTGTCGAAGTCCTGGGTGCCGACCAGCGGCCGCGAGAACTCCAGCGCCAGCGACAGCCCGTCGCCCTTCTGGTCGGGATAGGCGCGAACCAGGCCGAAGCCCTTCATCGCTTCCTTCTGGCCCTTGACCGGCTCGCCGCTGGCGTCGGGCAACTGCCCGGATTCGTTGCGCTTGCAGCCGCCCAGTGCCAACGCCAGGCCCAGCAGCAGGAAGGTGCTCAACAACCCTGCGCGCAGGAGGCGCCACTGCCGCTTCGAATCCGTGTGCATACGTTCGCTCCGTGAAAGTGGCGCGAGTATAGAACGCGGACGCGACCGCCGGAGACTCGAAATCGAGATTGCGGACGCGGCGTTCGCCGGCGCCCGGCAAGGCGGCCGGGGACGGCGGCGGGCGCCCGCCGCCGGACCGTGCACGCGGCGATTTCTGTGTATGCGGTGCGGGCTCTGTGGAAGCAGCCGATGAGGCCACAGGTTACCCAGACCGGATGCCGTCGGGACTGAAGTCCCTCCCACAGTGCACCCGACCAGTCGGCCGCAAGCCCTTGTAGGAGTCGGCCGCAAGCCCTTGTAGGAGCGGCTTCAGCCGCGACGAGCGGAGCCTGGAATCGCGACGGTTCGGCCATCGGTCGGGGCTGAAGCCCCTCCTACAGTGCACCCAGCTGGATGGCCGCAAGTTCCCTGTAGGAGCGGCTTCAGCCGCGACGAGCGGAGCCTGGAATCGCGACGGCTCAGCAATCGGTCGGGGCTGAAGCCCCTCCTACAGTGCACCCAGTTGGATGGCCGCAAGTTCCCTGTAGGAGCGGCTTCAGCCGCGACGAGCAGAGCCTGGAATCGCGACGGTTCGGCCATCGGTCGGGGCTGGAAGCCCCTCCTACAGTGCACCCAGTTGGATGGCCGCAAGTTCCCTGTAGGGGCGGCTTCAGCCGCGACGAGCGGAGCCTGGAATCGCGACGGTTCGGCAATCGGTCGGGGCTGAAGCCCCTCCTACAGTGCACCCAGCTGGATGGCCGCAAGTTCCCTGTAGGAGCGGCTTCAGCCGCGACGAGCGGAACCTGGAATCGCGACGGTTTCGGCAATCGGTCGGGGCTGAAGCCCCTCCTACAGTGCACCCAGCTGGATGGCCGCAAGTTCCCTGTAGGAGCGGCTTCAGCCGCGACGAGCGAAGCCTGGAATCGCGACGGTTCGGCCATCGGTCGGGGCTGAAGCCCCTCCTACAGTGCAGCCGGTTGGATGGCCGCAAGTTCCCTGTAGGAGCGGCTTCAGCCGCGACGAGCGAAGCGGCGGACTCGCCGCCGCCTCAATGCAGCAAGCGCTGCATGTACAGCGCGATCAGCCGCGACCGGTCCAGCGCAAGGCAGACCTGGGCGTTGGCGGCGCCGGGCGCCGCATGGCCGCCATCCGCCGAACCGTCGACGGCCGCAGCGCCGCCCGCCGCGCTCGCGCCAGGCGGCACTTCCCGCGTATACCCCTGGTCGTCGACCGCGATGCGCAACGGCACGGTCGGGCACAGGCTCGGGTCGAGCAGCTGCGCCACCGGCACCACGTCGAACAGGGTCGGCGTGGCGCTGGCCCAGGGCTGGTCGGTGTCGCGCCACTGGTAGTAGAGCTGGGTCAGCGCATCGGTCAGCGGATCGCCATGCGCGAACAGCGCCACCCGCTCCGGTTCCTCCAGGGTCACCTGGGTCGCGTCCAGCGGCAGCATCACGATCGGCACGCCGGCGGCGAACACGCGCTGCGCGGCGCCGATGTCGGAGACGATGTTGTATTCCGGCGCCGGCGCGCTCGGCGGCCGGTAGCGCGACTTGCCATAGCCCGCGCGCACCGACCCGCCCATCAGCACCACCTGCTTGAGCTGGGCGAAGCCCTGCGGGTCGCGCTGCACGGCGCGCGCCGCATCGGTCAGCGGTCCGAGCACCAGCAAGGTGACCTGGCCGGGATGGCGCCGCGCCTGCGCCAGGATGAAGTCCGCCGCGTCCGGCGCCTTGCGCGGCAGCGTGCCCTGCGCCGCCCAGCGCGCCTGGCTGAAGGGAATCGTGGAGGTCGTGGCATGGCCGATCGCCAACGGGATCTCGCTGCGCCCGGCCTGTTGCAACAACCGCTGCAACAACTGCGCACGCAGTGCGGTGTCGCCCCAGGCCGAGGCGATGCCGAGCACGTCCAGCTCCGGGCTGCGCAGCAGCAGCGCCAGCGCGAAGGCATCGTCGATGTCGTCGCCGATGTCGGTGGACACGACCACCTTCTGCGCCGCAACCGGCCCCATGGCCGCGTCCGCCGCAGTGCCGGCTGCCGCGATCGGCGCCAACGCCAGCAGCGCCAGCGCCGCCCACCGTTTCAGACTGCGCATGCGCGCCTCCCATAAAAAGAAACCGCCGGCATGATAGCCGGCGGCCCCTGGTTCATCGCATCGCTGACACGCCGATCAGAAATTGGCGCGGAACTGCGCGCCGACGATCCGCGGATCGTTGATGAAGCCGGTGAGGTTGTTGAAGTCGATCGCACCGGTGGCGCGGATCTGGTTGGTGCAGTTGCGGCAGAACACCGACACCTCGTACGCGCCGGCGCCCCAGTTGTAGCCGATCTTGGCGCCGCCTTCGAGCAGCGGCTGGCCGACGAATTCGCGCGAGTCGTACAGGAAGAAGTTGATCTCGCTGCGGTAGGACCAGTCGGTGTAGAAGAAGAACTCGGCGTCGTCGCCGACCGGGATGCCGTAGCGCAGCGTGGCGTTGCCCATCCACTTGGCCGCCTGCGGCAGCACGTTGCCGTCGATGATGGCGTTGCCGGCGGCGTTGAGCGGATCGGTCACGGTGCAGGTGCGGCACACGCCGACCGACAGGGTCGGATCCTCGATGCGGGTCCAGTTGTAGGCGCCGCCGAGGGTGAAGCGCAGGTTCTGGGTGAGCAGCGCCTCGAAGTCGAACTCGGCGCCGCGCGCCTTGGACTTGTCGGCGTTGAGCAGGCGCACGTCGTTGGAGGTGCCGCCGACCGCGGTCAGCTGCTGGTTCTTCACCTGGAAATCGTAGATGTCGAAGCTGATCCGCGCGCGCTTGTCGAACAGGTCGGACTTGATGCCGATCTCGTACGAGTCCACGGTCTCCGGCGCTGCCACGGTCAGCGGCGCGGTCGCCGACGGCACGCCGAAGCTGGCGCCGCGGAAACCGCGCGCGGCGCGGGCGTAGACGTTGACGTTGTCGTTGATGGTGTAGGTCGCGCTGACGTCGCCGGTGACCTTGGAGTTGTCGGTGCTGCCGGTGGACGGCTCGAGCAGCGTGACGCGATCCAGCGCCAGCACGTCGAAGGTCTTCTTGTCGTAGGTGTAGCGGATACCGGCGCGCAGGTTCAGGCGATCGGTGGCCGCGTAGTTCAGCGAGCCGAACGCCGCCCACGAGGTGTTGCGCTGGCGGGTCAGCTGGTAGCTGCTGAGGGTGCCGCCGCCGAAGGTGTCGTAGGTGTAGTTCTCGCCTTCCACCGAATCGTGGAAGTAGTACAGGCCGGCCTGCCAGTTGAGCGGGCCGGCGTACTGCGACTCGGCGCGCAGCTCCTGCGAGTACTGGTCCAGGTTCTTGATGCCGCCGGCGGTTTCCACCGGGAACGCGATCACGCCGGGGCCGGACGGCGGCGCGAACACCGCGCCGTAGCCGCCGTCGATGTCGCCGCGGCTGTAGTACTTGCCGATGCCTTCGTAGCCGGTGATCGAGTGCAGCACGATGTCGCCCAGGTCCCAGGTCAGGTTGGCGCTGCCGCCGTAGGTCTGCAGTTCCTGGGTGTTGCCGCCGTCGATGGACACCTTGTCCGGATCGAAGCCGTCGACCAGCTTGTTGCTGCCCGGCTGGAAGATGTTGGCGCGGAACAGCCGCGCGGTGCCGTCGAGATGCCGCGCATGCGCGTTGAACAGCGCGCTGAAGTCCTCGCCCGGCTGGAACAGCAGCTGCACCCGCACCGCCGAGTCGGTGTAGCCCTCGAACGAACGGTTGTCCACGGTGTTGTCGACCCAGTCGTCGCGGCGCTGGCCCAGCGCCGACACGCGCGCGGCCCACTTGTCGCCCATGGCGATGCTCAGGCCGGTTTCCATGGTCATGGTGCCGTAGGTGCCGTAGGACAGGCTGGCGTAGCCGTCGTTGGCGCCGATGCTCGGCTTGACCGAGTTGAACTTGACCACGCCGGCGGGGGTGTTGCGGCCGAACAGCGTGCCCTGCGGGCCGCGCAGCACTTCCAGGCCTTCCAGGTCGAAGATCGGGAAGCCCTTCAGGAACGCGTTCTCCGCCACCACGTCGTCGTACACCAGCGACACCGGCTGCGAGGCGTAGGTGTTGAAGTCGGTGTTGCCGTAGCCGCGGATGTAGAAGCGCGGGAACACGCGGCCGTTGGAGGATTCGACATTGAGGCTGGGCGCCTTGCCGGCCAGCACGCGTACGTCCGAGCCGCTGGTGGCGATCGCGTCCAGGTATTCCGGGCGCAGCACGCTGGCGGAGATCGGCACGTCCTTGGAGTCTTCCGAACGCCGTTCGGCGGTGACCTTGACCGTGTCCAGGCGGGCGACCCCGTCCGTGCTGTCCGCCTGCTGGGCGGCGGCGGGGAACGAGAGGGCGGAAACGACGGCTACGGCAAGTGCGCTGGTGCGCAACGACCAACTGGCGGACATGGGGACTCCGGAGTGGAATGGGCAAGAGCGAATGCGCGTCGCCGGCAAGCGATGCCGCGCCGCAACATAATTAACACAAAATACACACGCTTTGCATGTCCCGGTCACTTGAACGTGTTAAGGCTGCAAGCGCGCAATGGGCTGCCACATATGCCCTGCAGGTGCACTGTCCAGACGCCCCAGGTCTATCAACATCGCACTGCGGATTTCCGGCTGGCCGGCGCCATTGCGGCCTCGGCCGTGCAACAGCGCGCGCCGCTGCGCCTTACCCGCCCCTGTAGGAGCGGCTTCAGCCGCGACAGCAACTGCGGTTAGAACGTGTCGCGACTGAAGCCGCGCCTACAGGAACAAGACCCGGATTTGCGGCGCCACAGCGATGCGGCCCTGCCGCCGGCGCTGCCGGCTCAGCAGATATCGCCCGGCACCCGCACCCAGCCGTCCATCAGCACCCGCGCGCTGCGGCTCATGATCGCCTTGGTGACGCTCCACTGGCCGTCCCCCTGCTGCTGCGCTTCGGCGCCAACCCGCAACGTCCCTGAAGGATGGCCGAAGCGCACCGCCTGGCGTGCGCCGCCGCCGGCCGCGCGATTCACCAGCGTGCCCGGGATCGCCGCGGCGGTGCCGATCGCCACCGCGGCGGTGCCCATCATCGCGTGGTGCAGCTTGCCCATCGACATCGCCCGCACCAGCAGGTCGATGTCGGCGGCGGCGACCGGCTTGCCGCTGGAGGCGACGTAGTCGGCCGGCGGCGCGACGAAGGCCACCTTCGGCGTGTGCTGTCGCGTCGCCGCGTCTTCCAGCCTGGCGATCAGGCCCATGCGCAGCGCGCCGTAGGCGCGGATCGTCTCGAACCTGGCCAGCGCCTGCGCATCGCCGTTGATCGCGTCCTGCAGTTCGGTGCCGCGGTAGCCCAGCGCCTGCGCGTCGAGGAAGATGGTCGGGATACCGGCGTTGATCAGCGTCGCCTCGAACGTCCCGACGCCCGGCACCTCCAGCGTATCGACCAGGTGGCCGGTGGGAAACATCGCCCCGTCCGCGCCGTCCTCGTCCGCGGCCGGATCGAGGAAGTCGAGCTGGACCTCGGCGGCCGGGAAGGTCACCCCGTCCAGCTCGAAATCGCCGCTCTCCTGCACCGCGCCGGCCACGATCGGCACCTGCGCGAGGATGGTCTTGCCGATATTGGCCTGCCAGATCCGCACCGTGGCCGTGCCGTCGTGCGGAATGCGCGCCGCATCGACCAGCCCGGCGGCGATCGCGAACGGCCCCACCGCCGCCGACAGGTTGCCGCAGTTGCCGCTCCAGTCGACGAACGGGCGGTCGATCGCCACCTGCCCGAACAGGTAGTCCACGTCGTGGTCCGCGCGCGCGCTCGGCGCCACGATCACCGCCTTGCTGGTGCTGGACGTGGCCCCGCCCATGCCGTCGATCTGCTTGGCGTAGGGATCGGGGCTGCCGATCACCCGCAGCAGCAGCGCATCGCGCGCGGCGCCGGGCACCTGTGCGGCAGCGGGCAGGTCCTGCAGGCGGAAGAACACGCCCTTGGAGGTGCCGCCACGCATGTAGGTGGCAGGAATGCGGAGCTGGGGAAGGTGGGACATGGCGTTTTTCCGATCGACGTACAGGCGGCGAGTAGCTCAGGGGTTGGCGGGAATCTCGGCCTCGACCAGCTGCGCCAGCAGGGTCAGCGACTCCTGCCAGCCGAGATGGCAGAACTCCACCGGGATCTGCGCGGGGATGCCGTCCTGGACGATGTCCAGCTCGGTACCGCAGGCCACCGTGCGCAGCTTGACCGTCACCATCATCTCGCCCGGCAGGCCCGGGTTGTCGAAGGTGTCGGTGTGGCGGATCAACTCGCCCGGCACCAGCTCCAGATAGGTGCCGCCGAAGGATTCGCTGGTGCCGGCGCCGAAATTGCTGAAGGAGATCCTGAAGCTGCCGCCCACGCGCGCATCCAGGGCGTGCACGGTGGCGGTGTGGCCGTGCGGCGGCAGCCATTTGGCCAGCGCCGCCGGCTCCAGGAACGCGCGGTAGATGCGCTCGGCCGGCGCGCGCAGGACGCGGTGCAGGCGGACGGTACCGGTCTTGCCGTTGCTCATGATGGTGTCCTCAGCGGTGAAGGCGCGCATCAGGATGGCACGCGCCTGATGACACCGACGAACGGGTCAGGCGATTTTCGACATGTCCAGGAAATCCTGCGCGAAGCGCTGCAGCACGCCACCGGCCTCGTAGATCGCCAGTTCCTCGGCGGTGTCCAGGCGGCAGGTCACCGGCACCTCCACGCGGGTACCGTCGGCGCGGGCGATGGACAGGGTCAGCGTCGCGCCAGGGGTGCGCGCGCCGAGCACGTCGAACACCTCGCTGCCGTCGATGCCCAGGGTCTTGCGCGTGGTGCCGGGCCGGAATTCCAGCGGCAGCACGCCCATGCCGACCAGGTTGGTGCGGTGGATGCGCTCGAAGCCCTCGGCCACGATCGCCTCGACCCCGGCCAGGCGCACGCCCTTGGCCGCCCAGTCGCGCGAGGAGCCCTGCCCGTAGTCGGCGCCGGCGACGATCAGCAGCGGCTGCTTGCGCGCGATGTAGGTTTCGATCGCCTCCCACATGCGCATCACCTGCCCTTCCGGCTCCAGCCGGGTCAGCGAACCGCGCTGCGGCTGGCCATCGACCACGGCCATTTCGTTGAGCAATTGCGGATTGGCGAAGGTGGCGCGTTGCGCGGTGAGGTGATCGCCGCGGTGGGTGGCGTAGGAATTGAAGTCCTCTTCCGGCACGCCCATCCGCGTCAGGTATTCGCCGGCGGCGCTGTCGGCCAGGATCGCGTTGGACGGCGACAGGTGGTCGGTGGTGATGTTGTCGCCGAGCACCGCCAGCGCGCGCATGCCGCGCAGCGTGCGTTCGCCAGCCAGCGCGCCTTCCCAGTACGGCGGGCGGCGGATGTAAGTACTTTGCGGACGCCATGCGTACAGCGGCGCCACCTGCGCGGCGGCCAGCCCGCTGCGCGCGAACATCGGCTCGTAGACCTGGCGGAACTGCTCGGGCTTGACGCTGGCGGCGACGATCGCGTCGATCTCCGCGTCGCTGGGCCACAGGTCCTTCAGCGTCACCGGCTGGCCGTCCTTGTCCACGCCCAGCACGTCCTTCTCGATGTCGAAACGGATGGTGCCGGCGATCGCATACGCCACCACCAGCGGCGGCGAGGCCAGGAACGCCTGCTTGGCGTAGGGGTGGATGCGCCCGTCGAAATTGCGGTTGCCCGACAGCACCGCGGTGGCGTACAGGTCGCGTGCGATCACCTCCTGCTGGATCGCCGGATCCAATGCGCCGCTCATGCCGTTGCAGGTGGTGCAGGCGAAACCGACGATGCCGAAACCCAGCTGTTCCAGCTCCGGCAGCAGCCCGGATGCTTCCAGGTACAGCTGCACCGCCTTGGAGCCCGGCGCCAGCGAGGTCTTGACCCATGGCTTGCGCAGCAGCCCGCGTGCGTTGGCGTTGCGCGCAAGCAAACCGGCAGCGATCACGTTGCGCGGATTGCTGGTGTTGGTGCAGCTGGTGATCGCGGCGATGATCACCGCGCCGTCGGGCATCAGCCCCTGCGCCTGTTCGGCCTTTCCGGATGCCAACTTGGCCTCGTCGGCGATGCCGCGCGCGGCCAGCTCGCTGGTCGCCACGCGCTTGTGTGGATTGGACGGGCCGGCCATGTTGCGGGTCACGCTGGACAGGTCGAACTGCAGCACGCGTTCGTACTGCGCCGCGACCAGGTCGTCGGCCCACAGTCCTGCGACCTTGGCATAGGTTTCCACCAGCGCGACCTGCGTGTCGTCGCGGCCGGTCAGGCGCAGGTAGTCGATGGTCTGCCGGTCGATCGCGAACATCGCCGCGGTGGCGCCGAACTCCGGGGTCATGTTGGAGATCGTGGCGCGATCGCCCAGGGTCAGCGCGGCCGCGCCTTCGCCATGGAACTCCAGGTAGGCGCCGACCACCTTCTGCGCGCGCAGGAACTCGGTCAGCGCCAGCACCACGTCGGTGGCGGTGATGCCCGGCTGCGGCCGCCCGCGCAGCGCCACGCCGACGATGTCCGGCAGGCGCATCCACGACGCGCGCCCGAGCATCACGCTCTCCGCTTCCAGCCCGCCGACGCCGATCGCCAGCACGCCCAGCGCATCCACGTGCGGGGTGTGGCTGTCGGTGCCCACGCAGGTATCCGGGAACGCCACGCCGTCGCGCACCTGCACCACCGGCGACATCTTCTCCAGATTGATCTGGTGCATGATCCCGTTGCCCGGCGGGATCACGTCGACGTTCTCGAACGCGCGCTTGGTCCAGTCGATGAAGTGGAAGCGGTCGGCGTTGCGGCGGTCTTCCACCGCGCGGTTCTTGGCGAACGCGGCCTTGTCGAAGCCGCCGAATTCCACCGCCAGCGAGTGGTCCACGATCAGCTGCGTCGGCACCACCGGATTGACCTGCGCCGGATCCCCGCCGCGCTCGGCGATCGCATCGCGCAGCCCGGCCAGGTCCACCAGCGCGGTCTGGCCGAGGATGTCGTGGCACACCACGCGCGCCGGAAACCACGGGAAATCCAGGTCGCGGCGGCATTCGATCAGCTGCATCAGCGAAGCGTCCAGCGTGGCCGGATCGCAGCGCCGCACCAGGTTCTCGGCGAACACGCGCGAGGTGTACGGCAGCGCGGCATAGGCGCCGGGCCGGAGCGCATCGACCGCGGCGCGCGCATTGAAGTAATCCAGCGAAGTGCCGGGCAGGGAGGTGCGGTAGTGGCTGTTCATGGCTGGCTACAATAGAAATAAAGCGAAGGCTGACCCTTCTCCCATCGGGAGAAGGTGCCCCGAAGGGGCGGATGAGGGTACGGGCGAAGCCTAATGCGAATGAGAGCCCACATGAGGCGGATGAGGGTACGAACGAAGCCTGGTGCGACCAAACGCCACGAGGCTGCGCCCGTACCCTCACCCCCTACCCCTCTCCCGACGGGAGAGGGGAGCAATCAACTGCGCCGATCGATCGGCACGAACGTCTGATCCTCCGGCCCGGTGTAGTTCGCGCTGGGGCGGATGATCTTGCCGTCGATGCGCTGCTCGATGATGTGCGCGCTCCAGCCGGCGGTACGCGCGATCACGAACAGCGGGGTGAACATCGCGGTCGGCACGCCCATCATGTGGTAGCTGACCGCGCTGAACCAATCCAGGTTCGGGAACATCTTCTTGATCTCCCACATCACCGCCTCCAGGCGCTCGGCGATGTCGTACATCTTGCGACTGCCCTGCGCGTCGGACAGCTCGCGCGCCACGTCCTTGATCACCTGGTTGCGCGGGTCGGACACGGTATACACCGGGTGGCCGAAGCCGATGATCACTTCCTTGCGCTCGACCCGCGCGCGGATGTCCGCTTCCGCCTCGTCAGGCGTGTCGTAGCGCTTCTGCACCTCGAACGCGACCTCGTTGGCGCCGCCGTGCTTGGGCCCGCGCAGCGCGCCGATGCCGCCGGCGATGGCGCTGTACATGTCGCTGCCGGTGCCGGCGATGACCCGGCAGGCGAAGGTGGACGCGTTGAACTCGTGCTCGGCGTACAGGATCAGGCTGGTGTGCATCGCCTGCACCCATTCCTCGTGCGGCTTGAAGCCGTGCAGCAGATGCAGGAAATGGCCGCCGATCGAATCGTCGTCGGTCTCCACCTCGATGCGCCGGCCGTTGTGGCTGTAGTGGTACCAGTACAGCAGCATCGAGCCCAGCGACGCCATCAGCTTGTCGGCGATGTCGCGCGCGCCGGGATGGTTGTGGTCGTCCTTCTCCGGCTGCACGCAGCCCAGCACCGACACGCCGGTGCGCATCACGTCCATCGGATGCGCCGACGGCGGCAGCTGCTCCAGCGCCGCTTTTACCGCGGCCGGCACTCCGCGCAGCGAGCGCAGCTTGGCCTTGTAGCCGCGCAGCTCGCTGTTGCTGGGCAGCTTGCCGTGCACCAGCAGGTAGGCGATCTCCTCGAACTGGCTGCTGCGCGCCAGGTCCAGGATGTCGTAGCCGCGGTAGTGCAGATCGTTGCCGCTGCGGCCCACCGTACACAGCGCGGTGTTGCCGGCGGCGGTACCGGACAGGGCCACCGATTTCTTCGGCTTGAAGGCCGGAGCGGCCTGACTGGCGTTGGTGTCGTTCATGCGTTGTCTCCCGGGTAGCTCGGTCGTGTCATCGAGGCGGATCAGGGCGCGTGCGCGGCCGGTGGCGGGGTACCGCCGCGCTCGAGCAATTGCTGCAGCATGGCGATCTGGCGGTTCTGCAGGTCGACCAGCGTCGCCCAGTCCTGCTCGCGCAGCTGGTTGAGCTTCTCGTGCACCTGCAGGATTTCCAGCTCGGATTTGATGTTCACTTCGTAGTCGTTCTGCGCACGCAGGCGGTCCACCGCGGCCTGGCGGTTCTGGCTCATCATGATCACCGGCGCCTGGATCGCGGCCAGGCACGACAGGCACAGGTTGAGCAGGATGTAGGGATACGGATCGAACGCGTGCGCCAGCACCAGGCTGTTGAGCGCGATCCACGCCAGCAGCACCAGGCCGAAGCCGATGATGAAGCTCCAGCTGCCGCCGATCTCGGCGACCCGGTCGGCGATGCGCTCGCCGAGCGTGCGGTCGCGATCGGCCTGCTTGACGATGTCGCGCGCCACGTGGCGCTTGGCGATGAAGCGCTCCACCACCTCGCGCTCGGCGTCGGGCAGTTTCTCCAGTTCGGTCTGCAGCAGCTGCCGCGCGGTCTGGCGGCGGTCGATGCGGCCGCGTGGCGGCATGGTGCCGACGTGGGTGTTCATGGACATGCTCGGACAGGGGAACCGGCGTGGATCATGCGCCCTTGCCGGCGAACAATGCGTCCAGGCGCTGCTCGAAGGCGTGGTAGCCGATGCGTTCGTACAGCTCCTCGCGGGTCTGCATCGTGTCCACCACGTTCTGCTGGTGGCCGTCGCGGCGGATCGCCGTGTACACGGCCTCGGCGGCCTTGTTGGCGGCGCGGAACGCCGACAGCGGGAACAGCTGGATCGCCACCCCGGCCGATGCCAGTTCCTCGCGGGTGAACAGCGGGGTCTTGCCGAATTCGGTGATGTTGGCCAGCACCGGCACCTTCACCGCGTCGACGAAACGGCGGTAGGTGTCCAGGTCGTAGGCGGCCTCGGCGAAGATGCCGTCGGCGCCGGCCTCCACGCAGGCGATGGCGCGTGCGATCGCCGCGTCCACGCCATCCACCTGGATCGCGTCGGTGCGCGCGATCAGGAAGAAGGCGGCATCGGTCCTGGCATCGGCCGCGGCCTTGACCCGGTCGACCATTTCGCCCTGGCTCACGATCTCCTTGCCGGGCCGGTGGCCGCAGCGCTTGGCGCCGACCTGGTCCTCGATATGGCAGGCGGCCGCGCCGGCCTTGATCAGCGACTTGATGGTGCGCTCGATGTTGAACGCGCTCGGGCCGAAGCCGGTGTCGATGTCCACCAGCAGCGGCAGCTCGCAGACGTCGGTGATGCGGCGCACGTCGATCAGCACGTCGTCGAGGGTGTTGATGCCCAGGTCCGGCAGGCCCAGCGACCCGGCGGCGACGCCGCCGCCGGACAGATAGATCGCCCGGTAGCCGGCGCGTTGCGCCAGCAGCGCGTGGTTGGCGTTGATCGCGCCGATCACCTGCAGCGGCGATTCGGCGGCCAGCGCGGCGCGGAAACGGGCACCGGCGGAAACGTGCGACATGGCGAACTCCTGAGCGAGGGCGGCGGCCCGCACGGCCGTTCCGCGATGGGCGCCAATCTGGCACCATCGCCCGGGCCGATCAATCTTGATTCAATGAATCAACCTATCAGCGGATCCCCATGTCCCCCGAAGCCGACCGCCACCTGATCTCCGCCGCCGAGGCCTGCGCCCTGCTCGGCATCAGCAGCGCCACGCTCTATGCCTACGTGAGCCGCGGCCTGCTCGGTTCCCGCGCCGGCGCCGACCATCGCAGCCGCGCCTACCTGCGCGCGGAAGTGGAACGGCTGGCGCAGCGCAAGCGCGTCGGCCGCGGCGCCGCGCGCGGGGCCGCGCAGAGCCTGGACCGCGGCCTGCCGGTGCTGGAGACGCGCATCTCGCTGATCCGGCCCGACAGCCCCTACTACCGCGGGCGCTCGGCGGTCGCCGCGGTGCGCGAAGGCGCCGGCCTGGAGGACATCGCGCGGCTGCTGTGGGAGTGCCTGGACGAAAACCCGTTCGCCGCGGCCCCGGTCGCGCCATGGCCGCAACGGGTGGCGCCGCTGGCCGGCGACGCCACGCTGCCGCCGCTGGAACGCGCCATGGCCTGCATTCCGCTGCTGGCCCTGGAACTGCGCCAACCGCTCAACGCCGCGCCGACGGTGCGCCGCGAGATCGCCGCCACCTTGCTGCGGCAGAACGCCGCGCTGCTGGTCGGCACCCAACCGGACACCCGGCCGGTGCATCGCCTGATCGCCGACCGCTGGCGCCCGGGCGATGCCGACTTCGCCGAACTGGTGCGCGCCACCCTGGTGCTGTGCGCCGATCACGAACTCAACGTCTCCGCCTTCGCCGCGCGCGTGGTCGCCTCCACCGGCGCACCGCTGCACGCCACCGTCAGCGCCGGCCTGGCCGCGCTGTCCGGCCCGCGCCATGGCGGCGCCACCGCCCGCGCCCACGCCCTGCTGCGCGATGCCCAGGACGCCGCCGACCCGGCCGCCTTCATCGCCGAACGCTGGCAGCGCGGCGACGACCTGCCCGGCTTCCACCATGCGCTCTACCCGGATGGCGACCCGCGCGCGGCCGAAGTGCTGCGCCTGCTGCGCGAGCGCTGCGGCCAGCATCCGCAGATGCGGCATGTGGAAACGGTGCTCGCCGCGGCGCAGGACTGCAGCGGCCAGGCGCCCAACATCGACGGCATGCTCGCGGCGCTCTGCCTCATCCACGACCTGCCCGCCGCACACGCCCTGGTCCTGTTCGCCGCCGCCCGGCTGTCCGGCTGGCTGGCGCATGCGCTGGAGCAGCAGGCGCTGGGCAAGCTGATCCGCCCGCGGGCGCGCTATGCCGGGGTCATGCCCGAGGGTTCGACGCCGGGCTGAGGGCGGCAGCTTGCGCGGCAACGCCGCATCGACGGCGGCGTCCATTGCGCATGTCCTGCTGTTGCTGCGCGGCAATCCGCATCGCAGCCCGCACCCTCGCACCGCAGAAAAAGGGCTGACCGGATTCAGTGAGCCGCGTCGCCAAACTGGCGATGAAGGTGTACAAATGTACACCATGGATACCCTCTCCCCACAACGCGCCGCGATCCTCGCCTACGTCCACGACTGCGCCGAGCAGGCCGGACGGCCGCCGAGCCTGGCCGAGATCGCCGAGCGCTTCGGCTTCGCCTCGCGCAACGCGGCGCGCAAGCACGTGCAGGCGCTGGTCGAGGCCGGGCTGCTGGAGCATGTGCCGCAGCAGGCGCGCAGCCTGCGACCGGTGCAGGCACAGCCGCGCAGCGGGCTGCTGCGGCTGCCGGTGCTGGGCCGGGTCGCCGCCGGCGCGCCGATCGGCGCCGATATCGGCCTGGACCAGCAGTTGCGGCTGGACCGCGCCGTGTTCGCGCTGCGTCCGGACTACCTGCTGCGCGTGCAGGGCGATTCGATGATCGACGACGGCATCCTCGACGGCGACCTGGTCGGCGTGCGCCGCAGCGCCGATGCGCGCAACGGCCAGATCGTGGTGGCGCGGCTGGACGGCGAGATCACCATCAAGCGCTATCACCACGATGGCGAACGCATCCAGTTGCTGCCGCGCAACCCGGCCTATGCGCCGATCGTGGTGCAGCCGGGCCAGGACTTCGCCATCGAAGGGCATTACTGCGGGCTGATCCGGCAAGGCTGATGGCTGCCGTCGTCGCCCTCGACCGCCTGCTGGCCGAACGCCGGGTCTGGCGCGGCCAGCCGACCGCGCTGCCGCCCAGCGCGCAGCCCACCGGCCATGCCGCGCTCGACGCCGCGCTGCCGGCGCGCGGCTGGCCGGAGATGGCGCTGACCGAACTGCTGCACGCCGCCGACGGCATCGGCGAACTGCAGCTGCTGTGGCCGACGCTGGCGCGGCTGTCGCAGGGCGGCGGCCGCATCGTGCTGGTCGATCCGCCCTATCTGCCCTACCCCGGCGCCTGGCAACAGGCCGGCGTGGCGCTGCCGCAGTTGCAGATCGTGCGCGCCGGCGCGGACGCGGCCTGGGCCGCCGAGCAATGCCTGCGCTCGGGCAGCTGCGCGGCGGTGCTGTGCTGGCCGGCGCAGGCCAACGACAAGACCCTGCGCCGGCTGCAGGTGGCGGCCGAGACCGGGCGCGCGCTGGGCTTCGCCTACCGGCCGCTGAAAGCCGCGGCCAATCCGTCGCCGGCCGCGCTGCGTATCGCCATCGATGCCGCACCGGCGCAGCTGCGCGTGCTCAAGTGCCGCGGCGGCATGCCGCCGGCGCGCGCCATTGCGCTGTCCGCGCTGGCCATGCCGTCGCCGGCCTCGGCTTGAGGACGCGTGCATGCGCTGGGCCTGCATCCTGCTGCCGCAACTGGCGCTCGACACGGTGCTGCGGCGCTGGCCGACGCCGGACCAACCGCTGGCGCTGCTCGCCGGCCCGCCGCAGCGGCGCACGCTGAAGGCGGTCAACGCCGCCGCGCGCGCGCGCGGCCTGCAGCCCGGGCAATCGCTGGCCACCGCGCAGGCGCTGTGCGACCGCTTCGCCACCGCCCTGCACGATGCCGAGGAAAGCCGCCGCTGCCAGCAGTTCCTGGCGGCGTGGGCGTACCGCTTCAGCTCGCTGGTCAGCACCGACTATCCCGGCGCGCTGCTGCTGGAAATCGAGGCCAGCCTGGGCCTGTTCGGGCCCTGGCCGCGCTTCGAGGCGCGCCTGCGCGAGGAGTTGACCGCGCTGGGCTTCCGCCACCGCATCGTGGTCGCGCCGCATCCGCTGGCCGCGCGCGTGCTGGCCAACGCGCACGACGGCATCGCCCTGCTCGACAACGCCGCGCTGCACGGCGCACTGGGCCAATTGCCGATCGCCCGCGCCGGGCTGGAACCGGGCCTGGCCGACGCCTTCGCGCGGATGGGCCTGCGCACGCTGCGGCAGCTGTTCGCGCTGCCGCGCAGCGGCCTGGCGCGGCGCTATCCGCCCACGCTGCTGCAGCACCTGGACGCCTTGCGCGGGCAGGCGCCTCTGCCGCTGCAGTACTACCTGCCGCCGGACCGCTTCGATGCGCGGCTGGAACTGGGCTACGCGGTGGAATCCAGCCAGGCCCTGCTGTTCCCGCTGCGCCGGCTGACTGCCGACCTGGCCGCGTTCCTGGCCGGGCGCGATGGCGGCGTGCAACGCTTCCAACTGCATCTGGAACACGAAGGCCTGGACGACAGCGTGGTGCCGGTCGGCCTGCTCGCCGCCGAGCGCGATGCGGCGATGCTGTTCGAACTGGCGCGCGGCCGCCTGCAACATGCCAGCGTGCCGGCGCCGGTGCAGGCCATGCGTCTGCGCGCCGACGAACTGCCGCCGTTCGTGCCGGCCGCGCGCGAACTGTTCGACGACCGCGCGCAGCAGGCGCTGCCCTGGGAACAGCTGCGCGAACGCCTGCGCGCCCGCCTCGGCGACGACGCGGTGCACGGCCTGCGCGCGCATGCCGACCATCGCCCCGAATGGGCGTGGCGCGCCGAATCCGGCAAGCCCGCGCAGGCAGGCAAGACCAAGCAACCGAGGGCGCCCCGCGCGGCTGCGTCCACCACGCTGCCGCGCCCCGGCTGGCTGCTGACCCGGCCGACTCCGCTGCGCGAGCGCGACCCCGAACGCCTGGCCGGCCCGGAACGCATCGAAAGCGGCTGGTGGGACGACGGCGATATCCGCCGCGACTACTACATCGTGCGTACCCGCCAGGGCCAGCGCGCCTGGGTGTTCGCGCCGGCCGATGCGCCGGACGCGCTGATGCTGCACGGCTGGTTCGCATGAGCCACAGCCCGCCACGTCCGCGACTGCGTGCCGTGCCGGCGCCTGCCGCGCAACCACCTGCCCCCCTGCACGACGCCACCTCCACGTCCGCACGCACGCCGCCGCCGGACTACGCCGAACTGCACTGCCTGTCGAACTTCAGCTTCCAGCGCGGCGCCTCGCATGCGCGGGAACTGTTCGAACGCGCCGCACGCCACGGCTACCGCGCGCTGGCGATCACCGACGAATGCACCCTGGCCGGCATCGTGCGCGCCTGGCAGGCGGCCAGGGACACCGGCCTGGCGCTGATCGTCGGCAGCGAATTCCAGCTCGAACACGGCCCCAAGCTGGTGCTGCTGGCCGAGACCCTGCACGGCTACCAGTGCCTGTGCCGGCTGATCACCCTGGCCCGCCGTCGCGCCGACAAGGGCACGTACCGCGCGCTGCGCGAGGACTTCGACGGCGATCTCGACGGCCTGCTGTGCCTGTGGCTGCCGCGCGACGACAATGGCGGCGACGCAAACGACGGCGCCTGGCTGCAGGCGCGCTTCGCGCAACGCCTGTGGCTGGCGGTGGAACTGCTGCGCGGCCCAGACGACGACGCCCTGCTGCACGCGCGCCTGGCGCTGGCCCGGCGCCTGCACCTGCCCGCCGTCGCCAGCGGCGACGTGCACATGCACGCGCGCGGCCGCCGCGCGCTGCAGGACACGCTGACCGCGATCCGCCAGCGCCTGCCGCTGAGCGAGGCCGGCGCGCACCTGTTCGCCAACGGCGAGCGCCACCTGCGTCCGCGCGCGACCCTGGCCACGCTGTATCCGCATGCGCTGCTGGCCGAGTCGGTGCGCATCGCGCAGCGCTGCACGTTCGACCTCGGCCAACTGCGCTACCAATACCCGCACGAGCTGGTGCCGCCGGGTCGGACGCCGACGCAATGGCTGCGCACGCTCACCGAGCAAGGCGCGGCCACGCGCTGGCCGCACGGCGTGCCGGAAAAGGCGCGACGCCTGATCGAGCACGAACTGGGCGTGATCCAGCGCCTGGGCTACGAGTCGTACTTCCTCACCGTCTACGACCTGGTGCGTTTCGCCAGGTCGCGCGACATCCTGTGCCAGGGCCGCGGCTCGGCGGCGAATTCGGCCGTGTGCTATGCGTTGGGCGTCACCGCGATCGACCCCGACCGCATCGGCATGCTGTTCGAGCGTTTCATCTCCGAAGAGCGCAAGGAACGGCCCGACATCGACGTCGATTTCGAGCACGACCGCCGCGAGGAGGTGATCCAGTACATCTTCAACCACTACGGCCGCGAGCGCGCGGCATTGACCACGGTGGCGATCCAGTACCACGGCCGCAGCGCGGTACGCGACGTGGCGCGCGCGCTCGGCCTGCCCGGCGACAGCATCGACGCGCTGGCCTCCACGCTGGGCCAGTGGGACGACGACGTCCCGCCGCACGAACGCCTGCGCGAACGCGGTTTCGATCCGGATACCGCGCTGATGCGCCGGCTGCTGGCGCTGAGCGCCGAGCTGATCGGCTTCCCCCGCCACCTGTCGCAGCACCCCGGCGGCTTCGTGATCTCCGAGCACCCGCTGCACACGCTGGTGCCGGTGGAGAACGCGGCGATGGCCGAGCGCACCGTGATCCAGTGGGACAAGGACGACCTGGAACTGGTCGGGTTGATGAAGGTGGACGTGCTCGCGCTGGGCATGCTCAGCGCGCTGCGGCGCACGCTGGACCTACTGCGTGCGCACCGCGGCCGCGATCTGGACCTGGCCAGCATTCCCGCCGAAGACGACAAGACCTACCAGATGATCCAGCGCGCCGACACCATCGGCGTGTTCCAGATCGAATCGCGCGCGCAGATGGCGATGCTGCCGCGACTCAAACCGCGCGAGTTCTACGACCTAGTGATCCAGGTGGCGATCGTGCGCCCCGGCCCGATCCAGGGCGGCATGGTGCATCCCTACCTGCGCCGGCGCAGCGGCGAGGAACAACCCGACGACTTGCCGGAGAAATTGAAGGAGGTGTTCAAACGCACCCTCGGGGTGCCGCTGTTCCAGGAACAGGTGATGCAGCTGGCGATCGTCGCCGCCGACTACGAACCCGGCGAAGCCGACCAGCTGCGCCGCTCGATGGCCGCCTGGAAGCGCCACGGCGGGCTGGAACCGCATCGCGAGAAGCTGACCAACGGCATGCTGAAAAACGGCTACAGCGCCGAATTCGCCGCGCGCATCTTCGAACAGATCAAGGGCTTCGGCAGCTACGGCTTCCCCGAGAGCCACGCCGCCAGTTTCGCCCTGCTCACCTACGCCAGCTGCTGGCTCAAGTGCCATGAACCGGCGGCCTTCACCTGCGCGTTGATCAACAGCTGGCCGATGGGCTTCTACAGCCCCGACCAATTGCTGCAGGACGCCCGCCGCCACGGCCTGCAGGTGCGTCCGGTGGACGTGCGCTACAGCGACTGGGATTGCGGGTTGGAAGCCTACAGCGCCGATCCGGCGGTGCAGCCGGCGATCCGCCTGGGCCTGCGCCTGGTCCGCGGCCTGGCCGAAGACGCTGCGCTGCGCCTGCAGCAGGCACGCGCGCAGGCGCCGTTCCACGATCTCGCCGACCTGTGCCAGCGCGCCGCGCTCGACGACAAGGCGCGTGACAGCCTGGCCGACGCCGGTGCGCTGAAACCGCTGGCCGGGCACCGCCACCGCGCACGCTGGGCGGTGGCCGGCGTCGAAGCGCAACGTCCACTGTTCGAGCCGCTCGCCGCCACGCCGGAACAGCAGGTGGCGCTGCCGCTGCCCAGCCTCGGCGAGGACATCCGCGCCGACTACGCGACCATCGGCACCACCCTGGGCAAGCACCCGCTGACCTTGCTGCGCCGGCAACTGCAAGCGCGCCGCTATCGCCACTCCGCCGAACTGCACGCCCTGCCCCACGCCAGCGCGGTCGCCATCGCCGGCCTGGTGACCATGCGCCAGCGCCCGCAGACCGCCAGCGGCGTCACCTTCCTCACCCTCGAAGACGAACACGGCCTGGTCAACGTCGTGGTCTGGCGCCGCCTGGCCGACCGCCAGCGCCAGGCGCTGATCGAATCCAGGCTACTGGCGGTGCGCGGCCGCCTGGAAACCGCCGACGGCGTGCGCCACCTGATCGCCGGCCACCTCGAAGACCTGACCCCGCTGCTGCTCGGACTGGACATCCGCAGCCGCGATTTCCATTGAGCCGATGAGCACGACGCTGCATGCCTTGCGCGTCGAACGGGCCGGCGCTGTTATTGCGCGGGCGCATCCGCTGCACGGCCGCACGCCTGCATCGCCCGTTGCACCGCATCCGCTTCGCCCAGGCGTTCGCGGTAGATGGTGGCGGCCAACTCGCGCCTGGCCTTGCTCGACCCGATCGAACCGTGACTGGCGATGTCCGACAACGGCCCGCCCAACTGGCGATACCTGGCCACGAGCCTGGCCGTCGCGGCCATGCTGTCGCACTCCACCGGTGCCGCCTGCACCGGCGCGCACGCCATCAGCAAACACGAAAAACCCAGCGCCGCGAGTGTCTTGTTCATAGCTGCTCCCAAGCGGAGACGAAGACCGCCATCCCCATGCGGCCGCGCAGGGCTGAAGCGCTGCAGCTCATCGCTGCACAGCGCTGCAGCGCGCGGCGCGGCATCGCCACACCACCACCGAGAGCACCGGCAAACAGGCCGCAGCGGCATCGGGCCGCGCGTATCGCCATCCGCTCAGTGCGGACAGCGCCGATGGAAGATAGCCAAGGCAACTGCCGTCGCCAGCCGTGTTGCGACGAAACCCGGCGGCGGCGGATCGAACAATCGGATCAGCGGCGCGAAGTGCGACAGCAACGTCGCCGCGCGCCGTCCATCGCGCAAGCACGGACGGCGCCCATGTCGGAGCGTGCGCGCAGCCATCCGCTGTTCGGGGCGCGTTCGGGCGGGCTGGCTGGCGCAATTCGACGACAGAAAAGCCGCTGGCGATGCGCGGCAGACTGCAGGCACCGAACGCATGCGCGCTCGACCGTCCACCTGCCAGAAGACCTGGCTACGTCACTGCAGAACGCGACTGTGCGCAAACGGCATTTCAAGCGGGCGAACGCCCGCCTGGACTTCGTCTTCGATCAAGGCGTGCGATGCGTCGAACACACGACCGTGGTCGGGTTTTGCCGAGCATGGCGCGCACGCAGGCAGCCATGCTCTTCGGTCGAACGCCATGGACAGGCCGAATGCATCCGGTTTCTTTATCCGTCAAAACTGCGCGGATCGACTGGCAGAAACCGGCGGTGCGGCAGAGCGTGGAATTGCATCCGGCACGCTCCCGTTGCGAGGTGCGGCGCCCGCGATCAGTGGGCAGGAGCGGCCAGGCGCGCGTACTGGTCGCGGCCGATCCAACCGGTGAACGAACCATTATTGGCATTGATGAATTCGACCTGGGCCCAGCCATCCTTGAACGCCAGCACGCCCACCACATCGCCCTTGACGACATAAGCACCCTTGGGCGTCTTGGGGCCCGGCGTTTTCTGCAGATACGCCTTGTCGGCGGACACCGTCACCAGGCCGATCCATGTGTTGCTGGCGGTCCGGGTCAGATCCAGGCCAGTGGCGATTTCCGGCATCAACACATTGAGGCAACCGGGATGCTGACGGCCCTGCTTCACGGTCAGCGTCACGCCGTCGGACGAAGCCGCCACGGTTCCGGGGTAGGCCTCGTGCGACCACGTGGTGACCGAGACCGGCGCGTTCCCCTCGGCCTTGCCCTGCAGATAGAACGTACAGCCACGGCTCACGCCCTCGCCCATCTCTTCCGAGTAGAAGCCTTCGATCCGATGCTCGGGCGTCACCGCGAGCATCAGCCCTTCGTACTTGCCCGAATGCAGCGCAGCCGTGCCCGCGAGTGCAGGCGCTACGGGGCAAAGCGAGAACAAACCAATAGCCAGAAACCGGATGATCGCCATTTTTTTCCTTCAAGTGCTTCGCAAGTTCTTTGAAGCTTTTGTCATGGAAACCATCATAACCGTCGCAGGTATGCAGCACGGCCACCAAATCGCGCTCTTGATGGCCTCGCTCCACAGCGGACGCTTGCTGCAAAGCCGGGAACGCCTTCGATCGACTATCGCCAATGGCCGCGTCGCCCACTCGGAACCGAGCAGACGATGGTCGTTGCCAGACCCGATTGCGCCGCGCAGCTTGCGCGGCACCGACTATGGCTTCCGGCCCAACCCCGTCAGCAGCGTCTGTACGCCTTTCCAGCCCCAGTACACCCGATGGCACGCGATCAGGCCGCGCGCATCCAGGTCCATGACTTCCACCAGGTCGACCTGATCGCCGTCCGGCGTTTCTCGCGGATATTCCCAGACCACCTGGCGCTGCGAAGCATGCCAACGACCGCTGCGATACCAGCGGCCGAGGCCGTTTTCGGGCTGGGCGAAGGACGCCGCGAAGAACGTCCTGAGCGCTTCGCGTCCCTGCAGCCTTCCATCCTGCCGCTCTGCGGAGACCACATAGGCCAAGGGCGTTTCCAGCATCGCGTCTTCCGCGTACAACGCCATCAGCGCATCCAGATTCCGCTCGACAACGCTTTTGTGCCATTGCTCGAAGATGCGGCGGGCATCGCCCTCCGATCCGTTCGATCGCGCTTCGATTTCGCTCATGCAAGACACTCCGATGCAGTGCACTGCAGTCTAGGAACATGCGCAGGCCGTCGATTCGATGCGTGTCGAAGCGTTCCGGCGAGGCGCGGTCTATGATGGCCGCGCCCGCCAGGAGTGCACACGATGCCGGTCGAACAGCCCAAGCTTGCCGCGACCACGTTCCTCATCGCCGATCCCGCCCGCGCCGCCATGTTGATGGCGCTCATCGACGGGCGTGCACTGCCTGCCGGCGAGCTCGCCTTCGCCGGCGGCGTCACCCCGCAGACGGCCAGTTCGCACCTGGCGAAACTGCTGGACGGCGGCTTGCTGGCAGTCGAGATCCAAGGCCGCCACCGCTACTACCGGCTGGCCGGTTCGCACGTCGCGTTCGCACTGGAGAATCTGGCGACGCTCGCCGCGCCCGCCGCACCGCGATGCCGGAAAGCGGGGCGCAAGCAACAATCGCTGACCTTGGCCAGATGCTGTTACGACCACCTGGCGGGGCGACTGGGCATCGCGGTGACCGAAGCGCTGGAGCGGCGCGCGCTGATCGTCAGACAAGACGACAAGCAATACGCGGTATCCGCCGAAGGCAGCGCATGGTTCGCGCGGATGGGGCTGGACGTTGCGCGCCTCGTCCCGACCAGGCTCGGCATCGCACGACAGTGCCTGGACTGGACCGAACGCAAGCACCACCTCGCCGGACCGCTCGGCGTCGAGTTGCTTGCGCTGCTTTGCGCCAAACACTGGCTGCGCCGCGAACAGGGCACGCGTGCGATCCACATTACCGACATCGGCTGGGCCGGCCTGCAGACCGAGCTGGGAATCGGCCGGCTTGCCGGGGACGAACTGCCGCTCGCTTCCTGAGCGGCAAACCATTCCGACGGTTGCAATGCGCTCTACGCAGAGTCTCAGCATCGGATCGCGCGACAGCGGGGAGTGCCGCGGCGATCGCATAGGGATCCGAACTCACCGGTCGCAAACGACGCCTTTTTTAGAAGGCTCATGCCTCGGAAGCGTCCAGCGCGTACCGGCGCTGGCAATGCTCGCAGAAGAACGCGCGCCGCTGCGCCTTGCCGAGCTGCTTGCGATAGGTCAGCAGATGTCCGTCGCGCGGACAGGTGGTCTTGGTATGCACCTGGTAGTGCTTCTTCAGCACGAAGGCCTTTTTCCAGGTATAGAAATCGAAGCTGTATTCGCGCGCCTGCGTCACCAGCTCGGCCAGCTTGCGCGGCGGCAACGCCCCGATTTCGCTCTCCGGATGTACGCGGATGCGGAACAGCACCTCGTTCTTGATGATGTTGCCGACCCCGGCGAACACGTCCTGGTCCAGCAACGCATCGGCGGCCAGCGTGCGCGGCCGCAAGCGCAGCTTGCGCCGCGCCTGCCCCGCATCCCAATCCGGGTTCATCACGTCCCCACGCCAGTCGTAGGCCTCGTCCAGCGCGCCTTCGATGAACTTGACCGAACACGCGTAGAAGTTCAGTTCCTCGCCCTTGGCGAAGCCCAGGCTCAGCCGCGGCGATGCCTCCTTGCGCGCATTGATCCGGTAGCTGCCGAACAGCAGGAAATGGATGCGCACGCTGAACCCGTCGAATTCGATCAGGAAGTGCTTGCCCCAGCTGCGCAGCGACAGGATCTTGCGGTTGCGCATCCGCGCCAGCTCCTGCTTGCTGTTGCCGGACACCCGCAACACCTTGCGCCCCGCGAACGCGGCCGCCTCTTCTTTCAGGATGACGATCGAAGGACCTTCGGGCATGACCGCAGTATCGATGGCGGCCGTGAGCGGTTCGTGATTCCGAAAGCGAACGCTAGTGATCTGCCGTCAGATGCGGAATCCTTCCGGGATCTTGAATGGATCGCCAGACGCCGACGGACACTCATGGAAGATCTTTTCCTTGCGGACATCAATGATTCCGTAAGCCCCGCTTGGGTTGATCAAAAGCAAATGTGCGTTGAGTACGACGCGTACGGACCCATCGTCGTATGACTTGGTCATTTCGTGAGCAAGCGATGGAACCGTCCAGTCGGGGTGAGCACTGGCGGCAGCCTCCCTGAGCGCTTGCACCACGTCCTCTTTGCTTGAACACGCCGGTAGCGTTTTGAGCTTCCCAAGCATGCGCTCGAGCGCAGCCGCGACTTCCGTTTCACTCAGGGACATTTCTTCGATCCTATGCAGCAAGGGCAGACACTGCTCGGCGATTCTTGCTACGAAAACACAGCGCGATCGCCAGCCACCGGACATGCCCGCTTCCGGCATGCGCCTGCGGCAGTCGCAGCAACCGACACGACGACGGCTAGGGCGAGCGTGCCGTACTCATCGGCACAACGAAAAAGGCCACCTGCGAGGGTGGCCTTGGTCGTCTGTCGCGTGGTGGGCGGTGCAGGGTTCGAACCTGCGACCCTTGCCGTGTGAAGGCAATGCTCTACCGCTGAGCTAACCGCCCGTGTCGCGAGCCGCACATTATAGGGGCGTTGCGGCTGGCGTCAACGGTCCCCGCGGAGGCCGTGCCGGCGCGGCCGCTACATGGTCTGGGTGGGCTTGTCGGCGTTGAGGGTGCCGGCCAGCTGGGTCTCGATCTTGTTGCGGATGGTCTCGCCTTCGCTGTTGTCCGGCAGCTGCACGCCGATGCCGGCGGTGCGGTTGCCCTGCGCGCCCATCGGGGTCACCCAGATCACCTTGCCGGCCACCGGCAGGCGCTCGCTGGAATCGGGCAGGGTCAGCAGCAGGAACACTTCGTCGCCCAGGAAATAGCGCTTGGGCGTGGGCACGAAGATGCCGCCGTTCTTCACGAACGGCATGTACGCGTTGTACAGCGCCGCCTTGTCCTTCACCGCCAGCGACAGGATGCCCTGACGTCCGCTCATCGCACTCATCGTTGTCCCCCTCTCCGGACCGGGCGATCGCCATCGCGCCAGGCCAACAACAGTTCCGCGATGGCCAGGTCGCCACGGACGGTGGTGCGCAGCAGGTCGCGGGTGCGATTGGCTGCGTCGAACCAGGTGGCCAGCTTGTGCAATCGCGCCGGGTCGGTCAAGCCGGCCTGCGAGGCCTGCGCCAGCGCCAGGTCGGCGGCATGGCCCAGGCGCTGCTCGGCGAAGCCGTCGGCGCTCCAGCGCTGTGCCGCCTCGACCGTGCCCAGCTTGCCCGCGGCGACCTGCTCCAGGTCCGCGGCCACCTGCCGGCGCAGCTTCAGGCCGTCCTCGCGCAGCCACTGCGCGGCCAGGCCGGGATGGCCGCGCGCGGCGGCCAGCGCTTCGCGCGCGGTCTTTTCCGGGAACTCCTGGGCCAGCAGCCAGGCGATCGCCTCGTCGGCCGGCGGCAGCTTGAATTCCAGGCGCTGGCAGCGGCTGCGGATCGTCGCCGGCAGCCGCGCCGGCTGCGCGCTGATCAGCCACAGGTAGCGGCCGGGTTGCGGCTCCTCCAGGGTCTTGAGCAGGGCGTTGCAGGCGGCGCGGTTGATCGCGTCGGCCGGGTCCACCACCACCACCTGGGCGACACCGTACTGCGGGGTCAGCGACAGCTTCTGCGAGATCTCGCGCACCTGTTCGATGACGATCTCGGTGCGCAGCTTGTCGCCGGTGCGGTTGGGAATGAACGAGATCAGCTGCAGGTCGGGATGGGTGCCGGCGGCGATCAGCTGCGCGCTGCGCAGGTTCGCGGCCGGCTCGCCCTGGCCGAGCACGTGCGCGGCCAGCTTCAGCGCCACCGCGCGCTTGCCCAGGCCGTCCGGGCCGCAGATCAGCAGGCCGTGGCCGAGCCGGCCGGCGTCGAGCGCGGCCACGGTCTGCTCGTAGGCGCGCTGCTGCCAGGGCGCGAAGGGCAGCTCGCTCATGGCGTGCTCCCCTGCTGTACCCAGGCCGCCAGCGCCGCGGCCACGTCGTGCGCCACCGCCTGCGGCGGCTGGCTGGCGTCGATGGTGCGGAAGCGCTGCGGGTCCTGTGCGGCGCGCTGGCGGAAGCCGGCGCGCACGCGCTGGAAGAAATCGTCCTGCTCGCTCTCGATCCGGTCCGGCCACAGGTCGCGGCCGCTGGTGCGGGCGCGGCCGATCTGCACGTCCAGGTCCAGCAGCAGGGTCAGCCCCGGCTGCAGGCCGACCGCGCGCCGCTCCAGGTCGGCGATCCAGGCTCGGTCCAGGCCGCGGCCTTCGCCCTGGTAGGCGTAGCTGGAATCGGTGAAGCGGTCGCTGACCACGTAGGCGCCGCGTTGCAGCGCCGGACGGATCACCTCGCGCACATGCTGGGCGCGCGCGGCGAACACCAGCAGCAGTTCGGTCTCGGCGGCCAGCGGCTCGGCCGGCTGCAGCGCCGGCGCGTTGTTGAGCAGCAGCTCGCGGATGCGTTCGGCCAGCGGGGTGCCGCCGGGCTCGCGGGTCAGCACCACCTCGTGGCCCTGCGCCTGCAACCAGTCGCGGATCGCGTTGATCGCGGTGGTCTTGCCGGCGCCCTCGCCGCCTTCCAGGCTGACGAAGCGATGGTGGCGCAGCACGGCCTCGCTCATGGCGTCACCGCCGCGCCGCTGCGCGCCTGGCGCAAGCGCTGCAGATAGCGCGCCACCGCCGCGGTGTGCTCGGCATAGCTGGCGGAAAACACGTGCGCGCCGCTGCCGTCGCCGACCGCGACGAAGTACAGGCTGTCGCCGGGCGCCGGATTGGTCGCCGCGCGCAGCGCATCGCGGCCAGGCATGGCGATCGGGGTCGGCGGCAGGCCGCTGCGGGTGTAGGTGTTGTACGGGGTATCGGTTTCCAGGTCGCGCTTGCGGATGTTGCCGTCGTAGGCGCTGCCGATGCCGTAGATCACGGTCGGATCGGTCTGCAGCTTCATGCCCTGCTGCAGGCGGCGCACGAACACGCCGGCGATCTGCGGCCGCTCGGCGGCCAGACCGGTTTCCTTCTCCACGATCGAGGCCAGGGTCAGCGCCTGCTCCGGCGACTGCAGCGGCAGCCCGTCGGCGCGCGCGTCCCAGGCCTCGGCCAGCGCCTTGTCCATCGCCGCATGGGCGCGCTGCAGCACGTCCAGATCGCTGTCCTCGCGCTGGTACAGGTAGGTCTCCGGCAGGAAGCGGCCTTCCGGGTGCTGCCCGGGCTGGCCGAGCTTGGCCATCAGTTCGCTGTCGCTGAACTCGGTGGCGACGTGGCGCAGCGGCGTGGCCGCGTTCAGCGCCGCGCGCAGCTGGCGGATGTTCCAGCCTTCGACGATGGTGAAGCGGTAGTGGATCACCTGGCCCTTGCGCATGCGGATCAGCAGTTCGCGCGGCGTCAGCGCCGGCTGCAGCGCGTATTCGCCGACCTTGAGCTTGCCGGCGGCATCGAGCTGGCGCGCCAGCAGTTGCCACTGCAGGTTGCTGCCCTGTTCGACCCCGGCCGCACGCAACTTGCGCAGCACGCCGTTGAACGAATCGCCGCGCGCCACCTCCACGCTGGGCTGCGCCGCGTGCAGCGGCTGGTCGGCGAAGGCGCGATAGCCCTGCCACCACCGCGCGCCGGCCGCGGCGGCCAGCAGCGCAAGCACCAGCAATGCCGCCAGCAGGGTCAGACACCCGCGTTTAGCCCAAGCCACGACCACCTCGAAGCGAATTCAACGGGGTGCAGGATACCGCGCGGCCGGCATCGGCCGGTATCGCGACCGTGCCGCTCACGGTTCCAGCGCGCGCAGCAGGCCGCGCGCCTTGGCCCGGGTTTCGTCGAGTTCGCGCTCGGGCTGCGAATCGACCACGATGCCGGCGCCGGTGCGGAAATGCGCCTGCGCACCGTCCACTTCGGCGGTGCGGATCAGGATGTTCAGGTCCATGTCGCCGTCGCGGTTGAGCCAGCCGAACGCGCCGGTGTAGGCGCCGCGCGGAGTCTGTTCCAGCTCGGCGATGATCTGCATGCAGCGCACCTTGGGGCAGCCGGTGATGGTGCCGCCGGGGAAGGTGGCGCGGATCACGTCGCCGGGGCTGACCCCGGCGCGCAGCCGCCCGCGCACGTTGCTGACGATGTGGTGCACGTGGGCGTAGCTTTCCACCGTCATCAGCTCGTCGACCTCGACGCTGCCCGGCGCGCAGACCCGGCCCAGGTCGTTGCGCTCCAGGTCGATCAGCATCACGTGCTCGGCGCGTTCCTTGGGGTGCCCGACCAGCTCGCGGATGCGCGCGGCCTCGTCGTCGCCGGGCGCGCGCGGGCGGGTGCCGGCGATCGGCCGGGTCTCGACCACGTCGCCGCGCACCGATACCAGCCGTTCCGGCGAGGAACTGACCACGGCGCGGCCATGGCCGACGAACAGGCCTGCGAACGGCGCCGGATTGGCGCGGCGCAGCTGCGCGTACAGCGCGGCCGGATCCAGCGCGGCGGCGAAACGCGCCGACCAGCGCCGCGACAGGTTGACCTGGAACACGTCGCCGGCGCGCAGGTAGTCGAGGATGCGGCGCACGCCATCGACGAAGCGCTGCGGCGGGTCTTCGTCGATCGCCAGCGGCGGGGTCCAGGCCGGCAGCGGCGCGGCGGCCGGCACGGCCTGCAGATCGGCGAGCAGTTGGTCCAGCAGCCCTGCGTGCGCGGTTTCCGCCAGCGCCACGCACTCGCCGCTGGCATGGTCGCGCAGCAGCGCGGCCGGGCAGCGCAATGCCAGCGCGACCGGCGCCGCCGCCTGCCCCTGCGGCAACTGCAGCACCGGCTCGACCTGCGCCGCCAGCTCGTAATCCAGCAGCAGCGCCCAGCCGCCGCGGAACGGCCAGCGCGGTTCGTCGCGCGCGCAGCGTTCGGCCTGCCAGTGCGCGTCCAGCGCGGCCAGGAAATCGCCCTCGACAACCGCGCCGCGCAGGTCGCGGGTGACGCCATCGCGGTCCAGGCGCAGGCCCTCGCCGCCGGCGATCAGCAACAGGTCCCAGCGGCCCTGCGCGGTCCCCGACGCCGCCGATTCCAGCAGCAACGGATAGCGCTGCGGCGCCAGGCGGTGCAGCGCCAGCAGATCGGTGTCGGCCGGCAGGGGAACGGTACGCAGCATCGAAGACCCGGTGGAAGATGGAGGTGATGCGGATGCAGGCGGCGGCGCCCTGCTCCATGCGAACGATCGGCGCCTACAACCCGCTACCTCGCGAAGCGCCTGGCACTGGCGTGCTGCAGCATGCGATAGAACGAACCGGCGCCGTCACCGCAGCAAACCGCCAGGCTACACGACGCCTATCCGGCACCACCGCGACTGCAATTGACCTGGCGACGCGCGCCACCAGAGCGCTGGCGCGTGCGGACCACGCCTCAGCGCTGCAGGCGCGTCATCGCGCGTACCGGACAACGCGCGACCCCAGAAGCATCCGCACCACCGGGCGTCTTGCGCAGACCGACAAACAAACGAAGCGCGGATCGCGAGAGGAACCGGGACGGCTCCAGCTCTTGCCAATCCCGAATCCCCACTCCCCAATCCCGGCTCAATCACATCCGCTTGAACACCAAGGTCCCATTGGTCCCGCCGAAGCCGAACCCATTGGACATCGCCACGTCGATCTTCTTCTCGCGCGCCACATTCGGCACGTAGTCCAGGTCGCAGCCTTCGCTGGGCTCTTCCAGGTTGATCGTCGGCGGGATGATGCCGGTGTGCAGCGCCATCACCGAGAAGATCGCCTCGGCGCCGCCGGCCGCGCCGAGCAGGTGCCCGGTCATCGACTTGGTCGAGCTGACCATGGTCTTGTAGGCGTGGTCGCCCAGCGCGCGCTTCATCGCCAGGGTCTCGGCCAGGTCGCCCAGCGGCGTGGAGGTGCCGTGCGCGTTGAGGTAGTCGATCTGGTCGGGGTTGAGCTTGGCGTCCTTGATCGCCGCCAGCATGCTGCGCGCGGCGCCTTCGCCGTCCTCGCTCGGGGCGGTCATGTGGAACGCGTCGGAGCTGGCGCCGAAGCCGACCAGTTCGGCATAGATGCGCGCGCCGCGCGCCTTGGCGTGTTCGTACTCTTCCAGCACCAGCACGCCGGCGCCGTCGCCGAGCACGAAGCCGTCGCGGCCCTTGTCCCACGGCCGCGAGGCGGCGGCGGGATCGTCGTTGCGGGTGGACATCGCCTTCATCGAGCAGAAGCCGCCGACCGAGGTCGGCGAGGAGCCGCGCTCGGCGCCGCCGGCCAGCATCACGTCGGCATCGCCGTGCTGGATCATGCGCAGCGCGGTGCCGATCGAATGGTTGGAGGTGGCGCAGGCCGAGACCGCCGAGAAGGTCGGGCCCTTCAGGCCCTTGATCAGGCTCACCTGCCCGGGGAGCATGTTGATGATGGTGCTGGGCACGTAGAACGGCGAGATCTTGCGCGCGCCGCCCTCGTGGAATTTGATGGTCTGCTCCTCGATGCCGAGCAGGCCGCCGATGCCCGAGCCGAGGATCGCGCCGATGCGCTCGGCGTTGCTGTCGTCGATCACCAGGCCCGAATCGTCCAGCGCCATGAACGAGGCGCCGACGCCGTAGTGGATGAACGAATCCATCTTCTTGGCGTCCTTGACCGACACGAACTTGGTCGGATCGAAATCCTTGATCTCGCCGGCGATCTTGGTGGTGAACTGCGACGCATCGATCTGGGTGATCGGGCCGATGCCGGAACGCCCGTTGACGATTCCTTCCCAACTGCTGGCCAGGTCATTGCCCAACGGCGATACCAGGCCCATGCCGGTTACGACGACGCGACGGCTCATTGCGAAATCTCCTCGCCGCGATGCGCGCGGCGTTGACGCTGTAAAAACACAGGGCCGCATGCGCGGCCCCATGGGATTGTCACGCGGACCGGACCCACGCAGGCGCCGATCGCGATCGAGAACGGAGCATCAGCTCTTGACGTGCGCCTTGACGTAGTCGATGGCCTGCTGCACCGAGGTGATCTTCTCGGCTTCTTCGTCCGGAATTTCGCACTCGAACTCTTCTTCCAGCGCCATCACCAGCTCGACGGTGTCCAGCGAGTCGGCACCGAGGTCATCGACGAACGATGCGCTGTTGGTGACTTCTTCTTCCTTGACGCCGAGTTGTTCGACGACGATTTTCTTGACGCGTTCTTCGATGGTGCTCATTGGGATATCGCTCCAGATGGAGTAGTGGTGGTTCGAAACGCCATCGGGCTGCGATGGCCGCGTTGGATAGTGTAGTGGAAACCGCCCGGCGCTTGCATCGCTGCACAAACGCCCATCGATCAGCCACTTAGGCGCAGTCCTTGCGCCGCAGGCTTACGGCATGTACATCCCGCCGTTCACATGCAGGGTCTCTCCGGTGATGTAGCCGGCCCCGGGGCCGACCAGGAACGCCACCGCGTTGGCGATGTCGGCCGGCTGGCCGAGCTGGCCCAGCGCGATCTGCTCCAGCAGCGCGGTGCGCTGCGCCTCGGGCAGGGCCTTGGTCATGTCGGTGTCGATGAAACCCGGCGCGACCACGTTGACGGTGATGCCGCGCGAGCCGATTTCCTTGGCCATCGACTTGGAGAAGGCGATGATCCCGGCCTTGGCCGCGGCGTAGTTGGCCTGGCCCGGATTGCCGGTCACGCCGACCACCGAGGCGATGTTGACGATGCGGCCCTTGCGCGCCTTCATCATGCCGCGCAGCACCGCCTTGGAGGTGCGGAACACGCTGGTCAGGTTGGTGTCGATGATCGCCTGCCAGTCCTCTTCCTTCATCCGCATCAGCAGGTTGTCGCGGGTGATGCCGGCGTTGTTGACCAGGATCGAGACCGCGCCGAATTCCTTGCCGATCGCCTCGATCAGCGCCTCGACCGCGGCCGGATCGGTGACGTCCAGCGCGCGGCCGTGACCGCCGTTGGCGGCCATCCGCTCGCCGATCGCCTGCGCGCCGGAGGCGGAGGTGGCGGTGCCGATGACGGTGGCGCCCTGCGCGGCCAGGGTGTCGGCGATGGCCGCGCCGATGCCGCGGCTGGCGCCGGTGACCAGGGCGATCTCGCCCTGCAATGGCTTGCTCATCTGCTGTTCCTTGGGGGAAGGACGGCGCGCGAAGCGCCGCGGGAAAGGCCGCCGCCGCGGGCGCAAGCGCCCGCGCGCGGCAGCGGGATCAGGCGGCCCAGGTCTCGAGCGCGGTGGCGAAGTCGGCCGGGGTGGCCAGCGCGCGCCCGTCCAGCGACTTGTCGATGCGCTTGATCAGCCCGGTCAGCACCTTGCCCGGGCCGCATTCGGCCACGCGGGTGGCGCCGCGCGCGGCCAGCGCCTGCACGCAGCCGGTCCAGCGCACCGGCAGGTACAACTGCTCGACCAGCGCCTGGCGGATCGCATCGATGCCGTCGTGCACCTGCGCATCCACGTTCTGCACCACCGGCAGCTGCGGCGCGTGCCAGGCCAGGCCGCGCATCGCCTCGGCCAGGCGGTTGGCGGCCTCGCGCATCAGCGGCGTGTGCGAGGGCACGCTGACCGCCAGCTTCACCGTCTTGCGCACGCCGCGCTCGGCCAGCAGCGCCAGCGCGCGGTCGACCGCCGCCGCGTCGCCGCCGATCACCACCTGGCCGGGCGAGTTGTAGTTGGCCGGGACCACCACCTGGCTGCCGGCGGCCTGCGCGCAGACCTCCTCGACCAGCGCGTCCTCGGTGCCGATCACCGCGGCCATCGCGCCGACCCCGGCGGGGGCCGCGTCCTGCATCAACTGGCCGCGCAGGCGCACCAGGTGCGCGCCGTCGTGCAGCGACAGCGCGCCGGCCGCGACCAGCGCGCTGTATTCGCCCAGGCTGTGCCCGGCCAGCAGCGCCGGCCGCGCGCCGCCCTGGGCCAGCCACAGCCGCCACAGCGCCACGCTCGCCGCCAGCAGCGCCGGCTGGGTGTATTCGGTGCGGTTGAGCATTTCCTCGGGGCCGCCCTGGGTCAGCGCCCACAGGTCGACGCCGGCGCCGTCGGAGGCCTCGACGAAGCTGTCGCGCAGCGGCGGGTGCAGTTCGGACAGTTCGGCCAGCATGCCCAGCGACTGCGAACCCTGGCCGGGGAAAACGAAGGCGAGTGTGGAATCGGTCACTGAAATGCCCAACAGCGAAAAACGAGCGGCGATGATAAGGGCGAAACCGGCCGTGCGTCTGTACCCGGGCGTATGTGCGCCTGCAGCAACGCCGGCGCCGCGCCAGGCGCGGGCGCTGCCGGAAACGCTCAATCGCGGTCGGGCGCGCCGAGCGGGAACAGGCCGCGATACGGCCGCGCCTCGTCCACGGCGCGGGCGAACGCGGCGCGCGCCAGCAAGCGCGCGCGATACGCGCGGACATGCGCGAACGAGGCGGCGATGCGATGCGTCCAGTCCGCATAGAACAGGAACGGCGCCGCCGCGCAATCGGCCAGGCTGAAGTCCTCGCCGGCGGCCCAGGTCCGGTCGGCCATGGTCCGATCCAGCCACGCATACGCGGTGTCGAGCGTGGCGCGCGCATCGGCCACGCCGCGCGGATCGCGTTCGCCCTCAGGCCTCAGGCGATCGGCCACGATCTTCTGCTGCGGCGTGGCGAGGTAGTTGTCGAAGAAGCGGTCCATGAAGCGGACCTCCAGCGCCGCGCGCGGATCGGCCGGCAGCAACGGCACCGGCCCGGGATGGTGCAAGGCCAGATGCTCGATGATGATCGTCGCCTCGGCGACGCTGCGGCCGGCATCCACCAGCAGCGGAAAGCGTTTCAGTGGCCAGCGTGCGCCCAGTTCGGCCATGGGCTGCGGGTCGTCGCCAGCCAGCTGGCGATACGCGAACGGCGTGCCGTTCTCGTACAGCGCGACCAGGACTTTCTGGCAGTAGGACGAGAATGGATGGGCATAGAGCGTCAATGACATCGTCGAACACCTCGAAGTGAAGACCGGAGCAGGCGCGGAGGCGCTGCTGTCCTGACGACGCTCGGCGGAGACGGAAATCGACATGCGTGGATGGCGCACACGGCCGCGGGCACGGAACCGCGCGACCACAGCCCCGCGCCCGGCGGGGCGCCGGCCGGGCGCGCAGGTGTCTTGCAGGAGAGGAGACGCGGTGGCGCGGGCGGCGGGCGCCCGCGCGACGATCAGTAGCGCAGCAGCGCCGAGCCCCAGGTGAAGCCGCCACCGAAGGCTTCCAGCAGCAGCAGCTGGCCGCGCTGCACGCGGCCGGAACGCACCGCCACGTCCAGCGCCATCGGCACCGAGGCGGACGAGGTGTTGCCGTGCATGTCCACCGTCACCACCACCTGGTCCATCGACAGTTCCAGGCGCTTGGCGGTGGCTTCGATGATGCGCAGGTTGGCCTGGTGCGGGATCAGCCAGTCCAGGTCGCCCTTGTTCAGGCCGTTGGCGTCGAGGGTCTCGTCGACCACCGCGTCCAGCGCCTTGACCGCGTACTTGAACACCTCGCTGCCCTTCATCTGGATGCCGCCGGCGGAGGCGTCGCCGGTGCCGTCGCCGAGCCCGGTGGAGATGCCGACCGGATTCCACAGCAGTTCCTTCTTGCTGCCGTCGGCGTGCAGGTGGGTGCTGAGGATGCCGGTGTCTTCATCGGCGCGCAGGACCACCGCGCCGGCCCCGTCGCCGAACAGCACGCAGGTGGTGCGCTCGGTCCAGTCGACGATGCGGCTGAGGGTCTCGGTGCCGATCACCAGCACGGTCTTGGCGTCACCGCAGCGGATGAACTTGTCGGCCACGCTGAGCGCGTAGACGAAGCCCGAGCAGGCGGCATTGACGTCGAGCGCGGCGCAACCGACCGCACCCAGCCGCGCCTGGATCAGGCAGGCGGTGGACGGGAAGATCAGATCCGGGGTGGTGGTGCCGACGACGATCATGTCGAGCGCGGCGACCTCGATACCGGCCGCCTCGATCGCCTTCAACGCGGCTTCGTAGCCGAGGTCGCCGGCGGTCTGGCCCGGCGCGGCGATGTGCCGCTCGCGGATGCCGGTACGGCTACGGATCCATTCGTCGCTGGTATCGACCATGTGCGACAGATCGTCGTTGGTCAACACTTTTTCAGGCAAATAGCTACCGGTGCCCGCGATCCTGGAATAGATCCGCTTGCTCATGCTGATTCCTGTTGCCTGTTACGCAGGCCGCCCGCGCGGGCGCGGCCTGTGAAGATGGGTGACTCCGTCCGCCGCGGCGCGAGGGACGGGCACGGATCAATCTTCTTCGACCTGCGAGGTCTTGGTGGCGATCACCTTCTTGCCGCGGTAGTAGCCGTCGGCGGTGATGTGGTGGCGCAGGTGGATCTCGCCGCTGGTCGGGTCGGTCGACAGCTGCTTGGCGCTGAGGGCGTCGTGCGAACGGCGCTGGCCGCGGCGGGACGGGGTGACACGGGATTTCTGCACAGCCATGGGATTGCTCCAAACTCGGTTCGTTTACATCTGTCGTCATTACGTCGCGCAGGACGCGCGCGTCCGGCAACAACCTTCAAGGCAGCGCGCCGGCGGGCCGACCGCTACTGTTTCTTCAGCGCCGCCAACGCCGCGAACGGGTTGGCCTTGCTCACCTCTTCCTCGGTCGCCGGCCAGTCCTGTTCGACCGCCTCGCTTCCGGGCGCCACCGGCACCAGCGGAACCGCCAGCACCAACTCGTCCTCGACCAGATCGGCGGGCCGCAGCATGCCGTCGTCCGGCACCAGCAAGGCCTCGTAATCCGGCGGCAGCGCGGCCTCTTCGGCCTCGCTGCGGATCAGTCCCAGCCGCTGTACGCTGGACACCGGCAGCAGGAAGCGCTGCAGGCTGCGCTGACAGATCAGCGGCAGCTCGGTTTCGAGCGTCAGTTCGACGTAGGACACTTGCAGTACAGCGTCGCGGCCGAATTCCAGCGTGTAGCGGCATTCGCCTTCGGTATCGGCCAGGCTGCCTTGCAGACGGGTCATCGCCGAGAGCGGCAGGCGGTCTTCGAAGACCCTGCGCGCTGCGACCATCCGCCAGGCATCCAACAGTTCGGGCACGTTCGCGGACATAAGCCGCAGAATGTTAAGGACTAGGACAGGCTCTGTCAAACCGTCCTGTCCTCCTGCTTGCCCGGCCGCACGCAGCGCCGCAGACTGCCGGCCCCGGCGCCCGCGCCGCCCTGCCCGACCTCGCCAATGCCGCGCCTGATCCTGGCCTCCACCTCCGTCTACCGCCGCGAGCTGCTGCAGCGCCTGCGCCTGCCGTTCGACAGCGCCCGCCCGCAGGTCGAGGAGACGCCGCTGCCCGGGGAAGCGCCGCTGGCGCTGGCGCAGCGCCTGGCGCGGGCCAAGGCCGCAGCGGTGGCCGCCGGCGCCGCCGATGCCTGGGTGATCGGCTCCGACCAGGTCGCCGAACTCGACGGCCAGCCGCTGGGCAAGCCCGGCCATGCCGAGGCCGCGCAGGCGCAGCTGGCGGCGATGTCCGGGCGCAGCGTGCGTTTCCATACCGCGGTGTGCCTGCTGCGCGGCAAGCGGGCGCTGCAGCTGTGCGACCTGACCGAAGTGCGCTTCCGCGTGCTGCAGGCCGAGGAGATCGCCCGCTACATCGCCGCCGAGCAGCCGCTGGACTGCGCCGGCAGCTTCAAGTGCGAAGGCCTGGGCATCAGCCTGTTCAGCGCGATCCACAGCCAGGACCCGACCGCGCTGGTCGGGCTGCCGCTGATCGGCCTGGCCGGGCTGCTGCGCGAGGCCGGCTACGTGCTGCCCTAGGGCGCGCCATCAATCCCCGAGCAGATCGCGCCGCTCTTGTGGGTGCACGAGGCAAGCAAGAGCGGGAAGGTATGGAGGATGGTTCCGCCCGGGCGATGACGTAGCGCCGAAGGCGCACAAGAGCGGCCCTGCGGGTTGGGCCTGTCAGGCCCAACGCGACCTACTCGGGAATCGATGACACGCCCTAGCCCGGCGAGGCCGGCGTCAACGCCGGCCGACGCGGCACCACTGGTAGGGGAAGCGCGCCTGCCCGACCCAGGACTCGTGGACTGCGCAGGTGCCCAGCTGCAAGGCCAGGCCGTAGCGGGCCAGTTGCTGGTCGGCCAGGGCCAGCGCCGCGCGGTCGCCCGCGGCGATGTCGATGGCCCGCTCCGGCAGGATCGTCCACTGGCAGCGGCCATCGCGCTCGGTCACCGCCGCGCGTACCGGCCGGTGCGCCAGGCGCCGCATCAGCCGGCAGTCCGGCCCCCGGTCCAGGCCCAGCCGCGCAGCCAGCGCATTGAGCCGCTGCAACCGCGCGACGTTGCGATCCACCGTCGCCGGCAACAGCGCATAGCCCTGGCCGCGTTCGGCCAGCAGCGCCTGCACGCGCTCGGCGTAGGCCGGCGACTCGGGGAAATTGGACGCCACCGACGCGTACGCCGCCTGCGCCGGCAGGAACGGGATGCGCCACGACTGCGGCACGTCGCCGACCAGCAGCACCAGGCTGCGCGCCGGCTGCGGCATGCTCGGCGCCTGCACCCGGAACGCCGCGCGCGCCCAGCGCTCGTGGCCCCAGTCGCCCCAGCCCTGTAGCGCGACCAGCGCGCAGGCGATCAGCGTCCAGCGCGCCGCCGGGGCGGCGATGCGTGCCGGCAGCAAGCGCCGCAGCCCGACCCACAGCACCAGCGGCGCCAGCAACTCCGGCACCACCAGGTAGCGCTGGATGCTGAAGACCGACTGCCAGGCCAGATACGCGACCACGAAGAACACCAGCAGCGCGCGCCACGCCGGCGCGACCACGTCGCTGGCCGCCGCGGGCCGGGGTGGCCGGCGCAGCGCGAACCGCAGCAGCGCGGCCAGGCCGACCAGGTAAAGCAACGGCCAGACGATCTGCCGCAAGGCGACCTCGCTGACCCGGTTCGGCGCGAACGAGAAGTGCAGCGGCCAGCTCAGCCGCTGCAACCAGCCCTGCGGCAGCCAACGCGTATCGCTGAGCGCCACCGGCTGCGCCAGCGGCGCCAGGAAGTGGCTGTTGAACTGCGGGAACAGCGGGTTGCCGAAGGCCTTCCACACGCCCAGCAACCACGGCCCGGCCAGGACCGCGAAGCCGAGCACGGTGACCGCGGTCAGTACCGCGGCGCCGCCGACGCGTTGCCGCATGCGGCCGCCCGCGGCCAGCGCCGCCACGCCCAGCGCAAGCGCGAACGCCGCATTGGTCAGCTTGCAGGCCAGCGCCAGGCCCAGCAACGCACCGGCCAGCGCCCACCACGCAATCGCCACGCCCTGCCCGGCCGCCTGTTGCCGGCGCTGCGCGTGCAGCGCGGCCAGCAACGCGCCCAGCACCGGCAGCGCACTGCTGTTGTCGGCCATGGTGCCGGCGAATTCGGACAGGAACGCGGCGCTGCACATGCCGGCCAGGGCCAGCCACGGCGCCAGCCGCGCCCGGTCCAGGCGCGGGTCCAGCACCTGCCAGACGATGCCGGCCAGCAGCAGGAACGCCAGCGCGTGCAGCGCGCCCATCGCAAATCCCGCCAGCGGCGCCGGCAGGCCGGTCATCAGCGCGTAGTGCAGCATGTCCAGCAGCGGATTGAAGTAGCTCTGCAGCTGCGCCGGCGCCAGGTCCGTGCCCAGGCGGCCATGCAGCGCGGCATAGCCGTTGTACAGGTGGTAGTTGCGCAGATCCCAGTTGGCGTCCTGGCCCAGCAGCAGCGACAGCACGCCGCCGAGCAGCGCGACCGCGATGCCGGCGGCGATCACGTTGCCGCGGTCGTGGAAAGCGAAGCGGCGATCCAGCGCGCGCAGCAGGCGCTGGCGGCGAGTTGGACGCGGCACTGCCGCGCTTGCCGCACTCATGCGCGGTCGTCTTCGGCTGCGGGAGACGCCGCCGGCGACCGCAACGGCAGCGCCGGGATCGCCAGATAGGCCAGGCGCTTGGCCTCGACCCGGCCGCGGGTCACCGTGTCCAGGATCAGCCCGCAGGCCAGCAACAGGAAGCCGAGCAGCACCAGCGCCGAGCACAGGATCGCGGTCGGAAAGCGCGGCACCAGGCCGGTGTGCGCGTAGGTGAGCACCAGCGGCACCGCCAGCCCCAGCGCCAGCAGCACGCAGGCGCCGAAGCCCAGCGAGAAGAACAGCAACGGCCGTTCGGCCTTGAACAGGCGCAGGATGGTCAGCAGGATCCGGGTGCCGTCGTGCCAGGTGCGCAGCTTGCTCTGCGAGCCTTGCGGCCGCGCGCCGTAGGCCGTGGCCACCTCCGCCACCGGCATGCGCAGCTGCAGCGCGTGCACCGCCAGTTCGGTCTCGGTCTCGAAGCCGGCGGCATGGGCGGGAAACGACTTCACGTAGCGGCGCGAGAACACCCGGTAGCCGGACAGCATGTCGTCGAAACTGCGCCCGAACAGGAAGCTCACGCAGCGGGTCAGCAGCACGTTGCCGACGCGGTGCCCGGCGCGGTAGGCGGCGGCCTCCTCGCTGCGCCGCGCGCCGACCACCATGTCCAGGCCATCGCGCAGCAGGCGCTCGATCAGCGCCGGCGCCATCGCCGCGTCGTAGGTCGCATCGCCATCGACCAGCACGTACACATCGGCATCCACATCGGCGAACAGGCGCCGCACCACGTTGCCCTTGCCCTGCAGTGCGACTTCGCGCACCTGCGCGCCGGCCGCGCGCGCCCGCGCGATGGTGGCGTCGCTGGAATTGTTGTCGAACACGTGGATGCTCGCCGTCGGCAACTGCGCGGCGAACGCGGCGACGACCTGGGCGATCGTGGCCGCTTCGTTGTGGCAGGGAACCAGCACCGCGATCCGCGGCATGGCCGCGGCGTGGGCAGCAGAAAGACTCGGCATGGGCGGTGGGCGGTCCTGCGCGGCGGGCGTGGAAAGGCGCGCCATGCTATCAGCGGCGGCGCAGTTCGATCGGCTGCTCCCACCACTCCTCGACGCTGCCGTCGCGGCCATGCAGGCGCAGGCCGAGCCAATGCGTGCCCGGCGCCAATCCGCTGGCATCGAGTTCGGCGCGGAAGCCGACGTTGGGATGGCCCGGATCGGTGGAGATCTTCCAGAACGCGGTGATGTCGTAGTTCTCGCCGTAGCGCGCCTGCGCGGCGACCTTGCCGTCGAGCAGCACCTCGACCCGGGCGATGCCCACGCCGTCCTTGAACGCCCAGCCGGACACCGCGAAATGGGGCGCCACCTTGTCGCCCACCTCCGGCGCATTGAACCAGGCCATCGCCGGCGTCGTGCACGGCCCCGGCAGGCGCTGCGCCGGCAGCGCGAACAGCAGGAAGCGCTGGCTGCCGTGATCGCTGGATACCACCTTCGGCGGCGGCAACGGGCCGACCAGCTCGCAAACCGCGTGATAGCGCTGCAGCAGCAGCCGGTATTTCATGTCGCTGGGCGACAGCACCAGCAGCCGCGGCCCATCGCGCCGGCCGTCGCTGAGCAGGCCCCACTGGCGCAGCTGCGCGCTGCGCCCGTGCTTGTCGTTCAGCGGATGCGGCAGCACCTGGATGTCGGCATCGCCCAGCTCGAAACCGAGCTCGGCGCCGACCTTGAAATTGTCGGCCAGCACCTGGGTGCCCGCCGGCATCGCCGCCAGTTCGCGGCGTACCGCCGACGCCAGCGGCTTCCAGCCGGCGAAGTTGCGCGGGTAGTACTTGTCGCCGGCGGCATGCTCGCGCACCGCCGGCACCGACACCGCCAGGTAGTAGCCGAACGCGCCGACCAGGCCCAGCCCGGTCAGCAGCCAGGTCGCGCGGCGCAGCGGCTTCGGCCAGCCGTGGAGGATCACCGGCGCGGCGATCAGCAAGGCCAGGTAGCCCGGCAACGGCCAATGGAAACTGATGCGCTCGGCATCGGTGAAGAAACCGAGCAGGAAGATGCCCAGCGTGGACACGCCGCCGAGCAGGCCGAAATAGCGCCACTGCACGCGCGCGCCACCGCTGCCGCCGCCGCGCGTGGCCACCAGCGCCACTTTCCACATCGCCACCGCCAGCAGCGGCGTGACCAGCAGGCCCTGGATCAGCACGAAGGCGATGCCGCTGGGCTGGAAGCTCCACGGATGCCGGTCGATCAGCTGGAACCTGACCCCGGCCTCGCCGTTGTCGGCGTTCCAAGCCAGCAACGGCAGCCAGGCGACGATGCCCATCGCCAGCGCCACCCACACCTGCGGATCGCGCAGCATGCGCCGGCCCTGCGGGATCAGCAGCAGCGCGATCGCGCCGACCCCGATCACCCCGGCGAAGCGGTAATGGCTCAGCGCGCCCAGGGTCAGGCCCAGCGCCAGCTCCACCGCGCTCATCGCATCGATCTGGCGCAGCAGCCGCGCGCTGGCGTCCATGCACAGGATCGTCGCCAGCGCCATCGGCACGTCCGGCAGGGCGAGGATGCCGAGCGTGCCCGACAGCGGCATCAGCAAGGTCAGGCTGCCGGCGCGCCAACCGGCCACCGCACCGAACCAGCGCGTGGCGATGCGCGCGATCAGCCACGGCATCGCCGCCGACACCAGCAGGAACGGCGCGCGCAGCGCCAGCAGGTGCTCGCCGCCCAGCGCCACGCCCAGCCGCGCCAGCCAGGCGGTCAGCCCGGGCAGATCCGAATAGGCGGCGGCCAGGTGCTGGCCTTCCTGCCAATAGAACGCCTCGTCGACGAACAACGGCAGGCGCGCGGCCACCAGCAGCTTGGCTGCGGTGACCAGCATCCACAGCACCATGAAGGTGGTGCGTGCACGTTGTTCGCCTTGCATTGCCTTTAGACTCCCCTAAACCGTTGCGAGAATGCGATGCCTACTCCGCCCCGCTTGCCGGAAATGCTAACCGATACGCTGCGCGAGGCGCTCGCGCAGGCCCAGCAGCAGGTCAATTCGCTGGTTCTGGGCAAGCCGCAACAGGTGCGGCTGGCGTTTGTCGCGCTGTTGTCCGGCGGACATCTGCTGATCGAGGATCTGCCCGGGCTGGGCAAGACCACGCTGGCGCATGCGCTGGCCGCGAGCCTGGGATTGAGCTTCCAGCGCGTGCAGTTCACCTCCGACCTGCTGCCGGCCGACGTGCTCGGCGTGTCGGTGTACGACGCGCAATCGCGCCAGTTCCAGTTTCATCCCGGCCCGGTGTTCGCCCACGTGCTGCTCGCCGACGAGATCAACCGCGCGCCGCCGCGCACGCAGAGTGCGCTGCTGGAAGCGATGGCCGAACAGCAGGTCACGCTGGACGGCACCACGCATCCGCTGCCGGCGCCGTTCTTCGTCATCGCCACGCAGAATCCGGTGGACCTGTCGGGCACCTTCCCGCTGCCCGATTCGCAGCTGGACCGCTTCCTGCTGCGGCTGGCGCTGGGCTATCCCAACGCCGAATCCGAACGCGCGCTGCTCAGCGGCAGCGACCGCCGCGACCTGATCGCACAGGCGCGGCCACTGCTCGGCGACACCGACATGGCCACGCTGCGGCACAGCGTGGAGCAGATCCATGCCAGCGACGCGCTGGTCGGCTACGTGCAGGCGCTGCTCGCGCGCAGCCGCCAGCATCCGGGCGTGCGCGTGGGGCTGTCGCCGCGCGCCGGCATCGCGCTGCTGCGCGCGGCCAAGGCGCACGCGCTGCTGCTGGGTCGCGCGCATGCGCTGCCCGAGGACGTGCAGGCGCTGTTCGTGGCGGTCGCAGAGCACCGCCTGGTGGCCGAACAGGAATCGGCCTCCGGGCAAGCGCTGGCCAAGGCGATCCTGCACAGCGTCGCAGTGGACTGACCCGAATGCGGGCACGGCTGCGCGAGTGGCGGCAGGCGCTGGCACGGCTGGCGCGGCCGCGCGATCCCGAGCCGCTGCCGGTGCGGCTGGACCGGCGCCGGATCTACATCCTGCCCACGCCGTTCGGCGGCTTCCTGGCGCTGCTGCTCGGCGCGATGCTGCTTGGCGCGCTGAACTACAACAACAACCCCGCCTTGCTGCTGGCGATGCTGCTCGGCGCGGCCGCCATCGCCAGCGCGATCGCGGCGCACCTACAGCTGTCGGGACTGCGCCTGGACGCGCTGTCGGCCGAACCGGTCGCGGCCGGCACCCCGCTGCGGCTGCGCCTGGCGCTGGCCGCCGACGACGCCCGGCACCGCCGCGGCCTGCGCGTGGCGCATGCCGACCGGCACACCTACATCGACCTGCACGGCGACGGCGCCAACGAAGCCGACCTGGAGCTGCCCACCGAACGCCGCGGCTGGCTGGACCTGCAGCGCATCCGCGTTTCCACCACCCAGCCGCTGGGCCTGCTGCGCGCCTGGGCCTGGTTCTGGCCGGACGCACCGCTGTTGGTTTACCCGCAACCGGAACACGACGGGCCGCCGCTGCCGCACGGCGACGGCACCCCGACCCAGACCCGCCTGCACGCGCTCGGCGAAGAGCTGCACCAGTTGCGCCCGTACCGCGACGGCGATGCGCCGCGCGCGATCTCCTGGAAGCACTCGGCGCGCCGCGACACGCTGCTGGTGCGCGAATACGAACGCCCGATCGGCGTGGACGTGGTGCTGGACTGGCGCACCCTGCCGGCGCTGCCCTACGAGCGCCGCATCGCGCGGCTGGCGCGCTGGGTCAACGAGGCCGAGCGCGACGGCCGCCGCTATCGCCTGCTGCTGCCGGGGCAGCCGCCGCTGGGTCCGGGCCGCGGCCCGCAACACCGGCACCTGTGCCTGCGCGCGCTGGCGCTGCTGCCGCATGGCTGAGCCGCGCTCGCCCGCGCTGAGCGACGCCAGCCGCCACTGGGCGCTCGCCGCCGGCCTGCTGTCGCTGCTGCCGCTGCTGCTGCAGTTGCCTGGCGCGCTGGCGCTGCTGTTCGCGGCGACCGCGCTGCTGATCGGCGCCAGCTCGGCATGGCGGCCGCTGCCGGCCGCGCTGCGCCTGCTGCTGGTGGCGGCGATGCTGGCGGCGATCTACTGGCAGGTCGGCATGCGCTTCGGCCGCGACACCGGCTGCGCCATGCTCGCGGCGATGCTGGCGATCAAGCCGTCGGAACTGAAGACGCTGCGCGACGCGCGCAGCCTGCTCGGCTTCGCCCTGTTCGCGCCGTTCGCCGCGTTCCTGCTGGACCAGGGACCGGTCACGATGCTGCTCGGACTGGCCGCGGTGATCGCCGCGCTGCTGTGCATGCAGCGCCTGGCCGACCAGGAAGGCCACAGCGCGGCGCCGCCGCTGCGCGGCCAGCTGCGCGGCGTCGGCCGGCTGCTGGCGCTGGGCCTGCCGCTGGCACTGGCCGCGTTCTGGCTGTTCCCGCGGCTGGGCTCGCCGCTGTGGGGCGTGCCCGAGCGCGCGCTGGCGCGGCCTGGCCTGTCGGACACGATGAGTCCCGGCCAGTGGCTGGACCTGATGGCCGACGACACCCCGGCGCTGCGCGTGCAGTTCTTCGGCCGCGTGCCAGCGCCGGCGCAGCGCTACTGGCGCGGGCCGGTGCTGTGGGATTTCGACGGCCGTACCTGGCGTGCGCAACGCGGCAACGACTACCTGCCGGCGCCGGCGGTGCAGACCAGCGCGAACGCGTGGGACTACGAGATCGAGGTCGAGCCGACCGACCGCCGCCAGCTGGTCGCGCTGGACCTGCCGCTGCAGGCACCCGAGGGCACCCGCCTCTCCGCCGACTACGTGCTGCACAGCGAGCGCCCGCTCGGCGCGCTGAGCCGCTGGCGCCTGCGCTCGGCGCCGCCGCTGCGCTTCGAGAGCACGCTGACGTCGGCGCAGCGCCAGCGCGCGCTGGCGCTGCCGCCCGGCTACAACCCGCGCACCCTGACGCTGGCCCGGCAATGGCGGCAACAGGCCGGCGCCGACGACGCCGCGATCGTGGCGCGCGCGCTGCAATGGATCCGCCGCGATTTCGCCTACACGCTGGAAACGCCGCTGCCCGGCCGCGACGGCGTCGACGAATTCCTGTTCCAGCAGAAGGCCGGGTTCTGCCAGCACTTCAGCTCCGCCTTCGTGGTGCTGATGCGCGGCGCCGGCATCCCCGCGCGCGTGGTCACCGGCTATGCCGGCGGCACCCGCAATCCGTTCGGCGACTACTGGGTGGTGCGGCGCATGGACGCCCACGCCTGGGCCGAAGTGTGGCTGCCGCAGCGCGGCTGGGTGCGCGTGGACCCGACCGCCGCGGTCGCCCCGGAACGCATCTACGACACGTTGGAGGACCGCCTCGGCAGCGCTGCCGGCACCCGGGGCGGCATCGCCGACTGGCAGCTGCGCGACGTCGGCGACTGGCTGCGCCGCGGCTGGAACGACCTGGTGCTGTCCTTCGACGCCAACCGCCAGCAGCGGCTGTTGAGCGAGCTGGGCATCGCCAAGCTGGAGCCGGCGCAACTGGTCGCCCTGTTCGCCGGCTTCGCCGCGTTGCTGCTGGGCTGGATGGCCTGGCTGCTGGCCCGCGGCGAACGCGAGCGCGACCCGCTGCTGCGCGCCTGGCGCCGGCTGGGCCGGCGCTACGCCCGGCTCGGCCTGGGCCGCGAGGCGCACGAACCGGCCTTGACGTGGGCGCTGCGTGTACACCAGGTGATGGAGGCAAACGCGTTGCTTTCGCTCAGCCAACGTTTCGCTGATTCGCGCTACGCTGGCGCTGATTCGGACAGGGCTTCATTGTTGCGCGACCTGCGCAGGCACCGTCCGCACACCGGAGCATCTCGATGAAGATCCGATTGCTGTTCCCCGTCCTGGCCGTTCTCGCCCTGGGAGCCTGCGCGACCGCGCCCAAGCCGCTGCAAGGCCAATTCGCCACCGTCACCCCGCGCGACTCGGTCGCCGGCCAGCAGGTCGGTACCTCGGTGCGCTGGGGCGGCAAGATCATCCAGACCAAGCCCGGCCAGGGCCAGACCTGCTTCCAGATGCTGTCGCGGCCGTTGAGCGCCAGCGGCCGCCCGGACAGCGACTCGGCCGACGCCAGCGACGGCCGCTTCATCGCCTGCCGCTCCGGCTTCTACGACCCGGCGGTGTTCGAACCCGGCCGCGAGGTGACCTTCATCGGCCACGTCGCCGGCTACGAGAGCACCCGCATCGGCGAGTACGACTACCGCCTGCCGAAGATCGACGCCGACGTGGTCTACCTGTGGCCGGTGGTGCGCCAGGTCGACGTGGTGCCCGCCTACCCGTACGGCCCCTGGGGCCCGTGGGATCCGTGGGGTCCACGCTGGGGCTGGGGCCGCGGCTGGTGGTAAGCCGCCCGCTGGCACGCGTTGTGCCATGATGGAGAAGAAAACGCCGCTGAAAAGCGGCGTTTTCCGTTTGCCCGGCAGGGCTGTGGCAAATCGCGCCGCGCCGGCCGCTCAGGGCGTGCCGAAGCGGCCCAGCGGCGCGCCGGCCAGCAGGTGCAGGTGCAGATGGAACACGGTCTGCCCGGCATGCTCGCGGCAGTTCATCACCACCCGGTAGCCGTCCTCGGCCAGACCCTGTTCGCGCGCATACGCGGCGGCGGCCAGCACCAGCTTGCCGACCAGCGGCGCCTGCTCCGGCGCCAGGTCGTCGAGGGTGGGGATCTCCACCTGCTTGGGAATGAACAGCACGTGCACCGGCGCCTGCGGCGCGATGTCCTTGAAGCCGAGCACGTCGTCGTTCTCGTACACGATGCTCGCGGGAATTTCGCGGCGGATGATCTTGCCGAAGATGGTGTCCATGGACTGGCTCGCACAGCGGAAAGGGGGGCAGTCGTTATAGCCGAATTCGGCGGCACGCAGGCACTGCCGCGCGAGGCCCCCGCGTCGTCCTTCCTGGTGCTTGTCCCCGCGCGCGCGCGCAGGAGCGGTGCAACCTGACGGCAGGCCCTACTCGCCTGCGCCGCCCCGCGGAACTTCGTTGCGGCTGCCGAACGCATGCGACAGCGTGCCGCGGTCCACGTATTCCAGTTCCCCGCCCAGCGGCAGGCCCTGCGCCAGCCGGCTCGGGCGTACCCCATGGCGGCGCGCCAGCTGCGCCAGATAGTGCGCGGTGGCCTCGCCTTCGACGGTGGAATTGGTGGCGATGATCAATTCGGCGATCTCGCCCTGCGCCAGCCGCGTCCCGAGCCGGTCCAGACCGAGCTCGCGCGGGCCGACCCCGTCCAGCGGCGACAGCCGCCCCTGCAGGATGAAATACAGCCCGCGGTAGCCGGTGGCGTGCTCGATCGCCAGGCGGTCGGCGGGCGACTCCACCGCGCACAGCTGCTGGCGGTCGCGGCCGGCGCTGGCGCAGATCGCGCACAGCTCGGTCTCGCTGAAATCGCGGCACTGCGTGCAGTGGCCGACCTTCTCCACCGCCTCGGCCAGCACGTTCGCCAGGCGCAGCCCGCCTTCGCGCTCGCGCTCGAGCACGTGATAGGCCATGCGCTGCGCCGACTTCTGGCCCACGCCCGGCAGGATCCGGAAGGCCTCGATCAGTTGTTCGAGCAGGGAAGACATGAATTCGGGAGTCGGACGTCGGGATCCGGGATCGGGACGCAGCGGCTTCGCTCTTGCCTTGGCGAATCCCCACTCCCCATTCCCGAATCCCGTCTGCTCAGAACGGCAGCTTCATCCCCGGCGGGATCGGCATGCCGGCGGTGGCCGCGCCCATCCGCGACTTGGACTCGGCGTCGATCTTGTTGGAGGCATCGTTGAAGGCGGCGGCGATCAGATCCTCGGCCATCTCCTGGTCGGAGAGGATGCTCGGATCGATCCGCACCTTGCGGCACTCCTTGGCGCCGGTCAGGGTCACGCTGACCATGCCGCCGCCGGCGCTGCCGGTGACTTCCAGCTGGGCCAGTTCTTCCTGGGCGCGCTGCAGGTTTTCCTGCATCTTCTGCGCCTGCTGCATCAATTGGGCGATGTTCCCACGCATGCTTGATTACTCTTGGTAGGGGCGGATGGAATCGGGCACGACCCGCGCGCCCTGCTGCTGGATCAGCGCTTGCACCGCCGGGTCGTGCAGGAACGCGGTCTCGGCCGCGCTCTGGCGCTCGCCGCGCTGCCGGTGCGAGCGCTCGTGCAGGGTCTCGGCATCGACCGCAATGCCGCTTTCGATCACGATCTTCGGTCGGCTGCCCAGCGCGTCGGCCAGCGCCGCGGCCAGTTCGCCGAGCGAGCGCTCGGACTGCAGGTATTCGAAGCCCGGCGACAGCGACAGCCGCAGCACGCCGTCGGCGTGGCTGACGAAGGCCGAGTTGGCCGCGAGCTGCCGCGACGGCCCGGTCAGGCCGCAATCGGCGACCAGTTCCAGCCAGTCTTCGGCCGCGTGCAGCACGCGCGGCGCGGCGTATTCGGTCGGCGTGCGCGCAGCGACGGCCAGCGGTGGCACCATCGCCATTTCCGGCTCGGCCGCGGGCGCGGGGACCGGCGCGACCGGCGCCATGGTCGCGGCGGGCGGCGTTGCCGGTGCCGGTGCCGGTGCCGCGGTTTCCCACGGCGGGTCGAGCACGGCGGGCGCCGCGACCGGTGCGGGTGCCGGTGCCGGTTTGTCTGCGACCGCGGCCGCTGTCGGCGCTGGCGCCATCATCGGTGCGGCGGGCGCAGGCATCGCGGCGACGGACGGCGTGGCGACGCTGGCCGCAGCGGCAGCAGGCGCCGCCGCCGGTGCGGCGGGCGTACGGCCTTCCGTCGTCGTCCCCGACCCGGATGCGGCCGGCAGCGGTGCCGCGCCCGCCGGGCGGAACGCCAGCATGCGCAGCACCGCCATCTCGAACCCGGCGCGCGGACTCGGCGCCAGGTACAGATCGCGGCGGCCGTTCAAGGCCATCTGGTACCACAGCTGCACGATTTCCGGACGCAGGCGCTCGGCGAACGGCGCCGGGTCCAGCCCGTCCAGGCCGGCCGCCGCCGCGCCCGGCACCAGCTGCCGCACCTGGATCCGGTGCAGTGCCTCGGCCAGCGCCTCCAGCACCCCGCCCCAGTCCGGCGAGAACTCGGCCAGCCCGGCGACCACCTGCAGCAGGCGCTGCCCGTCGCCATCGGCCAGCGCCTCGAGCATCGCCCCGACCTGGGTGCGGTCGACCGTGCCCAGCATCGCCCGCACCACGTCGTCGCGCAGCGCGCCGCCTGCGTAGGCGATGGCCTGGTCGAGCAGCGACAGGCCGTCGCGCAGGCTGCCGTCGGCGGCCTTGGCCAGCTGTACGATCGCCGAGGCGTCGACCTCGATCTGCTCGGCGGCCAGAATCCTGGTCATCTGCCCCTGGATCTGCTCCTCGTCCAGGCGCTTGAGGTTGAACTGCAGGCAGCGCGACAGCACCGTCACCGGCAGCTTCTGCGGGTCGGTGGTCGCCAGCAGGAACTTGACGTGCTCCGGCGGCTCTTCCAGCGTCTTCAGCAGCGCGTTGAACGCCGCCTTGGACAGCATGTGCACTTCGTCGATCAGGTACACCTTGTACTTGCCGCGCGAGGGCATGTACTGCGCGTTCTCGATCACCTCGCGCACGTCGTCCACGCCGGTGTTGGACGCGGCGTCGATCTCCAGCAGGTCGATGTAGCGGCCGGCGTCGATGTCCAGGCACGCCGGGCACTGCCCGCACGGGTCGGCGCTGGTGCCCTGCTCGCAGTTCAGCGACTTGGCGAAGATCCGCGCGATGGTGGTCTTGCCGACGCCGCGGGTGCCGGTGAACAGGAACGCGTGGTGCACGCGCCCGCTGTCCAGCGCATTGGTGAGCGCGCGGACCACGTGCTCCTGCCCCACCAGCTCGGCAAAACGCTTGGGGCGCCACTTGCGGGCGAGAACGAGATAGGACATCAGGCAACCGTCTTCATCTGAACCGCCATTGTGCCATGTCGCGCCGCGTCGATCGTTCAGCGGCAGCCGCGACCGGCCCGCCGCCACTGGCCAGGACGGCGGCCGGCCAGCGCGCTTCCGCGACCGGCAGCCGGCACTGGCGGCGCGTCCCCGCTTCCGCAGACAGCTCTCCTTGTTAACGGGGCCCGCGACGGCTAGAATCCCGCCCCTGCCGTCGGCTACCTCGCGCCGGCAGGTCCGGAGAGGTGTCCGAGTGGTTGAAGGAGCACGCCTGGAAAGTGTGTAAGCGTCTAAACCGCGCTTCGGGGGTTCGAATCCCCCTCTCTCCGCCAGATTCGAATTGCGCTTCCCTCGCAGGGTTCCTTCGCCGCCGGCGAAAGAACTCAAAGGGAAAGACCGCGCCACGGCGCGGTTTCGTCTCTATGGTGGCCCCGTCGGCCCCTCGCGACGCTAGGTCGAAAACTCCGCCAGGGCCGGAAGGCAGCAACGGTATCGATCGACGCGGGCGCCGAGGTCAGCCGGCGGGGTCGCCACCCTAATTCTGAAACGCAGCCGCACGGGTCGATTCGACGCCTGTACAGATGGCGTTGTCCGCGCGAGCTATGGCCATGGATCGCATGGCGGCAATCCGCTCAAGTCCTGGCCAGTCATTGGCACCGGCCGTGGCGACGGCCCGGACATCCCCGCAACGGCAGCGCTCCCTCAGCGCGGTCAGCCGGCGGGGTCGCCACCCTAATTTCGCAGCGCAGCCGCACGGGCCGATTCGACGCCTGTACAGATGGCGTTGTCCGCGCGAGCTATGGCCATGGATCGCATGGCGGCAATCCGCTCAAGTCCTGGCCAGTCATTGGCAGCGGCCGTGGCGACGGCCCGGACATCCCCGCAACGGCAGCGCTCCCTCAGCGCGGTCAGCCGGCGGGGTCGCCACCCTAATTTCGCAGCGCAGCCGCACGGGCCGATTCGACGCCTGCTTGCGGCGTTCGCGCCTGCTGGTCCGCCGCGTCGCGGCCGACACCGCAGGCGCTAGGTCTCCGGGTGCAACCAGCCGGCGTCGCCTTCGCGGTAGCGCTCGCGCTTCCAGATCGGCACCCGCGCCTTGACCTCGTCGATGACGTAGCGGCAGGCGCCGAAGGCGGCGTCGCGGTGCGCCGCGACCACGCCCACCCAGACCGCCAAGTCGCCGATCGCCAGGTCGCCGACGCGATGCACGCAACGCAGGTCGAGGATGTCGAAGCGGGCCAGGGCTTCGTCGGCGATGCGCCGGCCTTCGGCCTCGGCCAGCGCCGCATAGGCCTCGTAGCGCAGGCCATCGACCGCGCGGCCATCGTTGTGGTCGCGCACCCAGCCTTCGAAACTGGCGTAGGCGCCGGCCTGCGCATGCGCCAGCGGCGCGCGCAGCGCGGCGATGTCGAGGGCGCTGTCGGCGAGATGGAAGCGGTGCGTGTCGGACATCGGTCAGCCTCCCGAGACCGGCGGAATGAACACCACTTCGCTGCCCTCGCGCAGCGCGTCGTCCCAGCCCACGAAGGCGCCGTCCACGGCCACGCGCAGGCGCTGCGAGGGCCAGCGCAGGCCATGCCGCGCGTCGAGTTCGGCGTACAGCGCGCGCAGGTCGGCGGCCGCGGTCTGCACCTGTTCGCGCTCGATGCCCGCCGCCTCGCGCAGGCTGGCGAAATACAGCACGGTCACGCGCACGCTCATGCCGCGCTCCCGACGTCGCGCTTGCCGCCGCGCTTGCCGAGCAGCCGCACCGGGCCGATCGTCATCGCGTGGGTCAGCGCCTTGCACATGTCGTAGACGGTCAGCGCGGCGACGCTGGCGCCGGTCAGCGCCTCCATCTCCACGCCGGTGCGGTGCACGGTGCGCACCGTGCATTCGATCCGCAGCACCTGCGGCGACGCCCAGTCGATCGCGAAGCGGCAGCCGTCGATCGGCAACGGATGGCAGAACGGGATCAGTTCGTGGGTGCGCTTGACCGCCATGGTGCCGGCGATCACCGCGGTGTCGACGATGCCGCCCTTGGCGCTGCGTAGCGCGTCGGCGCGCAATTGCGCGGCCACCGCCGCGGGAAAGCGTACCCGCGACTCGGCCACCGCGACGCGCGCGGTGACCGCCTTGGCCGAGACGTCCACCATCGTCGGCAGCCCCTGCGGGTCCAGATGGGTCAGCCGCTTGCGCGCCGCGACGGCGTAGTTGGCCTTTTCTTCGCTCATAGACTGCGCTGCCGCTCCCACGGCACCTTGCTCAGGCGGCGCCGGGAATCGGCGTGCCCTGGTGGAACAGCATGCGCCATTCGCCGTCGCGGCAGCGCCACAGCGAACTGCGCAGCGCATGCCGCACCGGCGCGCCGTCGCCATCGCGGCGCTCGCTGCGATAGCGCAGCTGCGCCAGATCCGGCGCCGGCAACCACGCCTGCAAATCGAACGCGCGATAGCGGACCGCGCCGGCCTCTGCCGGCAATGCCTGCAGCAACGCCTGCCTGTCGATGCTTCGCCCGGACGCGCCGAATTCGACGAACGCCTCGTCGAGCAGCGCCGACAACCGCGCCACCGAGGCGCGCGTCGCCGGCTCCAGCAATTCCAGCTCCAGCGCGAACAACCGCTGCTTCAGCGCCTCGTCCATTCCGCTCATCCGCCGATCAGGAACATCTCGACGTGCTTGCCGCGCGCCGCGCGCGCATCGCCGCGCAGTTCGCTGTAGCGGTCGCCGCGCTGGCCCCACAGCGCCCGCACGCGCTCGGCCAGCGCGTCCTCGCCGCCGGCCAGGGCCGGCTTCAGGTCGGTGCCGGCGGCGGCGAACAGGCAGGTGTAGAGCTGGCCGTCGGCCGACACGCGCGCGCGATGGCAATCGCCGCAGAACGGCGCGCTGACCGAACTGACGAAGCCGATCTCGCCGCCGCCATCGACGAAGGCATGGCGCGCCGCGACTTCGCCGACGTAGTGCGGATCGAGCGCGCGCAACGGCCAGCGTGCGGCGATGCGCGCATGCAGTTCGGCCGAAGGCACCACCCGTTCGCGGCGCCAGGCATTGCAGGTGCCCACGTCCATGTATTCGATGAAACGCAGCACGTGGCCGCTACCGCGAAAGTGCGCCAGCAGCGGCAGCACCTGGTCGTCGTTGATGCCGCGTTGGACCACGCAATTGATCTTCACCGGCCCCAGCCCGGCCGCCACCGCCGCGTCGATGCCGGCCAGCACCTGCGCCACCTCGCCGCGGTCGCCGGACATGCGCCGGAAGGTCGCCGCATCGATCGCGTCCAGGCTCACCGTGACCCGGCGCAATCCCGCATCGCGCAGGGCCTGCGCGTGCCGCGCCAGCAGCGAACCGTTGGTGGTCATGGCCAGGTCGTCGAGACCGGGAATGCGCGCCAGGCGCCGTACCAGTTCGGGCAGGTCGCGGCGCAGCAGCGGCTCGCCGCCGGTCAGGCGCAGCTTGCTGACGCCGTTGCGCACGAAGCCGCGCACCAGCGTCTCGAGTTGTTCGAACGACAACCGCGAGGCCGCATCGAAGCCGTAGTCGTCGGGCACCTTGTCGGCCGGCATGCAGTAGCCGCAGCGGAAATTGCAGGCCTCGATCACCGACAGGCGCAGGTCGCGCAACGGCCGCCCCAGCCGATCCAACGGCGCGATGGGCGCGAGCGGCAGCGGCGGACGCAGGACGGCGCTCATGGCGCCGGCACCTGCGGCGCGCGCGGCGTCTGCAGCGCCACGCACTCGCCCGGCCGCGCGACGCGGTGGCCGCGCGCGCGCAAGGCCTCGGCATCCTCGGCGCTGGCGTAGTGGTACAGCATCATGCGTTGCAGCAACTCGGCGGGATATTCCCGCTCCAGGTCATCCACCCCAGTATGCGACGGATTGCCGTGAAGGCCGCAGTCATGCGCGACCAGCTCGCCGTCGCCGGCATAACGGCTCAGCATTTCCGGGATCGGCCGGGTATCGCCGCTCCACACCAGCGCACCCTGCAGGCGCAGCCCGTAGGCGGTGTCAGGCCAGTGGTGGCGTACCGGGAACACCTCCAGCCGCACCCCGTCGTGCCAGAACGCATCGCCGACCGCGATCAGCTGGAACGCGTCCCAGAAATTGGCGCCGCCCTCGGCCAGCACGTTCGGGTAGTCGCCGATCCGGCGATGCAGCAGCGGCAGCACCGGCGCCGGCACGTAGACCCGCACCTTGCCGCGCCGCGCAGAGAAATAGGCGTCCACGAACAGCCGTTCGAACCCGGCCACGTGGTCCAGATGCACATGGGTCACGAACAGCGCCTGCGGCATCGCCGCATAGTGCGCCTGGTAGGCGCCCAGGCCTTCGCCGCCGCAGTCGATGCTCAGCCACGGCGCGCCATCGCGCTCGATCGTGGCCATCGGCGACCCCAGTTCCACCGCCGACGCATTGCCGACGCCCTGGAAGCGCAGCGCCCAGGCCATCAGTAGCCCCGGTTCCAGGCCAGGTCGTAGGCGCGGCGCAGGCGCGCGTAGTCCTTGTTGACCTCGTCCACGCTGCGCTCGCCGCGCAGCTTCAGCAGCGAGCGGTGCAGGCGCTTGAGGTTGCGCTCGCGCCAGCGCGTGGCCGGGATGCGCAGCACGCCGCGGTCGAAATCGATCAGCCAGCCGCGGCCGTTGCCGTCGAACAGGATGTTGTGCGCGTTGAGATCGGCGTGATCCAGCCCGGCGCGGTGGAAGCGCGCGACCAGCCGCCCGGTCTCCTCCCACGGCGCGCCGCGCCCGGCGACATGCGCGCGGTCGGCCAGCGAGCGCACCCCTTCCAGCCGCTCCATCAGGATCGCGGCGCGGTAGCGCAGCCCCTGGCGCAGGTAGCAGGCGGCCAGCGGCCGCGGCACCGGCAGCTTGCGCGCGATCAACGCGCGCATCAGCCGGAACTCGGCGAAGCTGCGGGTACGGTCGGCGCCGGACCACAGGTAGCGATCGCGACTGAGCTTGGCGACCAGGCCGCCGCGCCGGTACTGGCGCAGCACGCTGGCGCCGAACGGGGCATCGACGAACCAGGCGCCGCCGCGGCCGCCCTCGTCCACCGGGCGCGCGCGCTCGGCCCAGTACGCGGCGGAGAACAGCGCCGGCTCGGCTTGCCGCAGCCGTTGGCGGTCGAACAGAATGGCGCCATAGCCGCGGCCCTCGCGGTACGGCGTCAGCGCTTCGGTGGCGTCGAATGCAACCATTCAGCGAGTCTAACAACACCATGGCAGCAACGCTCCCTTCGCTGTGCCTGTTGCGCCTGTCGGCGCTGGGGGACGTGACCCATGTGGTGCCGCTGGTCCGCACCCTGCAGCGCGCCTGGCCCGCCGCGCCGCCGCTGCACTGGATCATCGACAAGGCCGGGCACAGGCTGCTCGACGGCCTGCCCGGAGTGATTTTCCACGACTACGACAAGCGCAGCGGCCTGGCCGGCATGCGCGCGCTGCGCCGCGACCTGCCGGCGCAGGGCTTCGATGCGCTGCTGCAGATGCAGGTGGCGCTGCGCGCCAACGTGCTGTCCGCGTTCGTTCGCGCGCGACGCCGCATCGGCTACGACCGCAGCCGCTCCAAGGACCTGCACGGCCTGTTCGTCAACGAACGCATCCCCGACCGCCCCGGCATCCACGTGCTCGACGCGATCGGCAGCTTCTGCGAACCGCTGGGCCTGCGCCAGACCGAGGTGCGCTGGGACCTGCCGATCCCGGACGACGCGCACGCCTGGGCGCAGGCGCAATGGCCCGAGGACGGCCGCCCGGCACTGCTGATCTCGCCCTGCTCCAGCCACGTGCGCCGCAACTGGTACGCCGACCGCTACGCCGCGGTCGCCGACCACGCCGCCGCGCAGGGCTGGCGGGTGGTGCTGTGCGGCGGGCGCAGCGAGCTGGAGCGCAGCACCGCCGATGCCATCGTCGCGGCGATGCGCGCGCCGGTGCTGGACCTGGTCGGGCGCGACACGCTCAAGCAGCTGCCGGCGCTGCTGCAGCGCGCCGCGCTGGTGATGACTCCCGACTCCGGCCCGATGCACATCGCCAATGCCGTGGGCAGCAAGGTGCTGGGCCTGCACGCGGCGAGCAACCCGCGCCGCAGCGGCCCGTATTCGGACATCCGCTACTGCGTGGACAAGTACGACGCGGCGGCGCGCAAGTTCCTCGGCAAACCGGCCGAACACCTGAAATGGGGCAGCAAGATCGAAGTCGACGCGGTGATGGCGCTGATCGGCGTGGACGACGCGATCGCCGCGTTCGAGCGCTACCGCACCGACCAGGGCATGTAAGCCGGCTTGTGCGCGGGCCGAGCGCGGCCTTACCATGCGCGAGCGCGTTCGCCACCGTTTCGGTCTGCGGACGCCGCCGTAAGCGTTTACGTCAAGCAACGCGCCAACCGCGCCGGATTCGTCCGGGGCCGTTTCCCGTGAGCGCCCCGGCGCGTGCGGGTGGCGCCTTTGCTTCGACCGGCTTACGGAGTTCGCACCATGTCCCGTTCCCCTCGGTTTTTCCCGCGCAAGCTGCATCCCCGCCATGCCGGCTGGGTGATGCCGCTGTTGTTGTCGATCCTGATGACCTGCGTGGTCTCGATGATCAGTACCCTGCGCACGGTCGGCCTGGCGCCGGGCGTATACGCGCTGTGGCTGGGCGCCTGGGCGTTGTCGTGGCTGATCGCCTTCCCCACCCTGCTGCTGGCGTTGCCGCTGGTGCGCCGGCTGACCGCACTCCTGGTCGCCCGCGCCTGATCCACCCGTCCCTGGCCCGCACGGGCCGCACCGGGAGGCGGCGACGCCTCACGGATGCTTCGCTCAGGACGCCGCGCCGCGGTAGTCCTGGTAGGACTTCTCTTCGACGTAGCTGGAGCCCAGCGCCAGGTTGATCTCCTTCTTGATCCGCGCGCGCTCGTCGTTCTCGTAGTACACGCTGCGGGCGAGCTTGATGAATTCCTCGTCGAAGGCCTGCGCCTTCTCCTTGATCCGGATCTCGTCCTCGATCACCCACAGGCGCTCGTTGACCGCCTTCAGCTCCAGGCGCAGGCGGGCGACGTCGCCGCTGGCGGCCGGATGCGCCATCCAGGTCTTTTCCAGCGCCGACAGCTCCGCGCGCACGTTGGCCAGCTTGGCCGCATCGCCGATGCGCTCGGACTTGATCTGCAGGATGGCGATCTTGTCGAGCAGTTCGCCGAAGGACACGGGGACGAGGATTTCGGACATGGGCACACCCAGGCGAGAGTTGAGAGGAAGTGTAACGAGCAGGCCTTAAAGCCATGTCGGCGCGGCCGCAGCCGCAGCCGTCAAAAAACAAAAGGCCCCTGACGGGGCCTTCTGCAAAACTGGCGGGAAGGGGGGGATTCGAACCCCCGAGGCGCTATAAACGCCTGCCTGATTTCGAGTCAGGTACATTCAACCGCTCTGCCACCTTCCCGGGTGGTCCCCGGCGGACCGGGGGCGTGCATCATACGGTTCCCGCCGCGCGCGGACAAGCGCCGCGTCGCAAGGCGGCCTGGTCCCCACCCCCATACCGCCATGAACCCCGCCTGCCCCGCGGCGCGGCCGGCGATTGCCTGATGTCCGCTTGGCCGCGATGATGCCGTTTGAATGACAGGAAGCCGGGCCAGCCGCGGGCACGTAATGATCGAATTCGGACACCTCACCCACGTCGGCCTGCGCCGCGAACTCAACGAGGACACCTATTACGGCGACAACGAGCTCGGCCTGTGGCTGGTCGCCGACGGCATGGGCGGCCATGCCTGCGGCGAGGTCGCCAGCGCGCTGGCGCGCGAGGCCATCGTCCGCGAGGTGCGCGGCGGCACGCCGCTGGCGCAGGCGATCCGCATCGCCGACGAAGAGATCATCCGCGCCTCGCGCCGGCGCAACGACACCTTGCCGATGGGCACCACCGTGGTCGCCGCGCGCGTGCAGGGCAACCGCTTCGAGGTGGCCTGGGTCGGCGACAGCCGCGCCTACCTGTGGCGCGACGGCAAGCTGGCCCAGCTCAGCCAGGACCACAGCTACGTGCAGGAACTGATCGCGCAGGGCGCGCTGACCGCCGAGCAGGCGCGCGCGCATCCCCACCGCAACGTGGTCACCCAGGCGCTGGGCGTGACCGATCCGCTGCACCTCAACGTGGCCACGATGACCGGCGAACTGCGCCCGGGCATGCAGTTGTTGCTGTGCAGCGACGGGCTGACCGAGGAAGTGGACGACCCGGGCATCGCCGCCACGCTCGGCCACGACGACTGCAGCGCGCAGGAATGCGTGGACACGCTGGTGGCGGCCGCGCTGGACGGCGGCGGCTCGGACAACATCACCGCGATCCTGGTGCGCTGCCACTGAGCGCAGGCAGGCGGCGCGACCGGCGCCGGGCGCGAGCGCGGTAGCGGCAGGCCGGCGGCGGCATCGATGCCGCAGCGCGTGCCATCACAAGTAGCCGCGCGCCGCCGCTGCGTCAGTACGCGCGCGCGCTCCTACCGGGTCATGTCCCCGCTGCACCGACATGCCGAGATGGCCGTGCGGCGTCCCGGGTCATTGCCGCACGGACCGGCTCCGGCACCGACGTGGCGAACCTCGCCGGCGCACGCCGACAAACGCCAGCACCCGGCGCCGCGGCGATTCAGCCAGCGACAGCCTCGGCCAGCGCCGGCTCGGCGGCGTCCCACAGCGCGCGCCCGGCCTTCTTGCGCATCTTTTCCAGCCGCGCCTGGTGCGCCTCCAGCTCCGACGCGGTCGGCAGCACCCGCGGCCGCGGCAGCAACGTCGCCATGTCGAACACCGCGCGTTGACCGTCGGCGTGGTTGCCGCGCTCGTCGGCCAGGGCGAAGCCGATCTCCTCCTGCCCCGAGGTCAGCGCGATATAGACGTCGCTGAGGATCTGCGCATCGAGCAGCGCGCCGTGCAGTTGCCGGTGCGAGTTGTCCACGCCCAAGCGCTTGCACAGCGCGTCCAGCGAATTGCGCTGGCCCGGGAAGCGCTCGCGCGCCAGCAGCAGCGTGTCGATGACCGTGGCGCGGTCGAGGATGCGCCCGTAAGAGTCGCCCAGCCGCGACAGCTCGTAGTCGAGGAAGCCCAGATCGAACGAGGCGTTGTGGATGATCAGCTCGGCGCCGTCGATGAACGCCAGGAACTCGTCCACCACCTCGTGGAATTCCGGCTTGTCGGCGAGGAACTCCAAGGTCAGGCCGGTGACTTCCTGCGCGCCGGGTTCGAAGTCGCAGTCCGGGCGCAGATAGCGGTGGAAGTTGCGCCCGCTGGGGCGGCGTTCGAGCAGTTCCACCGCGCCGATTTCGACGACGCGGTTGCCCTTCTTCCATTCCAGGCCGGTGGTTTCGGTATCGAGGATGATCTGACGCATGGGGCTCGCTGCAGGATGAGGCGTGGAAAGGATCAGGACGCGACCGCGGCGCCGCCGGCGCGCACCCGCAACGCCTGGTTGCGCGCCAGCACGTCCACCCGCTCGTTGTCCGGATCGCCGCTGTGGCCCTTGACCCAGCGCCAATCGATGGCGTGCCGCTGCGCGGCGGCATGCAGCCGCTCCCACAGGTCGCGGTTCTTGACCGGGTCGCCGCCGGCGGTCTTCCACTGCCGCCGCACCCAGCCCGGCATCCATTCGGTGATGCCCTGGCGCACGTACTGCGAATCGGTATGCAGCACGATCTGGCACGGCTCGCTGAGCGTTTCCAGCGCCATGATCGCGGCCATCAGCTCCATGCGGTTGTTGGTGGTGTGCGCCTCGGCGCCCGCGACTTCGCGCTCCAGGCCCTTGTAGCGCAGCAGCGCGGCCCAGCCGCCGGGGCCGGGATTGCCGAGGCAGGCGCCGTCGGTGTGGATATCAACAGTCTTCATGTACGTCCAGGAATCAAATGGAGGCGGTCGAACCGCGCCAGCGTACCGGCGCGCGCAACGGAATGGGGCCGATGCCGGCGGCGGTGCGCTTTTCCGCCTGCAGCAGGCACACCGCGCGCAGCGGCGCGCCGGAGGTCGCCGAGCCGACGCCGCCGCGGGTCGGCCACACCGGGCCCAGGTAGCGCAGCGGATCGGTGCACGGCAGCCCGGCCTGCTCCAGCAGCCCGCGCCAGCTGCCCGGCGGCCGCGCCACCAGGCCCTGGCGGCGCCAGCGCAGCCGGTACGGGCTCACCGCATTGAGCGCGAACAGCCAGATCCGGCCGCCCGGCAGCAGCACCCGCTCGCATTCTTCCAGCAGCGCCGCGGCGTCGGCGCCGAGCACGTGCTGCAGCACGATCGCGTTGACGCTTTCCGAAGGCAGCGGCAGCGGCAGCGTGCACACCAGGTCGCCGGCGTAGCCGCGCGCGGTGCGGTGCAGGCGCACGCCGCGCCCCGGCAGCTCGCGCGCCAGCGGCGCGAACGGCACCGGCGCCAGCCACAACCAAGGCTGCGCGGGGCGTCCGAGCAAGGCGTCGAGGATCAACGGCTGCTCGGCCTGGAGCAGCTTTTGCGCCACCGCCGTATCAAACCAGGATGAGACGGCGGCTTGACGGGGGAACGGGGTGGCAGGCATGGTGCCAATTCTATGCGACTGATCGCCCTGCCCGCATTCCAGGACAACTACATCTGGGCGATCGCCGCCGCGGATGGCCGCGCCGTGCTGGTCGACCCGGGCCAGGCCGAGCCGGTGTTCGACGCCGCCGCGCAAGGGCTGCAACCGGCCGCGGTGCTGCTGACCCACCATCACGACGACCACATCGGCGGCGTGGCGGCCCTGCGCGAGCGCTGGCCGGACCTGCCGGTGTATGCCCCGGCGGATGAGCCGCGGATCCCGTTCGCCAGCCAGCGCGTCGGCGACGGCGATGGGGTCCAGGTGCTGCAATGGGAGTTCCAGACGCTTTTCGTGCCGGGGCATACCCGCTCGCACGTGGCCTATGTCGGCCACGGCCATCTGTTCAGCGGCGATACGCTGTTCAGCCTGGGCTGTGGACGCATGTTCGAAGGTACGCCCTCCCAGATGTTGGGTTCGCTGCAACGGCTGGCCGCCCTCCCCGGCGCCACGCTGCTGTGTTGCGGACACGAATACACCCTGGCCAATGCGGCATTCGCCGTCACGGTCGATCCCACCAACGCTGCCTTGCGGCAGCGCCATCAGGAAGCCCAGGCCATGCGTCATGCTGCCCGTCCCACTGTTCCCGTCAGTCTCGCCAGCGAAGTGGCGACCAATCCGTTCCTGCGCACCGCCTCGGCGGCGATCCAGCAGGCGGTCGGCGCCCGGCTCGGCCGCGACGCCCAGGACGAAGTGGAAGTATTCGCCGAATTGAGGCGCTGGAAAGACGATTTCCGCGCATGAGGTCGCTGCTTTTGACGGCGGCGCTGATGTTGGCGATCGCCTCGACAGCCCCCTCCGCGAGCGCGGCGGCCCCCATCGGTGCGGCGCTGGAGCAGACCGTCGCCGGACTGAACGTGTTGCCGATGGACGCCGCGGCGCTGCCGCCGGCGACCACGCGTAACGGCCACACCATCCTCGCCAGCTTCCGCGACGGCCTGGCCGACGCGCAATGCGACGGCGGCGCCACCGATGCGCGCTGGAAGCAGCAGTTCGCGCGCGCGCCGGCGCGGCTGGCCAACGAGGACGAGGACGTGCTGCCGCTGTTCGGCTACGTGGTGGACGAATTGCGCGCCGCCGACCTGCCGACCGAATTCGCGCTGATCCCGTTCGTGGAGAGCGGCTACCGCCCCGCCGCGCGCAACAGCGGCGGCCCGGCCGGCCTGTGGCAGTTCATCGCCGATACCGCCCGCAACCACGACGTGCCGGTCGAAGGCGGCTACGACGGCCGCCTGTCCGCGGTGGATTCCACCCGCGCCGCGGTGCGCTACCTGAAGACCTTGCACGGCATGTTCGGCGGCGACTGGCGCCTGGCGATCATGGCCTACAACGCCGGCGAATACCGCGTGCTGCAGTCGATGCGCCGCGCCGGCATGAACGCGCAGAACGCGCAGCCGGCCAAGTTGCCGGGGCTGTCGCCGATCACCTATGCCTACGTCGAGAAGCTGCACGCGCTGGCTTGCGTGCTGGAGCAGGCGCAGACCCGCGACGAATGGATGGCCTCGCTGGACCGCGAGGTGCCGATCCTGCAGGCGCGCACCCTGCCCGCCGGCATGGCGCTGGACGAGTGGGCGCGGCAGCAGGCGCTGCAGGGCAACCAGGTCGCGCGACTGAATCCGGCGCTGGGCAGCGTGCGCAACAAAAAGCGCGCGCTGCCGGTGCTGGCGCCGGTCGGCAGCGGCGGCAGCGCCGCCACGGCCGCTGCCGATGCCATGGCGGCGGCGGCGCAACCGCAGCAGGCCGAAGCGCCGGCGACGCGCGCCGTCGCCAGCATCGCCGAGCCCACGCCGCCGCGCATTCGTTCGCGCACGCCATCGGCGCGCCGCACCCACACGGTCCGCGACGGCGACACCGCCTGGACCATCGCCAAGCGCTACGGCATCACCGTGCAGACGCTATTGGCGAAGAACGGCCTGTCCGCGCGCAGCGTGCTGCGCCCGGGCATGGTGCTGAGCTACGAGGAATAGCCGGCCTCCCGCTGCGGCGGGGCGCGGCGAGATCGCGACAACGGCACCGGCAGCGCTGTCGATGTCGATGTCGGCCAGCTCAAGATGGCGACTTGTGGGAGCGACTTCAGTCGCGACGGGCTTCATCGGTAAAGCCTGTCGCGACTGAAGTCGCTCCTACAGCATTGCGAACTACCGGGAGAAAAGCTGGAGGTCTCAAGCGCTCCTACATTGGCCGACGCCGCAGCTGATCGCGCACGGCACCAGTGCGCATCCGACTACCCTGGCGCCCGGAGCGCAGGATCCAGAAACGAACAAGCCCGGCAGTGCCGGGCTTGTTCGCATCATGCATTGGCCAGCGGCAGTTACAGATCCGCTTCCTGCACGCTGACCTTGTAGCGCTTGCGCATCGCGTCGATGTAAGCCTTCGCCGCGGCGGCGCCTTCGATCTGGCCCAACTGCTGCTTCAACGTCGCCTGCTGCTCCGCCGGCACCTTGCTCAGGTCGCCCGGGTTCACCTTGTTGAGCACGAACAGCGCGTAGCGCTTGGCACCGCCCGGCACGCCGTTCGCCGACAGCTCGACCTTGCCCACCGACGGCTTGCCCGCGGCCGGCAGCGGCGCGCTGAAGATCGCGCGGTTGGCTTCCGGGCTCGGCATCGGCACGGTGCGCGGCAGCCCCGGCATCGGGTTGATCTGCAGCTTCTCCGGGCCGGCCAGCGCCTGCAGCGTTTCGCCCTTGCGCAGCTTCTCCAGCAGCGCGTCGGCCTTCGCCGCAGCCGCCTTGGCGGTGCGATCGGCATGCACCGCGGCCACCACCTGCTCGCGCACCTTGGCCAGCGGCTGGGTCTGCTCGGGCAGGTGCTGGGTGACGCGGATCAGCACGCTGTGGTTCGGGCCCAGGTTGATCGGATCGCTGACCGTGCCGTCCTGCACCAGCGTGTCGGAGAACGCCGCGCGCAGCACCGCCGGCTGCGCGGCGACGCCGCTGGCGTCGGCGCGCGAGAACGGCCCCAGGGTCTGCACCGGCAAGCCGACGTCCTTGGCCGCCGGCGCCAGCGCGGTCGGGTTCTTCAGCACCAGATCGACCAGCTTGCCGCTCAGATCGCTGTAGACCTTCTCGTTGTCGGCCTGCAGCTGCTCGCCGGCCAGCTGGTCGCGCACCTGCTCGAAACTCTTGCCCTGGCCGCCCTTGATCTCGCGCAGCTGGATCACGTGGTAGCCGAACTCGCTCTTCACCGGGCCGACGATCTCGCCGGCCTTCATCGCGAACAGGGCGTCCTCGAACGGCTTGATCATCACGCCCCGCTCGACCCAGCCCAGGTCGCCGCCGGCGTTCTTGGAACCCGGGTCCTCGGAATTGGAGCGGGCCAGCGCGGCGAAATCGGCGCCGGGCTGCTTGGCTTCGGCCGCGAGCTTGGCGGCCTTGGCCTCGGCGGCCTTCTGCGACGCGGGATCCTTGCCGGCGCTGATCAGGATGTGCGAGGTCAGGCGCTGGTCGGGTTCGACGAAGCGGGCCTTCTCGTCCTCGTAGCGCTTGCGCAGCGCCGCCTCGTCGGCCGGCTTGGCCGGCGGCAGCTTGCTCGCGTCCAGCTCGACGTATTCGATCGACACCCGCTCCGGCTGCTTGAAATCGGCCTGGTGCGCGTCGTACCACTGCTGCACCTGCGCGTCGCTGACCGGGGTGGTGTCGGCCGGCTGTTCCGGCAACAGCGCCAGGTCGACGTCGCGGGTCTCGCCGAGCATCTTCAGCAGGCGCTCGGTTTCCTGCTTGGTCGCGAACGCCGATTCCATCAGCGCGGACGGGATCAACGACTGCTGCAGGCCATCGCGCACCAACTGGTCGAACATCGCCGGCGTGCGCGGCGGGGTGCCCGAGGCCAGCGCCAGGCGGTAGCGCTCCGGATCGAACTTGCCGTCGTTCTGGAACGCCGGAATGGTGGCGATGTAGTCGCGAACCGCGGCATCGCCGACCACCACGTGCGCCTGCTCGGCGGCCAGCTTCACCACCTGCTCGTCGATCAACTGGTCGAGCACCTTGCGCTTGTTGTCGGCGCTTTCGAACTCGCGCGGATCGAAGTTCTCGCCCTGCTGCTCGCGCTCCCGCTGCCGCGCTTCCTCGAAGCGCGCACGGAACTGTTCGGTGCTCACCTCGTGGTGACGCCACAGCAGCGAGGCCGGCCACCACGACGGTGCCGACGACCACCACGACGGCGGCGCCTGGATCTTGGCGACGTTGTTGGCACCGACGCCACCGAGATAACTGCTGTCGATGACGAACAGGAACGGAATCATCAACAGGCCGATGATCGCGGTGGCGATCCAGCCCGAGGTCTTTTCGCGGAGTTTCTGCAGCATTGGTTGGGAACCGAGGCCTGTTGGCGAGCCGCGCAGTTTAACCCGCTTCACGCCCTGCGGCGGAAGGGCGTGCCGCGCGGCCTGCGCCCGCATGGAATCCGCGACCCGCTTGGGGGGCGCCGGCAACGCACTCCGGAAAAAAAGAAACCCCCGATCGCTCGGGGGTTTCGCGTACAAAACTGGCGGAGTGGACGGGACTCGAACCCGCGACCTCCGGCGTGACAGGCCAGCATTCTAACCGACTGAACTACCACTCCGCTTTTTGAACGGAGGCAGGCACGAGGCCCGCAATCTCTGTGGCATCTGCGCAGCGCAGGGCGCGGCGGATGCTTCGAGAAACGAAACCCCCGATTTCTCAGGGGCTTCGGTGCAACTGGCGGAGTGGACGGGACTCGAACCCGCGACCTCCGGCGTGACAGGCCAGCATTCTAACCGACTGAACTACCACTCCGCTTTTGAAACTTGTCGCTCGGTGCTCTGGTGGGTGCTGAGGGTTTCGAACCCCCGACCCTCTCCGTGTAAAGGAGACGCTCTACCGCTGAGCTAAGCACCCTAGCGAGTCGATTAGTTTACGGCATCCTTCAGCGCTTTGCCAGCCTTGAAGGTCGGATTCTTCGACGCGGCGATCTTGATCGAGTCGCCGGTCTTCGGGTTGCGGCCGGTGCGCTCGGCACGGTCGCGCACCTGGAAGGTGCCGAAGCCAACGAGGGTCACGCTGTCGCCCTTCTTGAGCGCCTTGGTGACTTCGGACACGAAGGCGTCGACGGCGCGACCGGCTTCGGCCTTGGAGATATCCGCAGCGGCGGCGATAGCGTCGTTCAGTTCGGCTTTATTCATTTCTTGATGACTCCATGTGCGGCAGAAAACCGCGGAATTGAGGATCGGGTGTCGGCGTGGCCTGCCTCGTCTGCGACGAGGCCCCGATTGATTTTTTCACTACCAAGCACGCGCGTTCGCAGTGCTCGCAAGTCGTGCATTTATACCAGCGGCCTCCCACCCGCGCAAGCCGAAAAGCCAGCAACGGCGCGGGTTTGAGCCACTTGGGCGGGCGCGGTTCAGCGCCCTTCAGTGCTTGACGCGCGCGTTCGAGGATGCTTTCGGCTTGGGCTTGCGCCGCACCGGCTCGCCCTCGGCGGCGGCCGCGACCTTCGGCTTCAGCGGCGTCTCCAGCGCCAGGTCGAGCACTTCGTCGATCCACTTGACCGGCACGATCTTCAGGTCGCGGGTGACGTTCTCCGGAATGTCGGCCAGGTCCTTGCGGTTCTCCTCCGGGATGATCACCGTGTGGATGCCGCCGCGCAGCGCCGCCAGCAGCTTCTCCTTGAGTCCGCCGATCGCCGAGACGCGGCCGCGCAAGGTGATCTCGCCGGTCATCGCCACATCGGCCTTGACCGGCACCTTGGTCAGCATCGACACCAGCGAGGTCACCATCGCGATGCCGGCGCTGGGGCCGTCCTTCGGCGTGGCGCCATCGGGCACGTGCAGATGCACGTCGTGCTTCTGCAGGAAGTCGACCTCGATGCCGAGCCGCTCGGCGCGCGAACGCACCACCGACAGCGCCGCCGAGGCCGATTCCTTCATCACGTCGCCGAGCTGGCCGGTCAGGATCACCGCGCCCTTGCCCGGGACCAGGGTCGATTCGATCTGCAGCAGGTCGCCGCCGACTTCGGTCCAGGCCAGGCCGGTGACCAGGCCGACTTCGTTTTGCTCCTCGGCGCGGCCGAAATCGAAGCGGCGCACGCCCAGGTACTTGTCCAGGTTCTTGGAACCGACGCTGACCCGCGCCTTGTCCTTGCGCACCGCCGCGCCCTTCTTCGCCGGCGCCTTCTTGGCCACCGCCGGCTGCGGACCGGCCAGCGCGATTTCCTTGACCACCTTGCGGCAGATCTTGGCGACTTCGCGCTCGAGGTTGCGCACGCCGGATTCGCGCGTGTAGTAGCGCACGATGTCGCGGATCGCGTCGGCGGCGATCTCCAGCTCGTCGCCCTTCAGGCCGTTGGCCTTCAGCTGCTTGGGCACCAGGTAGCGCATGGCGATGGCGAGCTTCTCGTCCTCGGTGTAGCCGGGGATGCGGATCACCTCCATGCGGTCGAGCAGCGGACCGGGGATGTTCAGCGAGTTGGAGGTCGCCACGAACATCACTTCGGACAGGTCCAGGTCCACTTCCAGGTAGTGGTCGTTGAAGGCGTTGTTCTGCTCGGGATCGAGCACTTCCAGCAGCGCCGAGGACGGATCGCCGCGGAAGTCCATCGACATCTTGTCGATCTCGTCGAGCACGAACAGCGGGTTCTTGCTGCTGACCTTGTTGAGGTTCTGCACGATGCGGCCCGGCATCGAGCCGACGTAGGTGCGCCGATGCCCGCGGATCTCCGCCTCGTCGCGCACGCCGCCGAGCGACATGCGCACGAACTTGCGGTTGGTCGCCTTGGCGATGGACTGGCCGAGCGAGGTCTTGCCGACGCCGGGCGGGCCGACCAGGCACAGGATCGGGCCCTTCATCTGCTTCACCCGCGACTGCACCGCCAGATATTCCAGGATGCGGTCCTTGACCTTCTCCAGGCCGTAGTGGTCGGCGTCCAGCGTTTCCTGCGCGACCTTCAGGTCCTTGCGCACCTTGCTGCGCTTCTTCCACGGCACGCCCAGCAGCCAGTCGAGATAGTTGCGCACGACCGCGGCCTCGGCCGACATCGGCGACATCTGCTTGAGCTTGTTGAGCTCGGCCTTGGCCTTGGTTTCCACCGGCTTGGGCATGCCCGCCTCGGCGATCTTGCGCGCCAGTTCTTCCAGTTCGCCGGGCGCGTCGTCCAGATCGCCCAGCTCCTTCTGGATCGCCTTCATCTGCTCGTTGAGGTAGTACTCGCGCTGGCTCTTCTCCATCTGCGACTTGACCCGGCCGCGGATGCGCTTCTCCAGCTGCTGCACGTCGATCTCGCCGTCGACCAGACCGACCAGCATCTCCAGCCGCTCGCCCACTTCCAGGGTTTCCAGCAGGCGCTGCTTGTCGGCCAGGCGCACGCCGATGTGCGCGGCGATGGTATCGGCCAGGCGGCCCGGCTCGTCGATGCCCGACAGCGTCTGCAGCAGCTCCGGCGGCAGCTTGCGGTTGGTCTTGACGTACTGCTCGAACAGCGACATCAGCGAACGCGCGATCGCCTCGACCTCGCGCTCCTCGCGCGACTCGGCGGCATCGATCTCGCTGCCTTCGCCCTGCAGCGCGCCGTCGCGCTCGACCACCTTGTCGACGCTGACCCGCGACAGCCCCTCAACCAGCACCTTGATGGTGCCGTCGGGCAGCTTCAGCAATTGCAGCACCTGCGCCAGGGTGCCGACGTTGTACAGGTCGGCCGCCACCGGATCGTCGGTCTCGGCGGACTTCTGCGCGACCAGCAGGATGCGCTTGTCGGCCTCCATCGCGTGCTCGAGCGCGCGCATGGATTTGTCGCGGCCGACGAACAGCGGGATGACCATGTGCGGGAAGACCACGACGTCGCGCAACGGCAGGACCGGCAGGTCGAGGACTTCGGATTTGGACTGGGCCATGAGGGTTCCGATGTGGGGTGCGGGAATGCGGAAAGGCGGGCATAAAAATGCCGATGGCCCCGTTATGGGGCCATCGGCTGGATGATGCAAGGGCAGCGAAAAAGACCCTTTTCTTTCAAGCGTTTAGCCAGTCGCGACGGCCGCGGCAGGACAGCGCCGCGGCTTCACCCGGCACTCACTCGGCCGAGGCCACCTTCGGCGCCGGCGGCGGGGTCTGGTAGATCAGGTACGGCTCGGACTTGTGCTCGATCACCGACTCGTCCACCACCACCTTGCTGACGTTTTCCTGCGACGGCAGCTCGTACATCGTATCCAGCAGCACCGACTCGACGATGGTGCGCAGACCGCGCGCGCCGGTCTTGCGCTTGAGCGCCTTCTTGGCGATGGCCAGCAGCGCGTCGGGCCGGAATTCCAGCTCCACGCCTTCCATCTCGAACAGCTTCTTGAACTGCTTGGTGATCGCGTTCTTCGGCTCGGTCAGGATCCGGATCAGCGCCGGCTCGTCCAGTTCCTCGAGCGTGGCGACCACCGGCAGGCGGCCGACGAATTCGGGGATCAGGCCGAACTTGATCAGGTCTTCCGGCTCCACTTCGGCCAGGATCTTGCCGACTTCGCGCTTGCGCTCGGAACTCTTCACCTTGGCGCCGAAACCGATGCCGCCGACGTCGTTGGAGCGCTGCTGGATCACCTTGTCCAGGCCGGCGAACGCGCCGCCGCAGATGAACAGGATGTTCTTGGTGTCCACCTGCAGGAATTCCTGCTGCGGATGCTTGCGCCCGCCCTGCGGCGGCACCGACGCCACGGTGCCTTCGATCAGCTTCAGCAGCGCCTGCTGCACGCCTTCGCCGGACACGTCGCGGGTGATCGACGGGTTCTCGCTCTTGCGCGAGATCTTGTCGATTTCGTCGATGTAGACGATGCCCTGCTGCGCCTTGTCGACGTCGTAGTCGCACTTCTGCAGCAGCTTCTGGATGATGTTCTCCACGTCCTCGCCGACATAGCCGGCTTCGGTCAGCGTGGTCGCATCGGCGATCGTGAACGGCACGTTGAGCAGGCGCGCCAGCGTTTCGGCCAGCAGCGTCTTGCCCGAACCGGTCGGACCGACCAGCAGGATGTTGGACTTCGCCAGCTCGACTTCGTCGTTCTTCTGCCGGCTCTCGATGCGCTTGTAGTGGTTGTACACGGCCACGGCGAGCGTGCGCTTGGCGCGCAGCTGCCCGATCACGTACTGGTCCAGCACCTCGAGGATTTCCTTGGGCTTGGGCAGGCTGCTGCGTGCGGACTGCGCCTTCTCCTCGAGCTCCTCGCGGATGATGTCGTTGCACAGCTCGACGCATTCGTCGCAGATGAACACGCTCGGCCCGGCGATCAGCTTACGGACCTCGTGTTGACTCTTGCCGCAGAACGAGCAGTACAGAATCTTGTTGCTGTCGCCGGAACGGCCTTGCCGGTCTTCGCTCATTGCTTCGCTTACCCAGTTACCCCACCCGATGAACGGGGGTTCGATTTCGAGAATAACACAGGGCCGGGAGGACGCTAGCCCGGCCCCGGCCCTGCGGAATACGCTGCGTTTTGCAGTACATGCAAGCCTTATGCCGGCTGGATCGACTCTTCCGGACGGCGCTCCAGCACCTGGTCGACCAGCCCGTAGGTCTGCGCGTCGACGGCGCTCTTGAAGTTGTCGCGCTCGGTATCGCGGGCGATGGTTTCCAGCGACTGGCCGGTGTGCTTGGCCAGGATTTCGTTCAGCCGCGAGCGCAGGGTCAGGATCTCGCGCGCATGGATGTCGATATCGGTGGCCTGGCCCTGGAAGCCGCCCAGCGGCTGGTGGATCATCACCCGCGAGTTCGGCAGCGCATAGCGCTTGCCGGCCGCGCCCGACGCCAGCAGCAGCGCGCCCATCGAGGCGGCCTGGCCGACGCAGATGGTGCTCACGTCCGGCTTGATGTACTGCATGGTGTCGTAGATCGCCATGCCGGCGGTGACCACGCCGCCCGGCGAGTTGATGTAGATGCTGATGTCCTTTTCCGGGTTGTCCGCTTCCAGGAACAGCATCTGCGCCACGATCACGTTGGCCATGTGGTCGTCGATCGGACCGACCAGGAAGATCAGCCGCTCCTTCAGCAGGCGCGAATAGATGTCGTAGGCACGCTCGCCGCGACTGGTCTGCTCGACCACCATCGGAACCAGATTCAAGGCCTTGGTCACATTGTCCACGCGGGAACTCCTGCTCTGTGTCGTCCCTGCACGGGGATGTGCAGGGCTTCGCATCTTGTCGCGCCCCCACGGCTGCGAGGGCTTGGATTGCGTCTCCAACCCGCATGCAATATGCGGGCCGCCGCGAAGCGGCGCCTTACTGGCGGATCGCTTCCTGGAACGTCATCGCCTGCTCGGTGTGCTTGGCGCGCTCGGCGATCCAGTCGATCACCTGCTCTTCCATCACACGGCTCTGCAGTCCCCCCATCAATTGGGGATCGTTGCGGTACATCTCAATGACCTGTTCCGGCTCTTCGTAGGTCGAGGCGATCAGGCGCAGGGTTTCCGAGACCCGCTTGGGGTCCAGGCGCAGCTCGTTGCGGCGGGCGACCTCGCCGACCAGCAGGCCGACCAGCACGCGCTTGCGCGCCGCGTCCACGAAGCCCTGGTGGGCGTCGTCCGGCACCTGGCCCGGGTCGCGGCCGGAGCGGCGCATCTGTTCCACCTGCTGCGCCAGCATCGAACGCGCCTCGTTCTCGACCAGCCGCGGCGGCATTTCCACCGACGCGTAGGCGGCGATCAGCTGCTCGCCGACCTCGCGGCGCAGCCGGTTCATCAGCGCGCCCTTGAGCTCGCGCTCCAGGTTGATGCGGATGTCCTTGCGGAACTGCTCGGCATCGCCGCTCTTCACGCCGAAGCTCTTGATGAACTCCTTGTCCACCTCCGGCAGCACCGGCGCGGCGACTTCGACCGCCTTCACGTGCACCTGGACCTGCTTGCCGGCGAATTGCGGCACGCGCCAGTCGGCCGGGAAATCGACCGTCAGGGTCTTTTCCTCGTCCTTGGACAGGCCGACCAGGCCCTGCTCGATCGCCGGGAACATGACGCCCGAGCCGATCACGCTGCTGCCCTTCTCCACGCCCTCGGCGGGCAGGCGCTCGTCACCGGCCTGCGACCAGGTTTCCAGGGTCACCAGGTCGCCGTCCTGCGCGGCGCGCCCGGCGGGCTGCCAGGTGCGGCGCTGCAGGCGCAGGTTCTCGATCATCTGCTCGATGTCGGCGTCGGTGACCTCGGCGGTGTGGCGGATCACTTCCAGCTTGGCCACGTCGATGTCGCCGAACTCCGGCACCACTTCGAAGGTGGCCACGAACTGCAGTTCGTTGTCGCCGGCGCGGTCGATACGCGGGTTGCCGGCCAGGCGCAGTTCGTGCTCGCGCACCGCCGAGTCGAAGGTCTCGCGCAGCAGGCCGTCCAGCGCCTCGGCGCGGATCTGCGGCCCGAAGCGCTGCTCGATCACCTTCGGCGGGATCTTGCCGGGACGGAAGCCCTTGATCCGCGCGGTGCGCGCGACTTCGCGCAGGCGGCCGCCGATATGGGTCTCCAGGCGCTCCTCCGGCAGGGTGAAGGTCAGACGCCGTTCCAAGGTACCGGTGGTTTCGATCGAAGCTTGCATGTGGACTCCTGCCACCGGGAGCCCACGGCTCTCGGCACGATGTAGAAAAATACGGGTTGACGCGGGCACGGGACGGCCGCCGCAGCCGGATAGTTTCGCCTATTCCCGCGGTGCCTGCCAGCGCACCCGGTCGGCCGGCGCCGCTGCAGGCCTGGCGCGGCGGGGGTGCGGACGGGGAGCAGGGGGCGCGGCGGGCCGCGCAAGCGGCGCCGGGATGGTGCGAAAGAGGGGACTCGAACCCCTACGCCTTGCGGCACTGGTACCTAAAACCAGGGCGTCTACCAATTCCGCCACTTTCGCGCTGCGACGCCGGAAGCGCTCGCCCGCGCATTGTTGCAGGCCTGCCGGCAAAGAAAAAGGCGTCCGTCGGAGCCGATGCCGCTCCGCTCGATCCACCGCCGAGGAGCCGACGCTCGCGCGCAGCGATCGAAAACCGATGCCGCCCGCGCGGGCGATCAATGACTTATGAAGCAAATTCGCGGGTCGGAGCCGCCAATGACCCGCCATGCGCAGAGCGCCACCCCGGCTTCTACCATCCCCCTGCTGACGACGCAAAGCGCAGCCTGTTTCAGCCCCGGCCGCCCTTGGGCGCTCTGCGCCGCCCCCGCACCGCCGCTGGCGCCAGCACGAACGCCAGCGACATCGGCCGATCGCGCGACGGATCGCGCGGGCGGCTCAGCAGGTCGCATAGCCGCTCCAGCAGCGCATTGGCCTCGGCCAGTTCTGCCTGGTTGAGCCAGCCCTTGTTGCGCGCCGCCCACAGTTGCCGGCCGGGGCCGTCGACCTCGACATTGCGCTGTTTCAAGGCGGCCTGGAAATCGCGCTCGGCGACCTGCGCCAGCCCCTTGGCGTAGGCGGCCAGGGCCGCGGACGCCTCGTCGCTGGCCAGGTCGTAGGACAGGCGCAGCGGCACGCCTGCAGCGCCGGCCAAGCGGAAGACCCGCTCCCCTGCGGCGCCCTCGCCTTCCTGCACGAGGCCGCCCTCCGCGAGGAGCTGCAGATGGTAGTAGAGCCCGTCCGCCGGCCGCCCCAATTGCTCGGACAACTCGGCGACGGTCGCCATTCCCCCCAACGACGCCAGCGTGTCCACGAGTTCCTGGCGCACCGGGGACGCCAACAGACGGATATGCGACGGATCCCGGATCGCGGTGGCGTCGAACGGCTGCTTGGCGCTTTTCGTCATGTTGAAATTATATGGTATTTTTTCAAAACATTTCCGGGGACTCTTCAATGCGAAGGCCGCAACCGCTCCAGGCATTCCTTTTCTTCCTTGCCGTGGCGTCGGCACTGGCGCCAACGGCCAAGGCGGCCGAGCGCTACAGCACGCAGCAGATCCATGCCGACCTCGACGCGCTGCAGGCCGGGATCGCAGCGACCCACCCGGATCCGTCGCATTCGGTCGATCCGGCACAGCTCCAGCTTGCCATCGCTGCCTTGCGGCAGCGGGCCTCGACCGGGCTGGACCGCGATGCGGCCTGGCGGGACTTCTCCACGCTCAACCCGCTGCTTGCCGATGGCCATTTTTTCGTCGGCTACGCCGACTGGCGCGAAGAGACGGAACAGCACCTGGGCGGCGGCGGCGTCCTGTTTCCCTTCGAGGTCACGGTCGATGCGCAAGCGCGGGTGCGGATCCTCTCCGAGCTGGGCGGCACCGCGACGGCGCTTTCCGGCAGCCCGGTCGCGACCATCAATGGCGTTCCCGCAGGCGCTGTCGCCCGCGCACTGCTCGCGCACGTGCACGGCGACAGCGCGCGCTTCCGCGCCGACCTGTTGTCGCGGCGCTGGTGGTTCTTCTACTGGAAGGTGTATGGCGCGCCCGCGACGTTCGAACTGACGTTCGCCGGGTCGCCGCAGGCGCGGCTGCGCCGACCTGCAAGCCACGCGCGTCCTGCGATCATGGTCGGCGAGGACGATTTCGACCGGCAGTTCGCGTTCGGACTGCGCCCGGACGCCTCCGCGGTCATGACCATCCGCACCTTCTCCTGGCCCGAACCGGCCGCATTCGTGGGGTTCGCGCATCGCGCGTTCCAGCAGATGCAGGCGAGCGGCACGCGCACGCTCGTCATCGACGTGCGGCAGAACGGCGGCGGCGACGATGCGCTGTGGCTGCAGGGGCTGCTGCCCTACCTCGCCGACCACCCCTATCGCTGGGCATCGCGCTACACCAAGAAAGCGCTTCGCGACGACCCTGCGAAACACGAACGGGCGGGCGACGTGCTGAGCGGAACCGTGGAGACGTGGAGCGCTCCGCGCACCGACGATCCCCTGCACTTCGACGGCAAGGTCTACGTCCTGATCGGCCCCGGCACTTATTCCTCGGCGGTGCTGTTCGCCAACGCGATGCAGGATTTCCATGCCGGGACGCTGATCGGAGAAGGCGCCAGCGTCAGGAGCACGCAGACCGGCGGCGTGCAGAAAATCGCGCTGCCGCAGACCGGACTGGTCCTGTGGGCGCCGCGCCTGCTGCTGGTGCGGCCATCGGGCGCAGCCACGCCGCGGTGGCTGACGCCGGACATCCGCATCGACGACGATCCGCTGCACCCCGACGCGATGGTGGACGCGGCGCTGGAGATCGCGGCCGCGCAACGCTGACCGCGTCGCGCGGCAGCGGTGCCATGGCCGGCATGCGCTCGCGCATGATCGGCGCATAAAAAAACAGCCACTTGGCTTGCGCTAAGTGGCTGCTTGATTTGGTGGGCCGTCAAGGATTCGAACCTTGGACCTATTGATTAAGAGTCAACTGCTCTACCAACTGAGCTAACGGCCCTGAAACTGAGTCGCGCATCTTATGCGCTTTTTTGCTTCGTTGCAACACCCCGCGAAGCAGCGGGTCACGCGATCAATGGGGTGGCTGAGGGGACTCGAACCCCCGACATCTGGAATCACAATCCAGTACTCTAACCAGCTGAGCTACAGCCACCATTGAACTCTTGCAACACCCTGTCCGGCGCCGGAGTGGCGCGCCCGACAGGAATCGAACCTGTAACCGCCGGCTTAGAAGGCCGGTGCTCTATCCGGTTGAGCTACGGGCGCCCGGGCCGGATTGTCGCATTCCTCTCCGCCGTTTGGACATCGGATTGGTCGGGGTAGAGGGATTCGAACCCCCGACATCCTGCTCCCAAAGCAGGCGCGCTACCAGACTGCGCTATACCCCGGCGGAACATCCCTCGCGGCCGAGGCCGGAAAGGTCGGCTATTGTGGGAAGCTCGCGGCCCGGTGTCAACGGCACATCGCGTGACCGGCGCCTGCGCTATGCTCGCCACTTGCGGCCGATACGGGCCAATCGTCTTGATTACAGGGAGAAACAGCATGATCCGCAGCGGCAACCCCGCCTTGAAGGAATCCACCTTCCTCGACCTCGGCAGCGGCGCGGTCGTTTCGCGCGACGGCGAGGCGATGACCCTGAACGGCACCATCCACAAGACCGGCGCGCTGTTGCTGCTGACCGTGCTGACGGCGGCGTTCGCCTGGAGCCAGTCGATTTCGGTCGATGGCGCCGGCAACGAAGTGATCGCGCCGGGCATCATCGGCTACGTGCTGGGCGGCGCCATCGGCGGCTTCATCCTGGCGCTGATCACCACCTTCAAGAAGACCTGGGCGCCGATCACCGCACCGCTGTACGCGCTGGTGGAAGGCTTTTTCCTGGGTTCGATCTCGGCGCTCTACGAACACCGCTTCCATGGCGTGGTGATGCAGGCGGTGCTGCTGACCTTCGGCACCCTGTTCGCGCTGCTGTTCGCCTACCGCAGCGGACTGATCAAGGCCACCGAGAACTTCAAGCTGGGCGTGGTCGCTGCCACCGGCGGCATCGCGCTGGTGTACCTGGCCTCGATCGTGCTCGGCTTCTTCAACATCAACGTCCCGGTCATTCACGAATCCAGCGGACTGGGCATCGCCTTCAGCCTGTTCGTGGTGGTGGTGGCGGCGCTGAACCTGGTGCTGGATTTCGACTTCATCGAGAGCGGCGTGGAACAGGGCGCGCCCAAGTACATGGAGTGGTACGGCGCGTTCGGGCTGATGGTCACCCTGGTGTGGCTGTACATCGAGTTCCTGCGGTTGCTGTCGAAGTTGCAGTCGCGGAATTAAGCCGGGAGTCGGGAATCGGGATTGGGGAATCGCAAGAGCGGCTCCCTGTGATCGATGCGCGGAAGTGGCTTCAGACGAACTTCCGAACAAAAGAAAGGGCGCCTGGAGGCGCCCTTATCTTTTTTGCGATCTTCCGGCGCGCTCAGAGACGGCTGGCGATGGCCTTGGCGAAGCCCATGGTGTTGCCGCTGCCGCCCAGGTCCGGGGTCAGCCCGTCCTTGGCTTCCAGCGTGGCGACGATGGCGCTGCGCAGGCGCTCGGCGTTCTGCGGCTGGCCGACATGGTCCAGCAACTGCGCCGCGCCCAGCAGCAACGCGCACGGGTTGGCCTTGCCCTGCCCGGCGATGTCCGGGGCCGAGCCGTGCACGGCCTCGAAGATCGCCGCGTCGACGCCGATGTTGGCGCCCGGCGCCAGACCCAGGCCGCCGACCAGGCCGGCGCACAGGTCCGACAGGATGTCGCCGAACAGGTTGGTGGTGACGATGACGTCGAACTGCTCCGGACGCATCACCAGCTGCATGCAGGCGTTGTCGACGATCATTTCCTGGAACTCGATCTCCGGATAGTTCGCCGCCACTTCGCGCGCCACCTTCAGGAACAGGCCCGAGGTGGACTTGATGATGTTGGCCTTGTGCACCGCGGTGACCTTCTTGCGGCCGGTCGCCCGCGCCAGGTCGAAGGCGTAGCGGACGATGCGCTCGGAACCCTTGCGGGTCACCTTGGCCATCGACACCGCGGTCTCGCCGTCGGCCGACACTTCCTGGCCTTCGCTCAGGTAGGCGCCTTCGGTGTTCTCGCGCACGGTGATCAGGTCCACGCCGGCGCCGAAGCGCGACTTGGTGTTCGGGAACGACTTGGCCGGACGCACGTTGGCGTACAGGTCGAACTGGCGGCGCATGGCCACGTTGATCGAGCTGAAGCCCTCGCCGACCGGCGTGGTCAGCGGGCTCTTCAGCGCGATCTTGTTCTTGCGGATCGAGTCGAGGGTGGCGGCCGGCAGCAGATCGCCGTGCTTTTCCAGGGCGACCAGGCCGGCGTCGGCGTATTCGTAGGTGAGGCCGGCGTTCAGCGCGTCGAGCACGAACAGCGTGGCGTCCATGATCTCGGGGCCGATGCCATCGCCACGAATGACCGTGATTGTCTGCGTCATAGGATTGGGGTTTCCGTACAGAGGGGGAACGCGCCGACCGGAAGCCCGGGCTGCAGGCGCAAGGAGGTTTCACCGGTAATTATGCCCGAAGCCGGTGAAGGCTCCCAAACCGCGCAGGCGCAAAACGCAGCGCGCCGCCCGCAGGCGGCGCGTACCGGGCGGATCCGGCGCCACTCAGCCGTGCGCGTGCTCCGCCGGCGCGGCGGCGGCGCCCTCCTCGAGCTTGTCGAGGAAATCCACTGCCCGGCGCAGGTGCGGAATCACGATCGAGCCGCCGACCACCAGACCCACCGAGAAGGTCTCGAAGAACTCGTCGCGCTGCACGCCGGCCTCCTTGCACTGGGCCACGTGGTAGCTGATGCAGTCGTCGCAGCGCAGCACCAGCGAGGCGACCAGGCCGAGCAGTTCCTTGGTCTTCACGTCCAGCGCGCCGGCCTGGTAGGTCTGGGTATCGAGCGCGAAGAAGCGCCGCACCACCTGGTTCGGCTCGGCCAGGATGCGCTGGTTCATGCGCTGGCGGAACTCGGTGAACGCGCGCACCCGGTCCTGGCCATCACCGCCCTCGCCGTCCGCCTGCGCTGCGCTCATGCCTGCGCCTCGGGCGCCTGGCCATCGAGCAGCGGCTGCAGCTTGCCGGCGCGGTGCAGCGCCATCATGTCGTCGTAGCCGCCGACATGAGTGTCGCCGACGAAGATCTGCGGCACGCTGGTGCGGCGCGCCAGGGCCACCATCTTCTCGCGCTCGGCCGGGTCCAGGTCGATGCGCACCTCGGTCCAGCTGCGGCCCTTGCTCTTCAGGAAGTTCTTGGCCGCCACGCAGTACGGGCAGATCGCGGTGGAATACAGGGTGATCGGCGGGCCGCCGGCCTGGCCGTCATCGGTAGCTTGGGTGTCCACGGGAAACTCCGGGCAAGAAATGGGGTCCAAGCCACTATGGTAGCGGCCAGGTGGATTTTCGAGTCCGCTGCCGCAACACTGCAGATCACCCCGGTTCAACCACCCTGGATTCACCCGCCGCCGCCGCGGCACCCCGCCCTGCCCTGGAGCCTCACTTGCGCCCGCTGCCGCTTGCCTTCGCGATCACCCTGGCTACCGCCGCCGCCATCGCGCCGGCGCAGGAGAACAAGCTGCCGGACATCGGCTCCTCGGCCGGCGAGCTGCTGACCCCGGCGCGCCAGGCCGAGTACGGCAAGATGATGCTGGCCGAGCTGCGCAACTACGACTACGTGCTCGAAGATCCGCTGATCGACGACTGGCTGCAGACCATGGGCACCCGGCTCGGCGCCAACAGCGACCAGCCGCAGCAGAAGTACACGTTCTTCATGCTGCGCGACCGCCAGATCAACGCCTTCGCCACCCTGGGCGGCTATGTCGCGGTCAACGCCGGGCTGGTGCTGACCGCCGAGCGCGAGGACGAGGTCGCCGCGGTGCTGTCGCACGAGATCGCGCACATCACCCAGCAGCACGTGCTGCGCGGGGTAGAGCGGGCGCAGCGCGACCAGGTGCCGATCCTGCTCGGCATGCTCGCCGCGGTGGTCGCCGCGCAGCAGGCCGGCGGCCGCTCCAGCGGCGACGCCACCCAGGCGGCGATCGCCAGCGGCCTGGGGCTGATGCAGCAGCGCCAGATCGACTACACCCGTTCCAACGAATCGGAAGCCGACCGCCTGGGCATCCGCACCCTGGCGCGCAGCGGTTACGACGTGGACGCGATGGCCGGCTTCTTCGAGCGCATGTCGCTGGCGATGCGCGGCAACCAGGGCGGCTACAGCACCCCCGACTACCTGATGACCCACCCGGTCACCACCACCCGCATCAGCGAGGCGCGGCAGCGCGCCGAACAGATGAAGAAGAACACGGTGACCCTGACCACCAGCGTGCCCGGCGGCACCCTGCAGGAGCGGGTCGATCCCAACGACGTGTCGCTGAGCCAGCCGCTGGGCGCGCCCAGCAACCCATTGCTGCCCGGGCGCCTGCAGTTGCCGTTCGAGACCTATTCGCGCGGCGCCAGCGGCCAGTTCGAGTGGGCCCGCGAACGCCTGCGCGTGCTCAGCGCCAATACCCCGGCCGATGCGGTGCGCGAATACGAGGGCCTGCGCCAGGGCAGCAAGCAGGGCCTCAGCGACGCCCAGCGCTACGGCCTGGCGCTGGCCCGGCTGCGCGGCGGCGGCAGCCCGCAGGACGGCATGCAGACCCTGGAAGACCTGCTGAAGGCGCATCCGGACAGCTGGTGGCTGAGCCTGGCGGTGGCCGAGGCCGAATCGCGCAACGGCCGCAGCCAGCAGGCCAACCAGCGCTTCGACGCCCTGCTCAAGCGCCTGCCGAGCAACCGCGCGGTGGCGCTGACCTATGCCACGGCGCTGAACGAGCAAGGCGGCCGTGCCGCCGGGCAGCGCGCGCAGGCGGTGCTGCGCCCGCTGCTGGCCGCGGCCGCCGACGACCCGGTGTTCCAGCGCACCTTCGCCCGCGCCTGCGAACTGGCCGGCGACGGCAACCGCGCCGGCGAAGCCTACGCCGAGGCCGCCTACCTGAACGGACGCCCCGAGCAGGCGCTGATCCAGCTCAACAATCTGAAGAAGCGCGACGACCTCGACTACGTGGCGCGCGCACGCATCGATGCGCGGATTGCCGCGATCACGCCCACGGTGCTGGAACTGCGCCGCCAGGGCGTCCAGGATCCAGACGTGAAACAGCGCTGAAACGCAGTGTGGCGGCGGTCATCGAATAGTAATAAAACCGTAGTCTACTGGCGACCTCTCCTCCCAGTCCCACGGTGCCGTCGTGCAGAAACGCATCCTGATCGTCGACGACGAACCCGCCATCCGCGACATGGTGGCGTTCGCCCTGCGCAAGGGCGACTTCGAACCGGTCCACGCCGGCGACGCGCGGGAAGCGCAGACCTCCATCGCCGACCGCGTCCCCGACCTGATCCTGCTGGACTGGATGCTGCCCGGCACCAGCGGCCTGGAACTGGCCCGGCGCTGGCGCAAGGATGCGATGACCCGCGAGGTGCCGATCATCATGCTCACCGCGCGCGGCGAGGAAAACGACCGCGTCGGCGGCCTGGAAGCCGGCGTCGACGACTACGTGGTCAAGCCGTTCTCCGCCCGCGAGCTGCTGGCGCGGATCCGTGCGGTGATGCGGCGGACCCGCGACGACGACGAGGACGGCAGCGTCTCGGTCGGCAGCCTGCGCATCGATGGCGCCGCGCACCGGGTGTTCGCCGGCGATGCGCCGGTGCCGATCGGCCCCACCGAATACCGCCTGCTGCACTTCTTCATGACCCACCCCGAGCGCGTCTACAGCCGCGCGCAACTGCTCGACCACGTGTGGGGCGGCAGCGTCTACGTCGAGGAGCGCACCATCGACGTGCACATCCGCCGGCTGCGCAAGACCCTGGAGCCGTTCGCGGTGGAGAACATGGTGCAGACGGTGCGCGGCTCCGGCTACCGCTTCTCCTCGTCCATCTGACTGTCGCCGTCGCCTGCTATAAACGGCGGACGACGAATACGATCCATCGCGACAGAGCGCGCTCCCGATGCCCCGCCACATGCGTTACGCCTGGCTCAAGACCCTCGGCACCCTCGCCGCACTGCTGTTGCTGGCGGTGCTGGTCGGCTGGGTCGGCGGCCATGTGTGGATGGCCCTGACCCTGACCTCGCTGACGGTGATGGGCTGGCACTACTGGCGCCTGCGCCGCGTGTTGCGCCGGCTGACCGCGCGCCAGCGCTGGGAACCGCCGGCCGGCACCGGCGTGTGGAACGAACTGGACCGGCTGCTGTACCGCAGCCAGGCGGAAATGCGCACGCGCAAGCGGCGCCTGCTGGACATGCTGCGCGCCTACCGCGCCGCCGCCGCCGCGCTGCCCGACGCGGTGGTGGTGGTGGACCGCAACAGCCAGCGCATCCAGTGGTTCAACGAAGCCGCCGGCACCCTGCTCGGCCTGCGCCATCCCGGCGACCTCAACGTGCCGGTGGTGGAACGCCTGCAGCCGATGCCGCTGGCGCACTGGCTGGCCGGCGGCCGCAACGCCGAGCCGATGCTCGACACGCCCTCGCCGATCGACGACCGGCTGCGCCTGAACCTGCGCCTGATCCCCTACTCCGACGACTACTGGCTGCTGGTCGCGCGCGACGTCAGCAAGCTGCTGCAGCTGGAGCAGGTGCGCCGCGACTTCGTCGCCAACGTCTCGCACGAACTGCGCACGCCGCTGACCGTGGTGCACGGTTACCTGGACATGCTCGACCCGGAGGATTTCCCCGATTCCGGGCCGATGATCGCCGAGATGCGCAAGCAGTCGCAGCGCATGACCCAACTGGTCGAAGACCTGCTGACCCTGTCGCGGCTGGAATCGCAGGAACACGCCAACGAAGAGAGCATCGCGATGGCGCCGATGCTGGCCACGCTGCGCCGCGAGGCCGAAGCGCATAGCCAGGGCCGGCACCGCATCGAGGTGCACGACGAGGCCGACCTGGACCTGGTCGGATCCAACAAGGAATTGCACAGCGCGTTCTCCAACCTGGTCACCAACGCAGTGCGCTACACCCCTGCCGGCGGCTCGGTCAGCATCACCTTCGCCCGCGAAGGCGACGGCGCGGTGCTGTCGGTGCGCGACAGCGGCTACGGCATCCCGTCGCACCACCTGCCGCGCATCACCGAGCGCTTCTACCGCGTGTCCAGCAGCCGTTCGCGCGAAAGCGGCGGCACCGGGCTGGGGCTGTCGATCGTCAAGCATGTGCTGGGCCTGCACCAGGCGCGGCTGGACATCGAAAGCGAAGTCGGCAAGGGCAGCACGTTTTCCTGCCACTTCGGCGCCGGGCGCGTGCATCCGCGGCACGACCATGCCACCCTGACCTCCGCCTAACGAGTACCGCCATGCCACGCGCCGCCGCTTTGCCGCCCACGCCACCACCGGACGTTCCCAGCGACCCGCTGCGCGACCCGTCGCTGTATCTCAACCGCGAACTGTCGCAACTGGATTTCAATTTCCGCGTGCTGGCGCAGGCGCAGGATCCGAGCGTGCCGCTGCTGGAGCGGCTGCGTTTCCTGTGCATCTCCTGCACCAACCTCGACGAGTTCTTCGAGATCCGCGCCGCCACCGTGCGCCACGCGCTGGAATTCGGCTTGCCGCCAGCACCCGACGGGCTGAGTTCGAGCGCGATCCTCAACACCATCCACGACCGTGCCGCGCAGCTGGTCGACCATCAGTACCGCTGCTGGAACGAAGTGCTGCGGCCGGCGCTGAAGGACGCCGGCATCGGCGTGCTCGGCCGCAACAGCTGGAATGCGCGGCAGAAGCGCTGGCTGCGCGCCTATTTCCGCAACGAGATCATGCCGGTGCTGTCGCCGCTGGGCCTGGACCCGGCGCATCCGTTCCCGAAGATCCTCAACAAGTCGCTGAACATCGTGGTGGTGCTGAAGGGCACCGACGCGTTCGGCCGCGTCGGCCACCTGGCGATCGTGCGCGCGCCGCGCTCGCTGCCGCGCATCATCCAGCTGCCGGAAAGCCTGTCCGAAGGCGGACAGAGCTTCGTATTCCTGTCCTCGGTGCTGTCCACCTTCGTCGACGAACTGTTCCCGGGCATGGAGGTGATGGGCTCCTACCAGTTCCGCGTGACCCGCAATTCCGAGCTGGTGGTGGACGAGGAGGAAGTGGAGAACTTGGCGCTGGCGCTGCGCGACGAACTGGTCAACCGCGGCTACCGGCCGGCGGTGCGCCTGGAGATCGCCGAAGACTGCCCGAAGTCGATCGTGCGCACCCTGCTGCAGAACTTCGAGTTGCCGGAAAACGCGGTCTACCGCATCAACGGCCCGGTCAACCTGAGTCGGGTCAACCAGGTCTACGACCTGGTGCAGCGCCCGGAGCTGAAGTACCCGCCGATGAATCCGCGCACGCTGCGCGACAGCGACGGCATCTTCGCCATCGTCGCCGCCGACGACGTGCTGCTGCACCACCCGTTCGATGCGTTCACCGCGGTGCTGGACCTGATCAAGCAGGCCGCGGTGGACCCGCAGGTGCTGGCGATCAAGCAGACCCTGTACCGCACCGGCAAGGACTCGGGCATCGTCGATGCGCTGGTGCTGGCCGCGCGCAACGGCAAGGACGTGACCGTGGTGGTCGAGCTGCGCGCGCGCTTCGACGAGGAAGCCAACCTGGGCTTGGCCGATCGCCTGCAGGAAGCCGGCGTGCAGGTGGTGTACGGGGTGGTCGGCTACAAGACCCACGCCAAGATGCTGCTGATCGTGCGCCGCGAGGGCCGCAAGCTGCGCCGCTACGTGCACCTGGGCACCGGTAACTACCACAGCGGCACCGCGCGCGCCTACACCGACCTGAGCCTGATCACCGCCGACGCGGACATCTGCAACGACGTGCACCTGCTGTTCCAGCAGCTGTCCGGGCTGGCGCCGAAGATCCGCCTCAAGCGCCTGCTGCAGTCGCCGTTCACTCTGCACCCGGGCGTGCTGCACCGGATCGAGCGCGAGACCAAGCTGGCCCTGGCCGGGCGCCCGGGCCGCATCATCGCCAAGATGAACGCGCTCAACGAGCCGCAGGTGATCCGCGCGCTGTACGCGGCCTCGCAAGCCGGGGTGAAGATCGACCTGATCATCCGCGGCGCGTGCACGCTGCGTCCCGGCGTGCCGGGGGTGTCGGACAACATCCGGGTGCGTTCGATCGTCGGCCGCTTCCTCGAGCACAGCCGCATCTACTGGTTCGGCAACGACGGCGCGCCGGAGCTGTTCTGCGCCAGCGCCGACTGGCTGGAGCGCAACCTGCTGCGGCGCGTGGAGACCTGCTTCCCGATCCTGGATCCGGATCTGGTCAAGCGCATCCATCGCGAGGTGTTGCAGAACTATCTGGCCGACAATCTCAATGCGTGGGAACTGGACGCCAGCGGCGCCTATCGCAAGCTGGCGCCGGGCCAGGACCAGCCGCCGCATTCGGCGCAGCTGACGCTGCTCGACGGGCTCTGAACCACGCCACCTGCGCGCCGATGGACGGCAGCCGCCGTGCATCGGCTACCATTCCGCCCATGCCTTCCATCTCCCCGTACACGCCGTTGCGCGATGGCGACCTGCTGGCCGCCATCGACCTGGGTTCCAACAGTTTCCACATGGTCGTGGCGCGGTATCAGCTCGGGCAGCTGCGGGTGGTGGACCGCCTGCGCGAGACCGTGCGCATGGCCGATGGACTGGACAACAAGGGCGGGCTGTCGGCCGAAGCGCGGCAGCGCGCGCTGGAATGCCTGGCGCGCTTCGGCCAACGCATCCGCGACGTGCCGTCGCTGCACGTGCGTGCGCTTGCCACCAACACCGTGCGCCAGCTGCGCTCGCCGCAGGCGTTCCTGATCCCCGGCGAAACCGCGCTCGGCCATCCGATCGAAGTGGTCAGCGGCCGCGAGGAAGCGCGCCTGATCTACCTGGGCGTGGCGCATGCGCAGCCGCCCAAGCCGGACCAGCGCCGGCTGGTGATCGACATCGGCGGCGGCTCCACCGAATTCATCATCGGTCGCGGTTTCCAGACCCTGGAGCGCGAAAGCCTGCAGGCCGGCTGCATCGCCAGCACGCGGCGCTTCTTCCCCGGCGGCAAGCTGTCGAAGAAGAAATGGAAGGACGCGCTGACCGAGATCGGCGCCGAGTTCCAGCAGTTCGCCGGGCTGTACCGCACGCTGGGCTGGGACGAGGCGCTGGGTTCCTCGGGCACGCACAAGGCGATCGGCGAGATCTGCGCGGCGATGAAGCTGACCAAGGGCGCGATCACCGCCGAGGCGCTGCCGCTGCTGCGCGAACGCCTGCTGCTGGCCAAGCGCATCGAGGACATCGACCTGCCCGGCCTGTCCGCCGACCGCCGGCCGATCATCGCCGGCGGCGTGCTGGTGCTGGAAGCCGCGTTCCAGGCCCTGGGCCTGCAGCGCCTGATGGTCAGCAAGGCGGCCATGCGCGAAGGCATCCTGTACGACATGCTCGGCCGCGGCGGCGAGAACGATCCGCGCGAGACCGCGATCGCCGCGCTCACCCAGCGCTACGGCATCGACGAGGCGCAGGCCGCGCGCGTGGAGGCCACCGCGATGGCGCTGTTCGCGCAGGTCGCCACCGATTGGGCGCTGGATGCCGACGACGAACGCATGCTCGGTTGGGCCGCACGCCTGCACGAGTTGGGCCAGGCCATCGCGCACAGCCAGTACCACGTGCACGGCGCCTACGTGCTCGAGCACTCCGACATCGCCGGCTTCTCGCGGCAGGAGCAGCAGGTGCTGGCGACGCTGGTGCGCACCCATCGCCGCAACGTGCCCAAGACCGCATTCGACGCCCTGCCCGACCGCCTGCTGCTCAGCGCCAAGCGCAAAGCCGCGCTGCTGCGGCTGGCGGTGCTGCTGCATCGCGCCCACGAATCCGAGCCGATCCCGTCGCTGGACCTGAAGGCCAGCGGCGACGACCTGCACCTGATCCTGTCGCAGCCGTGGATCGAATCGCGGCCGCTGCAGCGCGCCGACCTGATCGGCGAGGTCGAGGGCATGGCGGGATTGGGGATCAATTTCCGGCCGTTTGTGGCCTGAAAGCCGGGATTGGGGAATCGGGAATCGGGATTCGTAAAAGCTGGGCTGCTGGAGCGCTTTTTGCGAGCCGCATTGCCCTTATCGGGGGCCGCTGGTGAAAGCGCGGCTAAACGCCTTGGGCCGGCGTCATCATTCCTACATGCGGCGGACATGTTCGCTTCACCGCCTCGCGCGAAGCTTTGGCAAACCGGAGCCTGAAGCATGCGCTACGCGATCGTCACCGAGACGTACCCCCCTGAGGTCAACGGCGTCGCGCTGACCGTGCAGGGGCTGGAACTGGGATTGCGTGCGCTCGGCCATCAGGTCGACGTAGTGCGGCCGCGCCAGGTGGGCGACCACGACGACGATGCGCTGCTGGTGCGCGGCGCGGCGCTGCCGCGCTACCCCGGCCTGAAGTTCGGCCTGCCCGCGCCGCGGCGCCTGTCCCGGCTGTGGCAGGCCACGCCGCCGGACGCGGTCTACATCGCCACCGAAGGCCCGCTCGGCTGGTCGGCGCTGCGCACCGCGCGGCGCCTGGGCATCCCGATCGCCACCGGCCTGCACACCCGCTTCGACGAATACCTGCCCCAGTACGGCGCCGCCTGGCTGCAGTCGACCGCGCTGCGCTGGATGCGGCGCTTCCACAACCAGGCCGACGCCACCCTGGTGCCGACCCGCGAGCTGCTCGGCTTCCTCGCCGGGCAAGGCTTCGAGCGCGCACGCCTGCTGGCGCGCGCGGTGGACAACCGCCAGTTCGAACCGCAGCGCCGCGACGCGGAACTGCGCCGCGAGTGGGGCCTGGAGGCGGACGGTTGCGCGGCGCTGTACGTCGGCCGCATCGCTTCGGAAAAGAACCTGCCGCTGGCGGTGCGCGCGTTCCGCCAACTGCAGCGGGTGCGGCCGGAGGCGCGCTTCGTCTGGGTCGGCGACGGCCCGATGCGCGAGCGCCTGGCGCAGGAAAACCCCGACTTCATCTTCTGCGGCGTGCAGCGCGGCGACGCGCTGGCGCGGCACTTCGCCAGCGGCGACCTGTTCCTGTTCCCCAGCCGCAGCGAGACCTTCGGCAACGTGACCCTGGAAGCGATGGCCAGCGGCGTGGCCACGGTCGCCTTCGACTACGGCGCGGCGCGCGAATACCTGCGCGACGGCATCAACGGTGCGGCGGTGGCCGACGACGACGGCTTCGTCGCCGCGGCGGTACGCCTGGCCGGCGACGACGCCCTGCGCCGGCAACTGGGCGAGGCCGCCTGCGCGGCGATGCAGCAGCTGCGCCCGGAACAGGTCGTGGCCGATTTCGAGGCGCTTCTCGGCGAACTGGCTTACAGCAGGAGGACCCATGTCGACGCGGCTTGAGATTCTGCGCGGGCACGAAACCCGCTGGTGCCGGCAAGCCAACCACTGGTGCCGGCGGCGCTCGGTGCGGCGCTTCTTCGCGCTGATCAGCCGCCTCGGCGACGGCGTGTTCTGGTATGCGCTGATGACCTTGCTGGTGGTCTGCGACGGCATGGGCGGCGTGTTCGCCTCCGCGCACATGGCCGCCACCGGCGTGGTCGCGCTGAGCCTGTACAAGGGCCTGAAGCGCTGGACCCGGCGCCCGCGCCCGTACGCGGCCGACCTGCGCATCCGCGCCTGGGTGGCGCCGCTGGACGAGTTCAGCTTCCCGTCCGGGCACACCCTGCATGCGGTGTCGTTCGGCATCGTCGCCCTGGCCTACTACCCGTGGCTGGCGCCGCTGCTGATCCCCTTCATCGCCTGCGTGGCGCTGTCGCGGGTGGTGCTGGGCCTGCACTATCCCAGCGACGTGCTCGCCGCCACCGCGATCGGCGCGCTGCTGGCCGGGGTGTCGCTGTGGGTGGTTCTGTAGCGGGGATTGGGAATTCGGGATTGGGGATTCGTAGCAGCGGGAGCTGACGCCGGCACGACGGACGTTGCCAATCCCGAATCCCCAATCTCCAATCCCGGCTCCATTACAATGCGGCAATGACCACGCTGTTCATTTCCGACCTGCATCTGGATCCGGCCCGGCCGGCGATCACCGCGCTGTTTCTGGACTTCCTGCGCGGCGAAGCGCGCGGTGCCGAGGCGCTGTACATCCTCGGCGACCTGTTCGAGGCCTGGATCGGCGACGACACGCCGTCGGAAACGGCCGACGCGGTGGCGCTGGAGCTGCGCGCGCTGAGCGACGCCGGGGTGCCGGTGTTCTTCATGCACGGCAACCGCGATTTCCTGCTCGGCGCCGACTATGCGCGCCGCGCCGGCATGCGCCTGCTGCCGGATCCGTGCGTGATCGATCTGTACGCCGAGCCGACGCTGCTGCTGCACGGCGACCTGCTGTGCACCGACGACACCGCCTACCAGGCGTTTCGCGCGCAGACCCGCGACCCGGCGTTCCAGCAGCAGTTCCTGGCGCAGCCGCTGGCCGCGCGCATCGCCTATGCGCAGCAGGCGCGCGCCGCCAGCCAGGCGCGGCAGGCGGAAATGAAGCAAGGCGACCGCGCCCAGTTCGAAACCGTCACCGACGTGGCGCCGGACGAGGTCGTGGCCAGCTTCGCGCGTTACGGCGTGGCGCGGATGATCCATGGCCATACCCACCGCCCCGCCGTGCACGCGCTGGACGCCAACGGCCGCAGCTGCACCCGCATCGTGCTCGGCGACTGGTACGAACAGGGCTCGGTGCTGCGCGTGGATGCGCAGGGCTGCCGGCTGCAGCAGCTGTAATCGGCAGCGGCGGGAAACGCGCGCGCGGAACCCGCGACGGTTACAGCATGCCGCCGGCGTTGTCGCGCGCACGTTGCGCATAGCCGACGAAATCGCCCTCGGCCACGTCGTACCACAGGATCGCGCCGGAGCGTTCGACCCGGTAGCGGTCCCGTACCGGTGCGGTCTGCGGATCGCCCGGACAGCCGTCGCCGTGCTTCTCGCGCACCGCAAAGTCGATCGCGGCGGAGGCGCTGGCGGCGGGTTCGGTGGTCGCCGACGGCGAGGCAGCGGCGTCGGCGGCTGCGGGTTCGGCGTCGGTCTCGGCGGCGTATTGCAGGCACTGCGCATCGGCATAGACATGGTCGGCCGCCAGACGCGTCTCCAGCATGTCCAACGCGCGGGTTTCGTCGAACGCCGCCGCAGGCGCATCGCCCGTGGCGGGTGCGGTCGCGGGGGCCGCAGCGGTCGCCGGTGCCTGCGGCGGTGCGGCCGCTGGATCCGCCGCCGGGCCGCAGCCCATGCTCAACATCGCCAGCGCCAAGGCCGCCGGCAGGCCAATGCTCTTCAACACCATCGCCGATTCCAGGAGTAATGAGCGGTGCGCGCCCGGCGCTGCCGGACACGTCGTCGCTCAGCATAGCCGAAGCCGGACGCCACGGCGTCCGGCCGGCCTGCTGGATCGGCAAGCGGAACGCCCCGGCGCAGGCCTGGCGGCCTGCACCGGAGCGCCCCTTGAACGCTACATCAGCGGAACGCGGCGACCGCCGCCTTGGTATTGACCAGCACGCGCTGGTTGTCCGCAGTGCTGGCATTGCCCATCGGCACGCCGCCGTAGGAAATGTTCGGATTGGACCAGTAGTTCAGCCGCGGGCAGCTGACCGGGCAGTTGTAGGCCATGATCGTGCGCCAGCTGTTGCCGTAGCGATAGCCATGGCCGTAGGCGTACGGCGAGGTGCTCGAATCGGTGGCGACGTCGTGGCGCGCGCTCTGCAGATGGCCGATTTCGTGCGCGAAGCTGTAGTAGCCGGTGGCGCAATCCCAGTACACCGCGGCGAACGCGGTGGCGGCGGTCGAACCGATCCCCGAGGCCAGGCCGCAGTAGCTGCTGTTGTCGATGATCAGCACACCGACGTCGGCGGCCACGCTGTTGCGCGTGGTGTGGATGCTGTCCATGTAGCCGTCGCTGGTGCCGCGGAAGCGGCTCAGGTCGGTGGTGAAGTCGCCGGACTCGGTGTAGCTGGTGGTCTGGTAGCCGGCCAGTTGCATGGTGATGCCGACGTTGCTGTTGGTGTAGCCCTGGTTGGACTCGGCGACCGCCAGCTGCACCAGCGACTGCATGTTGCCGCCGTAGCTGGTCACCGCCTGGTTGGTGGCCACCACCAGCACGCGGATGGTCGCCGGCGAGCCGGACGAAGCGGCGGCGGCGGTGACGCGGTCGTCGACCACGGCCTGCGGCATCTGGATGGTCGGCAGCAGCGCGTACTCGGCCGGATGCTCGGCCGGCATGCGGCTCTCGTCGACCTCGACCAGCACGTGGCCGCCGCCGGCGATCGGGCGCAGGTGGAACAGCGTGCCATTGCTGCGGATGCTGCCGGTGACCGTGTCGCCGCTGCGCACCAGGATCGCCGAGTTCAGCGGATCCAGGCCGGAGCGCGCGCGCGCCTTGGCCGCGGCGGCGTTGCCGAGGTTGCCGTACCAGATGCTGTTGCCGCCTTCCAATTGTTCGGTCCTGGTCTGCGTGGCGGTGACGCGCTGGCCCAGCAGGTCCAGCTCCAGCTGCGCCTGCGTGGCGTCCACCGCGGCGGCGTCCACGCGCACGCTCTGCACCGCGCCGGTGGACGGATTGGCCAGCACCCGGCTCAATGCGGGCTCGCCGGGGATGGCCTTGGAAATGTACTGGCTGCTCTGGAACAGGGGTTTTCCGGCCGCGGAAGCGGAACCGGCGACACACAGGGCAAGCATCGCGGTAAGGCAGCACATCGACTTCATGTCGTACTCCCAGGGGTGGTGAGAAGAGACGGAGCGTCGTCCCTCGCGCAGAAGGCGTCGGGCACAGCGCACGGGGGATTCCGATTAGCCGCTCAGCCAACGTTCAGCGCAAGCAACAAAGTCGATCGCGTATCCACTCAGAGATGGCCATTCCAGTTAGCGCCGTGATCGGCATCCATGCGCTGCCCTCACAGCACGCGGCCATCGCCATGGGCAGGACAGCGGCGCACGCCAAACGGCGATCGTTCGGGAACCGTCGCGGCCGGCCTGCCGGGTAACGCCGGCCGCTTCGCCGCGCGGCAGCGCGCCGCCTCAGCCGGCCTGGCGCTGCAAGGCGAGCAGTTCGTCCTCGTCGAAACCGGCCAGCAGCCGCGCCGGCAGGTTGAACGGGCCGTGCAGGTAGCCGCCGGCGTATTCGCGCAGCAGCTCGGCGAACCGCGCGCGCGGCTCGATGCCGGCGCGCGCGCAATACCAGCGGTACCAGCGCGAGCCGGCGGCGACATGCGCCACTTCCTCGCGCAGGATCAGTTCCAGGATCTCGACCGTGGCGGCGTCGCCGAGCGCGCGCAGCTTCACGATCATGCCCGGGGTCACGTCCAGCCCGCGCGCCTCCAGCACGCGCGGCACCAGCGCCATGCGCGCCAGGCCGTCGTGCGCGGTCTTCTCGCACATCTCCCACAGCCCGTTGTGCGCGGCGAAATCGCCGTAGTCGTGGCCCAGCGCACGCAGCCGGTCGCGCAGCAGCGCGAAATGGCGCGATTCGTCGGCGGCCACCGCTACCCAGTCGGCGTAGAACGCGTCGGGCAAGCCGCGGAAGCGGTACACCGCGTCCCAGGCCAGATCGATCGCGTTGAGCTCGATGTGCGCGATCGCATGGATGAAGGCGGCGCGGCCCTCGGCGCTGCCCAATCCGCGCCGCGGCAGGTCGCGCGGATGCACCAGCAACGGCCGCGGCGGACGCCCCGGCATGCGGATCGGTTCGGGCTCGGCGGCATCCGCCGGCACGCGCAGCGCGCCGGCAGCGAACGCGGCGGCGTAGCGCTGGGTCAGTGCGACCTTGTCCTCGGGCGCGCTGGCAGCCAGGCACAGCCGCGCCGCTTGCAGCAGATCCCCGCCGGCGTGCGCGTCGTGCATCGGTGCGCCACGCAACACCGCGTCAGGCGCGGCGCTTCTTCTTCGCTTCGTCCGAACGCAGCTGCATGATGCGCTCGAAGTAGCCCGGCTCGATGCCGGTGGTGTACTCGCCGTTGAAGCACGAGGAATCGAAGGTCTTCAGTTCCGGGTTGCCCTCGCGCACCGCGGTCTCCAGGTCTTCCAGGTCCTGGTAGATCAGCCAGTCGCAGCCGAGGAATTCCTGGATCTCCTGCTCGCTGCGGCCATGCGCGATCAGCTCGTCGGCGGCCGGCATGTCGATGCCGTAGATGTTCGGGTAGCGCACCGGCGGCGCGGCGCTGGCCAGGTATACCTTGCGCGCGCCGGCCTCGCGCGCCATCTGCACGATCTGCCGGCTGGTGGTGCCGCGCACGATCGAATCGTCGACCAGCAGCACCACGCGGTTGCGGAATTCCAGGTGGATCGGATTGAGCTTGCGGCGCACCGACTTCACCCGCTCGACCTGCCCCGGCATGATGAAGGTGCGGCCGACATAGCGGTTCTTGACGAAGCCCTCGCGGTACTTCACCCCGAGCACGTTGGACATCTCCAGCGCGGCGTCGCGCGAGGTGTCCGGAATCGGGATGATGGTGTCGATGTCGTGGTCCGGGCGCAGCCGCAGGATCTTCTCGCCCAGCTTCATGCCCATGCGCATGCGCGCCTTGTGCACCGAGACGTTGTCGATCATCGAGTCCGGGCGCGCGAAGTACACGTACTCGAAGATGCACGGGGTGTGGTCGGTCGGCGAGGCGCAGACCTCGGAGAACAGCTCGCCGCGGCCGGTGATCACCAGCGCCTCGCCGGGGCGCACGTCGCGCAGGCGGGTGAAGCCGAGGATGTCCAGCGCCGAGGACTCGGAAGCGACGATGTATTCGTCGCCTTCCACGCCCTCGCGCTTGCCCAGCACCAGCGGACGGATGCCGTGCGGGTCGCGGAACGCCACCAGGCCCAGGCCCAGCACCACGCTGACCACCGCATAGCCGCCCTTGCAGCGGCGGTGCACGCCGGCCACCGCGCGGATCGCCGCTTCCGGAGTCAGCATGCGCTGCGCGTCCAGCTCGTAGGCGAACACGTTCAGCAGCACTTCGCTGTCCGAATCGGTGTTGATGTTGCGCCGGTCGGCCTCGAACACCTGCTGGCGCAGCGCCTCGGTGTTGATCAGGTTGCCGTTGTGCGCCAGCGCGATGCCGTAGGGCGAATTGACGTAGAACGGCTGCGCCTCGTCCATGCCTTCCGAGCCGGCGGTGGGATAGCGGCAATGGGCGATGCCCACCCGGCCTTCCAGCACCGCCATGCGCTTCTCGTCGAAGACGTCGCGGACCAGGCCATTGGCCTTCTGCACGCGCAGGCGGGTGCCATCGGCGGTGGCGATGCCCGCGGCATCCTGCCCGCGGTGCTGCAGCACGGCCAGGCCGTCATACAGTTGCGCTGCGACATTCTGATTGCCGACGATTCCGACGATGCCACACATTTGAACGCTCTCCGCGGCGAATGCGCCGCTATTGGGAAGGTGGCCGTGCCTGGCCGTTGGATTCGACCCGTGCCGGGTCGTTTGCTGCCGGACGCGCCTGCGCCGGATCGATATTCGCAGGCAGGACCTGGGTCGGGTCGCCGCCGGGCTGCGCGGATTGGGCACCCGGACGCCCCAGGGCCTTGGACATCACGTCCTGCAGGCCACTGGCCGACAGGGCGTTGCCCAGGGCGGCATTATCGCCTGCCAGGGGCAACTTGCCCAAATCCATCTGCTGCATGTTCATCTGTTGCAGGTTCATCTGCGACATGTCCAGTTGCGGCATCTGCGGCATGCGCCAGTCCGGCAGCTGCGCGCGCATCCAGTGCACGCCGGGGCTGAGCACCGGCAGCACCACCGACTGGCGCCAGGCCTGCTCGCGGGTCAGCGGGGTGAAGCTCATCAGCAGCACCAGCACCGCGGCGAAGAACCCGCCGCGCAGCGTGCCCAGGCCGAAGCCGAGCGCGCGGTCGGTGCCGGACAGCGCGGTGGCGCGGACCGCGCTGCGGATCACCATGCCGGTGATGCCCACCACCGCCATCGTCACCACGAAGGTCAGCGCGTAGCCGCCCAGATAGTAGGTCATGCTCGGATGCGCGCCGTCGGCCAGCCAGCGGCCGGCGCTGCCGCCGAACTGGAAGGTGGCCCAGCCGGACAGCAGCCACGACAGCGTGCCGACCACGATGCCGACGAAGCCGCGCAGCGCGCCGAGCAGCGCCGAGACCAGGATCACCGCCAGCAACACCATATCGATCATGCGCGCCTCCTGCGGCCGGGCCGCACCATGGCGGCGGCAGCGCGCCGCGGTTCCCTTCCCTGGTACATGCTTGCGACTCCGCGGGCCGAAGCCCGGTTCAAGGGTGTGGACGTACCATACCGCTGATGCCGACCTTGGAGGCGACCTGCGCGCGCAGCTGTTCGGCATCGGCGCGATTGGCGACCGGGCCGACCCGCACCCGGTTCAAGGCGCCCTTGTCGGTACGCACCTGTTCGACGAAGGCGCTGAATCCGGCGGCGCGAACCTTGTCGCGCAACGCGTTGGCGTCCTCGGCCTTGGCGAAGGCGCCCAGTTGCACGGCGAAGCCGGTGCCGGACGCGGCCGGCACGCTCGGCACGCTCGGGGCGGGCTTGGCCGCGGCGACCGGCGCCGGCGTCGCGGCCGGCTTGGCCGGCTCGGGCTTGGGCTGGTCAGGCTTGGGCGCCGCGGCGACCGGCGGCTTGGCCGCGGCCACCGGCTTGGCCGGCTCCGGCGGCAGGGTTTCGGTCTTGGCCGGCGCCGCGGTCGCTGCCGGCGTCGCGGCGGCGGCCACCGAGGATGCGCTCGGCGCGTCCAGGGTCACCACCTGCGCATTGACGTCGTTGCGCACCTTCACCGCCTGCAGGCGTACCGACTCGGCCTGGGCGCGGTCGGCATACGGGCCGATCCGCACGCGCCAGGCCTGGCGCCCGCCGATCGTGGCCGCTTCGCGGAAGCCCGGCAGCTGCGCCTGCTTGAGCCGCGCGATCACCGCATCGGCGTCGGCCTGGGTGGAATAGGCGCCGAAATTGACCGCGTAGTTGCCGGCGGCCACGGTCGGCGGCAACGGCTGCGCGGCGCTGCCGGCCGCGGCCGGCGTGGCCAGGTCGGCGGCGTCGGGGTTGTCCTGCACCGGCGCCGGCGCCGCGGCCGGCGCGCTGGCCATGCCCACGGCACCGCCGCTGGGCGCGTCGCCCGGCGTCACCAGCGGCAACTCGCGGGTCTGGAACTGGCCGTTGGCCGGAGCGTCCGGAGCCTTCAGCGGAACATTGGCGACGCCGCTGTCGGGCGCGGGGCCCTTGACCAGCATCGGCAGGAAGATCACGGCGAGCGCCACCAGGACAAGGGCGCCAATCAGTCGCTGTTTCAGGACGGTATCCACGGAAAGCTTGAGGGGGCGGCATGGCGGAGTGCCGCAGCGATTATAAGGTCGGCCGGCTGCCGGCGCGGTCAGCCGGCTGAATGCAGCCAGTGCAAGGCGTCGGCCGCCGTATGGAACGAGCCGAACACCAGCACCCGGTCGCCCGGCCGCGCCTGCGCCAGGGCCTGCTGCAGCGCCTGCTCCACGTTATCGGCGACCACGCCTGCGGCCGCGTCGGTACCGGCCAGGCGCGCTCGCAACTGCGCGCCGCTCTGGCCGCGCGCGCCGGACAGCCCGGCCAGATGCCAGGCAGCGACCTGCCCGGCCAGCGCCTGCACCACACCGGCCGCGTCCTTGTCGGCCAGGGCAGCGAACACCGCGCGGGTGGCGCCAGCACAGGGCTGCGCCTGCAGCGCCGCGGCCAGCTCGCGCGCGGCCTGCGGGTTGTGGCCGACATCGACCAGCACCTCGACGCCGTCGCGCACGAACGGCTGCAGCCGTCCGCGCAACTGCGCCGCGGCGATGCCCTCGGCGTAGGCGGTGCGCGGCAAGGCCCTGCGAAGCGCGCGCAAGGCGGCGATGGCGGTGGCGGCGTTGGCGCGCTGCACCGGCGCGCGCAGCTGCGGCGACGGCAACTCCAGCTCGGTGCCGACGTCGCGCCAGCGCCACTGGTCGGCATCGATCGGCTCATGGAAGAAATCGCTGCCGGCGCGGATCGCGTTGGCGCCGATCGCATAGGCGCGGCGCAGTACGCTCGACGGCGGATCGATCTCGCCCAGCACCAGCGGTTTCCACGGCCGCGCGATGCCGGCCTTCTCCGCGCCGATCGACTCGCGATCCGCCCCCAGCCAGTCGGTGTGGTCGATATCGACGGTGGTGATCACCGCCACGTCGGCATCGACCAGGTTGACCGCATCCAGGCGTCCGCCCAGGCCCACTTCCAGCACCGCCAGGTCCAGCTCGGCCTGCTGGAACAGCCACAGCGCGGCCAAGGTGCCGTATTCGAAATAGGTCAGCGGGGTGTCGCCGCGCGCGGCGTCCACCGCCTCGAAGCCGGCCACCAGCTGCGCGTCGCTGGCCTCTTGCCCGCCGATGCGGACGCGCTCGTTGTAGCGCAGCAGGTGCGGCGAGGTGTAGCTGCCGACGGTCCAGCCGCCGGCACGCGCGATCGCCTCGACGAAGGCCACGGTCGAGCCCTTGCCGTTGGTGCCGCCGACGGTGACGACCTTCTTCGCCGGCCGGTCCAGGCCCATGCGCGCGGCCACCGCGCGCACGCGCTCCAGGCCCATCGCGATGTCCTGCGGGTGTTGCTGCTCGATGTAGGCGAGCCATTCGGGGAAGGTTTTCATCTGTGTATTTTCAGCCTTTCGACGAGGCGCGTTCGATCACCCGCACACCTCTTGGAAGCAACAGCTTTCGCGCTGACGCGCGAGTCACTTTTCTTTGCTTGTGCAAAGAAAAGTAACCAAAAGAAAGCACACCCGGGCGACGCGCCCTCCGCGCTTCGCGCTCCGGGTGCGCACGTGGCATGGGCATTTTTCGAAGGCACATCCATGTGCCTACGAAAAACGGCGCGCATCGTGCGCGCCGCCCCTTCGGGGTATTCGCCCATGCCACGTGCCGCGTCTCACGGGACCCGAAAAGCGAAGCAAAAGCAAAAACGTGCACTCGGTCAGGAATCGGAGCCGCTACTCCAAATTTGCGGATTTCGCCGCCTACAGCGCCCGATGCTTGGCCTCGCCGAAGAACGGCGTGTGGTGCGCACAATCGTTCAGCCGCACCACTTCCAGATGCTCGACGTCCGGGCCTTCGAGCAGGTTCAGCGTGGTCGGCGCCTGGCGGAAGCTCCACAGCTTGGCGATCGGCAGGCCCAGCACCCGGCACAGGATCACCCGGTTGACCGCATCGTGCGCCACCACCAGCAAGGTGTCGTACTCGCCCAGGCCCTCGGCGGCGCGGGTCAGGCCGCGCCAGGAACGGTCCAGCACCTGGCGCAGCGATTCGCCGCCCGGCATCAGCACCGTGTCCGGCTCCTCGCGCCAGGCGCGCAGGCGTGCCGGATCCTTGTCGTTGATCTCGCTGGCGAGCAGGCCTTCCCATTCGCCGTGCGCGATCTCCTGGAGGTCCGGATCGGTCAGCAGCATCGCCTCGCGCTGCGCGCCGAGCGCGTAGCGGGCCGTGCTCTGCGCGCGCGACAGCGGCGAGGCCACCGCGCGGGTCAGCGGCACTTCGCGCAGGCGCGCGCCTAGCGCCTGTGCCTGCGCCTCGCCGACCGGGGACAACGCGATGTCGATCTGGCCCTGGTAGCGGCCTTCGGCGTTCCACGGGGTTTCGCCGTGACGAGCGAGCAGGATGCGCATGCGCTGGAATTCCGTTGGGGGAGAGGTTGCCGTCTCGCGAGCGAAAACGGAGCGGCATGATACCTGCTCCGCCGCCGGAAACCCCCGAACCGCATCCCGCTCCGCGGCCGCCACGCCGGGCGTTTAACGCCCGGCAGGCCGCGCATGGCGGCACAGGCCGCCACCGCGCCAGGCGCGGTTACTGCGCCAGGTTCAGTTCCTTCAGCAGCCGCGGCGCCGGCGCCACTTCCTGCATGATCCAGTGCAGGTAGCGCGAATCCACCGCGATCATCCGGGTCATGGCCGGGTCGAACACCCAGTTGGAGCTCACCGACTCCCAGTTGCCGTCGAACGCCAGCCCGACCAGCTTGCCCTGCGCATCGAGCACCGGCGAGCCGGAGTTGCCGCCGGTGATGTCCAGGTCGGACAGGAAATCGACCGGCACCGAACCCAGCCGCTTGTCCTCCAGCCCGCCGTAGCGCTTGGCCTTGGCCGCGTCGAGCAGGGCCTTGGGCGAATCGAACGGATCGGCGCCGGTGTCCTTGGCCAGCACGCCTTCCAGCGTGGTGAACGGGGTGTAGGCCACGCCATCCTTCGGCGCATAGCCCTTGACGTTGCCGAAGGTGATGCGCAACGAGGAGTTGGCGTCGGGGTAGACCGATTCGCCCTGGCTCTTCTTGTAGTCGGCCAAGGCCTGCAGGTAACGCGGACGCGCCAGCAGTTCCTCGCCTTCGCGGCGCTTCTCCTCGTGCTCGATCTGCAGCAGCGCCGGCATCAGCGCCACCGCATAGCGCAGCGCCGGATCGTCGCTGGATTCGAACGCGGCACGGTCGGCGCGCAGCCACTTCAGGCGTTCCTCGGTGCTGCCCAGCTTGGTGCCGGCCAGCCGCGCGGCGGCGGCCTGCGCATCGGCGCCGGCCAGCCACTGGTCCAGCGCCGGCAACCGCTGCGCCTTCGGCAGCTTCAGGTACTGGTCGAACCAGTAGCGCTGCAGTTGGCCGTCCATCGACGCGACATAACGGCGTTCCATCTGCTTCTGCGCGCCCTCGATCTCCGGCAGGTCGCGTTCCTGGTAGCCGGGTTCGCGCTCGGCATCGGGCTTGGCCCGCTCGATCGACAGGCGGTACAGCGACAGCGCGCTGCCGAGCACGCCGGTGCGGCGCATCTGGCGCAGGATCAGGTCGCGGTCGCGGGTGGCCTTGGCCTGCTCGTCCAGCGCCAGCAGCTGCGCATGCGCCTGCAGCGCGGCGCGGCCGTCGCGGCCCTGGCGCTTGAGCCAGGCCAGCACCGCGCGTTCCTCGGCCTGCTTCTGCGCGGCCGCGTCGATGCGCTTGAAGCCTTCCAGCTGCCCTTCGTAGTTCTTGGCCACGTTGTTCCAACTGGCCATCGTCGCCGCGTACTTCACCTGGATGTCCGGATCCTGCTTGCCGGCCTGCTCGACCAGCGCGATCAGGTCGCGGTACTGGCGCGCGGCGGTGGGATAGGCCCAACTGGCGGTGGCGTCGAATTCGGAGGCCAGCGCGTAGCGGTTGGTGCGGCCCGGATAGCCGGCCACCATCACGAAATCGCCGGCGCCCAGCGGCTGATCGGCAAACTTCAGGAAGTGCCTGGGCTGGTACGGCACGTTGTCCTTGGCATAGGCCGCCGGCTTGCCGTCCTTGCCGACATAGGCGCGGTAGAACGAGAAATCACCGGTGTGGCGCGGCCACATCCAGTTGTCGACGTCGCCGCCGAACTTGCCGATGCCCGACGGCGGCGCGTACGCCAGGCGCACGTCGCGGATCTCCAGGGTGCGGAACAGCCGGTAGGTATTGCCGCCGGAAAAGCTGTACAGCTCGCAGCGGTAGCCGGCCTCGGCTTCGCAGGCCGCGACCTGCGCCTTGTCGAACGCCTCCAGCGCCTGGGTGCGCTTGAGCGCGTCGCTGCCGGCGGCGGCCATCGCGGCCTTGGCCTGCTCGGTGACGTCGCTGATGCGGTCGAGCACGTAGATGCGCGCGTTGGGCCCGGCGCTGAGCTCGGCGCCGTTGCTGGCCGCGCTGAAACCGTCGCGGATCAGGTTCTTCTGCGGCGTGGAATTGAGCTGGATCGCGCCGTAGGCGCAATGATGGTTGGTCACCACCAGGCCCTGCGGCGACACGAAGCTGGCGGTGCAGCCGCCCAGCGACACCACCGCGCCCATCGGATCGCCGGTCAGGTCGGCCAGTTGCTGCGGCGACAGCTTCAACCCGGCCTGCTGCAGTTGGCCGGCGATATCCGGCAATTGCTGCGGCACCCACATGCCTTCGCCGGCACGGGCGGCCGGGGCACAGGCCAGGGTGGCGACGACGGCGACAGCCAGCAGATTCGAGCGCATCGAATGGATTCCTTCGCGACTAACGTTAGACAGACGTTAGATTGTAACGAATGCAACCGCCGCCACGAGCATGACCAACGGCACCCCGCACGCGCCGCAACATGGCCGGATCGGCGGGCGGCTTATACTTCGCGCCCTCTCAACCCGAGTCTTGCACCGCCATGGCGCAAACAATGAAGGCGCTGGTCAAGCGCGACGCAGCCAAGGGCATCTGGCTGGAACAGGTGCCGGTGCCGGTGCCCGGCCCCAACGAAGTGCTGATCAAGCTGGAGAAGACCGCAATCTGCGGTACCGACCTGCACATCTATCTGTGGGACGAATGGAGCCAGCGCACGATCAAGCCCGGCCTGACCATCGGCCACGAGTTCGTCGGCCGCATCGCCGAACTCGGCTCGGCGGTCAGCGGCTACCAGGTCGGCCAGCGCGTCTCGGCCGAAGGCCACATCGTCTGCGGCCATTGCCGCAACTGTCGTGGCGGGCGCCCGCACCTGTGCCCGAACACCGTCGGCATCGGCGTCAACGTCAACGGCGCCTTCGCCGAATACATGGTGATGCCGGCCTCCAACCTGTGGCCGATCCCGGACCAGATCCCGTCCGAGCTGGCCGCGTTCTTCGATCCGTACGGCAACGCCGCGCACTGCGCGCTGGAGTTCGACGTGATCGGCGAGGACGTGCTGATCACCGGCGCCGGCCCGATCGGCATCATCGCCGCCGGCATCTGCAAGCACATCGGCGCGCGCAACGTGGTGGTCACCGACGTCAACGATTTCCGCCTCAAGCTCGCCGCCGACATGGGCGCCACGCGCGTGGTCAACGTCGCCAACACCTCGCTGAAGGAGGTGATGGCCGACCTGCACATGGAAGGCTTCGACGTGGGCCTGGAGATGAGCGGCAACCCGCGCGCGTTCAACGACATGCTCGACTGCATGTACCACGGCGGCAAGATCGCGATGCTCGGCATCATGCCGCGCGGCGCCGGCTGCGACTGGGACAAGATCATCTTCAAGGGCCTGACCGTGCAGGGCATCTACGGCCGCAAGATGTACGAGACCTGGTACAAGATGACCCAGCTGGTGCTGTCCGGTTTCCCGCTCGGCAAGGTGCTGACCCACCAGCTGACCATCGACGAGTTCCAGAAGGGCTTCGACCTGATGGAAGAAGGCAAGGCCGGCAAGGTGGTGTTGAGCTGGTGAGGTCCGGCGCGGCGGCGGCGATGCCGCGCTGCGCCGCCAGGACGTGCGTCGTCGGCCTGGCGATCGCACAAAGAAGAAGGGCGCCGCAAGGCGCCCTTCTTCGTTCGCGACGATGTTGCGCGGATCAGAACGCAATCGTTCCCGAGACCGCGAAGCGGTGGTCGGCCAGCTTCTTGGTGAAGTTCTGGTTGCCCTTGTCGTCGGTGTCGTAGTAGCCCACGCTCAACGCCAGCGGACCGACCATCTTGCCGACGCTGACGCTGTAGTCGGTGTAGTCCTGGTACTGCGCCAGCGCGCTGGCATAGGTGGTGCGGCCGACGTGCGCGCCGATGCTGAAGTCGTTCGGCAGGCTCCAGTTCCCGTCCAGCGCGTAGTAGAAGCTGTCCTCGTCCAGGTTGTAGACGTCGTCGGTATACGCCACGGTCAAGGAGTAGGTCTTGAGGAACTTGGTCTTGGTGATCAGTTCGTTGTAGTTCGACTTGCCGGAGCCCGGGTAGCCGTAGCGGTTGACCATCACGTCGAAGTTCCAGTTCTCGGAGAAATCGACGTTGTAGCCGATGAAGCCGTCCACTTCCCAATCCGGGTCGCCGGCGCCGAAATCGACGTTGGAACCCCAGGTGCCGACATACAGGCCGAACGGCGAGGTGTAGGTGAGGCCGGCCTGGAACGCAGGGCCTTCGTTGGTCTGCGAGACGCCGCGGAACACGTAGTCGCTGACCACGCCATAGGAGCCGGTAATCGGCGAGGCAGCAGCCTCGTCCTGGGCCAACGCACTCAGCGGGGAGGCGGCCAGCGCCACGGCCAGGGCGACACCAAGCTTGATCTTGTTCACCGGTAATTCTCCTGCGGGTTGACGAGGGGGTGGTTCCAGCGCGCACTGCCATGCTGGCTTCACACTTTTTTAACCGGTTTTTTCTTGCAGTGCAACACTTTCAAGACAAACCAAGTCATCGCAGGCCTTGCGGCTGCGTCCTTCGGGTCAAACCTTGTCTACGCCATGCGCCCGCGGTCTGCGCCGCGCCAGCGGGCCGGCCCGCTTCTCGTTCTGATTGCCGGCCGCAAACACTGTGGGAGCGACTTCAGTCGCGACGGGCTTCCCAGGTAACGGGCGTCGCGACTGAAGTCGCTCCCACAGAAGTCGCTTCCGCACAAAGACGACGAGCGAAACGCGCGAGCGCCGTTGCGCGCCGTATCCCGAATCCCCTACCCGCGCTGCTGCGCGAACAGGCCGAAGCGGCGTGCGCTCAGCTGCAGCACCTGGCCGGGCGCATAGCGCGTCGCGCCCTCGCCCGCCGGCAGTTCCACTTCCACTTCGTCCTGGCCATGCGCCAACTGCGCGCGCAGGCGCAGGCGCGAGCCGCTGCGCTGCGAGGACAGCACCGTCGCCGCCCAGCCGCTGTCGCTGGGCGCCAGGTCTTCCGGGCGCACGTACAGGTCGACCGGGCCGCTGGACAGCGGCGTGTCCGGTGCCGGCAGCGCCAGACCGGCGACCTGCAGCTGGCCGTCGTGCAGCTGTGCCGGCAGCCGGTTGACCGCGCCGACGAAGCCGTACACGAACGGCGACACCGGGCGGTCGTAGACGTCGGCCGGGCTGCCGAGCTGTTCGATGCGCCCACGGTTGAGGATCGCCACGCGGTCGGCCAGTTCCAGCGCTTCTTCCTGGTCGTGGGTGACGAACACCGTGGTCAGCCCGGTGCGGTCGTGCAGCTCGCGCAGCCAGCGCCGCAGGTCGCGCCGCACCTGCGCGTCGAGCGCGCCGAACGGTTCGTCCAGCAGCAGAACGCGCGGCTCGATCGCCAGCGCGCGCGCCAGCGCCACGCGCTGGCGCTGGCCGCCGGACAGCTGGGTCGGGTAACGCGACTCCAGTCCGTCCAGTTGCACCAGCGCGAGCAGTTCGGTCACCCGCGCCCGGATCGCCGATTCGGCCAGGCGCTCGGCGCCGCGGCGCACGCGCAGGCCGAAGGCGATGTTGTCGCGCACGGTCATGTGCCGGAACAACGCGTAGTGCTGGAACACGAAGCCGACCCGGCGCGACTGCACCGGCAGACCGGTCGCGTCCTCGCCGTCTATCAGCACGCGTCCGGCGTCGGCATGCTCCAGCCCGGCGATCACCCGCAGCAAGGTGGTCTTGCCCGAGCCGGACGGCCCCAGCAATGCCAGCAACTCGCCCTGGCGGATGTCCAGGCTGACGTCGTCGAGCGCGACGAACTCGTCGAAACGCTTGCCCAGATGCTGTACGCGGATGGTCATCGCAACCTCAGTGTCGGTGATTGGCGGCCAGCGATTCGCCGTGGCGCCATTCCAGGTAGGACTTCAGCGCCAGGGTCAGCAGCGCGGTCAGCGCCAGCAGGCTGGCGCAGGCGAACGCGGCGCTGTAGGCGTACTCGTTGTAGAGGATCTCCACGTGCAGCGGCAGCGTGTTGGTGCGCCCGCGGATGTGCCCGGACACCACCGACACCGCGCCGAACTCGCCCATCGCCCGCGCACTGCACAGCAGCACGCCGTACAGCAGGCCCCAGCGGATGTTGGGCATGGTCACCCGCCAGAACATCTGCCAACCGTTGGCGCCCAGGCTCAACGCCGCCAGTTCCTCGTCGCTGCCCTGCTGCTCCATCAGCGGCATCAGCTCGCGGGCGATGAACGGGAAGGTGACGAAGGTCGTCGCCAGCACGATGCCGGGCAGCGCGAACACGATCCGCGGCAGCTGCAGCAGCACCTCGCCGAACACCGGCAGGTGCAGCCGCCAGCCTTCGTCGATCAGCGGCCAGGCCCAGCCGCTGCGGCCGAAGATCAGGATGAAGACCAGGCCGGCGACCACCGGCGACACCGAGAACGGCAGGTCGATCAGGCTCACCAGCAGGCGCTTGCCGGGGAAGGAGTGCTTGCTCACCGCCCACGCCGCGGCCACGCCGAACACCAGGTTCAACGGCACCACGATCGCGGTCACCAGCAGGGTCAGGCGGATCGCCGCGAGCGCATCGGGATCGGAGATCGCCCGCCAGAACACGCCGATACCGCCGCGCAGCGCCTCGACGAACACCAGCAGCAGCGGCAGGAACAGGAACGACAGCAGGAAGCCCAGCGCGCCGAGGATCAGCAGCACCTGCACCCACCACGGCTCGGTGGTGACCGAAGCGACGCGACGGCGGGCAGCAGGCGGCGATGCGCTCAACGCAGTCTCCGAGAACGGGATGGTCAAGCTGGACACGGTATCGCTCATCTCAATGCGCCGCCAGACCGCGCCGCGCGAAGCGCGCCTGCACGCCGTTGACCACCAGCAGCATCAGCAACGACAGCAGCAGCATCGCCGCGGCGATCGCGGTCGCGCCGGCGTAGTCGAATTCCTCCAGGCGGATGGTGATCAGCAGCGGCGCGATCTCGGTCGCGTTGGGCAGGTTGCCGGCGATGAAGATCACCGAGCCGTACTCGCCGATGCCGCGCGCGAAGGCCAGCGCGAATCCGGTCAGCACCGCCGGCCACAGCGCCGGCAGCACCACGCGGCGGATGGTCTGCCAGCGGCCGGCGCCGAGCGTGGCCGCGGCCTCTTCCACGTCGCGCTCGGCCTCGGCCAGCACCGGCTGCACGATCCGCACCACGAACGGCAGCCCCACGAACACCAGCGCCACCACGATGCCGAGCTGGGTGTAGGCGATCTTCAGCCCCAACGGTTCCAGCCAGCGGCCGACCCAGCCGTTGCCGCCGTACAGCGCGGTCAGCGCGATGCCGGCCACCGCGGTCGGCAGCGCGAACGGCAGGTCGATCATCGCGTCGAACAGGCGCTTGCCGGGGAAGCGGTAGCGCACGAACACCCAGGCCACCCAGGTGCCCATCACCGCATTGAACGCGGCGGCGACGAAGGCGGTGCCGAAGCTGACCCGCAGCGCCGACAGCACCCGCGGTTCGCTCCACACCTGCCATACGCCGTGCCAGCCCAGGCCGCTGGTCTTGAGCACCACGCCCAGCAACGGGATCAGCACCACCAGTCCCAGCCAGGTCAGGGTGATGCCCAGGCTCAGGCCGAGCCCGGGAATCACCCTGCGCCGCGACGGAGCGCGCGTGGCCGCGGCGGCATTCACTCCCATCGCGTCACTTGCTCGCCTGGATCTGGTCGAACAGGCCGCCGTCGTTGAAGTGCTCGGCCTGGGCCTTGGCCCAGGAGCCGAACGCCTGGTCGATGGTCACCAGCTGCACCTTCGGCAGGCGCGCGATGTCGGCGCGGTCGGCGTATTCGGGATGGCGCGGGCGGTAGTAGTGCTTGGCCGCGATCTTCTGCCCTTCCGGCGAATACAGGTATTTCAGGTATTCCTCGGCGACGTCGCGGGTACCGTGCTTGTCCACGTTCTTGTCGACCACCGCCACCGACGGCTCGGCCAGGATCGACAGCTTCGGCACCACGATCTCGAACTTGTCCTTGCCCAGTTCCTCCTGCGCCAGGAACGCCTCGTTCTCCCAGGCCAGCAGCACGTCGCCGATGCCGCGCTGGACGAAGGTGGTGGTGGCGCCGCGCGCGCCGGTGTCCAGCACCGGCACGTTGCGGAACAGCGCGCGCATGTAGCCTAGGATGCGCTCGCGGTCGCCCTTGAAGATGTGGTCGGCGTAGGCCCAGGCCGCCAAGTAGTTCCAGCGCGCGCCGCCGGAGGTCTTCGGATTCGGGGTGATCACCGACACGCCGGTGCGCAGCAGGTCCGGCCAGTCCTTGATCTTCTTCGGGTTGCCCTTGCGCACCAGGAACACGATGGTGGAGGTGTACGGCGCGCTGTTGTCGGGCAGGCGCTTGGCCCAGCCCGGATCGATCAGCTTGCCCTTGTCGGCGATCGCGTCCACGTCGTAGGCCAGCGCCAGCGTCACCACATCGGCCTCGACCCCGTCGATGACCGAGCGCGCCTGCTTGCCGGAACCGCCATGCGAGGTTTCCACCGTCACCTTGTCGCCGCTGTGGGTCTGCTCCCAGTGCTTGGCGAAGGCGGCGTTGTAGTCGCGGTACAGCTCGCGCGTGGGATCGTAGGACACGTTGAGCAGCTGCACGTCGCGCGCGGCGGCGGTGCCGGCGAACGCGCACAGCGCGAGCGCGAGCAGCGGGCTGAATCGGCGCGGCAGGAGGCTGGGCATGGACGGATCTCCGGAAGAGGGTCAGGGGGCACGGGCGGTCCGGCCATGCGACCACGGCCAGTGCGCCATGCTGCGCAGCCGCATTGGTCCGGTGAAATGACTTCGCCGTCGATGCTTATGCCATTTTTGCATGACGCCCGCCGACCTTCGCACACGCCGCGTTAAAATCTCCACCTCTCCCGCCTGCGCGTGCCCGTCATGACCGATTCCCGCCTCACCCAGCACTACGCCGACGAACTGGACGCGATCCGCGCGCAGGGCCTGTTCAAGTCCGAACGCATCATCGTCGGCCCGCAGTCGGCCGAGATCGTGCTGGCCGACGGCCGCCGCGTGCTGAACTTCTGCGCCAACAACTACCTGGGCCTGGCCGACCACCCGGCGCTGATCGCCGCGGCCAAGGACGCGCTGGACACCCACGGCTTCGGCATGGCCTCGGTGCGCTTCATCTGCGGCACCCAGGACCTGCACAAGCAACTGGAAGCGCGCATCGCCGAGTTCTTCGGCACCGAGGACACCATCCTCTACGCCGCCTGCTTCGACGCCAACGGCGGCCTGTTCGAGCCGCTGCTCGGCGAGGCCGATGCGATCATTTCCGACGCGCTCAACCATGCCTCGATCATCGACGGCGTGCGCCTGTGCAAGGCCAAGCGCTTCCGCTACGCCAACTGCGACATGGCCGACCTGGAAGCGCAGCTGCAGGCCGCCGACGCGGCCGGCTGCAAGACCAAGCTGATCACCAGCGACGGCGTGTTCTCGATGGACGGCTTCATCGCCCCGCTGGACGAGATCACCGCGCTGGCGAAGCAGTACGGCGCGCTGGTGCATATCGACGAGTGCCACGCCACCGGCTTCCTCGGCGCGACCGGCCGCGGCTCGGCCGAGGTCAAGGGCGTGATGGACCGGATCGACATCTTCACCGGCACCCTGGGCAAGGCCATGGGCGGCGCGCTGGGCGGCTTCACCACCGGCCGGCGCGAGGTGATCGAACTGCTGCGCCAGCGCTCGCGCCCTTACCTGTTCTCCAACTCGCTGCCGCCGCACGTGGTCGCCGCCGGGATCAAGGCCTTCGCGATGCTGGACGCGGCCGCCGACCTGCGCGCGCAACTGGTCGAGAACACCCGCCACTTCCGCGAGCGCATGGCCGCGGCCGGCTTCGACATCAAGCCCGGCACCCACCCGATCTGCCCGGTGATGCTGTACGACGCGCCGCTGGCGCAACGCTTCGCCGAGCGGCTGCTGGAGGAAGGCATCTATGCGATCGGCTTCTTCTTCCCGGTGGTGCCCAAGGGGCAGGCGCGGATCCGCACCCAGATCAGCGCCGCGCACACGCGCGCGCAGCTGGACCGGGCGATCGACGCCTTCGTCCGCATCGGCCGCGAGTTGAACGTCATCCCCGCCTGAGCATGCGCACGGTCCTGCGCCAACGGCTGTTGCTGGCGGCGCGGACCGATGTACACGCGCAAGCGCTGGAGGACGGCTGGGAGACGCGCTGCCTGCATTGCCGCCGGCGCTTGCGCCTGCGCGCCGACGGCGAACCGCTCGGGCACAGCACGCTGGAGCACGTGGTGCCGCAGGCCTGGTTCGGCCGCCGCGCGGCAGCGCCGCTGTGCGCCCTGGTCGGCGGCGACCCGAACGATGCGCGCAATCTGGCGCTGGCCTGCGCCAGCTGCAACCACACCAAGGGCCGCCATCACGATGCGCGCGGCCCGCAGGATGCGCGCGCCTACGCGGTGGTCGCCGCCCTGCTCAGCGCGCGGCTGGCGCGCTGGCGTCCGCTGTCGGCGCCAGCGCCCTGACCTCGGCGGCACTGAGTTCGCGCCAGGCGCCCTTGCCCAGTTCGCCCAGCGCCAGCCCGCCGATCGCCACCCGCACCAGACGCAGCACGCCCAGATCGAGTTCGGCCAGCAGGCGCCGGATCTGCCGGTTGCGGCCCTCGTCCAGTACCACTTCGAGCCAGGCGTGCTTGTCGCCTTGCCGCAGCAGCCGCACCTGCTTGGCGCGCAGCGGCTCGCCGTCGGCGACCACGCCGGCGCACATGCGCGCCAGCAATGCCGCATCGGGCAGCGCATCGACCTGCACGTGATAGGTCTTGTCCGGGCCGCTGGCCGGATCGGCGACCCGCGCCGCCCACTGCGGATCGTTGCAGAACAGCAACAGGCCCTCGCTGGCCTTGTCCAGGCGCCCGACCGGCGCCAGCCAGGGCAATCCGGCGCCGTCGAAACAGCGGTAGACGGTATCGCGGCCGCGCTCGTCCTGCGCGGTGGTGACCAGGCCGCGCGGCTTGTTGAGCATCAGGTACAGGCGCTGCGTGGCAGCCAGCGGCTCGCCATCGAGCGCCAGCCGGTGGCGGCCGCGCAGGATCGGGAATTCGGGATCGGTGACGGTGCGGCCGTCGACCGCGACGCGGCCGGCGGCGATCCAGCGCGCGGCTTCGGTGCGCGAGCACAGGCCGAGCTTGGACAGCGTGCGCGCCAGGCCGTGGCGGGCTTCGCCGGCCGCAGCCGCGCGCGGCGACCGCGGGACGCTGGCCGCCGGCACCGCGGTGCGCGGCGCGGGGCGGCGGGAACGCGAAGGAGGCTTCACCGCGCGCGCTTCGTACGCAGGCGCGGTCGGCGACCGCGCGCCGCGCTTACTGCTTGTCGACCGGCGCGGCCGCGTCGGGCGCCGGTGCGGCGGCGGGCACTGCGGCTGGCGCCGGACGCGCCTTGACCACGCGCACGCCGCGCGCCTTCATCCAGGCGTCGAACTCTTCGGCGGTCATGCGCTTGCCGTTCTGGCTCATGTCGAAGCGCCACGGGGTGTTGTCGAACGCGGTGGTCGGCTTGTAGGCGGCCGGATCGTTCGGCTTCACCGCGCCGCCGGCCGGCATCGCGTTGGCCAGGCTCTGGCAGCCCTCGGCGCGCAGCCGCAGCAGCACCCGGTCCAGCGACTGGTCGCTGCTGTAGGACTGCGCCAGCACGCCGCTGGGCATGCCCAGCTGCAGGTTGCGCGTGTACAGCTCCGAGGCGATCGGCGCACCGACCGTGGCCGGCAGCGGCAGCGGCTTGGGCAGCACGTCGCCGGAACAATCCGGTGCGGCGTGAGCGGCAGGAATCAAGGCAAGACCAAGCAGGCCGGCCGTAACGATACGCAGCATCGGTTTTTTTCCATTCAGGCGAGACGACGCCGCGAGTGTAGGCAGGGCCAGGCGCAGTTTCAACCGATACCGGCACTGCATGCGCTAAATAATTGGGAAGGCTGAAAAAGTTCAGCTTGGCAGAGAGCTTTTTGCCGCCTTTGTAGGAGCGGCTTCAGCCGCGACATGTCCTCTCCGGCAAGGCAAATGTCGCGGCTGAAGCCGCTCCTACAGAAGCGCGCGATGGTTTCCGGGCGCACAAAAACAAAGCCCGGCGCGAGGCCGGGCTTTGCTTGAAGCATGAAGCGTCCGATTAGTTCTGGACGTTCAGCTCGGTACGACGGTTCTTCGCACGGCCTTCCGGGTTGTCCGAACCATCCGGGTTGGTGTTCGGCGCAATCGGGCGGCTCTCGCCGTAGCCGATCGGACCGACCAGACGCGAAGCGTCCACGCCGTTCTTGGTCAGGTAGTCATACACGGTGGTCGCACGACGCTCGGACAGCTTCTGGTTGTAAGCGTCGGTACCCTTCGAGTCGGTGTGACCGGCGACCTCGACCTTCAGGTCGGGGTAACGCTTCAGGATCTCGGTGGCTTCGCTCAGGATCGCGATCGCGTCCGGACGCAGGGTCGACTTGTTGAAGTCGAAGTTGACGCCCTTCAGGTCGATCGAGACCGGCACCGGGCAACCGTCCGGACCGATGGTCTGGCCAGGCTGGGAGGTCGGGCACTTGTCGTCGCAGTTGTTGACGCCGTCACCGTCGTCGTCCAGGTCCGCGCAGCTCGGGGCAGCGGTCGGAGCCGGAGCGGCAACCGGAGCCGACGGCGGCGGGCCGAGCGGGATCACGACGCCGACCGAAGCCAGCACGTCGCCGAACCAGTTCTCGGACGGAGCGGCAACGCTCTGGTCGTCGAAGTCAGCGCGGTAGGCCACTTCGGCACGCACGGCAACGCGCTTGTCGAAGGTGGTCTGCAGACCGACGCCGGCCTTGGCGGCAAAGTTGCCGTCCTTGCGCTGGCCCGGGGACACGGCGCCGCCGGTGTCGAACTCTTCTTCCGAACGCTGGTAGCCCAGACCGAACAGCAGGTACGGGTTCCAGCCACGGCCTTCCTGGATGAAGTGGCGACGCAGGTCGAACGAGATGCCGTACTGGCTCCAGTTCAGGTCCTGGTTGGCGTCGAAGTTCGGGTTCTGATAGTTCAGTTCACCGTCGATCGACCAGTTCGGGCTGACGAACTTGCCCAGACCCAGGGTGACGAACGGGGCGTCGTTGGTCAGACGGTCGTTGTCCTGGAAGTTGAAACCGGCCGAACCGGTCAGGTACCAGCGGTCGTCGAATTCCTGTGCGGACGCTGCCTGGGCGACGGCCAGACCGCCCAGCAATGCGGCGGTGAGAATTTTCTTGTTCATTAATACAGCTCCTTGTTTCGGGGATATAGAAACCGATAGGGCATGGTTCAGTACAGATGTCTCGTCACATCCAGACGGCCGTTCCGCACGCCATCGCCGCGCACATTATGCTCGGCATGGTGAAGACCGCGTTAACAGGCACGTAACATGTGAAACCCACGGCCAGACCCTCGGCGCTCGTGGATACACCGTATACAGCTTCATGAAATGATGCAATGCGGTGCTCGGGGCCCTGCCGGCGCTTGTAGACAGTGTGCCGGTCTTGCACGTCCGTCTCACTCCAGGCGCTCCCAGGGCGGCGGATCGGCCAGCTGAACCTGCATGAACTCGACGAAGGCGCGCACCCGCGGCGGCACCAGCCGGCGCTGCGGCATCACCGCGTAGATGCCGGTCTCGGCGATCGTGTACTGCGGCAGGACCTGGCGCAGGCGCCCGTGCCGCAGATCCTCCGCCACATGCCAGACCGAATGCAGGGCGATCCCCTGGCCATTCAGCACCGCATCGCGCAGCACTTCGCCGAAGTTGGATTCCAGCGGCCCACCGACCTTGACCGCCACCTCGCCCTCGGCGCCGTGCAGGTGCCAGGTGTCCTGGCGGCCTTCGGCGCCGGTCAGCAGCAGGCAGGCGTGCGCGGCCAGGTCCGCCGGGGTGGCCGGTTCGCCGTGGCGGCGCAGGTAGTCGGGAGCGGCGCACAACACCCGGCGGTTGCCGGCCAGGCGCCGCGCCACCAGGCTGGAATCGCGCAGCGCGCCGATCCGGATCGCCAGGTCGAAGCCCTCGCTGACCAGATCCACCACGTTGTCGCTCAGGTGCACGCTCAGCCGGATGTGCGGATACAGGGCCATGAACTGCGGCAGCAGCGGCGACACGTACTGGCGCCCGAACGAGGCCGACATGGTCACCCGCAAGGTGCCGGCGGCGCTGCGGCCGGCTTCGCGCAGGCCACCGGCCAAGGACTCCAGGTCCTCGACCAGCGCACGGCCCTGTTCGGCCAGCTGCAGGCCTTCGGGCGTGGGATGCAGGCGCCGTGTGGTCCGGTGCAGCAGGCGCACGCCGAGATCGCGCTCGAGCCGCTTCAGCCGCTGGCTGGCGACCGCCACCGACAGGTCCAGGCTGCGTGCGGCGGCGCTGATCGACCCCAGGTCGAGCACGCGCAGGAACAGCGCGATATCGCCGATCCGGTCCATTCTCTCGATTCCGTTGAAAGTCACTCAACATATTGCCAGTTTGTGCTGATAAAGCGCGATCATAGGCTGTGGTCCTCCCGCCTTCCGGAACCACCATGCCCCCCTCCCCTTCGCCTGCCGCCACGCCGCCGCCGCGGCTGCCGCTCGCCTTGTTCGCGCTGACCGCCGGCGCGTTCGGCATCGGCACCACCGAGTTCGTGATCATGGGCCTGCTGCTGCAGGTCGCGGCCGACCTGCAGGTCAGCGTGCCCGCGGCCGGGCTGCTGATTTCCGGCTATGCGCTGGGCGTGTTCGTCGGTGCGCCGTTGCTGACCGTGGCCAGCCGGCGCTGGCCGCGCAAGCGCGTGCTGGTGGCGCTGATGCTGGTGTTCACCGCCGGCAACCTGGCCTGCGCGCTGGCACCGGACTACGCCACGCTGATGGCGGCGCGGGTGGTCACCTCGCTGGCGCACGGCACCTTCTTCGGCGTCGGCGCGGTGGTCGCCACCGGCCTGGTGGCGCCGCAGCGCAAGGCCTCGGCGATCGCCACCATGTTCACCGGACTCACCGTCGCCACCCTGCTGGGGGTGCCGGCCGGCGCCTGGCTGGGCCTGCAGTTCGGCTGGCGCGCGACGTTCTGGGCGGTGGCCGCGATCGGCCTGCTGGCCACCGTGGTGATCGCCGCGCTGGTCCCGGCCAGCGACGACGCCACGCCCGCGCCGCCGCTGCGCGCCGAACTGCACGCAGTCGGTCGCGCGCCGGTGCTGCTCGGGTTGGCGACGACGGTGCTCGGCTATGCCGGCGTGTTCACCGTCTACACCTACATCCAGCCGATCCTGACCCGGGTCACCGGCCTGGCCGACGGCGCGGTGTCGCCGCTGCTGCTGGTGTTCGGGGTGGGCATGATCGTCGGCAACGTGCTCGGCGGGCGCCTGGCCGACCGCCATCCGCGGCAGGCCTTGCCGCTGACCCTGGGCCTGCTGGCGCTGGTGCTGGCGGCGCTGGCATTCGCGCTGCGCTCGGCGCCGGCGATGGTGCTGTTGGTCGGCCTGCTCGGGGTGGCGGCGTTCGCCACGGTGGCGCCGCTGCAGCTGTGGGTGCTGGGCAAGGCTGGCGACGCCGGACGGCATCTGGCGTCGAGCCTGAACATCGGCGCGTTCAACCTGGGCAATGCGCTGGGCGCCTGGCTCGGCGGACTGGTGATCGGCCACGGCGGCAGTCTGGCGCACTTGCCCTGGGCGGCGGCGCTGGTCACTGCGTCCGGCCTGGCGGTGGCGCTGCTGGCGTTGCGGCTGTCGCCCGCATCCGAACCTGCGCCGGCGACGGCCTGCGCCGCAGGCGGTGCGGCATGAGCCGGCGCCTGCACCAGGCCGCGCTGGCCACGGCCTTGCTCGGCGCTGTTGCGTTACCGGCCGGCGCCGCCGAGCGCGACTGGGTCGCGACCTGGCAGGCGAGTCCGCAGCCGCTGTGGGCCGCCGACTTCCCGTTCCCGACCCAGACCCCGTTCAACCTGTGGCGGCAGACCGTGCGCCAGGTGGCGCGGGTCAGCCTGGGCGGCGAGACGGTGCGGGTGGAACTGTCCAACGCCTACGGCCGCGCGCCGTTGCAGATCGGCGCCGCGCACCTGGCGCTGGCCGGCGACGGCGCGGCGATCGTGCCCGGCTCGGACCGCGAGTTGCGCTTCGGCGGACAGCGCGCGGTGACCATTCCGCCCGGCGCACCGGTGCTCAGCGATCCGGTCGCACTGAGCGTGCCGGACCTGGCCCGGCTCAGCGTCAGCCTGTACCTGCCGCAGCCGACCGCGCCGTCCACCTTCCACTGGGAGGGCTTGCAGAGCGCCTGGCTGGCCGCCGGCGAGCGCACCGCGGATGCGGCGCTGGACGACGCCACGGCGCTGCCGGTGCGACTGTTCGTCAGCGGCATCCAGGTGCGCCGCGCCGACGCCGCCGGCGCGGTGGTGGCGCTGGGCGATTCGATCACCGACGGCGCCGCGTCCACCCCGGGCAGCGACCGGCGCTGGCCGGACCAGCTGGCCACGCGGCTGGCGGCGCAGCGCGTGGCGGTGCTCAACGCCGGGATCTCCGGCGGCCGCGTGCTGCGCGACCGCATGGGCAGCAATGCGCTGGCGCGGCTGGACCGCGACGTGCTGGCGCAACCCGGGGTGCGCACGCTGGTCTTGCTGATCGGCATCAACGACATCAGCTGGTACGCCACGCCGTTCGCGCCGGACGATGCGCCGGTCGCCGCGCAGGAGCTGATCGCCGGCTACCGACAACTGCTGCAGCGTGCGCAGGCGCGCGGCCTGCGCGTGATCGGCGCCACGCTGACCCCGTTCGAGGGCGCGTTGCCGGACACCCCGATCCGCGGCTACTACAGCGCGGACAAGGAGCGCGTGCGCCAGCAGGTCAATGCGTGGATACGCGATGGCAACGGTTTCGATGCGATCATCGATTTCGACGCCCTGCTCCGCGACCCCGCGCACCCCACCCGCATGCTGCCCGCGTTCGATTCCGGCGACCACCTGCACCCCGGCGATGCCGGCTATGCCGCCATGGCCGAGGCCGCCGCGCGCGTGCTCGGCGAGACGGCCGACACGCCCCCCGCCGCTGCTAAGCCACGCTGATCGCACCTCCCTTCCGTCCCCCCGCAAAGGAATCCTCACCATGGAATACCGTCATCTCGGCGCCTCCGGCTTCAAGGTCCCCGTCCTCAGCTTCGGCACCGGCACCTTCGCCGGCTCGAACGATTTCTTCGCCGCCTGGGGCAATTCGGACGTGGACCAGGCGCGACGCCTGATCGACATCTGCCTGGAGGCCGGGGTCAACCTGTTCGACAGCGCCGACATCTATTCCGGCGGTGCCGCCGAATCGGTGCTGGGCGCGGCGATCAAGGGCCGCCGCGACCAGGTGCTGATCTCGACCAAGGCCACCTTCCGCTTCGACCCCGACGATCCGAACAGCGTCGGCTCCTCGCGCTTCCACCTGCTGCGCGCGGTCGATGCCGCGCTCAAGCGCCTGGACACCGACTACATCGACCTGTTCCAGTTGCACGGCTTCGATGCGAAGACGCCGGTGGAAGAAACCCTGTCCACGCTCGACGACCTGGTCCGTGCCGGCAAGATCCGCTATCTGGGCGTGTCCAATTTCTCCGGCTGGCACCTGATGAAGTCGCTGGCGGTGGCCGACCGCCATGGCTGGTCGCGCTACGTCGCCAATCAGACCTACTACTCGCTGATCGGCCGCGACTACGAGGAAGAACTGATGCCGCTGGGGCTGGACCAGGGCGTCGGCGCGGTGGTGTGGAGCCCGCTGGGCTGGGGCCGGCTGACCGGCAAGATCCGCCGCGGCCAGCCGCTGCCGGAAAGCAGCCGCCTGCACGACAAGAAGGTCACCGAAGCCGGCCCGCCGGTCGAGGACGAACGCCTGTACCGGGTGGTCGACGCGCTCGACGCGATCGCCGCCGAGACCGGCAAGAGCGTGCCGCAGATCGCGCTGAACTGGCTGCTGCAGCGGCCCACGGTGAGCAGCGTCATCATCGGCGCGCGCAACGAGGAGCAGTTGCGGCAGAACCTGGGCGCGGTCGGCTGGAATCTCGACGCCGCGCAGGTGCAACGGCTGGACGCGGCCAGCGCGGTGGTGCCGCCGTATCCGTACTGGCATCAGCGCGGCTTCGCCGAGCGCAATCCGCGACCGGTCTGAGTCGAATATGTCGCGCGCCGAAACAACCGCCTCCCCACTCCTGGAGACACCATGAAAGCCGTCGCCCTGACCCGTTACCTGCCGATCGACGATCCGCAGTCGCTGTTCGATACAGACCTGCCCACCCCGCCCGCTCCCACCGGCTTCGACCTGCTGGTGCGGGTCGAAGCGGTGTCGGTCAACCCGGTCGACACCAAGGTGCGCGCACCCAAGCCGCAGGTGGAAGCGCAGCCCAAGGTGCTGGGCTACGACGCTGCCGGCGTGGTCGAGGCGGTCGGTGCCGATGTCGAGGGTTTCGAACCCGGCGACGAGGTCTACTACGCCGGCGACATCACCCGCTCCGGCAGCAATGCGCAATACCAGTTGGTCGACGCGCGCATCGTCGCGCGCAAGCCGGCGACGCTGGACTTCGCGCAGGCCGCGGCGCTGCCGCTGACCACGCTGACCGCCTGGGAACTGCTGTTCCAGCGCATGCCGTTCGACTTCGACGACGAGCGCAACCGCGGCCGCCGCCTGCTGGTGATCGGCGGCGCCGGCGGCGTCGGCTCGATCGCGATCCAGCTGGCGCGGCACGCCGGCTTCGAGGTCATCGCCACCGCCTCGCGTCAGCAGACCCGCGACTGGTGCCTGCAACTGGGCGCGCAGCACGTGATCGACCACCGCCAGCCGTTGGCGCCGCAGCTGCAGGCGCTGGGCATCGAACAGGTGGATGCGGCGCTGAACCTGGCCGACACCGATCGTTACTGGGACGCGCTCGGCGAACTGGTCGCGCCGCAGGGCCATGTCGGCCTGATCGTGGAACCCGCCGGCGCGCTGCGCATCGGCGATCCGTACAAGGCCAAGTGCATCGGCATCCACTGGGAAATGATGTTCGCGCGGGCGCGCTTCAAGACCGCCGACATGATCGAGCAGCACCGGATCCTGGCGCGCACCGCCAGCCTGATCGATGCCGGTGCGTTGCGCACCACGCTGACCGAGACGCTGGCGCCGATCGATGCGGCCAATCTGCGCGAAGCGCACAGGCGGCTGGAGTCGGGCAGCACCATCGGCAAGCTGGCGCTGGCCGGCTGGGGCTGAACTGCGCCGCCGCGAGCGTCGCGGCGGCGATGGCTGGCGTCGGAACGGCGTCCGCGCCAGCCGTAGAAGGATCGACGGTGGATCTGCCTGCGCAGGTCGCCGGCGGCGATCGCATCGCCGCCGGCGTCCGTGCGCCGTCGCTGCCCCCTGGGCGCGGCCGCGGACCGCGTCCGCGCCGGGGTCCGCGCTCATTCGACCGACACGGTGCCCGAGCGCGGGTAGACACGGTAGATGCGGTTGTTGCTGTTGGAGCGGACCCGGATCTCGTCCCCGGCCACGCCGTCGAGATTGGCATAACCGACCAGCGTCCACGAACTGCCGAAGCTGCCGGCGCCGTTGATGGTCTGCAGGGTGCCGCTGGCCGGGCGCAGGATCAGCAGGTTGCCGTTGCCGCCCTGCGCCATCGCGACGTCGTTGCCGGCCACGCCGTCCAGGTCGCGCACGCCGTTGTCCAGGGTCGCGTACTGGCTGCCGATCCAGTAGCTGTTCAATGCGCCCGACTTCAGCGAGTAGATCTTCACTTCGCTGGGCAACGCGAGCAGCAGTTCGGCACCGGCGACGCCATTCATGTCGCTGGCGCAGTTGGCGATGTCGGCGCAGATCTTCCAGTTGGTGCCGTTGGTGACCCAGGTCGTGCGCAGCCCTGTATTGCGGCCGTAGACCACCAAGTTGCTGCCGGCTTCCAGCGGAATTTCGGCGCCGGGCAGGCCGTCCATGTCGGCGACGGCGCCGGCGACGACGCGCGAGGCGGTGCCGATGTAGTGGTCGGTGATGCTGCCGTTCCTGGGATAGACGATGCGCAGCAAGGTCGGCGTGGTGATCGCGATCTCGTTGCCGGCGATGGCGTCCACGTCGGCGAATGCGCCGATGTCCCAACTGGTGGTGCCGATATAGATGGCGGCCGTGGTGCGCGCGTAGTGCTTGACGATGGTGAGCTGGTTGCCCTGCTTGAGCACCACCTCCGCGCCGGGCGATCCGTCCACGTCGATGACCGAGGCCAGCGTCCAGGGGGTGTTGCTCAGCGGATAGCGGGTGGCGGCGCTGCCGCTGACGACATTGATTTCGCTGTAGCCGTTGCAGACCGCTTCCAGACTGCCGTTGCCGTCCAGGTCGGCGGCCTGAATCAGTTCCCCGTAATAAGCGGTGGACGTGCTGCACGACTGTGCGAAGACCTGGGAGGGTGCGGCCGCGGCTGCGGCCATGCACAGCGCAAAGCCCATGTTTCGGATCGGATGGCGCATGGGAAACTCCTTTTAGGGGACAGGTTGGCGACGGTCCGGGGTCCTGCCGCATCCGGACCACCGACGATGACGAACGGCGATGGATTCCCCCCTCCGACGCAGCTGGACAAAACCCGTTTCTGGGATTGCGGTCTTGCTGCCCGGCGTCCGCGCCGCGCGCGGGTGCGCCGCTCGGTCGGCGGCCGGTCCGCGCGCGCCTCTTGCCGTAGCGCGGGATTCGGGGCAACCTGCGCGCTTCCGTACGCCAGCGTATCCAAAGCCATGTCGCCCGCCTCCGGCCAGCCCGACCCGTCCTCCGCCGCCTATCCGCACCTGTTCGCCCCGCTCGACCTGGGCTTCACCCAGCTGCGCAACCGGGTGCTGATGGGCTCGATGCACACCGGCCTGGAGGATCGCGCGCGCGACTTCCCCAAGCTGGCCGCGTATTTCGCCGAGCGCGCCGCCGGCGGCGCCGGGCTGATCGTCACCGGCGGCTTCGCGCCGAACGTGGTCGGCTGGCTGAAGCCGTTCGGCGGCAAGCTGTCGTGGCCGTGGGAAGTGCGCCCGCACCGGCAGGTGACGCGCGCGGTGCACGACCACGGCGCCAAGATCTGCCTGCAGTTGCTGCATGCCGGGCGCTATGCCTACCACCCGCTGTCGGTGGCGCCGTCGAAGCTGAAGGCGCCGATCAATCCGTTCACGCCGCGCGCCTTGTCCGCCCGCGGGGTCGAGCGCCAGATCGGCGCCTATGCGCGCGCCGCGCGGCTGGCGCGCGAGGCCGGCTACGACGGCGTGGAAGTGATGGGTTCGGAAGGCTATCTGATCAACGAGTTCGTGGCCCCGCGCAGCAATCGCCGCGACGACGCCTGGGGCGGCGACGCGACCAGGCGCATGCGCTTCGCGGTGGAGATCGTGCGCCAGATCCGCGAGGCCTGCGGGCCGGACTTCATCATCATCTACCGGCTGTCGCTGGTGGACCTGGTCGAGGACGGCAGCGACTGGCAGGAGATCGTGGCGCAGGCGCAGGCGATCGAGGCGGCCGGCGCGACGCTGATCAACTCCGGCATCGGCTGGCACGAGGCGCGCGTGCCGACCATCGCCACCTCGGTGCCGCGCGCCGCGTTCGCCGGCGTCACCGCCAAGCTCAAGCCGCACGTGCGGGTGCCGCTGATCGCCACCAACCGCATCAACATGCCCGACGTGGCCGAGCGCATCCTCGCCGGCGGCGGTGCCGACATGGTGTCGCTGGCGCGGCCGCTGCTGGCCGATCCGCAATGGCCGAACAAGGCGCGGCGCGGCCAGGCGCAGGCGATCAACACCTGCATCGCCTGCAACCAGGCGTGCCTGGACCATGTGTTCGAGAACAAGACCGCCAGTTGCCTGGTCAATCCGCGCGCCGCGGCCGAGACCGAACTGAACTACCTGCCCACGACGGCGCCCCGGCGCGTGGCCGTGGTCGGTGCCGGCCCGGCCGGACTGGCCTGCGCCACGGTGGCGGCCGAACGCGGCCACCGCGTCACCCTGTTCGACAGCGCCGCGGAGATCGGCGGCCAGTTCAACGTGGCCAAGCGCATTCCCGGCAAGGAGGAGTTCCACGAGACGCTGCGCTATTTCCGCCACCAGCTCGAGGCCACCGGCGTGGACGTGCGCCTGCACACCACCGCCGATGCGGCGCTGCTGGCCGATTTCGACGACGTGGTGCTGGCCACCGGCATTCTGCCGCGCGCGGTGGATTTCCCCGGCGCCGATCATCCCAACGTGGTCAGCTATCTCGACGTGCTGCAGGGCCGGGTGCGAGCGGCGGACAAGGTCGCGATCATCGGTGCCGGCGGCATCGGGTTCGACGTCGGCGAGTTCCTGGTGCACGCCGGCGTATCGACCGCGCTGGACCCGGCGCGCTGGATGGCCGAATGGGGCGTGGATCCGCAGTTCGAGGCGCGCGGCGCGTTGCGCAAGCCGCAGCCGGAAGCGCCGGCGCGCAAGGTGTGGCTGCTGCAGCGCAGCGCCGGCCGTCCCGGCGCGCGCCTGGGCAAGACCACCGGCTGGATCCACCGCGCCACGCTGAAGGCCAAGGGCGTGACCATGCTCGGCGGGGTCGAGTACCTGGGCATGGACGACACCGGCCTGCGCATCCGCGTGGACGGCACCGAGCAGGTGCTGCCGGTCGGCACCGTGGTGGTCTGCGCCGGCCAGGAGCCGCGCCGCGACCTGCACGATGCGCTGCTGGCGGCCGGTCGCAAGCCGCACCTGATCGGCGGCGCCGACGTCGCCGCGGAACTGGATGCCAAGCGCGCCATCGCCCAGGGCAGCCGCCTGGCGGCGCAGTTGTAGGCGCGCTTACCTGGAGCAGGGAAACGACGCGCGCAACGCCTGGATCACCGCGATCGAGGCGCGCTGCTGCAACTGGGCCGGCGGCAACGCGCTCAGCGCGGTGTACACGCGATCGGTCAGTTCGTGCCGCAGCACGCCGGCACCGGCGCACCACTGCACGCCTTCGGCGCCGTCGGCGACGCCGGCGATGTAGAACTTCGCCGCTTCGCTGGCCTGCTGGCGATGGCGTTCGGCCAGGTGCGGTTCCAGCCCGGCAACGCCATCCGGATCGCCCTTGAGCAGTTGCAGCAAGTGCGTCCCGGATAGTTGATAGACATCGGCGTTCGATGTCTGCGCGGGCGCTGCCAGCACAGGCGTCGCGCCGCAAGCCGACACGCAAAGCGCGAACAGGAACGGGATGCGCAGGGACATGGACACCTCCTCGGATCGCTCGGGCCGATGCCGCCGATCCTAGCAGGCAACGATCTGCTGGCCCGGACTCGGTGCTGTCGCATCGCGCCGCTATAACGCGCAGATGCATCGCACCTCGCCCGCACTGCCCTCGCTGCCGCACGCGGCGCTGGCGGCGTATGCCTGCGCGCATTTCGGCAAGAGCCTGCTGTGGTACGCCGGCGAACTGCTGCTGATCTATTCGCTGACCGAACACGCCGGACTGGAGGCAACCGCCGCCGGGCTGGTATTGGCGCTGGGCCTGCTGGTCAGCGCGGCGATCGGCCTCGGCGCCGGCTGGAGCCTGCGCCGGCAGCTGCGTGGGGTGGCAAGCATCGGGCGCCTGCAATGGCTGGGCCTGAGCGCGGCGGCGCTGGCGCTGCTGCTGGTGTTCGCCGCGCCGCTGCTGCCGGCGCCGCTGCGGCTTGGCTACGTGCTGGTGCTCAGCCTGCTGTTCCGCATCGCCTACGCGGTCTGCGACGTGGCGCAGAACACATTGCTGAGCCTGGTGCGTTGGCCGTGGCGCGGCCACGATGGCGCCAGCGCATTGCGCCTGGCCGGCAGCGGCATCGCGGCGCTGCTGATCAGCGTGATCGTTGGCGCGATGCTGGCGCGCGGCGCCGAGGGCGCGGCCTTCGCACTGCAGGCCAGCGCCCTGTTGGCCGCGGTGGCGGCGTTGTGCGCCTGGCATCTGCGGCGCACGCTACTGCGTGAGGGCGCATCGCTCGCGGGCGCCATCGCCGACGCACCGACGCGCACCGAGCCGGCGCCGTGCTGGCGCGCGATTCCCTGGCAGCCCCTGCTGCTGATCGTCGCGATCTCGCTGACCCTGCCCGCCTTCACCAAACTGGCGCCGTACGTGGCCGCCTACGGCCTGCTCTCGCCAGGCTGGGGCAGCGCGGTGCTGATCGCCTATGCGCTGGGATCGGTGCTGGTGCAGCCGCTGGCCGCTCGGCTGGGCCGGCACCATCCGCCGCGGCAACGGCTGGCCTGGCTCGGCGTGGCGCTGCTGCTGAGCGCGCCACTGTTCGCGCTGGCGCTGCCGGCGCAGCCGCAGCTGAGCCTGCTGGCGGCCGCATGCATCGGCGCGATCGGCGGCAGCAGCGGCCAATTGGTCTGGGCGTGGCATGCGCAATTGACCGCCAAGCGCGCGGTTGCCCAGCACGCGCTGTGCTTCGCCGCACTGGTCGCCAGCGCGCAGGTTGCGCTGGCCGCCGGCATCGCCGTGATCGGACTGCTGCTGGGCGCGGTGGACTACCGCGAGAGCCATTGCCTGCTGTTGCGCTGGGCGATGGCCGCCGGTCCGCTGGCCTGCGGCGCGCTGTGCCTGCTGTTGGCGCTGCTGTCGGGGCGTCGCCCGCTCAGGCGAAGAAGGCTCGCTGCAATGGCATGAGCGCCGCGCCCAGGGTCACCGCGTCGCCAGCGGTACGCGCGATGCGCAGTTCCGGCAGCGGCGGCGCCAGCCCATGCCGGTTGGGCGCACGAGGAATACGGATGCGTTCGATGAGGCGCTCGCCGATCGGCGCCGGCAGGCGCCCGCCGATGACGATCGCCTGCGGATCCAGGGTGTAGGCCAGATACGCGCACAGCTGCGAGAACGGCGCTTCGGCCAGCGCCAGCCAGGCGTCCACGCCCGGGCTGTGCGGGCCGATGTCGCCCAGCATCTGCTCCACGCCGGCGTAGTCCTGCCCGGCCGCGCGCGCCAGCGCTAGCAATGCATCCAGGTTCGGGTAGGCCATGCCGCCGACGGTCCAGATGCCGCCGAACTCGCCGGCGTTGCCGCGATGGCCGCGGAACAGACGGCCGTCGGCGATGATGCCGCCGCCGAAGCCGTTGGTCAGGTGCAGGTAGGCGAAGTCGCGACAGTCGCGGCCGACCCCGTACAGGCTCTCGGCCACCGCCGCCGCCGCGCCGTCGTTCTCCACCGTGACCGCGCAGCCCAGCGCGTCTTCCAGGATCGGCCCCAGCTCGACCTGGGTCCAGTCCTCCAGCGCCGGTGGCCCCGCCATCTGCTGGCCCTGTCCGGTGAAGAAGGCCGAGACCGCCATGCCCGTGCCGACCACCCGCGCCGGATCCACACCGGTTTCGGCGAACAGTTCCTCGCGGAACCGCAGCAGCTGCGCCAGCACCGGGGCGCGCCGCATGTCGGCCAGGCCGATGCGACGCTGGCCGCGCACCGCGCCGGCGAAATCGACCAGGGCCAGCGCCACTACGTCGCCCATCAGGCCGATGCCGAACGCGTAGGCGTAGTCCGGGGCCAGACGCACATCGACGCTGGGGTTGCCGCGGCCTTCGGCGGCGCGCGCGCCGAGCTGCACCATCCTGTCCTGGACGAAGCCCTGCAGCAGGCGTGCAACCGTGGGCTGCGACAGGCCCAGGTCGCGGCTCAGCGCTGCCTGGGTCTGCACCCCTGCCTTGAACACACGGTCGAGCAACTGGCGGCCGCCGGCGCTGACGCGCGGCGGGAAATCGGCATGGAGCATGGGACGACGCGGACCCGCAGTGGATGTGCGGCAACGCTAGCATGTGGACACGAAAGTTTCATACATGATAAATACTATTATCCCCACATACTTTTAATGGGGGAGTTCCACATGCGCACCAACCATCCACACCTGAGCCTGCTCGCGCTGGCGCTGGCTTCCGTTCTCGCCGCCGGCGCCCATGCCGAGGAGCCGCCGCAGGCGCCCGCTGCCGACGCCACCACCACCCTGGATCAGATCGTCGTCACCGGCACCCCGCAGGGCCAGTCGCAGAAGGACGCGCCGTTCGCGATCAGCGTGGTGTCGAAGCAACGCCTGGATCGCGCGGCGCCGAGCAGCAGCGTCGACATGCTGCGCGCCGTGCCCGGTTTCTCGGCCGAGCCCTCCGGCGGCCAGGGCGGCGGCCAGAACCTGTACGTGCGCGGCCTGCCCGCCGGCGGCTGGTACTACGTGCAGTACCAGGAAGACGGCATGACCCTGTTCGACGAACCGCAGGAAAGCTTCTTCAACGTCGATACGCTGTTTTCGCTGGACATGATGACCGAGCGCCTGGAAGTGGTGCGCGGCGGCACCTCGCCGCTGTTCGCGACCAACGCGCCGGGCGGCACGGTCAACGCCATCACCCGCCACGGCACCGCCACGCCCGAGGGCGCGGTGCGCATGACCGTCGGCAGCGACGGCCTGCGCCGCGAGGACGCCTACAGCTCCGGTCCGCTGAGCGAGAACGTGCTGTACAGCATCGGCGGCTACCACCGCAGCGACGACGGCCTGCGCGAGACCGGCTACACCGCCGACAAGGGCGGCCAGTTGCGCGGCAACCTGACCTTCCTGATGGGCGATGCGATCCTCGACGTGGACGCCAAGTACCTCGACGACCGCACCGCGTTCTACAACCCGATCCCGCTGGACGATCCGCGCACCCCCTCGCAGTCGCTGTCGGCGCTGCTCGACCCGCTGGACGGCACCCTGCTGTCCAACGACCTGCGCCACACCACGGTGCCGACCTTCGACGGCAACCGCCTCGTGTCCCGCAACCTGGACCTGGCCGACGGCATCCACAACAAGGTCAAGCAACTCGGCACCCACCTGGAGTGGAACCTGGACGACGGCCTGACTCTGAACAATCGCATGCGCTTCGTCGATGCCGAGGTGGACTACACCGCGCTGTTCTCCGGCGCCGCGCCATCCGACGCCGCCGCCTATCTGTCCACCCAGCTCGGCCGCGCGCGCACCGGCTTCGGCAACCGCGTGGCCCGCGTCGGCTACGTCAGCAGCGGCGACGGCGCCGTCTACGACCCGGCCGGTGCCGATGGCCTGGTGCTGGAAAGCGGCCTGTGGAACGCACGCACCCACCTGCGCACGCTGTCCGACGATCTGCGCCTGAGCAAGGCATTCGGCGAATCGGCGCTCGGCCAGCACACGCTCACCGCCGGCGTGAACGTGCAGCACTTCGAATACGCCCAGGACCGCCTGCAGAACACCGTGCTGACCACGCTGCAGAACAATGCGCAGCGCCTGGACGTGCTGGCCTACGACGCGGCCGGCAACGTGGTCGGCGCGGTCACCCAGAACGGCTTCGTGCGCTACGGCAACGGCGTCACCCGCGGCTTCGCCAACGGTACCTACCTGTCGCCGTACCTGTGGGACTCGGTGCGCTTCGGCCGCTTCGGCGTGGATGCCGGCGTGCGCTACACCCGCTACAGCGCCGACGGCGGCGTGTACGCCAACACCACGCGCAACCTCGGCGATTCCACCACCCTGGCCGACGACAACGCCGGCGGCCTCAGCGGCGCGTTCAGCGCGCGCGAGGATCGTCGCCATGCCACGCAGTGGACGCTCGGCGCCGAGTTCGCGCTGACCCCGCAGTTGCAGACCTTCGCCCGCTACACCACCTCGCAGCGCCTGCCGCGGCTGCAGAACGTCTACCAGACGCAGAACGCGGCAGTCACCGACATCGACCAGGCCGAGGCCGGCCTGCGCGGCGCCTTCGGCGATACCTTCTCGTTCTCCACCGTCGGTTTCTGGAGCCGCTTCAACGATCTGTCGATCAGCGCGATCGTGCTCGACGCGACCGGTGCGGTGCAGACCCTGGCCCTGGTCGGCCAGACCCAGACCTTCGGCCTGGAGTCGGAGTTCACCTGGCGCCCGTCGGCGTACTTCGGTGTGACCGGCTCGGCGACGCTGCAGGATCCGCAGACGCGCAGCCTGAGCAACGCCACCACCGGCGCCAGCTACGGCGACCTGGACGGCAAGCAGATCTCGCGCATCCCCAAGTTCATCGCCTCGCTCAGCCCGACCCTGTACTTCGACATCGCCGGGCGTCCGCTCGAACTGTCGGCCACCGCCTACCGCATGGGCCAGCGCTACGTCGACTACACCAACGCCACCGCGCTGCCCGCCTACACCACCTACGACCTGGGCCTGTTCGCCCACCTCAGCGACAACCTGGAACTGCAGCTGCATGCGGCCAACGTCGACAACAGCATCGGCCTGACCGAAGGCAACGCGCGGGTGGATACGCTGTCCGGGCAAGGCACCGCCGAGGCGATCTACGCGCGTCCGATCTTCGGCCGCAACTACAACGCATCGCTGACCTGGCGGTGGTGAGCATGCGCTGCCGCAAACTGCTGATGGGCGCGGCGATCTGGCTGCCGCTGATGACGGCGACGGCGACGGACTTGCCGAAGCGCCTGCGCGATCCGCACGGCGATGCGCTGGTGGTGTCGCACCGTGCATGCTGGAAGTTCGCCTCGGAGAACACCCTCGACGGCATCGCCGCGTGCATCGCGCACGGCGTGGACATGGTCGAAGTGGATGTGCGCACCACGCGCGACGGGACGCTGGTGTTGATGCACGACGAGACCGTGGACCGCACCACCGACGGACATGGCGCGGTAGCCGACCTGGACGCGGCGCAGATCGCCGCGTTGCGCGTGCGCAGCCGCGGCGGCGGCCGCACAAGCACCCTGACCGAGCGCCACCCGCCGACGCTGGCGCAGGCGCTGGCCGCGGCGCGCGGCCGGGTGCTGGTGAATCTGGACGTAAAGGCCGCCGCGCTGGACCAGATCATGGACGTGGTCGAGGCGGCCGGTGCGCAACGCGACGTGCTGTTGAACGTCCCGCTGGACGTGCCGCAGGCGGCGCTGCAGCGCGCGCACGCGGCCGGCATCGCGCTGCAGGTGCTGTACCTGCAACGCGACACCGCGCTTTCGCCGCAACAGGCGCTGCGCCGCGCCGCCGCGTTGCGTCCGGCGGTGGTGCAGGTGATGTTCGACGACCCGGCGGTGCTGGATATCGCCCAACGCGAACTGGCGCCACGCACGCGCCTGTTCGTCAACACGATGACCAACGACATCGCCAGCGGCCGGCCGATGCGGCTGTCGGCGGACTACACCGACCAGCGCGCGCTGCGCGATCCGGCCAGCGTCTGGGGCGCGCTGCGCGCGCATGGGGTGAGCATGATCCAGACCGACGAACCAGCGGCACTGCAACGCTATTTGCGCGCATCGGACATGCACCGGTAGCCGTCGTCGATCTCAATCCTCGCGACGCGGCAACAGTCGCGACGTGTCGCGGGGAGCCAAGCCCCAGACGGTCGGCATGGAGCCAGATCGCGCCCATGGATGGCGCAGCCGTCGTTCCGAGCGATTCGCCGCGACGGTCGAGCCAACACGGTCGGCCGCCATCGGCGTCATTGCGTCTGTGTCACGTCCATCCATCCACTCCCAACAGGAGAGCACATGAACTCGTCCAAGAAACGCTTCAAACGCCTATCGCTGGTACTGGCCTGCGCCTCGCTGACCGTGTTGTCCGGCCTCGCCTCGGCGGCCAACAACTGGAATCCGCAGCACATCCTCAACGCCATGAAAAGCCCCTACCAGGGCAGCCGCGCCAGCGTCGCGGTGATCGCGCATCGCGGCCTGGTCGGCAACGGCTGCCCGGAAAATTCCACCTGCTCCATCCTCAACACCTACAACAACAACATCGAAGCGATCGAACTGGACGTCAAGCAGTCCTCCGACGGGCAGCCGTGGTTGTTCCACGACCAGAACGCCGGCCGCGTGATCGCCCATTCGCCGGACTTCAACATCTTCCAGCCGGCCAACAATCCGTCCGGCTGGAATCCGGACATCCGCACCATGACCAGCCACGAGTTGGTCAATTCGTTCCTGCGCGACAAGAACTTCGCCAAGACCAACTACCGCCCGGTGCCGCTGGCCAACGCGTTGGATGCCGTGCACCGCAACGCCAATCACATGGTCGTGGTGCTGGACCTGAAGACCCTGGACGCGGTGTCGCGCGCCGCCGACCTGGCCCTCTACCTGGGCATGCAGAACCAGGTGGTACTGAAGTTCAGCGCCTCGCTGCTGCCGCGCACGCCAAGCGACATCACCCGTTACACCAAGGGCGTCGCGTTCGCACCGACCGTCTACGCTGGCGACATGGACCGGCTCGCCGATGGCGGCTATACCGGCCTGTGCGGAACGATCAGCCCCAACACGCCGTTCTGCCGCGTCAATGCGTGGATCGAACAGGCCCGCGGCGAGAAAGGCTTCGCCTGGCTGGAAATCGGCAACAAACAACCGCGCCGCAGCGATCCGACCGGCGAACTGCTGGCCGGCGAGCAGGCCAATCACCGCGCGCTCGGTGCGTTCTCGCCGGTGCCCGAGTACCGCCTCGGCAGCCACGACGGCCAGCATTTCGTGCGCAGCAACGGGACCTGCTGCGCGGCGCTGAGCGACTACCTGACGCGCACCAAGTACTTCGGCAACGAAGTCGCCGACGACCGCTCCGACTTCGGCGTGCAGGCGTTGGCCGGCTTCACCAGCATCATCAGCGACGACCCGCTCAGCATTACCCGTTCGCGCATTTTCCGGAATACCTCGCGCTACGAGTGATCGCGGCATGATCCGGCCGGGGAGTTCGCTCCCCGGCTTCCCGCTGCACTCTCCACCCAGGAAGCATCCGCTATGCGTCCCGTTCCCCGTCCACGTCCCCGTCACCTGCTTGTCCTGCTTCTCGTCGCCGGCGTGAGTTGGCTCCTGTTGCAACGCGCAGCGACCGCGGAAGGCGCACGCGCCGCCACGGCGCCAGCCGCCGCGCCGGCATCCGCGCATCGCGCTGTCGCCGCGACCGACATGCCGTCCGCATCACCTTCTTCCACCGACACCGTGCCCGGCCCATCGGCGCGAGAGGTCATCGCCGCGGCGCAGGCGCTACCGGCCGATTTTCAGGCCGACGCGCTGCTGCGCATCGCCGACGCCAAAGACCTGCCGTCGACGGCCGGTGGCGATCGCCGCGACGCCGCGCTGCGCCTGGCGCAACAGGCGTCGGTCCTGGCGGAACGCGCGATGCGGCGCATGCCCGGCCTGGCCAGCGCCGGCTATGTCAGCGAAGAGCACGGCGACGAATTGCGCGACACCCGCACCGCCGGCCTGGACCGGCTGTCGCTGCAAACGCGCGCTGCGCGCATCCTGGCGACGTCTCCCGCACAGGCGCCCGCGCTGTTCGCAGCGCTGCCGACGCCGCAGGCCGCCGACTGCGATGCCGAGCTGATCGACGATCCCAGCCCCACCTACGCGTTGGCGACCGCACTGCAGCCGGCCCAGGCCGCGCCGCAGGCGGCGGCGCTCGCCGAGCGCGTGGACAAGGCGCAACAGGAAACCGACGTGGCGCCGGCGCTGAAGATGGTGCTCGCCAGCACGGCGCTGGAGCGCAACGGCCAGGCCCAGGTCGCCGACAGCCTGGTGCGCATGTTCGCGCGCATCCGCGGCAACGATCCGGGCTTCACCGCCACCGAGCTGAGCGTCGCCGCGGACATGCCGCTGCTGCTGCAATTGCTGCAGGACGCGGCACTGCGCGAGCGGCTGCATGCGGCGTACCGCACCTATGTCGCGGCGCACCTGGCGCAGGCGCGTTGCCCGGCGAGCCTGCTCGGCAACCACTGGCTGCTCGAGCAGCGTTTCGTCGCCGAACTGCCGAACGAACGCATTCCGCCGGCGCCGCCGGTGGTGGAGGAATCGATCGACGACGAGGCGGTTTCGCTGATCCGCGAGGCCGGCTACAACGTGCGCACGCAACTGCTGCTGCCCGACGCCTCCGCCGCCGACCCGGCGCTGGAAAAAGCCTCCGCCGAATTCCTCGACCAGCTCGACCATGGCGTTCTGCAGCAGACCGCGGCAGGCGATGGCAGCGGCCGCGTGCAGCGTGCACGGCTGCGCGAACTGCTGCGCTATCTGGAATATGCGCCGAGCGGCGCGTCGCGCGATCGCGGCGTCGCGCTGATGGCGTCGTTGCTGTCCGGCCCCTACTACGCGCAGGACCACGACACCTGGTTCGGCGATCTGCGCGTAGTCGCCGGGCAGATGCAGCGCTGGCCCGACCACGCGCAACGGCTCGCGCAATTGGCCGAGCATCGCGATCCGGTGGTGAAGGTCTACGCGATGCTGATGCAACGCGGCCAGTTTCCCTGACCCTGGTTGCAGCGGATACACCACGCTTCGATACCTCCGCGCGCGGCGTCACGCGCCGCGCGCGCCACACGGATAGTGAACCCTGTCAACAACCGGGGTTCAGTTGCGATTGGGGAAGCGGCGCCTATTGTGCGCGCCACTTCCGATCCGCCCATCTTGGTGGATCCGCCGGCCTCCAGATTGCGCCGGCACCCGGGCGACCCGTGACAGGCCGCCTCCCCATGACGCCAAGCCGCATCGCCTTGCCGCGCCACCCGGTGCAGCCCCGATGACGGCCCATACGGAGCAAGGAGTTATATGAAACTGGCCTGGATACTCTGGCTGTCGCAACTGTTGCCGCAACCCGCCGCCGATTCGCTGTGTCTGAGCACCACCGTCTATCTGGAAGCGCGCGACCAGACGCTGCGCGGCCAGCAGGCGGTCGCCGAAGTGGCGCTGCGGCGCCTGGACAGCGGCCTGTGGGGCAACTCGATGTGCCAGGTGGTCACCGCGCGCAAACAGTTCGCGCCGGGCCTGGTGAAACCCGGCACCGAACTGAAGAACGACGACGCCTGGGCCGATGCGGTCAACGTCGCCTTCGCCGCCGAGCGCAACTGGGCGCTGCCGCAGGGCCAGCGCAAGGAGATCGTGCCCGGCGCCAGCCACTTCGCCGCACATGCGATCGCCAGCCCGAGCTGGCGCAACGCCTACCAGGTGGCGACGATCGGCGACCACACGTTCTACCGCGTGCAGAAGCTGCGGCCGCGCAACGCGTCCTGACCGGCCAGCGCGGCGCTATCGCCAACCGCACGCAGGGCCGGGTACGCTTCCCGGCCCTTTGTTCGTGCGGAGTCTGCAATGAAACTTTATGCCAAGCCCGGCGCCTGCTCGCTGGCCGACCACATCGCGCTGCGCTGGGCGGAATTGCCGTTCGAACTGGAAATGCTCGACGCCGCATCGATGAAGGCACCGGCCTATCTCGCGCTCAATCCCGCCGGCGCGGTGCCCGCGCTGCAGGTGGACGAGTGGGTACTGACCCAGAACTCGGCGATCCTCAACTACATCGCCGATAGCGCGCCCGCGGCACAGCTGGCCGGCGACGGCAGCGCGCGCAGTCGCGCCGAAGTGCAGCGCTGGCTCGCCTTCCTCAACGCCGACCTGCATCCGGCCTTCCATCCGTTGTTCGGCAGCACGCGCTACCTCGAGGACGCGGCGGTGATCGCGCGCATCCAGGAACATGCGCGCGAACGCCTGCGTACGCTGTACGCGCGCGTGGAGGAGCAGCTGGCGACGCAGCAATGGCTCGCCGGCACGCAGCGTTCGATCGCCGATGCGTATCTGTTCGTCACCCTGCGGTGGGCGCAGGCGCTGAAGATCGAACTCGGCGCCAACCTGCAGGACTTCTTCGCGCGCATGGCGGCCGATCCGCAGGTGCAGGCGGCGCTGCAGGCCGAAGGCTTGAATTGAGCAAGCGCAGTCAGAGCGCATCCTGATCTGTCTGCAGACAGACGGAACCTGCAGGAGCGGCTTCAGCCGCGACAGGCGCCACCGGGACATCCTGTCGCGGCTGAAGCCGCTCCTACAACAGCGGACATTGCTTCCTCGCCATCACATGCCGGCGTTTGCGTGCGCACGCCATTGGCGCTCGATCGCAGCTACCGCCGCTCGTCGTCAAGCGTGTCCTGCAGCCAACGCGCAGCCAGCGCTGGCGACTTGGCCTTGCCGAGCGCGGCGGTGAACTCCGGCAGCAGCGCTTCGAGTGCGGCGGCGTCGCTGCAGCGCTCGATCCGCAACTGCATGAAATAGCCCTTCAGCCCCAGATACTTGCGCACCGCTTCGCTCATCGCGTCGTAAAGGCGCGAATAGCGTTGCGCCGCTTCGTGCGATACCGGCGCATCGCCCGGACTGGCCAGCGGATCGATGGCGCCGGCCGACGTCGCCGCTGCCGGCGGCGTGCCCGATGGCGATATCGATGACGATGTTGCAGGCGCAGGCGAGGCCGACGCATCGCCGCCGCGGGCGATCAGGCCCATCTGCTGCAGCTGCGCCAAGGCGTCTTCCGGCGCATGCAGGCCGGCGACGATCTGCTGCAGCGCGCTGTCGTCCTTGTGCCCATCCACCACCAGCAGGATCGAGCGCAACTGCGCCGGCAACCGGCGTGCGCGGTCCGCGATCTCCTGCCGTCCGGCGTCGGTCTTGGCATAGCGCTCGCTCATTCGCCACCCTCCCCTGTGATTGCGCGTCAGCGGCAGCCGGCGCGCTTGTTGCGCAATGCAGTGGCGCCTCAGCGCGCCAACGCGCGGCGAATCTCGTCGAGCGCGCCCGGATCGTCCAGCGTCGACAGGTCGCCGGGATCGCGCTGCTCGGCCAGCGCCTGCAGCGAACGCCGCAGCAGTTTGCCCGAGCGCGTCTTCGGCAATGCCTGCACCAGATACACCTGCGCCGGCCGCGCCACCGCACCGAGCCGCTCCACCACGCATTGCCGCAGTTGTTCGGCAATGGCGGCGGCGGCATCGGGCGATGCCTGTTGTTTCAGCGTCGCGAAGACCACCGGCACCTGCCCCTTCAGTTCGTCGTGCATGCCGATCACCGCCACCTCGGCCACGTCCGCATGGCCGGCGATGGCTTCTTCGATCTCGCGCGTGCCGAGGCGATGGCCGGCGACGTTGATCACGTCGTCGGTGCGGCCGAGGATGAAGGTATAGCCGTCGTCGTCGCGAATCGCCCAGTCCAGCGAGCTGTACAGCAGCTCGTCGAAATGGCTGAAATAGCTGCGCAGGAAGCGCGCGTCGTCGTTCCACACCGTGGTCATGCAGCCCGGCGGCAGCGGCGGCTCGATCACCAGCACGCCCTTGCGCCCGGCCGGCACTTCGATGCCCTGCGGGTCGACGATCTTCATCTTGTAGCCGAGATTGGGAAAGCCCGGCGAACCCGGCTTGACCGGCCGCATTTCCAGTCCCGGCAGCAAGGTCAGCGCCGGCCAGCCGGTCTCGGTCTGCCAGTAGTTGTCGATGATCGGCTTGCCCAGCGCCTCGCCGATCCACAACGCGGTCGGCTCGTCCAGCGGCTCGCCGGCCAGGAACAGGTACTGCAACGCGCTCAGGTCGTGGTCGCGGATGTGGCGCACCGGGTGCTTCTTCAGCACGCGGATCGCGGTCGGCGAGGAGAACATCGTGCGCACCCGGTATTTCTCGCACAGCGCCCACCACACGCCGGGATCCGGATTGACCGGCAAGCCCTCGTACAGCAGCGAGGTGCAGCCGGCGATCAGCGGACCGTACACGTTGTACGAATGGCCGACCGCCCAGCCGACATCGGACGTGGAGAACATCACCTGGCCCGGCGCGCAATCGAACACCGTGCGCATCGACAGCGCCAGCGCCACCGCGTAGCCGCCGACGTCGCGCTGTACGCCCTTGGGCTTGCCGGTGGTGCCGGAGGTGTACAGCAGATAGCTGGGTTCGTTGGATTCCAGCCAGGTCACCGGCACCTGCGTGTCGCCGACCTGCGCGCGCAACTCGGCGTAGTCCACGTCGCGTCCGTCGCTGCGCGGCTGCGCCGGATCCAGCCCGCGCGAGACGATCAGCACCTTCGGCGGCGGCGCGCTGGCTTCCGCGCAGGCGGCATCGACCAGCGGCTTGTAGGGAATGATCTTGCCGCCGCGGCTGCCGGCATCGGCGGCGATCAGCAGCTTCGGCGCCGCATCGTCGATGCGCAACGCCAGGTTGTGCGCGGCGAAACCGCCGAACACCACCGAGTGCACCGCGCCGATGCGCGCGCAGGCCAGCATCGCGAACACCGCCTCAGCCATGTTCGGCATGTAGATGACCACGCGGTCGCCGCGCTGCACGTCCAGACGCAGCAGCACCGCGGCGAAGGCATTGACCTCGGCGTGCAGCTGCGCATAGGTGAATTCGCGGGTCTGCCCGGTCTCGCTGGACACCGCTACCAGCGCCAGCTGCGCGGCGCGCTCGGGCAGGTGCCGGTCGACCGCGTTGTGGCACAGGTTGGTCAGGCCGCCGCCGAACCAGCGCCGGAACGGCGGGTGGTCGTATTCCAGGATCGCCTGCGGCGGCCGCTGCCAGTGGATCGCCTTGGCCTGCTCCGCCCAGAATTCCTTCGGCTGCTCGATCGAGCGCCGGTACAGCGTCGCGTAGTCCATGCCACCCCTCCCAAGGCCGGTGCACCGGTTTAGAGCATAGTCCTTCGGCGGGGCGGGCGTCGTTCAGACCTTGGTCGAAGAATGCAACCGGAAGTACGAAATCAGGCAGCGCCGGGAAACGGCATCTTCGGGAGAACGATCAGGGATCACATGCACGCTCTCGAATCGTAATTATCAACCGGTGGCGCCGGAAAGCGACAGTGGAAGTAAAGTGATTCGTCAACGGTCGGATCGCTGAGGATGAGCCCTTGCGGCAAAAGCTTGCCCCCGAACTGGACGCAGAGTTCATTTCCTATCAATCCATAACGTGACTCTTTCGCAGTGAGCTGAGACCTGCCTCCTCGGAGCTCCGGGATATAGAAACGTCCTTGCCTATCAGTGGAAGCAGAAGCGCCCAACTGCTCGCACCAATCTGTATTCTCGTGGTTCCTGCTGAAGAAAACCCTCACACTTTCAACAGGGCGCCCGTGCAACGTCACTACACCGCCGATGGCCGGCCGAAGCATGAGCTGACCAAGCTGGGGATGCGTTTGTTCAAGACGCACTATGACGCGATCAAGAACGGGACCGGTTCCGAACGAAACTCCACCCAGTATGGCCAATAGCAGCGTGAGCCTGGCAACCCTCGTACAGGAAATAGAGCTCGCGCTAACGCTCATATTGAACCACTCGATGAAACGGCGTCGCCCCCAAAGATCTACTTGCGTAAATTCGCGCAACCCCGGCATCGGGGTCGTAGCTGAGCGGGGTCGAAGTCCCATGGGCAAAAGCGAGGAGCACTTCTACATCTCCGCGCGCCGTGCCCGAGCATGCAATGCTGGAGAGCCGATAACCTACCACTCCAGGCATCTCCGACAGGTCATTGAGTAGTAGTCCGTGCGACAGTGTTGAGTTGGCTGGATTACCAGGAGGCTCACTTTTCCGCAAAAATACAGTGACTGCTTCGAAGTAAATTCGATACCACGCTTCACCGAAGCACAAAAAATAATAAATGCCAGATCTGACTGCGCGAAATCTTCGTAGAAATGCTGTATGAAGCCAGTGCACACCAAACCCTCCATGGCTGGAGGCTGACCATTGAAGGCTACGTGCTATACCAAAACTGTCATTGACCCTCACGCTGAGTCAAGAAGCGCTGGATGGCACTACTTACCCGGCACCGTAAATGTCACCACCACGTTCCCCGGCGCTTGCTTGAAGCGCGTAGCCACCGAACCCTTGCTGAGTTGCACGATCTGCTCCAGCGGCTTGCGCGGCACGCCCTGGAAGTTGACCGTGACCTGGACGAGAGTGCCGTTGGCCCAGTTGAAGCCGACCATCGGCTTGCTGCCGACCGATTTCTGCAGGTCGGCGGCCACTTCCTGCGAATGCGCATACGCATTCTTCATCGAATCGACCGCACCGCAGGACGTGAGCGCCAGCAGTAGCGGTGCACAAAGGAAGGTCAGTCGCATCGTTGTCTCCCGCCCAGTCAGCTAGTGCTTCTTCGCTGCCTCGTTCGCCGCCGCACGCGGCGGCGCATTCTTCACGTAGCGGTCGAACCACTCCAGCATCTCCGCCACCACGTCCTCGTTGGACTCGCGCGCGGTGTACCAGTGCGGTTCGAACGGCAGCAGCACCAGCCGCGCGGTGCCGCCATTGCCGCGGATCGCCTGGAACAGGCGCGGCGCCTGGGTGGTTTCGGTGCCGGGATTGGCGTCGTCCATGCCGTGCACGATCAGCAACGGCTCGTTGATCTTGTCGGCATGGAAGAACGGCGAGGCCTGCGCGTAGACCTCCGGCGCGGCCCAGAACGAGCGCCGCTCGTTCTGGAAGCCGAACGGGGTCAGGGTCTTGTTGTAGCTGCCGCTGGTCGCCACACCGGCGCGGAACAGGTCGGTATGCGCCAGCAGGTTGGCCGCCATCAGCGCGCCGTGGCTGTGGCCGGTGACGCCGATCCGCTGCCGGTCGACCACACCCAGTTCCACCGCCTTGTCCACCGCGGCGGTGGCGTTGTCCACCAGTTGCTGCAGATAGGTGTCGTAGGCGGTCTTGGGATCGCCGACGATCGGGAAGGCGGTGTCGTCGATGATCGCGTAGCCGGCCAGCAACAGCAGCTGGTAGGAACTCAGCCGGGTGAAATCGCGCTCGTTGGCGCCGCTGACCTGGCCGGCCTTGGACGGGTCGGCATAGTCCAGCGGATAGGCGTACAGGATCGCCGGCACCCGCGTGCCTTCCTTGTAGCCGGGCGGCGTGTACAGGGTGAACGACAGCTCCACCCCGTCCTTGCGCTTGTAGATCACCAGGCGCTTCTTGATCTGCCGCACCAGCGGCGTCGGATCGGGGAAGCGGGTGACCGGCGCGATGCTCGAGGCGTAGACCGCTTCGCCAGCCGCCGCATCCGTCTGCGCCTGGCCCAGCGCGCGCAGGTACACGTTGGGCGGATCGGTCGGCGACTGGCGCCAGGTCAGCAGCTTGGTCGTATCGTCGCCGGCGAACCCGGCGAACACCTCGTCGACGCTGGCATCGCTGCGGAACAGGCGCTCGGTCTTGCCGCTGGCCAGTTCGTAGCGGTCCAGGAACGCGCGGTCGCCGGCCGGCGTGGCGCCCTGCCCGCTCAGGAACAGCGCGCCGCGGTCCTCGTGCAGCACCGCTTCGCCATTGGCCAGCACGCGCAGTTCCGGGGTGCCGGGATCGGCGTACAGATCGTCGGTGGACAGGTCGAACAGCACCCGGGCCGGCGTGCCGGGGCGGTCGGCGTCCAGCAATGAGGTGCGGCGCCAGTGGCGGTTCTCGTCGTATTCGTCCAGCAGCGTCCGGCCGCCGTCGGCGAACCAGGACAGTCCGGCGTAGCGCTGGGTCACCCGCGCCAGTTCGCGCGGCTTGGCGGTGAACGGCGCCGCCAGGGTCAGCAGCTTGTCGCGTGCGGGCACGGTGGCCTTCCAGTCGCCGCCGTCCAGCGCCTCGGCCCAGACCAGCGTGGCCGGCTGGTTGGCCCGCCAGGAATACGCACGCGGGCCGGTCGGCACGCCCTGCACCGGCACCCGGTCGGCGACCGGCAGATCGGCCAGCACGCGCTCGCCGCCAGTGGACAGATCGAGCACCGCCACATCGTGGGCGAAACGCGCATAGGTGGTGACGTAGGAATACGGCCGCTTGAGCCGCTCCACGCGCACATGGCGGCCGTCGGGCGCGCCGTCCACCGCGGTATAGACCGCCGGCGCGCCGACCTTGGTCTGCTTGCCGCTGGCGGCATCGACGGTGAGCAACTGCGAGGTGGCGTAGTAGGTGAACAGCGCCTCGTCCTCGGGGCTGGACAGCGTGTCGCGCGCCTCGTAGGTGCTGCTCTCGCCCTTGCCCTGGATGGTTTCCTTGACCTCCGGGCCGGGCGGCACCGCCGCCTTGCGCGGCGCCGCGCCCAGGTCCTGCGGCACGGTCTTCAGCAGCAGCGTGTCGCTGCCGCCCAGCCACTGGATCTCGCCGCCCAGCACCGGGTTGAGCTGCACGCCGTCGATGCGGCGCACGTTGCCGGTGGCGACGTCGCCCAGCCACAGCTCGACGCGGTCGGCGGCGGTGTTGTTGAAGGCGAAACGGCGCCCGTCCGGCGACCACACCGGCAGCGCCGGGCAGACGCCGGCCGGCAGGGTCACCGCGGTCTGCTTGCCGCTGGCCACGTCGACCAGGCTGAAACCTTCCAGGCAGGCGCGGATGCCGTAGCCGTTGGACATGTCGTGGCGGCTGTGGCTGCGCGGCTCCACGCGCACCCCGGCCAGCTTCAGGTACGGCTCGGCCACGCGCGCGATCGGCGGATACTGGGTGCGCTGCACCAGCAGCAGGGTCTTGCCGGTGGGATCCAGCCGCGGCGACGGATTCAGCGGCGCGCGCATCACCCCCAGCAGCGGCTCCGGCGGTTGCCGATAGCCGCTGTCCGCGGCGTTGGCGGCGAGCGGCAACAGGCTGGCCAGCGCCAGCCCTCCGATCCAGCGGTACGGAGCGCGCGTCATGCTATGTCCCCAAATGAATGGCCGAGGAAACCTAGCACACCCGCAAACCGGCGCGCGCGGGCGCAACGTCATGGCCGGCCGAACAGCGAAGACATACCGCAGAGGCTGGCTGTCGCGCGCAGTCGTGGAATGGCGATGCAGCGGCGACCATCGCCGCCGCGCGAGCGTGGCGCCCCCGACCTAGCTGGGGGCGCGCCAGCCGCTTGTCCGGCGCGGGCCGGCCCGAACGCTAGGAAGCGGCCTTGCTGGTCTCGGCCACGATCTCGCACTTGGCCTTCTTGCCCTGCTCGCCAGAGCAGTACTTTTTTGCCGCACGCCGCGCCTGCCAGGCGCTATTGCCCTCGGCTGCGTACAGCTTGCCGTCGTCGCCCAGCGCCATCGCCGCATGCGGCTGCTGATGCACGTAGGCGAAGCATGCCGCCTCGCCACCGCAGGCCTGCAGCACGGCCTGGCGGGCATCGCCGCGACGCACGCCGCCGCTGACCGCATAGGCTTTCTGCTGGGTACCGTTGTAGCCCAGTGCATTGAATTGCCAATACACGGCGCGGCCGCCGCTGCCGGCCGAGACGACCACGTCGCAGTGGACGCCCGGCTTGGCGAGCTCGCATTGCCGCAGCGCCGCTTCCGCCGTCGAGGCGTAACCGATGACATCTTCGTCCGAGGCAGCAAAATAGAAGTAGTCGTCGTAGAAGCTCACCACCAGGCATGACGGACCGCAGTCGCGCGCGGCGGCGGCCTTGGCTTGGTCGGCATCGCTGTAATTCCATACCGAGCCCATCGCGCGGGTCGCCGGATCCAGCGCGACCGCGCCGGCCAGCCAGGTGCACTGGCTCTGCATCACCGGCTGGTTGTTGTACATGCCGACAACCACGTCCTGGCAGGACTGCCAGGCCTTGGCCGAGCCGGACCACGCCACTCCAGCCGCCAACAACAGCAGCAAGCCCCATATCCGTTGATGCATCGTGCGCTCCATGCTCGTTCCAGGCCGCGCAGTCTAGCGCTGTAGTCGCGCGCGCGTACCCGCAAAAGAAAAACGCCGGGCGAGCCCGGCGTCTTCCGCACCTCGATCGCAGCGATCAGCCCAGCAGGTGCGCCACGCCGCTGCGCTCTTCTTCCAGCTCGGCCAGGGTCTTGTCGATGTACTTCTGGCTGAAGTCGTCGATCGGCAGGTCCTTGACCAGGGTGTACTCGCCGTTCTCGGTGGTCACCGCGAAGCCGAACATCACGCCTTCCGGGATGCCATAGGAACCGTCGGACGGCACGCCCATGGTCACCCACTTGCCGTTGCTGCCCAGCACCCAGTCGCGCACGTGGTCGATGGCGGCGTTGGCGGCCGAGGCGGCCGAGGACGAGCCGCGCGCCTCGATGATCGCCGCGCCGCGCTTGCCCACGGTGGGGATGAAGGTGCCGGCGTTCCACTCCTGGTCGTTGATCGCCTCGGCGATGGACGCGCCCTCGACGGTGGCGAAGCGGTAGTCCGGATACATGGTCGGGCTGTGGTTGCCCCACACCACCAGCTTCTCGATGCCGCCGACCGGCTTGCCGAGCTTGCCGGCCAGCTGGCTCAGCGCGCGGTTGTGGTCCAGGCGCAGCATGGCGGTGAAGTTCTTCGGGTTCAGGTCCGGCGCCGACTTCATCGCGATGTAGGCGTTGGTGTTGGCCGGGTTGCCGACCACCAGCACCTTGACGTTGCGGCTGGCGACCTTGTTCAGCGCCGCGCCCTGCGCGGTGAATATCTTGGCGTTCTCCAGCAGCAGGTCCTTGCGCTCCATGCCCGGGCCGCGCGGACGCGCGCCGACCAGCAGGGCCACGTCGGCGTCCTTGAACGCCACTTCGGCGTCGTCGGTGCCGACCATGCCGGCCAGCAGCGGGAACGCGCAGTCTTCCAGTTCCATCATCACGCCCTTCAGCGCGGCCTGGGCCTTCTCCATCGGCAGCTCGAGCAGCTGCAGGATCACCGGCTGGTCCTTGCCCAGCATTTCGCCGGAGGCGATACGGAACAGCAGGGCATAGCCGATCTGGCCGGCAGCGCCGGTCACAGCAACACGTACGGGTGTCTTCATGGGGGGTTCCTCTGCTAAAAAAGGGATAAGGGGGGTCAGTAGACGCGGTAGCCGAGCGGCTGCAGATGCGCGTCCAGGGCGGCGGTGTCGTAGCCGTCGATCACGTGCTGGCCGATCACCGTGATCGGCACGCCTTCGCGGCCCAGCGCGGCCGCGGCCAGGCGGCCTTCCTCCTGCTCCACGTCGAGCACGCGGTAGCGGACCTGGGCGCGTTCGAAATCGGCCTGTTGCCGGCGGCAGTAGCCGCACCAGTCGGCGGCCAGCATGACGATGCCGTCTTCGCCGGTGAGCCGCCGCGGATCGCCGGCCGCCAGCGTTGCCGGCGCCGATGCGGCCTCCGAACTGCGCCACCACGCGTGCACGCCGCCGCCGATTCCGAGCAGCACCATGCACAGCAAAAGGGGACGCATCGTCATCGAGGGTCGGGCGCGGCAATCAACCGGGAAATGTTAGCACGCAGGCCATCGGCGACCGGCCGCCAGGGCCGGTCGCGGCGGCACTCAGGCGTCGAGCAGGCGGTTCCACTCGGCGACGCGGTCGGCCTTGGCCGCCAGCACCGCATCGGTATCGCCTTCGATGGTGATCTTGTTGATCGCATCGCCCTGGGCGACGCTGTCGACCACGTCCAGGCCCTGGGTCACCTTGCCGAACACGGTGTGCTTGCCGTCCAGCCACGGGGTGGCGGTGTGGGTGATGAAGAACTGGCTGCCGTTGGTGCTGGGACCGGCGTTGGCCATCGACAGCACGCCGCGCTCGTGGCGCACGCCGTTGTTGGTCTCGTCCTCGAAACGGTAGCCTGGGCCGCCGCGGCCGGAGCCTTCCGGGCAGCCGCCCTGGATCATGAAGTCGGCGATCACGCGGTGGAAGCTCAGCCCGTCGTAGAAGCCGCGCTTGGCCAGGTTCACGAAGTTGGCCACGGTCAGCGGCGCCTTGTCGGGATACAGCTCGATGGTGATCGGGCCGCGGGCGGTGTCGAAATGGGCGATCAGGGACATGGGATTCCTTGGAAACGGGGGCGTCATTTGGGGCGCATAGGATACACGCCGGCCTGTTTGGCCCGCCTCCGGTGCCGCCGGCAGCGCCACCGCCGCCGCCTGAATCCTGAACCGGCAGGCGCGCCGGGATGCAGGTATAATAGGGGGCTTACTCTCCTTCCTTTCTGGCGCCGGTTGGCCCCCTTTCGCATGTCCATCGAAAATCTTCGCAATATCGCCATCGTCGCCCACGTCGATCATGGCAAGACCACCCTCGTCGACTGCCTGCTGAAGCAGTCCGGCACCCTCTCCGAGCGCACGGTGCTGGCCGAGCGCGTGATGGACAGCAACGATCAGGAAAAGGAACGTGGCATCACGATCCTGGCCAAGAACACGGCCATCACCTGGCAGGGCAACCGCATCAACATCGTCGACACCCCCGGACACGCCGACTTCGGCGGCGAAGTGGAGCGCGTGCTGTCGATGGTGGACTCGGTGCTGATCCTGGTCGACGCGATGGACGGGCCGATGCCGCAGACCCGCTTCGTGACCCAGAAGGCCTTCGCGATGGGCTTCAAGCCGATCGTGGTGGTCAACAAGATCGACCGCCCGGGCGCGCGTCCGGACTGGGTGATCGACCAGGTGTTCGACCTGTTCGACAAGCTCGGCGCGACCAACGAACAGCTCGACTTCCCGATCGTCTACGCCTCGGCGCTGCACGGCTACGCGAGCCTGGACGACAGCGCCCGCGAAGGCGACATGACCCCGCTGTACGAAGCGATCATGAAGCACGTGGCGCCGCCGCAGGTGGATCCGGACGGCCCGTTCCAGATGCGCATCAGCCAGCTGGACTACAACAACTTCGTCGGCCTGATCGGCATCGGCCGCATCCAGCGCGGCAAGGTCAAGAAGAACATGCCGGTCAGCATCGTCGACCGCGAAGGCAAGAAGCGCCAGGGCAAGATCCTGCAGGTGCTGGGCTTCATGGGCCTGGAGCGGGTGGAAGTGGAAGAGGCCGAGGCCGGCGACATCGTCGCCATCTCCGGCGTCGCCGACATGAGCATCTCCGACACCATCTGCGCGCTCGACACCCCGGAAGCGCTGCCGGCGCTGACCGTGGACGAGCCGACCATCTCGATGACCTTCCAGGTCAACAACTCGCCGTTCGCCGGCAGCAAGGAACACAGCGGCGGCAAGTTCATCACCAGCCGCCAGATCCGCGAGCGCCTGGAGCGCGAGACGCTGCACAACGTCGCGCTGAAGGTCGAGGAAGGGTCGGACCCGGACAAGTTCCTGGTCTCCGGCCGCGGCGAACTGCACCTGTCGGTGCTGATCGAGAACATGCGCCGCGAAGGCTTCGAGCTGGCGGTGTCGCGCCCGGAAGTCATCGTCAAGGAGATCGACGGCAAGCTGATGGAGCCGGTCGAGCAGCTGGTGGTGGACATCGAAGAGCAGCACCAGGGCGGCGTGATGGAGAAGCTGGGCATCCGCAAGGGCCAGCTGAAGAACATGGAGCCGGACGGCAAGGGCCGCGTGCGCCTTGACTACATGATCCCGGCGCGCGGCCTGATCGGCTTCCAGAACGAGTTCCGCACCCTGACCCAGGGCTCGGGCCTGCTGTTCCACGTGTTCGACCATTACGGCCCGAAGGAACAGGGCGCCATCGCCAAGCGCCAGAACGGCGTGATGATCGCCAACGCCGCCGGTGCCACCCCCGCCTACTCGCTGGGGCCGCTGGAAGAGCGTGGCCGCCTGTTCGCCGCCGAAGGCGACAACGTGTACGAAGGCCAGCTGATCGGTATCCATTCCAAGGACAACGACCTGACCGTCAACGCGATCAAGACCAAGCCGCTGACCAACATGCGCGCGTCGGGCAAGGACGATGCGATCAAGCTGACCCCGGCGATCAAGTACACGCTGGAACAGGCACTGGACTTCATCGAGGACGACGAGCTGGTCGAAGTCACCCCGAAGGAAATCCGCCTGCGCAAGAAGTTCCTGACCGAAAGCGATCGCAAGCGCGCCGGTCGCGGCGGCTGATCGCCGAGTTCCCGTGGCCAGCAAGAAGGCGTACAACCCGGATCCGCACGCGCATCCGGGCCTGCACCTGATCGCACTGCTGGAGGCCGGCAAAGGCCTGCTCGCGGTGCTCGCGGCCACGGGTCTGGAACTGATGGGCCCGCTGCCGCTGCGCGCGGCGGTGGGCCGGCTGATCGTGCGTTTCAGCCTGGACCCGGAGCACGGCGCGCTGCCGTCGCTGCTCACCATGATCAATCCCGGCGCGGTACATCTTGCCGCCGCCGGCATGCTCGCCTACGGCGTGCTGCACATCGTCGAAGCCTGGGGCCTGTGGCGCGCCAAGGCCTGGGCGTCGATGCTGGGCTGCGTCTCCGCGGCCATCTACCTGCCGTTCGACATCTACGCAATCGTGCGCCATCCCGGCTGGGCCGCGTGGGCGGTGCTGGCGATCAACCTGGCCGTGGTCGGCATCCTGGCCCGCGACCTGATCCGGCGCCGGCGGCGTCCCGCGCACTGAGCGCATGCGGGCAGGCGCCCGCACCGGTTTGCCAATCCTCATAGCGCTGCGTAGCCTCCTGGAGAACGACTCCCCGGGAACCTGCCGATGCGCCTGCTGCCCGCCCTGTTGCTGTGCGGCGCCCTCGCCGGCTGCCGGCATCCCGTCGTGCCCGACACCGCCGGTGCCGCGCCGCCACAAGCCCCAGACGCGTTCGCCCATGCCGAAACCGACATCGCCACGCTGCAGGCGCAGATGGCACGCGGCACGCTCGACAGCGCCGGCCTGACCGCGGCCTACCTGCAACGGATCGATGCGCTGGACCGGCAAGGGCCTGCGCTGCACGCGATCATCGAACGCAATCCGCGCGCCCTGGACGAAGCGCGGCAGCGGGACGCCGAACGCCGCGCCGGGCATCTGCGTGGCCCGCTGCACGGCATCCCGCTGGTGTTGAAGGACAACATCGATGCGCGGCCGATGGCCACCTCGGCCGGCTCGCTGGCGCTGGCCGACTTCCACCCGCCGCACGATGCCTTCCTGGTGCAGCGCCTGCGCCAGGCCGGCGCGGTGATCCTGGGCAAGAGCAACCTCAGCGAGTGGGCCAACTTCCGCTCCAGCAAGTCCAGTTCCGGCTGGAGCGCGCGCGGCGGACAGACCCGCAATCCGTACGTGCTCGATCGCAATCCCTGCGGCTCCAGCGCCGGCACCGGCGTAGCCGTGTCGGCCAATCTGGCGGTGGCCGGCATCGGCACCGAGACCGACGGCAGCATCGTCTGCCCGGCCGCGGTGAACGGCCTGGTCGGACTGAAACCGACCGTCGGCCTGGTCAGCCGCGACGGCATCCTCCCGATCTCCGCCAGCCAGGACACGGCCGGACCGATGACCCGCAGCGTCGCCGACGCGGCGACGCTGCTGAGCGTACTGGCCGCGCCCGATCCTGCCGACCCGGCCACCGCCGCGGCACCGCGTCCGCCCGGCTACGACTACGCCGCGCACCTGCGCCGCGACGCGCTGCGCGGCGCGCGCATCGGCCTGCTGCCCTCACCGCTGACCCAGGCCCCGGACATCGCCGCGGCGCAGGCGCGCGCGGTCGCCGCGTTGCGTGCGGCCGGCGCCACCGTGGTCGCTGCGCGGATCCCCACCGCCGGGCAATGGGACGACGCCGAACTGACCGTCTTGCTGACCGAGTTCAAGGCCGGGCTGGAACGCTACCTCGACACGCGCCAGGCGCCGCTGCGCACCTTGGCGCAACTGATCGCGTTCAACCGCGCGCATGCCGAGCGCGAGCTGGCGCACTTCGACCAGGCGCTGTTCGAACAGGCGCAGGCCACCCGCGGCCTGGACGACCCGGCCTACCTGGAAGCACGGGCGAAAGCCAGGCGCCTGGCCGGTCCGGACGGCATCGACGCGGCCCTGCGCGCGCAGCGGCTGGATGCGCTGATCGCGCCGACCACCGGCCGCGCCTGGAAGACCGACCCGCTCCACGGCGACGACTTTCCCGGCGCCAGCTACGGCGCGGCGGCGGTGGCCGGCTATCCCAGCCTGACCGTGCCGATGGGCGCCAGCGACGGCCTGCCGCTGGGCTTGGTGTTCATCGGCGGCGCCTGGAGCGAACCGCGCCTGATCGAACTGGGCTACGCCTACGAACAGCGCAGCCACGCACGCACGGCACCGACCTTCCTGCCGACGCTGCCGCAGTAAAGCGGTTAGCGCCACAATGACGCCAAGGCGGCAGCACATCGACAGGCGGCTGGCGAAGAAGAGCTCGGTAGGAGCGGCTTCAGCCGCGACCGGGCGTTACCAGGAAAGCCCCGGTCGCGGCTGAAGCCGCTCCTACAGGTTCTATTGCCTGTTTCATTGCCTGCGGGCAACTGAAAATCCATGCGTTACCAACAACGCGTGGAGGCTGCAGGCGCCTGTCGCAACGACGACCCCGCACACCGCAACGCTATGCCGTATCCGGCCTCGGCGCGCCCGGATCCTGCACCGCTGTCGCCGCCGGCGCGCCATCCTCGGCGCCGGGCGAGCGCATCGCCGCCGAGTCGCTGGCCGTCGATGGCGGCCGCGGTGCCGCGCGCGCGGCGTCCGAGGAGATCTCCGCGCGCAGCTTCGGCAAGGCATACGGATGTTCGCGGGTCAGGAAATCGATCATCCGTTCGCGCACGATGCAGCGCAGGTCGAACGCATCGCCGGAATTGCGCGCGCTGACCAGCAGGCGCACCTGGATCGTGCTCTCGCTGGTCTCGGTCACCTGGGTCACGCAGACGCGGCCATCCCACAGCGGCTCGCTCTTGCAGATCCGCTCCAGCTCGGCGCGCAGCTGCGGCATCGGCGTGCGGTAATCCAGCCACAAGAACGCGGTACCGAGCAGGTCGGCGCTGCTGCGCGTCCAGTTCTGGAACGGATTTTCGATGAACCAGGTCAACGGCACCACCATGCGCCGCTCGTCCCAGATCCGCACCACCACGTAGGAACTGCCGATCTCCTCGATGCGGCCCCACTCGCCTTCGACGATGACCACGTCGTCGAGCCGGATCGGCTGGGTCAGGGCGATCTGCAGGCCCGCGATCAGGTTGCCGAACACCGGCTTGGCGGCGATACCGGCGACCAGGCCGATGATGCCGGCCGAGGCCAATAGCGTAGTGCCGATCTGCCGCACAGCCGGGAAGGTCAGCAGCACCACCGAGGTGCCGAGCAGGATGATCGTGCCCATCGCCACGCGTGCCAGCACCCGGGTCTGGGTCTGGATGCGCCGCGCGGTCAGATTGTCGGCCACTTCGATCGGATAGCTGCGCAGGATGGCCTTTTCCAGCGCGGCGGCGCCGCGCACCAGCAGCCAGGTCACGCAACCGATCATGCCGATATGCAGCAGGTGCTGCAGGTCGGTCAACGCGCGCTCGTCCAGCGGCGTGGATTCCAGTGCGAAGCTGAGCATCAGCATCGGCAGCAGGAAGGCCATCGGCACGCTGACCACGCGGATGATGCGCGCGCGCCGGTAGTCGCGCCCGCGCATGCGCTGCGCGATGCGCAACAACAGCCACCAGGCGAGGAAGCCGAGCACTACCGCGGCGCCGATCGGCAGCGTGTAAGCGCGCCACGGGATCCAGTCGAGATCCAGATTCAAGATGCGCTCCTTGAAGGGGGGAGGAGTCGCGACAGTGTGGCAAAGCAGGCATGAGCGCAGTGTCGAGCGCTGTGCCGCGGCACGAATCGCGGCACCATCGCCAGGCGTGCGCACGGCGCACATCCGCGACACGCGCATCGCGGGCGAGCGGCGCCCCGTTCCTGGCGCAGTCCACGACCGATGTGCGCGATCGCAGCGTGCGTGCTTCCTGAGCGGCGACAAGCAACTCGCCAACGGCCCGCAGCCGCCGCTGCAGATGGTGCGTCCTCAGTTACGTCCGAAGCTGGATGCGGCAGCCGCGGCGCCTGCCAAGACCCCGAGGCGCCGACATCGCCAACCAGCCCCCCATCGCAGGCCGCGACACGCGCGCTGCAGCTGCATTCGCGGTGTCGGATATCGACGACTTCAAGCGCGCCGACGAGCGCCATCGCCACGACATCGGCACCTGGCGCACGCAGCGCACCAGCAAGCCCGCTGCGGTGACCCAGGGAGCGCGCGGTCAGTCCGTGCTCAGCGGCACGCTGCGCCCGTTCTGCTTGCGCACGATCGCCAGCGCGATCTCCAGCGACTGCTCGTAGTTCAGGCGCGGATCCACGCTGGAGCGGTACGCCCGCTCCAGGTCGCGCTCGGTCAGCTCGCGCGCGCCGCCGGTGCATTCGGTGACGTCTTCGCCGGTCAGCTCCAGGTGCACGCCGCCCAACCGCGTGCCGGCCGCAGCGTGGATGTCGAACGACTGCTCCACCTCGCCCAGCACGTTGTCGTAGCGCCGCGTCTTGTAGCCGTTGCTGGTGCTCTCGGTATTGCCGTGCATCGCATCGCACACCCACAGCACGCGGCGGCCGTCGCGCTTCACCGCATCCAGCAGCGGCGGCAGTTTCTGCGCGATCTGTGCCGCGCCCATGCGGTGGATGAAGGTCAACCGGCCCGGTTCGTCTTCGGGGTTGAGCACGTCGATCAGGCGCAGCAACTGGTCCGGCTGCGCCGACGGCCCGACCTTGATCGCGATCGGGTTGCGGATGCCGCGGAAATATTCCACGTGCGCGCCGTCCAGCGCGGCGGTGCGCATGCCGATCCACGGGTAATGCGTGCTCAGGTTGAACCAGCCCCACTGCCGCGGCACTTCGCGGGTCAGCGCCTCCTCGTACGGTAGCAGCAGCGCTTCGTGCGAGGTGTAGAAATCGACCCGGTTGAGGTTGTACAGCTGCGCGCCGGACAGCGTCTCCATGAAGCGCACCGCGTCGCCGATCGAGGCCACCATCTTCTGGTAGTCCTCGGCCAGCGGCGAGTAGCCGACCCAGCTCAGGTTCCAGTACTCGGGATGGTGCAAATCGGCGAAGCCGCCGTCGATCAGCGCGCGCACGAAGTTCATCGTCATCGCCGAACGCGAGTGCGCGGTGATCATCCGCCGCGGATCGGGCACGCGCGCCTGCGCGGTGAACTCCGGGCCGTTGACCACGTCGCCGCGGTAGCTGGGCAGGGTCACGCCGTCGCGGGTCTCGGTATCGGCCGAGCGCGGCTTGGCGTACTGGCCGGCATAGCGGCCGACCCGCACCACCGGCAGGCGCAAGCCGTGCACCAGCACCAGGCTCATCTGCAGCAGCACCTTGAGCCGGTTGGAGATCGTGCCGGACTCGCAATCGCTGAAGTTCTCCGCGCAATCGCCGCCCTGCAGCAGGAACCGCTTGCCTTCCTGCGCTTCGGCCAGCTGCTTCTTCAGCGCGAAGATCTCCCACGAGGTGACCAGCGGCGGCAGATGGCGCAATTCGCCCAGCGTCGCCTCCAGCGCCTGCGCGTCCGGATACACCGGCATCTGCAGCGCGGGTTTGCCGCGCCAGCTTGCGGGCGCCCAGGACGGCGAAGCGGATTCGGGCGGGGCGGCGGGGACGGACAGGTTCATGAAAGGACTCCTTGGCAACCTGCGATGTTCGCAGAGCCAGGCCGCGACGCAAAGCACTGCGTGACGCGGTTGCGCAGCCGTGGCCGCAGCAGCGTGAAGCACATGAACGGCAGGCAAAGCGCACATGCCAGGCATGACTTCCGGCCTACGCCAACGCCACTGCGAAAGCAGAATGTTATTACATAACAAATCTTTTCCTTCCCCTCCCCAGGTCTCGCCTACGCCATGACGCCCCGCCCCCTCTCCGCCGCCATCGCCCTCGTCCTGCTGGCCGCGCCCGGCCTCGCCTTCGCCGCCGATGCGGCTAGCGCCGACACTGGTCCCGAACGCACCACCGACCTGGATGCGGTCACCGTCACCGCCAAGCTGGAAGCGGCGCGCAACGCGCTGTCGCCGGACATCGGCAGCAGCCAGTACGCGATCACCGCCGAGGACATCGAGCGGCTGCCGCTGGGCGCCTCCACCCCGCTCAACCAGGTGCTGCTGCAGGCCCCGGGCGTGGTCCAGGACTCCTATGGCGGCATCCACGTGCGTGGCGACCACGCCAATCTGCAGTACCGCATCAATGGCGTGCTGATCCCCGAGTCCATCTCCGGCTTCGGCCAGAGCCTGGACCCGCGCACGATCAAGAGCATCAAGCTGCTCGATGGCGCGCTGCCGGCGCAGTTCGGCGACCGCACCGCGGCAGTGGTGGACATCACCACCAAGAGCGGCGTGGAACTGGGCAACGGCGGCAGCGTCGGCATCACCGGCGGCTCCTACGGCACGCTCAACCCGAACGCCTCCTGGTGGGGCAGCAGCGGCCGCTGGAGCTGGTTCGTCACCGGCGACTACGAGCAGAACAAGCTCGGCCTGGAGAATCCGGTCAACAGCCGCGACCCCGAGCACGACAAGACCCATCAGGGCAAAGGCTTCGCCGACCTCAGCTACCTGATCGACGAGAACACCCGGCTCAGCCTGCTGGTCGGCTACGCCAACAACCGCTTCCAGATCCCGAACAATCCAGGGCAGACCCCTGCCTACGACTACCTGGGCACCACCGACTTCGACTCGTCCAAGCTCGACGAGAACCAGCGCGAGAACACCCGCTTCGGCACCCTGGTGCTGCAGGGCTCGCTCGGCGCCACCAGCTACCAGCTGTCGGCCGGACAGCGCTACAGCAGCGTCGCGTTCTCGCCCGACGTCGCCGGCGACCTGATCTTCAACGGCGTCGCCTCGCAGGTGGACCGCAGCAACCGCGCCAACACGGTGCAGGCGGACTTCTCCACCCCGCTCGGCGACGCGCACACGCTGCGCTACGGCGTGTACGGCAACTTCGAGCATGCCGTCGCCAGCAACAATTCCTATGTGTTCCCGGCCGACGCCGACGGCAACCAGACCAGCAACACGCCGGTCTTCATCCCCGACGCCAGCCGCTTCCACGCCAGCACCTACGCGCTGTACCTGCAGGACGAATGGAAGATCGGCGACGACTGGACCGTGAACTACGGCGTGCGCGGCGACCGCTACAAGGCGTTCGGCACCACCGAAGGCCAGCTCAGCCCGCGCCTGGGCGTGGTCTGGCAGGCCAGCGCCGACACCACCGTGCACGCCGGCTATGCGCGCTACTTCACCCCGCCGGCCAGCGAACTGATCTCCACCAGCGACATCGCCCTGTACGACGGCACCACCAACCAGCAGTCCACCGCCGGCGGCGCGACCACGCCGCTGAGCGAGCGCAGCGACTATTACGACCTGGGCATCTCGCAGGTGGTCAACGAGCACCTGACCCTGGGCCTGGACACCTACTACCGCAAGGCCGACCGCCTGCAGGACGAAGGCCAGTTCGGCGCCGCCTACGTGTATTCCACGTTCAACTACCGCTACGGCCGCATCCGCGGCGCGGAGTTCAGCGCCGACTACAGCAACGGGCCGGTCACCGCCTACTTCAACGTCGCCTACAGCAAGGCGATGGGCAAGCGGGTCATGACCAGCCTGTACAACTTCGATCCGGACGCGCTGGCCTACGTCTACGACAACTGGATCCACCTGGACCACGACCAGAAGTTCACCTCGTCCGGCGGCATCAGCTACGCGCTCGACGACGCCAGCCGGATCGGCGCCAACTATCTGTTCGGCAGCGGCCTGCGCACCGATACCGACACCGTGCCCAACGGCGGCGAGCTGCCGTCGTACTTCCAGCTGAACCTCAGCGCCGGCCACGACTTCGCGCTCAGCGCGCATCCGCTGCACGCGCAAGTGGCGGTGCTCAACGTGCTCGATCGCGCCTACCAGCTGCGCGACGGCGGCGGCATCGGCGTGTTCGCCCCGCAATGGGCGCCGCGCCGCGGCGTCTACCTGAGCCTGCAGCAGGATTTCTGAGGCAAGTGCGCAGCCAGGCCGAGCCCGCAGGACGGGCCGGCCTGGATGCATGGATGGGTGCGGCGCCGCGATCGTTCGCAGCGGCCGCGCCGCTGCTGCCCGCGGATTCACGTCATCCGTTTACCGTCTGCAGCACCGTGTAGGAGCGGCTTCAGCCGCGACAGAGGCTTACCGATAGTACCTGTCGCGACTGAAGCCGCTCCTACAGGTGCGCCGCCTCTCAGCCCACGACAAGACGCAGCACGCGGAAACCTCAGTGCAGCGAGCGCCGCCGGGCCTTGAACCCGGCATACAGCGCGAACAGCGCCAGCGCCACGAAACAGATCAGGCACCACATCGGCATCGACAGGCCGAGGAAGCGCCAATCGATGTTGCCGCAGTCGCCAGTCCCGGTCAGCACCCGGCGCAGCACCTCGAACGGCCCCATCGTCTCGCGCAGGAAGCTCAGCGGCGGCCCGCAGGAGGCCATCGGATCGGGAAACAGCTGCACCGACACGTGCTTGGTGGAAATGCCGGCGCCGATGGCCGCGGCCAGGAACGCCAGCACGCCATAGACCTTGCGTCCGCCGCTGCGGGCCGGCCCGTGCAAGGCGCCGAGCAGGAACAGCAGGCCCAGCGCGGCGAACGCGATGCGCTGGAAGATGCACAGCGGACAGGGCTCGATGCCGAGCTGCACCTGCACGTAGATCGCATAGCCCAGCAACCCGGCACAGATCAGAAAGCCGAACAGGAACTGCGCGCGGAAACTCCAGCGTAACGGGTTCATCGGGTCGGGCTCACATGAACAGTTAGCGCATTATCCGCCATCACCCGCCTCGCCACCATGTGCCGTGCGTCCCTGGGCGCGGCGAACGCGACAGCGCCTGCGCGGCGCAAACCGCCGCCGTCCAGACGCAAAAAAGCCCGGACATGCCGGGCTTCTTGCTGACGCGGTGCGGGCCGGATTTACTCGGCCACTTCCTCGGCGATCGCGGTCGGGCGATCGACCAGCTCGACGTACGCCATCGGCGCGTTGTCGCCGGCGCGGAAGCCGCACTTCAGGATGCGCAGGTAGCCGCCCGGACGCGACTGGTAACGCGGGCCCAGCTCGACGAACAGCTTGCCCACCGCTTCCTTGTCGCGCAGGCGCGAGAAGGCCAGACGGCGATTGGCGACGCCATCGACCTTGGCGATGGTGATCAGCGGCTCGGCGACGCGACGCAGCTCCTTGGCCTTCGGCAGGGTGGTCTTGATCAGCTCGTGCTTGAACAGCGAGGCCGCCATGTTGGAGAACATCGCCTGGCGATGGGCGCTGGTGCGGTTGAACTTGCGGCCGGATTTCTGGTGACGCATGGTCTTGGTTCCTATGGAAAGTTGAAACTGCTGGAGATCGCTGTCGCCGTCCTGGCGTTGAACAATGGACTGCGGATGGTCCGAGCCGGCCGTCCCTGACCGGACAACGCCGCGGGCTTGAAGACCCGTCGGCGTAGTTGTGCAACTGATGCGGCGCGAGGCGCCGCGAAGGCGCCCCTGCTTCCATCCCTGGCGGTCTTACCCGGGCTCCGTGGAGCCCTGCCCGGCCATCCATGACCGGACTGCAGCGTCCGTGGCCGATGCCGGTGCGGCATCGGCCAGGTGCGGCTGCTTAGCCGAGCATGCCGTGCTGGGCGACGCCGGCCGGCGGCCAGTTCTCCAGCTTCATGCCGAGCGACAGGCCACGCTGGGCCAGCACTTCCTTGATCTCGGTCAGCGACTTCTTGCCGAGGTTCGGGGTCTTGAGCAGTTCCACTTCGGTCTTCTGGATCAGATCGCCGATGTAGTAGATGCTCTCGGCCTTCAGGCAGTTGGCCGAACGCACGGTCAGCTCCAGATCGTCGATCGGACGCAGCAGCACCGGATCCACGCCGTTGCTGGCCGGCTTGGCCGCGCCACGGTCGCGATGGGTGAAGTCGCCGAACACCGACAGCTGATCGCTGAGGATGTCGGCGGCGGTGCGCACGGCCTCCTCGGCATCGATCGTGCCGTTGGTCTCGATGTCCAGGACCAGCTTGTCCAGGTCGGTACGCTGCTCGACGCGCGCGGATTCGACCGCGTAGGCGACGCGGCGCACCGGCGAGAACGACGCATCCAGGATCAGGCGACCGATGGTGCGGGTTTCCTCGTCCGGACGGCGACGCGCGGCGGCCGGCTGGTAGCCGAAGCCACGCTCGATCTTCAGACGCATGTTGATCGCCATGTCCTTGGTCAGGTGGCAGATAACGTGGTCGTTGTTGAGGATCTCGACGTTGTGGTCGGTCTTGATGTCGGCGGCAGTGACCGTGCCCGGACCCTGCTTGGACAGCGACAGCGTGGCGCTGTCGCCGGTGTGTATGCGGATGGCCACGTCCTTGAGGTTGAGCAGGACATCCAGCACGTCCTCCTGCAGCCCTTCGACCGTGGTGTACTCGTGCAGCACGCCGTCGATCTCGACTTCGGTGATCGCGAAGCCGGGGATCGAGGACAACAGCACGCGACGCAGGGCATTGCCCAGCGTGTGCCCATACCCGCGCTCCAAGGGCTCGATTACGACCTTGGCGCGGTTGTCGGTAAGGCGTTCGATCTGCGGCCCACGGGGGCGCAGAACCTGGTTGGCGGTAACCGTCATGTTGCGGGTTCTCCTGACGAGCCTCCGTTGCCGGAGGCTCTCCAATGTGATTACTTCGAATACAACTCGACGATCAGCGCTTCGTTGATGTCAGCAGGCAGGTCCGCACGATCCGGCACGGCCTTGAAGATGCCGCTGAACTTCTTCGAATCGACCTCGACCCAGGACGGGTTCAGGTCGTGCGTTTCGGCAACCGTCAGCGCTTCCTGCACGCGGAGCTGCTTCTGCGCCTTTTCCGACAGGGCGATCGCGTCGCCGGCCTTGACCTGGTACGAGGCCAGGTTCACCGACTTGCCGTTGACCAGCACGCCACGGTGCGACACCAGCTGGCGCGCGGCCGGGCGGGTGACGGCGAAGCCCATGCGGTAGACGACGTTGTCCAGGCGGGTTTCCAGCAGCTGCAGCAGGTTCTCGCCGGTGTTGCCCTTCTTGGTCGAGGCCTTCTTGTAGTAGTTGCGGAACTGACGCTCCAGCAGACCGTAGATACGCTTGACCTTCTGCTTTTCGCGCAGCTGGGTGGCGTAGTCGGACAGCTTGCCCTTGCGGGCGGTCGCGCCGTGCTGGCCGGGCTTCTGCTCCAGCTTGCACTTGGAGTCCAGCGCACGCGCCGGGCTCTTGAGGGAAAGATCGGCGCCTTCACGGCGCGCGAGCTTACAGGTAGGACCGATATAACGAGCCATTTCTTATCGCTCCTTTAGACGCGACGCTTCTTCGGCGGACGGCACCCGTTGTGCGGGATAGGCGTCACGTCGATGATGTTGGTGATCTTGTATCCGACGTTGTTCAACGAACGGACGGCGGACTCGCGACCCGGACCCGGGCCCTTGATGCGCACTTCCAGCGACTTCACGCCGTAGTCGAGCGCAGCGCGCCCGGCCTTCTCGGCGGCAACCTGCGCCGCGAACGGCGTGGACTTGCGCGAACCGCGGAAACCAGCGCCACCGGAGGTCGCCCAGGACAATGCATTGCCCTGACGGTCGGTGATGGTCACGATGGTGTTGTTGAACGAAGCGTGGACGTGGGCGACGCCGTCGGTGACGACGCGCTTGATCTTCTTCTTGGTTTTTGATGCTGCGGGCTTAGCCATGTCTGTCCCTTACTTCCTGATCGCCTTGCGCGGGCCCTTGCGGGTGCGGGCGTTGGTGCGGGTGCGCTGACCACGCAGCGGCAGGCCACGACGATGACGCAGGCCGCGGTAGCAGCCCAGGTCCATCAGACGCTTGATGGCGATGCCCACTTCGCGACGCAGGTCGCCTTCGACGATGTACTTGCCGACTTCGAGGCGCAGGCGCTCGATTTCCGGCTCGGACAGGTCACGGATCTTGGTGGTCGAGGTCACGCCTGCGGCTTCGCAGACCTTCTTCGAACGGGTACGGCCGATGCCGAAAATGCTTTGCAACCCGACCCAGACGTGCTTCTGGGCTGGCAGGTTGACGCCTGCAATACGCGCCATGACGCGGTTCTCCAACTGAGTGATGGCCCGACGGCGCACTGTGGCGCCATCCGGCAGGATGGATCAAAAAGTGAACTTGTAAGTCTAGCAAGGTCTCGGGTTACATGGAAGCCCGTGGAACCTTTCGGTTCCGCAAGCCCGGCATGGGGAGTGTGCCCATGCTCCGGCGCCGGACGTCGTTGGCCAGGGTGAGGATCCACCTCGGCCGCCCGCGCTACTCCAGCGCAGGACCACCACGTCTCACCCACGCACGAGACCGCTGCATGGGCCGCCCTTCAAGTGGGAAGACTGCGCCCGGGAACCGGGGCGTCTTCACCGAAGGAAGTCAAATTATAGCAATCAACCGCGGGCGAAACCGCCGCCGCGCGAGCCACCCTTGAGGTTGGCCTTCTTCAACAGGCTTTCGTACTGGTGCGACATCAGGTGCGCCTGGATCTGCGCGATGAAGTCCATCACCACCACGACCGCGATCAGCAGCGAGGTGCCGCCGAAGTGGAACGAGGTGCCGAGCTGCGCGCGCATGATTTCCGGCAGCAGGCACACGATCACCAGGTACAGCGAACCGGCGGCGGTCAAGCGGGTCAACACGCCGTCGACGTAGTCGGCGGTGGCCTTGCCCGGACGGATACCCGGGATCAGCGCGCCGGACTTCTTCAGGTTGTCCGCGGTTTCCTGCGAGTTGAACACCAGCGCGGTATAGAAGAACGCGAAACCGATGATCAGCGCGGCGAACACGATCATGTGCACCGGCTCGCCCGGGCCCAGCGCATTGGCGATGCGCTGCAGCCAGCTGCCGAAGGTGCTGTTGGACGCGGCCTGGCCCGACCACATCGACAGCGTCGCCGGGAAGGCGAGGATGCTCGAGGCGAAGATCGGCGGAATCACGCCGGCCATGTTCAGCTTCAGCGGCAGGAACGAGGTCTGGTTCATGTACGCGTTGCGGCCGCCCTGGCGGCGCGCGTAGTTCACCGTGATCCGCCGCTGCCCGCGCTCGACGAACACCACGAACAGGGTGAAGGCGAGGATGGTCAGCACGATCAGCAACAGCGAGATGAAGCTCATGTTGCCGTCGCGGTAGGCTTCCACGGTCTGGATCGACGCCGCCGGCAGGCCAGCGACGATGCCGGCGAAGATGATCAGCGACACGCCATTGCCGATGCCGCGCTCGGTGACCTGCTCGCCGACCCACATCAGGAAGATGGTGCCGGCAGTCAGCGCGATCACCGCGGTGAGAACGAAGCCCATGCCCGGCGCGTACACCACCGGCGCACCGCCCGGTGCGGTCTGGTTCTGCAGCGCCAGCGCGATACTGCCGCCCTGCACCACCGCCAGAAGCACCGCGCCGATGCGCGAATACTGGGTGATCTTGCGTCGGCCCGATTCGCCTTCCTTCTGCATCGCCTTCAGCGACGGGAAGATGTGCGTGGCCAACTGGATCACGATCGATGCCGAGATGTACGGCATCACGTTCAGCGCGAAAATGCTGAAACGGTGCAGGGCGCCGCCCGAGAACATGTTGAACATGTCCACGATGCCGCCGCCCTGCGCCTGCATCAGCGCAAGCATGGCTTCGGGATTGACGCCCGGCACCGGCACATAGCAGCCGATGCGGTAGACGATCAATGCGCCGAGAACGAACAACAGGCGCTGGCGAAGTTCCGTGAACTTGCCAAGCCCGCCGCCGAGGTTACCCATGCCAGCCTGCGCCATCTGCGTGTTACTCCTGCACGCTGCCGCCGGCAGCTTCGATTGCCGCCTTGGCACCGGCGGTCGCGGCGATGCCCTTGAGCACGAACTTCTTGCTCAGCTCGCCCTTGAGGACGACCTTGGCCTTCTTCGCAGTGCTCGGGACCAGCTTCGCAGCGCGCAGCGCGGCGAAATCGATCTCGCCTTCCGGCAGGTTGTCGAGCTGGTAGGACAGCACTTCGGCGGTGTCCTTGGCCATCTTGGAACGGAAGCCGATCTTCGGCAGACGGCGCTGCATGGGGGTCTGGCCGCCTTCGAAGCCGGCCTTGATCTTGCCGCCGCCCTTACGCGCGAACGAACCCTTGTGGCCGCGGCCGCAGGTCTTGCCCAGGCCCGAACCGATACCGCGACCGACGCGGGTGCGCTCGGTGCGCGCGCCTTCGGCGGGCTTCAGATCATTCAGATGCAAAGTCATGGTCGCTTACTCCTCAACCTGGACGAGGTACTGAACCTTGTTGATCAGGCCGCGTACCTGCGGGCTGTCCTTCAGTTCACGCACATCGTTGAGCTTGTTCAGGCCCAGCGCACGCACCGACAGGCGGTGACGCGACTGGGTACCACGAAGGCCGCGCACCAGGCGCACCTTCACCGTCTTGTTGGACTCATTAGCCATGGTTGAGTTCCTCCACCTTCTTGCCGCGCTTGGCCGCAATGCGCGACGGCGACTGCATGTCTTCCAGGCCGCGCAGCGTGGCGCGCACCAGGTTGATCGGGTTGCGCGAACCGACCGCCTTGGCCAGCACGTTCTTGACGCCGACCGCTTCCAGCACGGCGCGCATCGCGCCGCCGGCGATGACGCCGGTACCTTCCGAGGCGGGCATCATGAACACGCGCGCCGCGCCGTGGCCGGACTTCACCGGGTGCCACAGGGTGCCGTTGTTCAGATCGATGTTGAGCATCCCCTTGCGCGCATATTCCATCGACTTCTGGATCGCGACCGGCACTTCGCGCGCCTTGCCGTAACCGAAACCGATCTTGCCGTTGCCGTCGCCGACCACGGTCAGCGCGGTGAAGGTGAACTGGCGACCGCCCTTGACCGTCTTGCTGACGCGGTTGACCGCGACCAGCTTCTCGATCATGCCGTCGTCGACTTTCTCTTCGCGGTTGCGGTCGCGATCACGACCCCGCGGTGCACGCTGTTCTTCAGCCATTGTGTATTCCTTGGTAGTTGAAAGATTTACGGCTTGCATGCCGCTTGTAGTTGTTGACTGGAACCGTGTTCCCCGGACGCGCACACAAGGCGCGCCAGGGTCCGATGCAGCCCGCATCGGCAGGTCGGGCGCGGCGTGGACGCCGCGCCCGCAAGGATCAGAACTGCAGGCCGCCTTCGCGCGCGGCGTCGGCCAGCGCCTTGATGCGGCCGTGGTAGCGGTAGCCCGAGCGGTCGAAGGCGACCTTCTCGATGCCCGCGGCCTTGGCGCGCTCGGCGATCAGCTTGCCGACCTTGACGGCCGCTTCGCTGTTCTTGCCGCTCTTCAGGCCGTCCTTGACGTCGGCCTGCAGGGTGTTCGCCGCAGCGATCACCTTGGAGCCGTCGGCAGTGAAGACCTGCGCGTACAGGTGCTGGCCGGTGCGCAGCACCGACAGGCGCGCGACGCCGAGTTCGCGGATGTGCGCACGGGTCGACTTGGCGCGACGCAGGCGGGCGATGTTCTTGTTGATGGTCATGTCTGTGTCCTACGGAAGCTGAAGGAATCCGGGCGTTTCGTCCGGGAGGTCCGGCCATGGATGGCCGGGCTCCCAGCAAAGCGGCCTGGATTACGCCTTCTTGGCTTCCTTGCGAATGATGGCTTCACCGGCGTACTTCACACCCTTGCCCTTGTAGGGCTCCGGCGGACGGAAACCGCGGATCTTGGCGGCGACTTCGCCGACGCGCTGCTTGTCGGCGCCCTGCACCACGATCTCGGTCTGAGTCGGGGCGGTCAGGGTGATGCCTTCCGGCGCCTTGAACACGACCGGGTGCGAGAAACCGAGCGCCAGGCTCAGGTCCTTGCCCTGCATCGTGGCGCGGTAACCGACGCCGACCAGCTCGAGCTTGCGCTCGAAGCCTTCGGACACGCCGTGCACCATGTTCGCCAGGATCGCGCGGACGGTACCGGTGATGGCGATCTGCGACGGGTCGTTCGCCGACAGCGTGGCGACACCGTTTTCCTGCTTGATTTCGACGCCAGCCGGCTTCGGCAGCGACAGGGTGCCCTTCGGGCCCTTGACGCTCACCAGCTCGGACTGGACATTCAGTTCGACGCCCTTCGGGAGGGAAATCGGCTTCTTGGCTACGCGGGACATTTACTTGCTCCTTCCCTTAGGCCACGAAGCACAGGACTTCGCCACCGACGCCGGCCTGACGGGCCTGCGCATCGGTCATGATGCCCTTGGACGTGGAAATGATGGCAACGCCCAGGCCGCCGAGAACCTTCGGCAGTTCGGCCTTACCGCGATACTGACGCAGACCCGAACGGGACACGCGCTTGAGCGTATCGATGACCGGACGGCCCTCGAAGTACTTCAGCACGATTTCCAGCTCGGACTTGTTGTTCTCGATCGGGTTGACGCGCAGGTCGCCGATATAGCCTTCGGCCTTCAGCACTTCTGCGATCGCTACCTTGATCTTGGAGGACGGCATTTTCACCGTCGGCTTGCCAACCGCGGCCGCATTCTTGATGCGGACCAGCAGGTCGGCGATGGGATCAGTCATGCTCATGGTGTCTACCTTTGAGTGCACCGATATCCGCTTTCGCGAAAATCTTGTGATGTGAAGCTGTGGAATGAAGCAGTGATATGCAGCGTGAAACGTCCTGGAGAAGGCCAGGGCCTACCGCAACCCGCCCTGCCAGGCGCAGGCAAGGAGCGGGATTATACGACAAAAAGTCCGACTTGCGTCGGACTCGTTGACGGAACAGCAAGCGGGCGGGCGACCGCCCTGCCCCGGGCTCCGCGAACGGAGCCGGGACCGCCGGTTGTTACCAGCTGGCCTTGCGCAGGCCCGGCACGTCGCCGTTCATCGTCGCCTTGCGCAGCATGTTGCGGCCGAGGCCGAACTTGCGGTACACGGCGCGCGGACGACCGGACAGCTCGCAACGGGTGCGCTGGCGGCTCGGCGACGAATCGCGCGGCAGCTTCTGCAGCTTGACCACCGCGTCGGCCTTCTCGTCGTAGGACGAGCTGTCGGCGGCGATGATCTTCTTCAGCGCGTCGCGCTTGTCGGCGAACTTCTTCGCCAGCTTCTTCCGCTTGATGTCGCGGTTGACCATGGAGGTCTTTGCCATCTGTAAATCCTCGGGATTCGAGATTGGGGATTGGAGATTTGCGGAACCCGGGATGTGGCGGGCGCAGCGCCCTTCCCATCCCGGATCCGAATCACGAATCCCGGCTGTCAATCAGTTACGGAACGGGAACTTGAAAGCTTCGAGCAGCGCCTTCGCTTCGGCGTCGGTCTTGGCGGTGGTGGTGATGGCGATATCCATGCCGCGGATCGCATCGACGGCGTCGAAGTCGATTTCCGGGAAGATGATCTGCTCCTTCACGCCCATATTGAAGTTGCCGCGACCGTCGAACGAACGGCCCGAAACACCGCGGAAGTCGCGCACGCGCGGCAGCGAGATGTTGATCAGGCGATCCAGGAACTCGTACATCTTGGCGCGACGCAGCGTGGTCTTGCAGCCGATCGGCCAGCCATCGCGGATCTTGAACGACGCCACCGAGATACGCGACTTGGTGACGACCGGCTTCTGGCCGGAGACCTTGGCCATGTCGGCCACGGCGTTTTCCAGGATCTTCTTGTTCGTCGCCGCCTCGCCCACGCCCATGTTCAGGGTGACCTTGACCAGCTTCGGCACTTGCATCGGATTGGTGTAACCGAACTTCTTCATCAGAGCCGGTACCACTTCTTCCTTGTAGATCTTTTCGAGACGGGAATTCATTGTGTCATTCCTCAGGCGTCGAGCGCCTCACCGCTGGAGCGGAACACACGCAGTTTGCGTCCATCCTCCAGCACCTTGAAGCCAACGCGCTCGCCCTTGCCCGTTGCCGGGTTGACGATCGCCACGTTGGAGATATGGATCGACGCTTCACGCTCGACCACGCCGCCGGCAACGCCTGCCTGCGGGTTCGGCTTGGTGTGGCGCTTGACGATGTTCGCGTTGGAGACGATCACCCGATCGCCGTCGACGCGGACGATTTCGCCCTGCTTGCCCTTGTCCTTGCCGGTAGTGACGACAACCTGGTCGCCCTTCTTGATACGGTTAGCCATGTGTATGTCCTCCGCTCACAGCACTTCAGGAGCGAGCGAGACGATCTTCATGAACTTCTCGGAACGCAGCTCGCGGGTAACAGGCCCGAAGATGCGCGTGCCGATCGGCTCCTGCTTGTTGTTGAGCAACACCGCAGCGTTGCCGTCGAAGCGGATCAGCGAACCGTCGGGACGACGCACACCCTTGCGGGTACGCACCACGACGGCGTCGTAGACTTCGCCCTTCTTGACCTTGCCGCGCGGGATCGCGTCCTTGACGGTGACCTTGATGATGTCGCCAATGTGCGCGTAGCGGCGCTTGGAGCCGCCGAGCACCTTGATGCACATCACTTCCTTGGCACCGGAGTTGTCGGCGACGTCGAGGTAGCTCTGCATCTGGATCATGATTCAGATCTCCCTTATTCGGCCGAACGGGTGACGATTTCCACCACCCGCCAGTTCTTGGTCTTGGACATCGGCGCAATCTCGGTCACGCGCACGACATCACCTTCGTTGCAGGCGTTGTCGGCGTCGTGTGCATGGAGCTTGGTCGAGCGCTTGATGTACTTGCCGTACAACGCATGCTTGACCTGACGCTCCACCAGCACGGTGACGGTCTTGTCCATCTTGTTGCTGACGACGCGGCCTTCGACCGTGCGCAGCGTCTTGCTTTCGTTAGTGTCGCTCATGGCGGCCATCCTTACTTCGTGCTGCCGATCAAGTACTTCACGCGAGCAATCTCGCGGCGCACCCGGCGGGTTTCGTGGGTCTTCGGCAGCTGCCCGGTGACCTGCTGCATGCGCAGGGCGAACTGCTCCTTGCGCAGATCGGTCAGGTGGGCCTTCAGATCGTCAGCCGACTTCTCGCGGAGTTGTTTGATGTCCATCAGCGTACCGTCCGGGTCACGAAGGTGGTGGTCACCGAAAGCTTGGCAGCGGCCAGGCGGAACGCCTCGCGCGCGACATCTTCGCCGACGCCTTCGATTTCATAGATCATGCGACCGGGCTGGATCTGGGCGACCCAGTACTCGACGTTACCCTTACCGGAGCCCATTCGCACTTCGATCGGCTTCTTGGTGATCGGCTTGTCCGGGAACACGCGGATCCACATCTTGCCGCCGCGCTTGACGTAGCGGCTGATCGAGCGGCGCGCCGCTTCGATCTGGCGCGCGGTCAGCTGACCGTGCGCAGTGGCCTTCAGCCCGTACTCGCCGAAGCTGACGGCGTTGCCGCTCCATGCCAGGCCGTCGTTACGGCCCTTGTGCATCTTGCGGTATTTGGTTCGCTTGGGTTGCAACATTGCCGTTACCTCGCTTCACGAGCCGGACGCGACGGACGGTCACCACGGTCGCCGCGATCGTTACGATCGTTGCGCGGGGAATCGTCCTGCTTTTCCTGGCCAACCTGGGAGAAATCGAAGATCTCGCCCTTGTAGATCCACACCTTGATGCCGATGATGCCGTAGGTCGTCTTGGCTTCGGCGAAGCCATAGTCGATGTCGGCACGCAGCGTATGCAGCGGCACGCGGCCCTCGCGGTACCACTCGGAACGGGCGATTTCCGCACCGTTCAAGCGGCCGGCGACGTTGACCTTGATGCCCAGGGCACCCAGGCGCATCGCGTTGCCGACCGAGCGCTTCATCGCGCGGCGGAACATGATGCGACGCTCCAGCTGCTGCGCGATCGACTCGGCGACCAGCTGCGCATCCAGCTCCGGCTTGCGCACTTCGGTGACGTTGATGTGGGCGGGGACGCCCATCATCTCGCTCACTTCCTTGCGCAGCTTCTCGATGTCCTCACCGCGCTTGCCGATCACCACGCCCGGACGGGCGGTGTGGATCGTCACGCGCGCGGTCTTGGCCGGACGCTCGATCAGGATCTTGCTGATGCCCGCCTGCGCCAACTTCTTGCGCAGCATTTCGCGAACCTTGAGGTCGGCTGCCAGGTAACCGGCGAACTCGCCCTTGTTGGCGTACCACTTGGAATTCCAGTCCTTGGAGACACCCAGGCGGATTCCAATCGGATGAACTTTATGACCCATCGTCTTTTCCTTTCCGCTTACTTGGCGGCGCCCACAACCACAGTGATGTGGCTGGTGCGCTTGAGGATGCGGGTACCGCGGCCTTTCGCCCGCGCCATGAAACGCTTCAGGGTCGGACCTTCATCAACCATGATGGTCTTGACCTTCAGCTCGTCGACATCCGCGCCCTGGTTGTTCTCGGCATTGGCGATCGCCGACTCCACCACCTTCTTGATCAGGTGGGCAGCCTTCTTATCCGAGAACTTCAGCAGGTTGACCGCCCGCTCGGCGGAAAGACCGCGCACCTGGTCGGCGACCAGGCGGGCCTTCTGCGGGGAGATGCGCGCAGTGCGCAGGATTGCTTTCGCTTCCATCGTCATCTCTCCTTACCGGCTCGACTTCTTGTCGCCACCGTGACCCTTGAAGGTCCGGGTGACGGCAAATTCGCCGAGCTTGTGGCCGACCATGTTCTCGTTGACCAGCACCGGAACGTGGTTCTTGCCGTTATGCACGGCGATGGTGAAACCCACCATCTCCGGCAGGATCATCGAGCGACGCGACCAGGTCTTGATCGGACGCTTGCTGCCGGCCGCGGCCTCCACCTTCTTGACGAGGTGGTGATCGACGAACGGGCCTTTCTTGAGTGAACGTGCCATGGTCGATTAGCCCCTACGATCGCGGACGATGAATTGTTCGGTGCGCTTGTTATGGCGCGTCTTGTAACCCTTGGTCGGCACACCCCACGGGGTGACCGGATGCGGATTACCCTGACCGGCCTTTGCCTCACCACCACCGTGCGGGTGATCGACGGGGTTCATGGCCGCACCGCGAACGGTCGGACGCACGCCGCGCCAGCGCTTGGCGCCCGCCTTGCCCAGCTTCTCGAGGTTGTGCTCGTCGTTGCCGACTTCGCCGATGGTGGCGCGGCACTCGACCGGCACCTTGCGCATTTCGCCGGAGCGAAGACGCAGGGTGGCGTAGATGCCTTCACGCGCGACCAGCTGCACCGCGGCGCCGGCAGCGCGCGCGATCTGCGCGCCCTTGCCCGGCTTCAGCTCGATGCCGTGCACCGTCGTACCGACCGGGATGTTGCGCAGCGGCAGGGTGTTGCCGGTCTTGATCGGCGCATCCGAACCCGCGATCACCTGGTCGCCGGCCTTCAGGCCCTTCGGCGCAATGATGTAGCGGCGCTCGCCGTCGGCGTAGCACAGCAGGGCGATATGGGCGGTGCGGTTCGGATCGTATTCGATCCGCTCCACGCGCGCCGGAATGCCTTCCTTGTTGCGCTTGAAGTCGATCAGGCGGTAGTGCTGCTTGTGGCCACCGCCGACGTGACGGGTGGTGATGCGGCCATGGTGGTTACGACCACCGGACTTGCTCTGCGGCTCCAGCAGCGCGGCATGCGGCGCGCCCTTGTGCAGATCGGGCGTGACCACGCGCACGGCCGAACGACGGCCGGGAGAAGTGGGTTTGAATTTCATCAATGGCATGGGATGGACCTCAGGCCTTGGCCGTTACGTCGATGGACTGGCCTTCGGCCAGACGCACGTACGCCTTGCGCCAATCGCCGCGACGACCGCTGCGCGAACGGAAGGACTTGTTCTTGCCCTTGACGTTCAACACGTTGACCGACTCGACCTTGACGTCGAACAGCTGCTCGACCGCGGCCTTGACATCGGCCTTGGTGGCTTCGCTCGAGATCTCGAAGACGTACTGATTGGAGAGTTCCTGCAGGCGCGCGGTCTTTTCGGAGACACGCGGGGCACGCAGCACGCTGAAGATTTTTTCGTTGCTGCTCATGCCAGCCACTCCTCGACCTTCTTGACCGCATCGGCGGTGATCACGACCGTATCGGCCCCGACCAGCGACACCGGATCCAGGCCCTGCACGTCACGCACTTCCACGTAGGGAAGGTTGCGCGCCGACAGGTACAGATGCTCGGACGCCTCTTCGGTCACGATCAGCGGGCGCTTGCCCACTTCCAGACCCTTCAGCTTCTCGATCAGATCCTTGGTCTTGCTGGCCTCGACGTCGAACGCGTCGACGACCATCAAGCGACCCTGGCGGTTGAGCTCCGAAAGGATCGCGCAGATCGCGGCGCGATACATCTTGCGGTTCACCTTCTGCTCGAAGCTGCGCGGCTTGGCCGCGAAGGTCACGCCGCCGCCAACGAAGATCGGAGCGGTCAGCGCGCCGTGGCGTGCGCCACCGCCCTTCTGCTTCTTCGACTTCTTGGTGGTACCGTTGACTTCCGAACGCGTCTTCTGCGCCTTGGTGCCGGCGCGGCCGGCGTTGCGATAGGCGACGACGACCTGGTGAACCAGATCCTCGCTGAAATCGCGACCGAACACGGCGTCGGAGACCGAGACCTTGTTGTTGCTACCCGTGATAACGAGTTCCATCGTCATCTCTCCTTATGCCTTGCTAGCCGGACGCACGATCACGTCGCCACCGGCAGCGCCAGGCACAGCGCCGCGAATGGCGATGAGGCCACGCTCGACGTCGACCTTGACCACTTCCAGATTCTGCGTGCTCTGCTGCACCGCGCCCATGTGGCCGGACATCTTCTTGCCCGGGAAAACGCGACCCGGGGTCTGGCGCTGACCCAGCGAACCCGGCGCGCGATGCGACAGCGAGTTACCGTGGGTGGCATCGCCCATGCGGAAGTTGTACCGCTTGATGGTGCCCTGGAAACCCTTGCCCTTGGTGACGCCCTGGACGTCGACCTTCTGGCCGACCTCGAAGATGTCCGCCTTGATCTCGCCGCCGATGGCGTAATCGCCCAGCTGCGCGTCTTCAACGCGGAACTCCCACAGGCCGCGACCGGCTTCGACCTTCGCCTTGGCGTAGTGGCCGGAGGCAGGCTTGTTGACCAGCGCGGCGCGACGGGCGCCCACGGTGATCTGCACGGCGCTGTAGCCGTCGCTTTCGACGGTCTTGAGCTGGGTGATGCGGTTCGGGGTCGCTTCGATCAGGGTGACCGGGATGGAGCGGCCGTCTTCGGTGAAGACGCGGCTCATGCCGGCCTTGCGGCCCACGAAGCCCAACGAATATTTCTTCGTCATGGTCGTAGTCCTCAGGTCAACTTGATCTGGACATCGACGCCCGCCGCGAGCTCGAGCTTCATCAGCGCGTCCACGGTCTTGTCGTTAGGGCCGATGATGTCGAGCACGCGCTTGTGCGTGCGGGTCTCGTACTGGTCGCGCGCGTCCTTGTCGACGTGCGGAGAAACGAGAATGGTGTAGCGTTCGATCTTGGTCGGCAGCGGGATCGGGCCGCGCACTTGCGCGCCGGTCCGCTTGGCCGTCTCAACGATCTCGCTGGCCGAACGGTCGATCAGACGATGATCGAACGCCTTCAGCCGAATCCGGATCTTCTGATCCGCTTTCTGACCGGTCTTTTGCTCCGCCATGGCGGTGGGTTCCTTCGTTAAAAGAGCGACGGGCAAGGCCTCTGGGATACCTGCCCCGATTATTTCCTGACGTCGTATACCGCCGAGCATCCAGCTGGCGAGGGCCATTCCTCCGCCCAAAAACTGAGGCAGACCAGTTACCCGGCCTGCCCAGACGGAAAAGTATAATGCGCAGATAAAACAACGTCAACAGCGCAAGGCCGTTGATTGCTTCATGCAGCGCGACCTTCCCGGTCTGGCGAACACGAGGGGCATCCTGCCTCTCTTTTCGCGGTGTATCCGGCACCCTACCCAGGAATGCCGAGCCGCGCATTATAGCGACTGTTTCACCCGCCCGCAACATGTCGCGGCAAGAATTTCATGGCGCCCTTCCCTCCCACAAAACGACGAAGGGCCGGCTTGCGCCGACCCTTCGTTGAACCGCCAGCCGAAGCCGCGGTCGCCACCGGTCGGACAGCCCCTGAAAGGGCCGCCGACATGGGCGGGCATTACTTGATGATCTTGGCCACCACGCCGGCGCCGACGGTACGGCCGCCTTCGCGGATCGCGAAACGCAGGCCTTCGTCCATCGCCACCGGGTTGATCAGCGTGACCACCATCTTCACGTTGTCGCCCGGCATCACCATCTCCACGCCTTCCGGCAGCTCGCAGGCGCCGGTGATGTCGGTGGTGCGGAAGTAGAACTGCGGACGGTAACCCTTGAAGAACGGGGTGTGACGGCCGCCTTCGTCCTTCGACAGCACGTAGACTTCGGCCTCGAACTCGGTGTGCGGCTTGATCGAACCCGGCTTGCACAGCACCTGGCCGCGCTCCACGTCGTCACGCTTGGTGCCGCGCAGCAGCAGACCGGCATTGTCGCCCGCCTGGCCCTGGTCAAGCAGCTTGCGGAACATTTCCACACCGGTGACCGTGGTCTTCTGCGTGGCGCGGATGCCGACGATTTCGATTTCGTCGCCCACCTTGATCACGCCGCGCTCGATACGGCCGGTCACCACGGTGCCGCGGCCCGAGATCGAGAACACGTCTTCCACCGGCATCAGGAACGGCTTGTCCACGTCGCGCTGCGGCTCCGGGATGAACGAATCCAGCGCTTCCACCAGCTTCAGGATCGACGGCACGCCGATCTCGCTCTGGTCGCCTTCCAGCGCCAGACGCGCCGAACCGTGGATGATCGGGGTGTCGTCGCCCGGGAAGTCGTACTT